>JVKJ01000004.1 GCA_001054945.1 Corynebacterium falsenii | reverse complement strand
TGCTGAGTTTGATGTGGTGAAGAAGGCTGATCATGCTGCGATGACGGTGGGTCAGTCGGGGGATTTTGTTGCTGATTATTCGGTGACGGTGAATAACCGGTCGCAGGTTGATGGTGAGTTTGGCCAGGTGTTGGATACGCCGGAGGTGCCGGATGGTTTTGAGTTGGTGAAGGTGACTGTGGATGGTCAGGCTGTGTCGCCGGATGCTCAGGGCCGGTATGTGGTGTCTGATGGTGGTCCGTTGGGCGCTGGTGAGTCGAAGACGTTTGCTGTGCAGGCGACGTATCGGGCGAAGTCTGATGTGACGAAGCAGCAGTGGGAGGCTGTGTCGGTGTGTCAGGAGGGTTCGGGTGCGAATCCGGAGTTGCCTGGTGTGGCGAATGCGGTGTCGTTGGATGGTGAGCCTGGCGAGTTGGTTCACGATAACGATGCGTGTGTGACGATCCCGACGCCTGATGATCCGACGGACCCGACTGAGCCGACCAACCCGACTGAGCCGACAGATCCGACGGACCCGACCGATCCCACGGATCCGACCAACCCGACGGACCCGACTGAGCCGACAGATCCGACCAACCCGACGGACCCAACGGATCCGACTGAGCCGACCAACCCGACGGACCCGACTCAGCCGACGGATCCAACGGATCCGACAGATCCCACGGAGCCGGGTAAGCCAACCGAGCCAACGGATCCCACGGACCCGACTCAGCCGACGGATCCAACCGATCCGACCAACCCGACGGAGCCGGGTAAGCCGACGGATCCAACCGATCCGACCAACCCGACGGAGCCGGGTAAGCCGACGGACCCAACGGATCCGACCAACCCGACGGAGCCAGGTAAGCCAACCGATCCCACGGATCCAACGCAGCCAGGCAAGCCGTCGGACCCGAGTAAGCCGGCGAATCCGACAGACCCGTCAACGCCGGGGAAGCCGTCCGATCCCACCGATCCATCGGTCCCGACGGACACCACCCAGCCTGGTCAGCCGGGCGGCGTGGATGGCGGTAACACGCCTCCGCGCGATGGTGGTGCGGTGCCTCCGGCCGATAACGGCCCTCAAGGTCCTGCCCACAATCCCGAAAACGGGAACCAGGCTGGACAGAATAGCTCGCACGGCGGCCTGGCAAATACCGGAGCGAATGTCATCGGTCTGGTCATCTTGGCTCTGATTGCCGTGCTGGTGGGCTCGCTGATCATCCGCCAGCGCAAGAGCTAATTCCCCAAATTAGCTCCCCGCCGCGCCCCGTCTTTTCCTTCATGGAGAGGGCGGGGCGTTTGGCGTCTCCACTCCCGCGGCCGCCCCAGTCCACCCCCGCGGCCACCCCAGGCCCATCGCACAGCGCGCCACGAAGGCTGTCTCTAAACTTGGGCATATGAGCCAGCTGAACAGCCCTTTTATTTCCGGAGAAGAACTTTTCGCCGCTCACCGAGCCGGCAAGCCAATGACCATCATCGATTCCCACTGGGCAAAGACCGAAAATAGTGCTTGGAATGCTTATGTAGCGCAGCATATTCCGGGTGCCATGTTTTGCGACCCCCTGACCCATCTGGCCAGTGAGCCTTCGCGCGAGAAGGGGCGCAACCCCCTCCCTGACGTGAAAGATCTCCAAAGAGCGCTGGACGATTGGGGTGTTACCGAGGACCGCCCCGTTTATATCTACGATGCCGGTACCAACCTCTACGCCGCCCGTGCGTGGTGGGTCTTACGCTGGGCTGGGCTGGACCACGTTTATATCCTCAACGGTGGCACCCCGCAGTGGGAAAAGGCTGGCGGGGACGTCGCTGGGGGTGTTGGAGCCCTTCGAGGGAGGGGGAATTGCACCGTGCTCGCCGGGTCCATGCCCCAAGCTTCGATTGAGGACGTCGACCAGCTCAGCACCTCGAACTCCTCAGAGGAGAATGCTGGTGGTGGGCAGTCGAAAATCTTGATCGATGCCCGCGAGCCCGATCGTTTTTCCGGTCGCAAGGAACCATATGATCACCAGGCTGGGCACATCCCGGGTGCGCGAAATCTCCCGGTGACCTCCTTGCTGACCGATCAGGGCACCATGCCCGCACCAGCCGATTTGCGCAGCACCCTCGCCGAGCTGGGAATCGAACGTGGCGAGGATGTCGTGGTGTACTCCGGCTCCGGCCTACACTCCTCATTGTTTATCGCTGCCCTGGAGCACGCGGGCCTTCCGGGAGCCAGCAATTTCGTCGGGGGGTGGTCTCAGTGGGCAGCTAGCTTTACCCGGAAAATCGAGCGTGAGTAGCATATAGGCCTATGCCAGGCGATTCTCCACTGACCTCAACTAGGGGTCCCGGTTCTCCCCACCCAGTGGTATCGCCTATCTCTGGCACGGTGGCTAGCTTGTCTTCGGTGCCACATCCCGTCTTTGCCGTGGGGGCGATGGGACCGGGGCTGGCCGTCGTCCCCGATCCAGACGTAGAGATCGTGGAAGTGCAGTCGCCTATTGATGGAGTGGTGACCCGCCTACACCCCAATCTGTTCGTGGTCAGCGCGGTCAGCGACGACGATCAAGACAACTCGCGCAGCGCAATGGACATCCTCATCCACATCGGCATCGACACGGGGCAGCTGGATGGCCAGGGTTTCAGCACGGTCGTGGAGAAACACAGCCGTGTCCGGGCGGGCACGCCCGTGGTGATTTACGCCCCCAAGGAATTGGGGCGCATGGGTTTCGACCCGATCGTTGTGATGACCGTAATGGGCCACGACGACTCTCGAGTGCACTATGCTGTCATTCCCGGAGAGCCGTGCGAGAGCGGCCAAGACATGTTTCGTGTGGAGTAGATGGGTTGTCCCGAAGAATAATTTGCGCCTGCAGTGTGATTTGGATGCTGCTTGCGCTGATTGCGCTGCCTCAAGTGTTGGAACGTACGGTGTTCCACTTTGGTGCCGCGCCGTACTACCTGATTCTGCTCGCGCTACAGATCTGGCCGATGCTGCTGACATATCGCGGCAGCTACGGCCACCGTCTGCATCCCGTCAATGTTCTCTTCATGGTCATGAGCAGCATGGGGCTGGTCGGCTCCGCGAGCATGGGCGCTGCCTACATGTTTGCCGGAGGCCCGTTCATCGCCATACTCGCCGGCGCGCTGCTGTTCATGGGCATCATCGGCTCCGCGGTGCTGGCGTTCTTCGCCACCCCCTGGCGTGACTGGGGCTTTCGCCAGCGCGAACACGCCTACCTTCAGCGCATGCAGATGCGCAGTGATCGTCGGCACGACAGAAACGACCGTATTGATCGGCACGACCGTCTCGACCGAAACGACCGCGCTGATCGCCACGATCTCCGCCGATAACCACAGAATTAATGCAGGCCATGGGCGCGATTCAAGATCGCGTGCATCGTCTCCACAGGCAACACGCGCGCGAGGGGAAAGACCACCTCAGCGCGAGACCCGACTGCATAGAAGGGCTTGGGCCGCGGCGAGTCCACGGCCTTGCGGACCTCCGCGGCCACCGTCTCCGCTGAAATACCCGTCGACTCGTTGTGGTCCAGGTGGCGCAGCATCGTCGCGAATTCGTCATAGTAGGGTCCCTGCTCATGGACGTATTTCGTCCGTCGCTGTGACAGCCCCGTGTTGATGGACCCGGGTTCCACGACGGAGACGCCAACGCCATGCGGCCGAACCTCTCTGCGCAAGGAGAACGCGAAACCCTTGATCGCTGCCTTGGAGGCCACGTAGCTGGAGCGGAACGCCAGTGGAAAGCTGCCCAGCATCGAACCGACCATGACCACCCGTCCACGGCCGGCTTTCCTCATGGAGGGCAGCAGGCGCTGCGTCAATTCCACGTGCCCCAGCACATTCACCTGAAACAGCCGCTCGAGCGCTTCGCGGGGCAGGTCTTCGAATGGGCCCGACTGGCTCTCACCGGCGTTGTTCACCAGCACCGCGGGCCGGCCGCGTTGCTGCAGCGCCTCTGCGAAGGCAGCAATCGACCGCGAATTCCCCAGGTCCAGGGGAAGATACTCCACGCCAGGAAGAGGGTCCGAAAGGCGCTCAGGATCTCGCGAGGTGCCGATCACGGTAACGGTGGCGTCCTGAACAAAATCCGCAGCCACCGCGCGACCGATCCCGGAGGATGCCCCCGTGACGACCACCAACGGTGGCTCCTGAGGGTTGGACTGTGGCCCTGACCAGGGGGAAGGGAGAAGCGGTGAGCGGAAGGAGAGTAGTGGCATGCACCCGATTGTGCCGTATTTGTGGACTATTGAAGTGATGAAAGTCATGTTGGCTATGCTGAGGGGGAAAATTTCATAGCCGTTCGTAACCATCGTGGGAGAGGTCGCGCATGCATTGCCGACCGCCGACGGAGCAATTCCTCCCCGGGACACTCTCAGGCACCCGAACCGCGGTGGTAAGGCAACTCTGGAAAGATCCGCGCGCCCTCGTACGCGCGTGGGCGCCGAAGGAGAAAGGCAGCGTGGTCATGCTGAAGCTCTCAGGCACCAGCGACAGAGCGGGGAGGCCTCAATCGCCCGACCCATGTCGCTGCGCCTACGCCAGCGAATAACGACGTGAAGGTTCCCTATGGCTACTCCCCACGAAGCATTTGTCTATCGACACATTGGCCCCAACCCCGAGGACACGAAGGAGATCCTGTCCACGCTGGGGTACGAATCCTCCGCCGCGCTAGCTACCGCCGCACTACCCGGGTCCATCGCACAACAAGGGCCCATCGGGCTGCCGGGTGCGCTGGATGAGGTGGAGACGCTTGCCGCCCTGCGCGAGTTCGCTGACAAGAACGTGCAGATGAAGCAGCTGATCGGCAACGGCTACTACGACACGATCACGCCGGCAGTCATCCGCCGCAACGTGGTGGAAAACCCGGGCTGGTACACCGCCTACACCCCCTACCAGCCGGAAATCTCCCAGGGGCGCCTCGAGGCCCTGCTGAACTTCCAGACGGCCGTGCAAGATCTGACCGGCTTGCCTGTGGCAGGTGCCTCCCTGCTGGATGAGGCCACTGCCGTTGCAGAGGCCGTGCAGATGATGGCCCGCGTGAACACTAAGGCCGCGAAGAAGGGCGGCGCGGTGCTGCTGGATTCGGCGCTGCACCAGCAATCCATCACCGTCACCTTGGCGCGTGCAGAGGCTGCGGGCATCCCGGTCGAGGTCCTGGATCTGGCGGGCGAGGATGCAGAGGCGCTGGACCGCGAGGGCCTCGTCGGCGTGGTCTTCTCCAACCCCGGCACCACCGGTCGCGTGCGAGACCTGAAGGAAGACATCGACCGGGTGAAGGCCGTTGGCGGCCTGGTCACCGTGGATTGCGACCTGCTGGCTCAGGTCTTGGTGGCGTCCCCGGGCTCGCAGGGCGCGGACATCGCCGTTGGCTCCGCGCAGCGCTTCGGCGTGCCACTGTTCTTCGGCGGCCCGCACGCGGCGTTCATGTCCTGCCGCGAATCCTTGGAGCGCAAGATGCCGGGTCGCATCGTGGGCGTATCCAAGGACGAGGACGGGATGCCCGCCTATCGGCTCGCTCTGCAGACCCGCGAACAGCACATTCGCCGCGACAAGGCCACCAGTAACATCTGCACCGCACAGGCTCTCTTGGCAGTGATGGCCGGGTTCTACGCCGTGTGGCACGGACCGCAGGGCCTCCGCGAGATCGCCACCGCCGTCCACGGCCGTGCGGTCGCGTTGGCGGTGGCACTGGCCAAGGAGGGCCTCACGCTCGCGCACGACACGTTCTTCGACACGGTCACCGTCGATGTGTCCTCGCAGGGAGGGGCGGACGCCGCTGTTCAGGCCGCTCTTCAGGCAGGCTTCAACATCCGCAAGGTCAGCGAGGACTTCGTAGGCATCTCTGTCGGTGAGTCCACCACGGATGCCGACATTGAGGAGCTGATCGGTGCACTCGTTGGCGTCTCTACCCATGAGGGCGAGTCTTCTGCGCGGGTGAACACCGAAGACTTCGGTGCGGAAGACGGCCCACTGGGGGACCTGGGCATCCTGCGTGACGACGCGATCCTGACCCACCCGATCTTCACCTCGATCACCTCCGAGACCCAGATGATGCGCTACCTGCGCATGCTGGCTGATCGTGACCTGGCTCTGGACCGGACGATGATTCCGCTCGGGTCCTGCACGATGAAGCTGAACAGCGCGATCTCCATGGAACCAATCACCTGGCCAGGATTCGCGGGCATCCACCCGCACGTACCGGAGGACCAGGCGCGCGGATGGCTGGAGCTCATTGCGGACCTGGAGGAGCGGCTGGCCAAGATCACGGGCTACGCGAAGGTCTCTGTGCAGCCCAATGCGGGCTCCCAGGGCGAATTCGCTGGGCTGCTGGCGATCCACCGCTACCACCAGTCCCGCGGTGAGGAACAGCGCGACAAGGTCTTGATTCCTACCTCCGCGCACGGGACCAACGCCGCATCCGCGGCGTTGGCCGGGCTGAAGGTCGTGGCCGTGAAGGCCGCTGAGGACGGCTCGATCCTGCTGGATGACCTGGATGCAAAGCTGGAGAAGCACGGTTCCGAGGTCGCGGGCATCATGATCACCTACCCCTCCACCCACGGCGTGTTCGAGGAGCATGTGCGGACGGTATGCGAGAAGGTTCACGCGGCTGGCGGTCAGGTGTACATCGACGGTGCCAACTTGAACGCGCTGGTCGGCCTGGCACAGCCGGGTGAGTTCGGCGGCGATGTCTCCCACCTCAACCTGCACAAGACCTTCACCATCCCGCACGGCGGTGGCGGCCCGGGCGTGGGCCCCATCTGCGTGGGCGAGCACCTGATCCCATTCCTGCCCTCCGATGCCACTCTCAACGTGGAGGATTCCGGCGCGCTCTCCGAGGCCGGCGGCCAGCCGGTCTCCGCGGCGAAGTACGGTTCTGCCGGCGTGCTGCCGATCACCTGGGCTTACATCGCCATGATGGGCGACGACGGGCTCACCGAGGCTTCCCGCATGGCCATGGTGAATGCCAACTACATCTCCCACCAGCTGCGCGAATACTTTCCCACGCTGTACACCGGCGAGAACGGCCTGGTCGCTCACGAATGCATCCTGGACCTGCGGGAGCTGACCAAGCAGTCTGGCATCACCGCCGAGGACGTGACCAAGCGATTGATGGACTTCGGCTTCCACGCGCCCACCCTGGCCTTCCCCGTTCCCGGAACGCTGATGGTGGAGCCCACCGAGTCTGAAGACAAGGGGGAGCTGGACCGTTTCGTCGAGGCCATGATCACCATCCACCAGGAAATCGTGGAGGTCATCGACGGCAAGGTCAGCGCCGAAGATTCCGTGCTGCGCCACGCTCCGTACACCAGCTACTCCGTTGTCCGCGGGGACTTTGAGGAAGCCGTCAGCGGAGGCCACTTCACCCGTGAACAGGCGGCGTTCCCGGTGGGTCGCCTACGCCTGACGAAGTACTTCCCGCCGGTGCGCCGCATCGATAATGCCTACGGCGACCGCAACCTCGTGTGCACCTGCCCGCCGATCGAAGACTTCGCGATCGACTGAGCGGGCCCCACGGAACACCGAACAACACTTCCCGGAGGATTTGATTCACATGACTGATTCCCCACATAGCGCCACCCCCAAGCACACGGCATTGCACGCCGCGCACGAGGACCTGGGTGCCCGCTTCACCGACTTCGGCGGCTGGGATATGCCGCTGAAGTACACGTCCGAGCTGGATGAGCACCACGCGGTGCGCCGCGCGGTGGGCGTGTTCGACCTTTCCCACATGGGTGAGGTTCGCGTGACCGGCCCGCAGGCGGCCGAATTCCTGGATCACGCTCTCATTTCCCGCTTGTCCATCCTCAAGGTGGGCAAGGCGAAGTACTCCATGATCTGCACCGAGCAGGGTGGGATCATCGACGACCTGATTACTTATCGCCTGGGCGAGGAAGAGTTCCTCGTGGTTCCCAACGCGGGCAATGCGCCCCGGGTAGCAGAGGAGTTGCAGCGCCGATCCAAGGGATTTGACGCCACTGTCAACAATGAATCGGAAAGCACATCCATGGTGGCCGTGCAAGGGCCGCGCGCCGCCGAGGTCATGCGCACCATTGTCGAGGATGTCACCGCTGCTCCCGAAGCCTCCGGCGCTGGCGAGACGGTGGATGCCGCTATCGACGGGGTGGGCTACTACGCCGCGTTCCAGGGCGTGGTGGCCGGGCACCGGGCACTCATCGCCCGGACCGGTTACACCGGCGAGGACGGATTCGAAATCATCGTGCCCAACGATGGCGCAGAGGCAGTGTGGAACGCGGCCCTGGCCAAAGCCCGCGAGCTGGAGGGCCTGCCCTGTGGCCTGGCCTGCCGCGACACTCTGCGCCTGGAGGCTGGCATGCCCCTGTACGGCAACGAGCTGTCGGAACAGCTGACTCCCGTGGATGCCGGCCTCGGCGTGCTGGCAGCCACGAAGTCCAAGGAGGAGTTCGTGGGCCGGGAGGCCATCGTGGCAGCCAAGGAGGAAGGCACCAAGCAGACGCTGATCGGCTTGGTGGGCGAGGGGCGCCGTGCCGCTCGCGGTGGTTACGAGGTGTTCGCCGGTAGCGGCGACGAGGCAGCCTCCGATGCCGCGATCGGCTCCGTGACGTCGGGCGCGCTGTCGCCCACGCTGGGCCACCCCGTGGCGATGGCGTACGCAACTAAGACGGCGGTGGATTCCGGCGCTGCAGCAGAGGGTGCCACCGTGGAGGTCGACATCCGCGGCAAGCGCTTCCCCTACCGTGTCGTGGCGCTGCCGTTCTATAAGCGCGAGCAGTAGTCTCCAACCGCCGCTGAGCGCGCTAAACAACTCAAAAAAATTCACCGTGGCCGGTGGGATTACAACGTCTCCGTGGGGGACGGTTCTGCTGGCCACATTTCAGATGAAGATGCCCTGAACTAGGGTAAAGTCTGCTGTTGATCGACAGTCTTATGGAGGAATAGACGATGACCGCACTGCCAACCGATTACCTGTACTCCGAGGAGCACGAGTGGATTAACACCACCTCTCCCAGCGAGGGCCAGACCGTCCGCGTGGGAATCACCCACGTGGCCGCCGAAGCTCTGGGCGACATCGTTTTCGTGGAGCTCCCCGAGGTGGGCACCGAGGTCGAGGCCGGTGAGGCTTTCGGAGAGGTGGAGTCCACCAAGTCCGTCTCTGATATCTACGCACCCGTGACCGGCGAAATCGTCGCCATCAACGAGGAGCTGGAGGACAACGCGGGCCTGCTGAACGAAGATCCCTATGGCGAGGGCTGGCTGTACGAAGTCAAGGTCACGGAGGCCGGCGAACTGATGGACTCCGACGATTACGCTGCCGCCAACGAGTAAAATCCCCCGCCGGCAATGGCGGGGCAAGGTGACTGTTCTGTGGTTCCACTAATAATTGGACTTCTGCTGCTGGGCTTGGCCTTTTGGCTGTGGCGCCAGAGCGAAAAGCCATCCTCTAGCGCGCCTTCGCGCCCCAGCACGAGCGCGGGCCGTCAGGCTGCCCAGGTCCGCACACCTGACGAGACCCACGCAGATTCCACCGTGGAATCGAACGCGGTTCCCACCGCAGATGAGGGCATGGACGGGGAGTCCGAGTGGCACCCGTTGCCCACCCCGGAAGAGCCGGTACAGCCGGAGATTCCTCCCGCCACATCTGAGACAAGGGAGAGCACACCGGAGCCGGACGAGCACGATACCCCAGCTCGCGACGTTGGCACCCCTGCAGCGGATGCGGCAGCGGTGACTCCGGCTGCGCACACAAACGACTCGTCCAACATCGAGTCCGCGTTGATGGGGGAGCGGCGCCGCCGCAAGGCATGGGCCACTAAGCACGAAGGCGAGTTCACCCGCGAGGACCGGGACCTCACCGCCGACTGGCCACAGTCATTCCTCGCCGCCCTGAGCGGACCACGTGGCCGGGACCTGGATCTTTTCGGTCGTTGGGCGAAGGGAAAAGGGGGAGACGCCACCGATCGCCGGGAGTCCGAGAACTCCGCCAGCGGGTCCGGTGACGCTGAACGTCGACGGCGATTGCCCGCCCGCGATATGGTGAGCGCCTTTCACAGCGGACACCCCTTTCACATCGCCGACGTGGGTGAGGGCACCTGCATTGCTCTTCGCCGTGACGATTCCAGCCCGGTGAGCGTGCACTATTCCCAGCGCGAGGGCGTGCCCCAGGGGATGCGGCGCTCCGAGCCGCTGGACCAGCGCCCGTACTTCGCGTACACGACGGATGTGCGCGCTCTGGACCGCATGCTGGATTCACGTGTGGAATACGCGCTGGTGGCGCTGTCCCAGGTCGCGCCAGACGTGCTGTGGTTCGACGACTGGGTGGTGCTGCGTGTCAACCGCAAGCTGGAGCATTCGGTGTGGGACAGCGTGCTGCCCCACGTGGTGAGCCTCGCCGACGCTGCGATGGTCCTGCCGCCGTCCTTCACCATGGACAGCCTCATCATGGATTCGGCCGATCAGACTCGGCCACTATTCTTGGACTGCCAGTCGGTGCAGACCACCCAGATCGGCGAGGAAATGCAGCAGGCGCTTGCCGCCACCATGGCCGGCGAGGACGATGACCGTCGGGGCTCGGACAATGAGGGTTCCAACAGCGAAAAGGACAATCGCCCTGGCGATGATTTCGCCGGGACGGGGGCGCTGAGTGGACTCGCATCCCTCATCCAGGAACCGAACTTCGGGCACGAAGACGATCGCCCCGGGTCGGAGCGGCCAGCCTACATTCAGCCCGTTCGCGATGGAGGGCAGGATGAAGAGGCGGTGGCGTCCGAAAATGAAGAAGAGGAACCACCGGCGCGCCCGGATGTGGAACGCCCGGCGGAACCCGTGGAATTCCCCTCGCGGGCGAGCGGGCGCATCGAGGGCGACCTGGGTGGATTCGAGCGCTCTCGGGTTGGCGATGAGCTCGTTGGGGAGGACAGCGAGCGGATCCCGGCCGTGGGCACTGATCCGCAGCACACGAGCGGGCACTGGAACGGGCGGCCGAAGGTGATTCGGACGGACCTGGACGGCGAGACGACGATCTTCGACGATGATGAGCCGGAACTGGGCGATACGGGCTTGACGGCGCCGGCGGTGAATCGGCGGAGTTCTCGCCGGGGGAGTGGGCGGCACCGTGCGCCGGATGCTCGGCATGCGGCACCGGAGCCGATCGAGCCGGTGGAACACATCGAGGAAGTCGATGGTGAGGTGGTGACCGACCTGGAAAAGCGCAGGGACTAATCGCGGTCTGGTTTGCGCAGATGGGCGGGATTTCTTCGCCCTACCTACCCTTGTTGGTTCTTTTCTTGTTGGCTCTTGGACTTTCGCTGAAATCGGGCGGCAGCAAGGGTAATGCCGCAGAGGACTGAGGCCACAACTACCCATGGAAGGAAGGAGTGGATGAAGCGCTCCTTCAGCTCCGGGACGAAGCCCTTGTCGGACATGGCGGGCGCGAAGATGAGTGCGTAAAGCGCAGCGCCAGCGAGCATGGCGCAGAACATCAGAATGATCCGCTTCGGTGGGGCTGAGGGATCTTCGTTCATAGGTTTAGCGTAAGTGAGGGGTGCGGTCGTGTCTTCCGGTGCATTTGCTGCAGTTGAATCAAATGGGTTGCACCTATGCTCATTGCTTGGTGAAAGCAATCGTTCATAGCGGATCTGTTCTCATAATCCCTGATACGCTTTTCGGGAGAGCGCGAAAGCTGAAACCGCAGCTGGGGATCTGTTCTCATAATCCCTGATACGCTTTGAAAGCGGTGACAGGCGATTAGAGGTGCGCTGGGGATCTGTTCTCATAATCCCTGATACGCTTTGATGGAACACTGCGCATGTGGGTAGTGCGCTGGGGATCTGTTCTCATAATCCCTGATACGCTTTGTTCGGAAGTACGCTTTAGCTTTGTTGGGCTGGGGATCTGTTCTCATAATCCCTGATACGCTTTCGCTGCACCGCCTTCACATTTGTGCCTGGCTGGGGATCTGTTCTCATAATCCCTGATACGCTTTCCAACTCCCTGATTTTCAACACGGTGGTGCTGGGGATCTGTTCTCATAATCCCTGATACGCTTTGTGCCCGGGGTCAACACCGTAGGACCAGGCTGGGGATCTGTTCTCATAATCCCTGATACGCTTTCCATCACCAAAACGAGTAGCCGCCGTATGCTGGGGATCTGTTCTCATAATCCCTGATACGCTTTCGGCGCCCCATCATCCAACCCAAACCAGGCTGGGGATCTGTTCTCATAATCCCTGATACGCTTTTCCACCCTCTGACCAACACTGACCTCACGCTGGGGATCTGTTCTCATAATCCCTGATACGCTTTATGCTTTTCAATTATCTAAGCAAAGAAAGCTGGGGATCTGTTCTCATAATCCCTGATACGCTTTTCAGCGTGCCCAAGTTGACGAGAGACCGGCTGGGGATCTGTTCTCATAATCCCTGATACGCTTTCGCAACGATTCCATCATGCACCGTAAGTGCTGGGGATCTGTTCTCATAATCCCTGATACGCTTTGCGGCCTGGACCACGCGGCGGGCCGCGTGCTGGGGATCTGTTCTCATAATCCCTGATACGCTTTTCCACCCTCTGACCAACACTGACCTCACGCTGGGGATCTGTTCTCATAATCCCTGATACGCTTTCCAGGAACGCTCCAGAAACAGCCCCACGGCTGGGGATCTGTTCTCATAATCCCTGATACGCTTTGGGTCGTATGTCGTATCGGGAACCTGAGGCTGGGGATCTGTTCTCATAATCCCTGATACGCTTTGTGCGATCGTGCATCCACTGGACGTCGAGCTGGGGATCTGTTCTCATAATCCCTGATACGCTTTGATCGTCCCCACGTGATGGAGACTCCATGCTGGGGATCTGTTCTCATAATCCCTGATACGCTTTGTGACTACTGGGCACATCACCACCGAGGGCTGGGGATCTGTTCTCATAATCCCTGATACGCTTTGGGATACTCCTGCTTCACGCAGCCGGTAGCTGGGGATCTGTTCTCATAATCCCTGATACGCTTTCGACGTACCCGAACTGCTCAACGAACTAGCTGGGGATCTGTTCTCATAATCCCTGATACGCTTTACTACGACACACCCGTGCGCCTCACGAAGCTGGGGATCTGTTCTCATAATCCCTGATACGCTTTGGAGTCGTCAAAGCTCGCGAGGTAAGTCGCTGGGGATCTGTTCTCATAATCCCTGATACGCTTTCCGGACGACGATCAGACCACCGACGAGAGCTGGGGATCTGTTCTCATAATCCCTGATACGCTTTAGGCAAACACAGACCTACTAGTCGAGGGGCTGGGGATCTGTTCTCATAATCCCTGATACGCTTTTGGTGGACTGTGCCGAGCGGATAAACCGGCTGGGGATCTGTTCTCATAATCCCTGATACGCTTTTTGTCATCGACATAGGATTCGAGGGCCTGCTGGGGATCTGTTCTCATAATCCCTGATACGCTTTCGCTGCTTCTCCTCCACAGCAGCCTGCAGCTGGGGATCTGTTCTCATAATCCCTGATACGCTTTCTTAGGGACGGGTCTTTCTTCAAAGACTGCTGGGGATCTGTTCTCATAATCCCTGATACGCTTTCTCAAGCCCCGAAAAGGGCCTCTGAGAAGGCGTTTTTCAGTTCCTTAGGCTAGAAAATTTGAAGTTGCTGGGGCGTTTCGCTGTCTGCTTGCTGGCTGCCGTTGGAAAATCTGAAGGCCTCAGACCATTGCTTATCGGTCACGGGGAGAACTCGCACTTCGCCGTTGTCGGGAAGTCTTGACTTCAAAGTGTTGGCAATGCGAGACAGATTTACCCCCAAAGGGAGGTATTGGACGTACACACTGAACTGAACCATGCTGAAGCCATCATCGAGGAGCGAATTCCGAAAGGCGGTTGCCTCACGACGTTGCTCCTTCGACTGAACGGGGAGATCGAACATCACGAGGCACCACATGCCGCCGTCCTTATGGGCCTTCGATGGCACGGGGCCCGCTCCAAATTGGTGCGGTAAATCTCTGAAGGTCGCCCTCAACGTATTTGCCGAAACATCTCGCCATTTCGGTCATAGCAGTCGAGACAACTGACCCATCTGACAAGAAGATTGTTTCAGCAACTCCAGCTAAAGCTCGTTTGGTGCTCGGGTCGGTTAGTGTGGCTTCGGTTGGGAACTGTGAGACTATATGATCAACGACTGGGCGAAAGGGCTCAATTAAGTCATCGGCCAAATTGAATGCGTTCGAGCGACCATGGTGGAAAACTCCCAATGCCGGCCACAATCCTGACTGAAGAATTGAACGAATGCAATAACCACGCAAAATCGTATAGCCGTAATTGAGGCACGAGTTCAATGGATCAGATGACTGAAAGTTGCGAGTGAAGGGAATGTCCCGAACAAAGTTTTGCCAATGTACTCGGGCAGCATGGCCCTCGATATTAGCCGGGTCCCCTGAACGCACAGAGCGAGCAAGAGTAAGAAGCTTCTGTGCTGCTGCTGGGTTACCGATCGCCTTTTGAACTTGTGCCTGGCCCATTACTTTAGCCTTAACGATGCTCGCCCAGGCGCTTTTTGCCCGAGGAAGAGAAAGCTGCGACTGGGCGATCTGGCGAGCTCCCACGCGTGTGTGATTTGACCAACTTTGCAGGGCGCCCACAGGCACTCCCTTCCAATCAGTGACAAGCAAAGAGATCCCCAATTCACTGAGTTTGAGGAGCAAACCACCGCTCAGGCTGACATGCGAACCACAAAGGATTACCCCAACTTGTTTGAGGTTAACCAGGGCTGATTCTGTCGAATCATGCCGTGTCACTTTTAGATGGCCGCGCTGATAGATCAACTTTCCTTCGAAAGTCGTCAAATCAATGACTCGCCAGCTCATGATCAGCCAATCACTATTGAGATGGGCAGTCCGGATTCGCTCTCTAGCCGGGGTCTACCGTGGGCGTCTCGGCGGATAAGGATAGGGTTCCCTTCACCAAAAACCTTATTGACGGCTGGAAGCCAGCCTGGGGAGTCGATGACTTTCCTCGAATCCGCACTGGTTGTTTCACTTATGCCTTCACTTGCAAGCTGCGAAGGCTTTAGACGCAATTTGGAGTTGCTATAGAGACCTCGAATCCTCCAATGTGTCACCTCGCCGAATTCCTCAAGGAACGTCGAGACCTGTCCCGTGGCGATGTTGGGCGTGTTCAGCTTCAGCTCATCGCCAACGACAAACCACGTAACATATTCTGCTGTTCCCGCGCGGAAGGCGGCCCGTAGCTTTGGTTCCGCCTGGCGTGCAGACATTGTGTTTGGGTCGAGTTCACAGGTAAACAGGTCCTGGTGGCGGTACCGTAGTAGATCCACCGTATAGACCCTCATCATGGCGTAAGAAACCTTTTTACTACCTCGGATTTTGTAGAGTCGTGCGTGGTGGAAAGCACTGCCCAACTCTGAGTAGCCGTTTCTCACCTTTATAGCGCCAGCCTTTACGCCAAAAAGCTCAATTTCATCGGTTGCGGTGTATTGAGTGCCATTCACCTGAATCTTCCGATTGGGATTTTCTTGAAGTCCTTCTTTCCAATCGAAGTCAGGCTCGCGTGTTAGCGCTGTCCACAGTGCAGGGGTCGAGGCGCGATCCACCGCGTCAGGGGCAATCGGGTCACCTAGTTTGACTCGTGTCAACGGATGCACCGTTTCCTCGTGAGCTAATCCATTTCCCAACTTCAAGCGGATGTTCTCCACGACGGGTATATGGTCTGAATCTATTGCCTGTTGCAGCAGTGGGACGAGGGCTTTCATTTTTTGAACCCAAGAGCGGTAGACGACTTGGTCTTGAACCCTTCGACCGGTGTACTCACTCCAAGCTCCGAATTCTGCGTCCGGTTTTCCAGAATAGTGTTGTTGGGATCGAAGTGAGTTTCGCTCGGTCAACACTTGAGCGACCGTCCCCTGCATCATCGCGATGACCGCAGCATCGATAGCGTGATGTCGCCGGTCCAACCGGTTCTTTCCTGCTTTACCGCCGATCATGCGGAATGACTTCTCGATTCCTGCTGCGCGACGGGCGCTCGCGGTTACTTCTCCACGGAAGACGTGGATCTTCACCGGTGAGGAGCCGCGCTCTTTGGACCTGCCGTAGTAACCAAGCAAGCGGTGCTGAAGTTCAACTGCCATCCAGGACACAGCTTCTTTGCTGCGAGCATCGATTTCCTCATCCTCGGAGACTCGTTTGAGCCGGAAGATAACCTCTTGTTGGAATCGTTTCATATTGGACGCGTTGAGGCCCGGATCTGTGGTCCACTGCTGCACCCGTTGAAGAGCGCCTTCAAGGGAAACATTCAGAATCTCTGTCTTTTTCGCCCAGACCGCAAACGGCAATTTGCCTTTTGCGCGATTGCATCGACCACACGTTGCTAGCAGGTTGTATCGCGCGTTTGTGGAACCCACCCCAGCTCGAGGGACAATGTGGTCCAGTTCCGCAGTCTTGAAATCAATTGGACTGCCACAATAGGCACATTGACCATTTTGCCTTTGGATGGACTGGAAGCGTAAGGCTTCTGACCGACGTGGGCGCCCCTCGATGTTCAGTTTGGTCCTCATTGCGTCCACAACGGTGAGGTTCTTCTTTGCTCGCTGATTTTGATCGCGTTCAATTTCTCGAGCCAAGCGCTCGCTCTTGAATCCATCTCGAAGTGTTTCGATATTGATAGATTCTGGTAGACCCCAACGGCTCTCTGCCATGTTCAGCCACCGATTGACCTGTTTTAGCACTCGGTCGACCGCAGGATTCCCAGTCGGTTCTCCGATTGGTGCTGCAGCTGGCTTCCAGTCTTTGTCGACGTTGAAAATTGCCATGCGCGCATCGGTAAGGTCTGCTTCATTATTGAGCATGTAATCCGTTAGCTTGCGCAAGGTCTTGAGAGAGTACGCAGATCGGCCATCGGACAGTCGAATGGATTCCAGGTTCTCAAGCGACCCCTCAGGAAGGTTTCGGAGGAGCGTAGATGCGGCAATTGCCTCAGGAGAATCATCCTCGGGGAGTTCCACATTGGAGAATTCGCGGATCAGCGCATCTTTAGATGCTTGATTAGCATCTTTCCAGTAGTTGCGGATCTCCTTGATCTTTGAGTTCGCCATTGTGCGTTCGGTGTCATTTACCGGCGGGGCGCTGGAGACTCGTTCACCATCATCGGTGCTGGTCGCAGTTCCTTTTAAGTCTCCTCGGTCAATGTTTAAGAGGCTTGCTACTTCTCCCCAGGTGGGTGGGATTTTTTCAGTGAAGGTGTTGAGGAATTCGAAGACTTTTTGGCGTTCAGCCAGCGTTAGTGGTCGAAGGATGCCTTTAGAACCATCTTCCTTTTCTCGAACGCGCACATTTGCAAGCAGAGCTATAATCCGGTATTCCTGGAACTCTCGAGCAGCGCGCCATGCTCGGGGCTGGCTGCGGTCAAGATCATCTTTTCCAACTCGATCCGATGCTGATCCCTTGGGCGACTTCGCATCGAATACTTTATCGATTGCTTTACAGATGAAAGCAGGTTCCAAGCCTTGGCCTCTGGCTACCTTGTGAAGCTCAAGTGCTAAGTCCTTCTGATGAAGCCGCTCGGAGAAAAGCCCTCCTTCTCCCCGTAGTTTCACACGGGCATCCGGAAGCTGGCAGACCATTTCAGCCAACGTTGCGTCCGCCTTTAGGGGAGTCGAGCAAAGGAGCGCGAACTCTTCGCGGATCTTTAGAAGTGATGGGGAAGGCTCAAGTTGTTGAGAGTGCATCGACCGAGTCGTGGAGTAAGGGTTTCGCCAACCACGGTGGCGTGCGATGTGACGCAGTGCCAGTGAAAAAGCGCGCTTAAATTCGGTCTCGTCCGTGAGCTTTGCTGAGGTCAATGAGGCGCGAGCTTGCCAACATTCCATATCTTCAGTGTTGGCTAAGTCTTCCAAGGGGTAGTCATGGCTGGATAGGAACCGGTCCAATGCCTCCAGCCGCTTCTTGCGAGCTCGATACATACGGCGCGTTCGTCGCGCTACACCTGAGACATTTTTCCTGGTCAATGCCGTTTTGTTTGAATCAGGATCCAATCCCGCATCATGAAGGAAGGACATGGCGTTGAGAATGTTGGCCGGCATCCCATTTTCATCAATCTCGATGGCTGCAATTCCTAGTGAACGGGATCCGACATCGAATCCAACGCGATAGCGCTTGAGTGAGTGAGTAGGCACGTAAAGCTCCTCTTGGATAGCAAGAAAAATCGGGCACCCGCTGAAGCGAGTACCCGATGGAGCAATCAATGTCGCTAACATGGCGACACTTACTGAGGATCTGTTCTCAGTAAGAGACTGTAGCGAACGGATTGCTCGGAGTCAATAGGTGGGGGGTATTTCGCTTCGTGGGTCGATGTTTTCGTCGTGGTCATGGGGTTGTTAGAGGAGTATAAGCACTCTTTCCTTAAAACGGTGGTCAAACCACATTGTTGGGGTCCTAAGTTCTTAATGGCTGCAAACAATCGGAGTTTTCTCCTGCTTCGTTAGACTCTGAAACCGTATTCGCGGCCAAGGATTCGCCCGTGTAGCAAACCAACCAAGGGTGGCTCAGGCTATGGCAAGGCCTCTCTTTTAAGATCCTTTAAGAGATCCGAATCATTTGCCGTAGAGCTCCCCCCCCTCAAAACAAGGAAGTATTCACCTCATGACTTCGCCTTCTACGCACGAAGTAGACAAGACCTCAAAGCAGCGCCTCGCCGAGCTGGTCAAGCAGCTCGCCGTCGTGCACGGCAAGGTCACCCTCTCCAGCGGCAAGGAGGCCGATTACTACGTTGACCTGCGCCGGGCTACCCTGCACCGGGAGGCCAGCCCCCTGATTGGCCAGTTGCTGCGTGAACTCACCGCCGATTGGGAGTACACCAATGTCGGCGGGCTGACCCTGGGCGCAGACCCCGTCGCCACCGCGATCATGCACGCCGGTGACGGCATCGATGCCTTCGTGGTTCGCAAGGAGGCCAAGAAGCACGGCATGCAGCGCCGCATCGAGGGCCCGGACATCGAGGGCAAGAACGTCCTCATCGTCGAGGATACGACCACCACCGGTAACTCCCCGCTGACCGCCGTCGCCGCCGCCCGCGAGGCTGGCGCGAACGTCGTGGGCGTGGCCACCGTCGTCGACCGCGCGACGGGAGCCAAGGACGTCATCGAAGCCGAGGGGTTGGAGTACCGCAGCCTGCTCGGCCTCGCGGACCTCGACCTCGCCTAAGGAGCTCACGTTGACCCGCCGCAATACTCTGATCGACACCTTCCTCACCCGCACCAATCAGGGCATGGATGCCTTCGAGGAATCCGTCACCCGCACCCACCCCGCCCGCATCGTATACCTCGCCGCCGGTGCCGCCTTGGTCGTCGCTGCCACGACCCGCTCCACCGCGCTCACGAAGCTGACCAAGCCGGTATTGATGCCGTTGCTGGTGGCTGATGTTCTCTTTCCAGACGCCACCGTCGCTCGCCAGCGCCGCCTTAAGCCCCGCGGGCCCGCCTGGAAGAAGGTGCTAGGCGGCCGAACGATCCGCCCTGGCACGCGGACGGCAGAAGCCGACAACCTGGTTCTGGCTGCCGGGCTGATCGCCGGATGGCTGGGCGACCTCAAACTGATGAATGAGGACTCCCGCAGCGCTGATCCGCAGGTGCGGGCCAAGAACCTGAATCAGGGCGCGGCCGCGTTCGCGCTGAACCACGCGGCGTACATCCACCTGCTTCGGACGCGCGGGGCGAGAGCTGACGCGGTGGCGTCCAGAATCCGGGCGGCAGCGGTCGCTGGCGGCGCGGCACTCACCGCGGCCCGAGTCCCGAAGGCGCTCCCTGCGGCGCTGGGGTACGGGACGATCTTGGCGACGACCTCGGCGATGGGTGACGCCGAGCGCCCGCACATCAGTCACGGCGGGAATCTGTTTGTCATCAGCGATGGGCTGATCCTGACCCGGCTCACCTTACTGCGCAACGCGCTGGCACCCAGCGCGCCCGCCGTGGCCAAGGTGATCGACGGTGCCCTGGATGGTGCGGTCATGGCGACCTACATCATCGCGCAAATGCTGCTGGTCGATGGCCTGCGAAAGTAACGGCATGACCGACAAACCCGGCCCGACAGAATGGTTCCAGCACCCGCGCGGCGTGGGGCCATGGGAGCAGGAGCATCCAGGGCAACCTCGGCCCACGGCGGAGCACTTCGACCCGGAGCTGCTGGACCACGGGGATACCCGCAACGTGGTCGATGCGTACCGCTACTGGAAGCAGTCCGCCATCATTGCTGATATTGATACCCGGCGGCACGCGCTGCATGTGGCGATTGAGAATTTCGAGAACGATTCCAACATCGGCACCGTGGTGCGCACCGCGAACGCCTTCGCCGTGGACACGGTGCACATCGTGGGGCGGCGGCGCTGGAACCGGCGCGGAGCGATGGTGACGGACCGCTACCAGCACCTGCTGCACCACGCTGACGTGGCGGGGGTGCTGGAGTACGCACGAGAGCATGACCTGCAGGTCGTGGCGGTGGATAACACTCCGGGCTCGGTGCCGCTGGAGACCGCGGAGCTGCCGGAGCGGTGCCTGTTGCTGTTCGGGCAGGAGGGGCCGGGCGTGACCCAAGAGGCGATGGACGGTGCCGTGAAGACCGTGTCCATCGCCCAGTTCGGGTCGACCCGATCGATCAACGCTGGCGTGGCTGCGGGGATCACGATGCACGCGTGGATCCGGCAGCATGCTGATCTTGGCGACGCGTGGTGATCGTGGCGGAAAGCGTGGGGTGCGTAGCGGTGGTCGCAAATTCTGGAAAACGTCGCGAGTGTCTGCGCCAAAAACGTGGCGCAACTTGGGCTTAACGTGCAAGATTGACCTGTGATTGAAGTCTGGGAGCACCGCGCAGAGCTGGCTGAGCAAGCCATTACCGAACGGCACGCCAGCCGGGTCTGGGGCCTGCCGCTCACCAACCTCGGCGTGATCGCCTGGCCCCCAACGTCGCGCGACAAGTTCTTCATCCGCTGGCACTACTGGTGGCAGGCTCACTACATCGATTGCCAGGTGGACGCCGCCCTGCGCCGCGAATCCAATACCCGCATCCGGAACCTGCGGCGAACCATCAATGGCATGAAGGTCCGCAACCTCCGGGCGCTGACGAAGAACAAGTACTTCGACGACAAGGCCTGGCTCGCCCTGGCACTCGGTCGAGCTGAGAAGCTGGATAAGGTCGGCACCATCAAGGGGCTTGCCGAGCTGGAGACCAACATCGTGGAAGGGGTGGATTCCCTCACCGGCGTGCTGCCGTGGCGCACCAACGAGACCTTCTATAACGTCCCCACGAACGGTCCTGCGGCCATCATGGCCGCACGTACCGGGCGGTTGGAACTGGCGGAAACACTCATCGAGTGGGTCTTTGACACCCTGATCAATGAACATGGCCTGGTCATGGATGGCCTGCGCATGAGGATGCACGGACCTGAGCCCGCCACCGCGCTCTACAGCTATTGCCAAGGCGTGATGCTGGGGGCCTGCACCGAGCTCGCCATTGCTCAGCGCGCCGAGGCGGGCGTACAGCCCGGCGAAGTCTCCGAGGTAGGGATGCAGAACATCACCCGCGTGGCAGGCCTCGTTGATGCCGTGGAAACCCACGGATGCAACCGGGACGGGGTGCTTGCCTGGAACACCCGCGGAGGCGATGGCGGCTTGTTCAATGGAATCCTGATTCGTTACCTGGCCCTGGTGGCTAAGGAACTGCCGGATGTTGGTGCCACCTCTGCGGAGACGAAGCGCCAGGCCCGTCGCATGGTCATGAACACCGCCGACAGCGTGTGGCGCCACCGCTTGGAGGTTGACGGCCTGCCCGTCTTCTCCAGCGACTGGACCGCCGATGCGATCTTGCCGCAGTCCGGCGGCCTGGTTGGCGCCACCATTGCCGGAGCCGTCAGCAGTTCAGACATCGCGGAGCGGGATCTTTCCGTGCAACTGTCCGGGTGGATGCTCATGGAGGCCGCAGCGCGGCTCGCCGAGCCTCGGACACATTCCTCTCACGGCAAATAGTCCCCGTTGCCGAAGGTGTAGGTGGGAGGGAACGGCGCCGGGGTGGCAGTTCCTAAGAGCAGCTCAAGAATTGCGGAATAATTCCCAGCAAGCCCCCGAAACCAGGGGAGAAATCCCACCATCTTTTCGCTGTGGAAGGCATAATCAGGGGGAACGCGAAACGGGGCACGCCTGCCGCGTGGCCCGTCACCGATACAACCAGGAGGCTTTCGTGCCAATCGCAACCCCCGCCGCATACCAGGACATGCTCGATAAGGCGAAGGAGGGCGGCTACGCTTTCCCCGCCATCAACTGCACCTCGTCCGAGACGATCAATGCAGCTCTGAAGGGCTTCGCGGATGCGGAATCCGATGGCATCATTCAGTTTTCCACTGGCGGGTCCGAGTTCGGTTCCGGCCTGAACGTCAAGAACATGGTTTCTGGCGCCACTGCGCTGGCATCTTTCGCGCATGAGGCAGCCAAGTATTACGGCGTGAACGTGGCCTTGCACACGGATCACTGCCAGAAAGAAAAGCTCGACGGGTTCGTTCGCCCGCTGATGGAGACCTCCCGCAAACTGGTGGAAGCCGGCGAGAACCCGCTGTTCCAGTCCCACATGTGGGACGGCTCCGCGATTCCGATCGATGAGAACCTGGAGATCGCCAAGGGCCTGCTGGCAGATACCAAGGCAGCCAACATCATCCTGGAAGTGGAAATCGGCGTGGTCGGCGGCGAGGAAGACGGCGTGCAGGCAAAGGCAGGCGCCAACCTCTACACCACCGAAGAGGACTTCGAGAAGACCCTCGACGCACTGGGAACCGGCGAAAACGGCCGCTACCTGCTGGCCGCAACCTTCGGCAACGTCCACGGAGTGTACAAGCCGGGCAATGTGAAGCTGCGCCCGGAGATCCTGGACATGGGCCAAAAGGTGGCGTCCAAGAAGCTCGGCCTGTCCGAAGGCTCCCAGCCCTTCGACTTCGTCTTCCACGGCGGATCCGGTTCCGAGAAGGAGAAGATCGAGGAAGCTCTGCGCTACGGCGTGATCAAGATGAACGTGGACACGGATACCCAGTACGCGTTCACCCGCCCGGTTGCTGCGCACATGTTCTCCAACTACGACGGCGTGCTGAAGATCGACGGCGAGGTCGGCAACAAGAAGACCTACGATCCTCGCTCCTACCTGAAGAAGGCCGAGGAGTCCATGGCCGCCCGCGTGGTCGAGGCCTGCCAGGATCTGCACTCCGCCGGGAAGTCCGTCACCAAGTAAACCCCGCCACGGATTTCGCCGTGCAATTTGCAGAACAGCCTTCTGCCACGGCAAATCCGGCGTTAACATTGAGTTATGAGTGAGCAATTACGCACGGGCCGGGACCTCTTCGGGGCAGAACATCCCGAGGTCCGCTTGCCCGAAGAATTGAAGTCCGCCGTCACGGCCGATGATGCCGGCTCCGACATGGAATCCCTGGGTCGCATTGCCACCGCTAACCCCAAGGACTCCGGTGCCTGGGCCGCGCTTGCCGTCCGCCACCTGGAGAACAACGAGCCGGTCAATGCCTACGCCTGCGCTCGCACCGGCTACCACCGCGGTTTGGATGCGCTTCGCAGCAATGGGTGGAAGGGCACCGGCCCTGTGCCGTGGGACCACGCCCCAAACAAGGGTGTGCTGCGCGCGATCGGTTCCCTCGCCGTCGCTGCCAAGGCCATCGGTGAGGACGACGAGTACATCCGCTGCCTCAACCTCCTGAACGACTGCGATCCCACCGCCGCGGATGCCATCGGCATCACCAAGGACTGACAGTCCCGATCGCCCGGCAGGGACCGGGCGTGTTGCATTGTTGGGTCGCCCAGCGGCGCTGGCCATCATCGCCGTAGCCTCCGCGCTATGGCTGGTCAGCGCCGCTTTTCCCATCCCCGTTCGGGGCATTCCACCCCTGCAGGCTTTCAGTTGGCTCGCCGCGTGCGCACTCCCCGCCGCCCTCGTAGGGCTCCTGGCCCACGTGAGTGGCCGTCGGCGCCCGCTCCTCACATTCCTCTCCACGGGCCTCGCGCTCGCCCTGATCACGCTCGTGGCGCCGCGCATTCCCTCGCCGTTCGGTCCGCCAGGGAAGGACGCCACAGTTCCAGACGCCACAGTGCGCATCCTCAGCCTGAATACCCTCTGGACCACGAATAACGCGCGGGCGATCTCTCAGACTATCTCCGAGCTGAACCCCGATGCCGTCATCTTGGCGGAGACCACTCCAGAGGAAGTCGCCGATGTTGAGGCACACTCCGGTTACCACCGGGCGGGGCCGGTTGAGCCTGGCGAGGGAGCGGGTGGCGTCCAAATCCTGAGTAGGGCTCCCGTCCGCGGCCGCGATCACGAAGGGATCACCGAATTCCAAATGCCCGAGGCTTCGGTCGCTGGCGCGCGGATCGTGGGCGTGCACACCCTGGCTCCGGTCGCCGGGGATGTGGGCGGCTGGGACCGTGAGCTCCGCGGGCTGAAGCAATTCCTGGAGAGCCCCGCGGGTGACGGGGATCCACATAAGCTGGCGCCGCTGATCATGGCCGGTGACTTCAACGCCACCTGGTGGCATCCACAGTTCCGGGCTCTGGCAGGGACCCGCGTTGACGGTCGAGCACTCCACGACTGCGGCGGCGGCCTGACCGGGGCCCCAACCTGGCCCAGCGCGGCGCCCACACTGCGCCTCGATCACATTCTGACCACGCTGACGTGCGAGGATGCGGGGACCGTCAAGGTCGACGGCACGGACCATCGAGGGGTGTGGGCGGACCTGATTTGAGTCATGGGGCAATATGGAAACCATGGCAGAATCTGGTGAACACTCGCGGTTGAGCACCGCCGGATCGTCGGGGGTGCAATCGGCGAAGCGGGCGCTGAAGAAGGTGGCTCCGCTGCGCGGGATTCAGCGGGTGCGGGAAACACTCATTTTTGCCTTCCAGAGCGCGCTCGCCGCGGCGCTGTCCTGGTGGGTCGCCACGGCAATCTTCGATCACCGGCAGGCCTTCTTCGCTCCGATCGCGGCGGTGATTTCCCTGGGGGTCTCCGGCGGCAAGCGCATCCGGCGCGGTTTCGAACTGACCCTCGGTGCCACGTTGGGAGTGGCGACGGGTGACCTGGTGGTCCGCTTTATCGGTAGCGGCACGCTCCAGCTGGCTCTGGTGGTGTTCCTGGCCATTCTGGTGGGCACATTCGTAGATGGCGCGGTGATGGTCTCCATGCAGGCGGCGAGCTCCGCAGTGCTGCTGACCACCATCATGGCCCCGGGGTCCCAGGGTGTGTGGACGCGCGCGATCGATGCGCTGATCGGCGGGCTGATCGGCATTCTCGTGCTGACGGTGGTGCCGAACTCGCCCCTGCGGCCTGCGCGCCGGGAGGTGAGCACGCTGATGTCGAAGGTGTCATTGGTGCTGGATGACGTCGCCAAAGGGATGGAGGCCCGCAACGGTGCCGTGATCGGAGAGGCCCTGCGGGAGGCGCGGGGGACCCAGACCAATGTGAATGCAATGCTCAGCGCGGCGAAGGGCGGTTCGGAGCTGGTGAGTCTCTCGCCGATTTACTGGACTGCGAAGCGGCACGCGAACTCCATGGCGCGCATTCTCACGCCGGTGGATAACCTCATGCGCAATGCGCGCGTCTTGGCTCGCCGTGCAGAAGTGATGATCGAGGATGAGGGAGAAGCCCCGGAGGGGATGATCGACCTCATCCGTGATCTGTCCAACCAGTTGGGGCACTTGGGTGCGCTGTATGCCACCGGCGGCACGCGGGGAACCCGGCAGGAGGCCATTGAGATCCCGGAGATTGTTCGCAATTTGCAGCTGGCGGGCGCTGCGGCCGACCCGATCTTGGCGAAGGGGACCGGGCTGAGCGGCGCCGTCATCATTGGGCAATGTCGCTCCATCATCGTGGATGCGCTGCAAATCTGTGGCTACTCCCATTCCTCGGCCATGGCTGCGCTGGTCCCGACCGTAGAAACGCCCTGGGTGGAGCCGGAGGTGTGGAGGTCCACGACGAGGGACGCCACCCCCAAAGACGAAGACTAGGTCGACGCCGAACGTGCGCCCCGCGGGGCTGCGGTCAGCGCCGCAATCCCGGTGGTGAGCGGGACCGCGAGGATCAGCGTGATGGTGCCCGTGATGGTGCGAACCAGCTCCGTGGCCATCAGATCCGAGGTGAGGATCTGTTCCAGCGGCCGACCGGAAACGCTGAGCAGCATGATGGATGGCAGGGCCACGCCGGTGTAGCTCAGCACGAGGGTGTAGACCAGCGAGGCGATGTGATCCTGGCCGACCCGCATTCCGGAGCGGAAGAGGTGGCGCCAGCCAGCCTGGGGGTTGAGGTGATAGAGCTCGTTGACTGTGGAGGCCTGCGCGATGGACAGATCGTTGAGCACACCGAGTGCACCGACGATCATGCCCGCGAGGAGTAGCCCATTGATGTTTAGCTGGGGCAGGTAGCGCAGGATGTGGAGGTTGTTTTCGTCCCCGAGCCCGCGGATGCCGGTTGAATCGACCGCGACCTGCGAGACGATGGTGGCCAGCGCGAGGGCGAGCACCGTGCCGCCGATAGCGGAGGCCGTTTTCCAATTCAGCCCGTGGACCAGGAAGAGGACGAAGAACAAGACCGCGGTGCAGCTGGTCACAGCGAGAGGCACGGGCGAGCCGCCAGAGACGAGTGCCGGGGCGAGGAAGAACACGATGATCGCCAGGGTGATGGCCAGCCCCAGGATCGATCGAGCGCCGCGCCATGCGCCCACTAAAAGGACGAGCAGGAGGGCGGCGACCAGCCACCATGCCAAGGGAACGCTGCGCTGGAAATCAATGAAGCCATAGAGGCCCGGGCTGGAGGAATCGGAGCTGGAGTTGAGGTAGATCCCGTCACCAGCCTGCAGTGACGGATTGCCCGGAACCTCGGGGTGCACTTCAAGTAGTGCGAACTTACCCTGGTCGGCCCCCGACTGTAGCGAGACCACCGCCTGCTGGCACATAGTCGCCCCGGTTGGGGCGGGAGGGATGGTCCGCAGCGCCATCCCCAGGTTCGGATCCTGGCATGCCGCGGAGCGGAGCTCCTTGACCGTCCCCTCTGTGAGGTCGCCCGTCATGCCTGAAAAGGACGTGAACTCCTGTGAGACCTCCGGTTTGCTGCCGCCGGGCCAATGGATCGCCACGCTCATGGCGGTCGCGAGCGCAGCCAGGAGTAGGGCGATGCTGAGCACCTGCCGCGCGCGAGTCTGATCCACAAACCAGTGGAGGGGCGAGCGGTAGGTGGCCCGAAGTTCGGCCCAATTTGGGCTCTCGTAGCCGCCGTGGCTGTGCCCGTGGCTGGCTTCAACCTGCGCTGGGTGGGAAGGGGTTGAATGAGCGGAGTGACGTCCCATGCGAACTGATCAAAGCAGAACCCAACGGCAGACTCAATTATTGGGAGAAGTTTTCAATTGAATGGCCGTGATCAGCAGCGCGACCACGAGCACGGACGCTGCAGCTGATAACAAGATCGAGCGCAGATCGCCTGCCGTCACCGCGCCGGCGATAAACAACCCCCACACAAAAACACCCAAAAACGTGCCAAGCTGCCGCATCATGGATACCGCGCCGGAGGCCGCCCCCGTCCATTGTCGTGGCGTGGCCTGAACCGCGCCGCGCGAGGTCGCTGACGTCAATAAACCCAGGCCCAACCCCGCGAGTACACCACCCGGAGCGAGCACCCACCCTGGCGAGTGGTCGGTCACGGGGGACATGAGCGCGAGGCCGATGCCCATGAGAACAAGTGCCCCAATCATCAACGCGAAAGGCCCAGCCTCCCGCAGGCGGCTGGAAAGCACCGCGCCCAGCAAGGCGCCCACCGACAGTGGCAGCAAAATCACCCCGGCCATGATCGCGGAGTACCCCAGGCCGTCGATGATGAAAGTTGTGGCGTACGCAGCTAGACCGATGAGGCATGCATTGCCCAGCGCCGCGGCGCCCATGGAAATCACCACGTCTCGATTGCTAAAGACCTGCCACGAGAACAGCTTTTTCGGGGCGCCGTCGCTGGGGCGGGGCGCAGTGGAATCCCGAGAGGGGGAGGCGAAGGTTCTCAGGAGGATGGACGCCACCGCCAGGGCAACATTGAGCCAAAAGATCAGCCTCCAGGAGGCCGTGCTGACCAGTGCGCCACCAAGGATCGGCCCCAGCACACTGCCGCCACCGAGGGCGGCAGAATAGGCGGCGGCGCCGGATTTGATGTTGCCTTCCAGCATGATCAGTGGCTGGGATGAGGCCATGAGCATCGCTCCGCCGAACCCTTGGATGACTCGAGAGAGGATGAGGATATGCAGGCCCGGTGAGAGGGCAGCGAGGACTGATCCGGCAGCGAAGAAAATCATCGCCGCTGTGAAGACGCGGCGATGCCCGAGGTGATCGCCGGTGATGGAGAACACCAGGATCAGCAGGGCAATGGGAAGGACATAGCCGTTGATCACCCATTGAAGGGCGGACAGTGGCTGCTGGAAATCAGCGCCGATGGCGGGCAGCGCCGCGTAGATGACAGTGGTGTTGATGCTTATGAGCAGCGTGCCCAGCAGGGCGGCGCTGTGCTTGAGCAGGAAATTCAACGCATGGTCCTTCGCCACGAGATCATTCGACGACGAGCGTACAACAGCGGCGACAGTGCTCTACCGAGGATCTGGAAGCGGCGCAGCGGGATGAGATACGTGAAGTAGAGGTGCTTCTCGCCGACATGGATGGGTCCGTGGGTGGGCGAGATCCCAAAGCGGCGCAAGATCGGGCGCATGTGGTCGCGGGACATGGCGACGATGTACTGTACGCGCATGCGACGGACGTAGGGGACCCCGGCGAAGAGCAGGGTTTCAAAGTAGGTCGGCCCCGGGGTTGTGCGGCGTGTGGCGACCACGCGGGTCATCTCCAGGGAATTGGGTGGGAGCACATCGTCGGGAAAGCGCTCCCGGTAGTCGGAACGTTCGTGAGCGGGGTCCGCGAGCTGTCCGGTGGCGACCACGGTGCCGTGGTGGCGGAGGGTGAAGACCACGCCGGAGGGGTTCCAATGATGGGCATCGTCCGTGCTGAGTTCTATGCCCAGGTGCTTACGATACTTCTCCACGATGAACTCCACCGTGTCCCGGCCGCGCTCGGGCCACCGGGAGAGATCAATGATTTCCAGGCTCATGCCCGACTTCATGGGCACGATGGTGCGTGCTTGTTCACAGGGGCTGGTGAGAAGCTGGGTGAGCTGCTCCTTTGTTTGCATGGAAACGTTTCTCTCCTTATGTAAGTATTGTGTCCAATCCCAATCGGTCTCGACAGTGTTATATTCTTGGTGCTTGCAATGGAATGCATCAGTCGAGAAGGTTGAAAAAGGGGTTGAAAAAAGTTGGAGAGGTGGGAGGGTCCATGACGGAGGAATCTCTGATTGTTATGCGCAACTTTGTCGAACGCGAGGGAGTTCGAGCAGCGCTCAAAAATATTGCACTACTTGGGCGCATTCGGGCGGCGACAGATGTTCGGGAAATTGGAATCAAGCCCTACCGAATTATTTTGATTGGCGAAAGAGAAATTCACAGCGCCGACACAATGACCTTTCTTTCGCGCGAATTAAATTCGCCCATCGTCGCATTCATTGATGAAGTAACCCCATATACCGCGCATTGTTTACAAAAATTCCCCATCCACGGACTTTTCCATCGCAATGATTCCTTGGATCAGCTCACTCTGGGGGTGCAATACGTTGCGGCCGGGGGCACGGCGCTGCACCGCGACTTCGGAAATGACATGAGGCAGCTGTTTAACCTCCGCAAGGATCACCTTGCGGTGTCTCGGTCTCAGGCCGCACACTTCGGGCTCACCCGCCGCGAATCCGAAGTGTTGAGCCTGGCAATGCGGGATTGCGCGAATTCAGAGATCGCGGACATTCTTTTCATCCAAACTTGCACGGTGAAAAGCCATCTGCACAGCGCGTTCGCGAAGCTCAAGGTCCGCGGCCGCACCCAGGCCGCCGAAAAACTCCGCAGTTCGATGCACGAATTCGCCACGCTTCGCACGGACCCGCGCCGCTCGACCGGCGGCGCGGTAGATGCGCCCATCGTGGGTTAAGAATTCCGGGTCGCAGCCACCGCAAGCTCTACCGTCGTACGAACTGCCCATCGCGCAAGTGCCGATAAAAGGTGATCGCCTTCAGAGGTCGCGAATGCGGCACCCCGTCGCGGGTGACTCGCAGGTCCACACCACCAGCCTGCAGCGCCCTGCCCTGCCACACGCGGTGCTCCCGCCTCTGCTGTCCGCGCACCGCTGAGCGGAGGCGCCCCCACCACGTCCGCGACTGCGGCTGGTCCATCGATGCCGCCGCGAGGCCCGGCGCCGCGCCGGTGGGAACCCATCGCACGCCCCACCGAGAGGGCACCACCTCAGAGTCCACGATCACCTCGCCCACCATGTCTTTCTCCGGGTTCGGTCCGGTAATTTCCGCCCGCCCGAGCGTGACCACGCCGTGGTCGTCTCGGATCACCGCGGTGGGTACGGAGTCGCCGTGCACCGCCAGCTCCGCCGCCTCAATCGGGGAGCTCGGCAGCCCCCACACCGTTGCAATGGGGGATAGGGGCTGGGGGTTTTTTCCAGACGCCACCGTCTCCTCACTCGGTCGTGGAACGGCAGCGAGCTCAATCCACATCGCGTCGATCCGCATGAGCTTCGTCGCCACGGCTGCAACTGCTGCATCTGTGCCCTGCACGATCACCCGAACCCGTTCGCGGAGCGCCTGCGGGGCCGGCGCCGGCTCACCCTGGTGAGCAACGTCGGGCCGGGCGGCGATGTCGTCCAACGACTCGGTGTCGCTGACCAGAAATTGCTGGGCAATGGCGTCCAAAAACTTGAGTTCCTTGCGGGAGGGCACCTCCGCAACGTCCACGACCTTGAGTTCTTCGCCCTCTACCTGGGGGAGCTCGGGAGCTTGGGGCCAGTCACAGCGCAGCGCAACGATCATGGGCACATTGTAGGGATAACGAATCCGCAGATCCGCATAGTAGAGTGAATTAACGTCTCAACCCGGCACTGGAGTGCAGTGCACCGCAATCGCAGCGATGTAAGGACGTTTATCACTTATGGCAGCAATCGTCGTCGTCGGCGCCCAATGGGGCGATGAAGGCAAAGGCAAAGCTACCGATATCTTGGGCGGGCGCGTTGATTACGTGGTGAAGCCCAATGGGGGCAATAACGCTGGTCACACTGTGGTTGTTGGTGGTGAGAAGTACGAGTTGAAGCTCCTGCCCGCCGGGGTGCTTTCCGAAAACGCGCTGCCCGTGATCGGCAATGGCTGCGTGGTGAATCTGGAAGCCCTGTTCGAGGAGATCGACGGGCTGGAGGCGCGTGGAGCCAACGCGTCACGCCTGCGGGTCTCCGCGAACGCCCACCTCGTGGCGCCCTATCACGTGGCCATTGACCGTGTGGCGGAGCGCTTCTTGGGCAAGCGGGCCATCGGGACGACCGGTCGGGGAATCGGCCCGACGTATTCCGACAAAGTCTCCCGCGTGGGCATCCGCGCCCAGGATCTGCTGGACGAGTCCATCTTGCGGCAAAAGATCGAGTCCGCCCTGGAAAAGAAGAACCAGATGCTGGTCAAGATGTACAACCGCAAGGCTGTGGATCCGGAGGAAGTCGTGCAGTACTTCCTGGGATACGCCGACCGGTTGGGCCCCATGCTGATTGATAGCACTTTGGAGCTGAATAAGGCGCTGGACGAGGGCAAGCACGTGCTGATGGAGGGCGGCCAGGCGACCATGCTGGACGTGGACCACGGCACGTACCCGTTCGTGACCAGCTCCAACCCGACCACGGGAGGGGCGTGTGTGGGCGCGGGCATTGGTCCGACGCGGATTACCTCCAGCCTGGGCATCATCAAGGCGTACACCACGCGCGTGGGCGCGGGGCCGTTCCCAACGGAGCTGTTTGATAAGTGGGGCGAATTCCTGCAGACCACCGGCGGGGAAGTGGGCGTGAACACCGGACGTAAGCGCCGCACCGGGTGGTACGACAGCGTGATCGCGCGCTACGCCTCCCGTGTGAATGGATTCACGGACCTATTCCTCACGAAGTTGGACGTGCTGACGGGCATCGGGGAGATCCCGATCTGCGTGGCCTACGACGTGGACGGAGAGCGGCATGACGAGATGCCGATGACTCAGACCGACATTCACCATGCCGAGCCGATCTACGAGACGATGCCCGCGTGGGAGGAGGACATCACCGAGTGCCGCAGCTTTGATGAGCTGCCGGAGAAGGCGCAGGACTATGTGAAGCGCCTGGAGGAACTGTCCGGGTGCCGGATCTCCTATATCGGTGTGGGGCCGGGGCGCGACCAAACGATCGTCATTAACGACGTGCTGGAGAGCTAGGCCGCGTCTGTGAATCTGCCTCGCGTTATTGCCGATGTGGATACCGGCATCGACGATGCTCTGGCCCTGGTGTGGCTGGGGTGTCTGCATGAACGCGGGCGCATACAGCTGAGCGTGACGGCTTCGGCGGGGAACTGCTCGGTGGAGGATGCTGCCCGGAATTCCAATGCGGTGCTTCGCTTGACTGGGGCGAACGTGCGGGCGATTCCGGGGTTGGATGGCCCGCGCGAGCTGCCGCTGACCACCACGCCGGAAACCCATGGCCCACGTGGGTTGGGATACTGGCAGGGGCATCGCGTGGAGGACGAGCCGGACAGTGGGCAGAGTCTACTGGACGCATGGCGCCGGGCGCAGCCGACGCACATCCTCATCGCCGGCCCCGCCACAAATCTTGCCTATGTCCTGGACCACGATCCAGAGTTGTTGCAGGGCACGGAAGTGACTCTCATGACTGGCGCCTTCAATTACCCCGGCAACACCACCCCGACCGCGGAGTGGAACGCCTGGGTGGACCCGCATGCGCTGAAGCACGTTCTTTCCATATGGCCGGCCAGCGCTCCACGGTTGAGCATCTGTCCGCTCAACGTGACCGAAACCGTGCTGCTCACACCGGACCGCCTCGAACGGATGCTCCAAAACGTGCCCGCGGGCCACGAGGGGCTCATCGATCTGCTGAGCGAGGCAACACGGTTCTACTTCGAATTCCACCAGTCTGTGGGTGCGGGGTATCAAGCCCAAATTCACGATCTTGCCGCCGCGCAGGTACTGCTTGCGGAGGCGTTAGATTTGCCCATTGGCCATCAGTTTCGTTCGGCGACTGTGGACGCGGAGGCTCAGTCTGAGCTCACGAGGGGGACCACTGTGGCGGACTGGGATGGTGGATATTGGCATCGGGAACCGAACGCGCAGATACTGCGGCAGATCGACGCCGAGGCGGTGATCAACAACCTCGAGGCTGAGCTCCGCGAAGGCTGCATGGAATAGCAGCAGGCTGCATCGACTAGAAAATGTCGGAGCCGGAAACTATCAAAACGAAGACAGAGCCCGCCACCTGCGATGTGGCGGGCTCTGTAATCTTTTGCGATGAAAATTAAGTGAGGGGCGTAATCGGAGTTAGGCCTGTGCCTTCTCCCGGGCATTCTTCGCGGCGGCGACCAGCACCTGCAGGCTGGCGGTGGTCTCCTCCCAACCACGGGTCTTCAACCCACAGTCTGGGTTGACCCACAGCAGGGACGGATCGACGGAATCCAACGCATCGGAGAGCAGCTGGTCGACCTCGTTTTGCTTGGGAACGCGAGGTGAGTGGATGTCCCACACGCCTGGGCCCACGCCAAGTTCGTATCCGGCATCCTTCAGCGCCGACAGGACCTGCATGCCGTTTCGTGCGGCCTCGATGGAGGTCACGTCCGCGTCCAGGTCGCCGACGGTGCCGATCAGCTCGTTGAACTCGGAGTAGCACATGTGCGTGTGGATCTGAGTCTTCGCTTCAACCCCGGACGTGGCCAGGCGGAAGGCTCCCACAGCCCACTCCAGGTAGGAGGGCTGATCAGCCTTGCGCAGTGGCAGCAGTTCGCGGATCGCGGGCTCGTCGACCTGCACGATCTTCGCACCGGCATCCACCAGGTCGGAGATCTCATCCCGCAGCGCCAGGGCCACCTGGTCGGCCGTCACGCCCAGGGGCTGATCATCGCGCACGAAGCTCCACGCGAGCATGGTCACGGGCCCCGTCAGCATGCCCTTGACCGGCTTGTCCGTGTGCTTCTGGGCCTCGCGGAACCAATCCACGGTCATCGCGTGTGGGCGGACCACATCGCCGAAGAGGATCGGAGGACGTACGCAGCGGGAGCCGTAGGACTGCACCCACGCGTGCTCGGTGGACTGGTAGCCCTCCAATTGTTCGCTGAAGTACTGGACCATGTCATTGCGCTCGGGCTCGCCGTGGACGAGCACGTCCAGACCCAGCTGTTCCTGTCGGGCGATCGTGTCCGCAATTTCGTCCTTCATCGCCTGGGTGTACTGATCCTCGCTCAGCTCACCCTTGCGCAGCTTCGCCCGAGCTTGTCGGATCTGGGTCGTCTGCGGGAAAGAGCCGATTGTGGTCGTGGGCAGTGGTGGCAGCCCCAGCGCCTCTGCCTGCACGGCGCGCCGCTCGTCAATGGGGCCGCGCCGACGATCCTCTGCCGTGATCGCATCTTGGCGCTCACGGACGGCGGAGTTATGGGTCAGCTCGGAGTTCCGGCGAGATTCCACAGCCTGGGCGGCATCGTTCCAGTCCTGTTGATCCTCTGCGTTGAGCTCTTCGCCGTCGAGCTGCGCGCGCAGTGCCCGGTTGAGCAGGGCCACCTCCGCGATCTTCTCCTCGCCGAAGGCCAGCCATGTGCGAAGCTCCTCATTGATCGAGTTTTCGCGCTTCAGGCTGTAGGGCACGTGCAGAAGCGAACAGCTGGTGCTCACCGCGACAGGCCCGCGCTCCGCCAGCTGGGTCAAGGTCCGCAGGGCGCGGTCCAGGTCCGTGCGCCACACGTTCCGACCGTCTACGACGCCAACAACCAGCAGCTCCTGCCCCGTCCACGCAGGCAGGTCGGCCTTGCCGTAGACCACGTCCACGCCGAACGCCTTGACACCCGTGCCGCTGAGGGTGTTGATAGCTTGGTTGCCATCGCCGTAATACGTCTGAACCAGGAGATTCAGCTCCGTGGCCGCCGCGAGCTTACGGTAACCCTCGGCGGTGCGCTTCAGCAGCTCGTCGTCCACATCGGTAACCAAGTAAGGCTCTTCGAACTGAACCCACTCCACGCCCCGATCGGCGATGCGCGGCAGCAGACGGGCGTAGGCATCGAAAACCTCCTCCAAGTGGTCCAGCGGATTGGATCCATCCGTGGTGCGGGACAGCGCGAGGTACGTCAGCGGACCGACGAGCACTGGGCGCACCTTGGTGCCCAGGCGCTTGACCTGGTCTCGGATGTCCTCCAGCCAAGCGCCATCCTCCAGGCGGAACTCGGAATCGGCAGACAGCTCCGGGACGATGTAGTGGTAATTCGTGTCGAACCACTTCGTCATCGCGCTGGCCGGCAGCTCCGCGGTGCCACGGGCGGCAGCAAACAGGCGATCGATGAACGGAGGCAGGCCGTCGTTGCTGTGGTCTGGAATGTCGGCAACTCGCTCTGGGAGCGCGCCGAGCAGGGCGGAGGTGTCCAGGACGGCGTCATAAAAGGAACGCCCAGCGAAGGGGACCGCGTCGATCCCTGCGGCGGCGACTCCATCGGAGTAGTCATTGACCAGGCGCGTGGCGGTGGTGGCGAGGGCGCGGCCCTGGGAGGGGTCCCGCCAGTACTTTTCCAGCGCCTTCTTCAGCTCGCGCCCGGGGCCGATGCGTGGGACACCCGCGATGGTGGCGCTGAAGTGGGCCGAGCGGCTGGGCTCGGACTGCGGTGAGGCAGGCGAAGAAGTCATGAGAGCTGTTCCTCTTTTGTTGCGTGGATGGTATTTGTGCTGCCAACCGGCTGTTTCGTCGGGTCGGGGGAAGCTCGGGGAAGCGCGCCATTGCAGTGAACCAAGCGGTACAGAAATGGACGCACGTGTGCCCCGGTGAGTCCTCGCTATCCGGAAACGTTCATGCAGGTCACACCCTACCCGGGGCTCCAGAAGGTGAATTGCGTCGCATGAACCGGTTGCTTGAAAACAACAATGGACTAGACAGCTTGGTCTGTCAAGTGGATCGCCCAAAATGCCGTCCCCGGCGGCCCATCACCACCCGCAGCGAAGTGCGGGACATGTCTCCCCAGCGTGCACAACTTGACCGCGTCCGCGAGCGTCCGGCACTATGAAAGCGACTATTAAACCCCGAGGTGACATAGGGGTAATCGTCCCTCTACCAGGACTCTCAGGATTTTTATGCCCGATCACCTCACACGCGCGGAGCCCGCCCAGCCCGCCGCACCCGCTCATTCCGAACCTCCCGCCATCCCGCTGCCCATGCGCGCGCGAGCGCTGCTCATCGTAGCGGGAGCGTTCATCGTCGCCACGTGGATTTTCTTGGTCGTGACCCAGCCCGGGGATACCGACTGGTCTTCCCTCGCGAACTCCCGCAGTTCCACCCTGGCCTTGGTGGGTTTCACACTTCCAGCCATCCTCGCCCTCGTCGCCGTGGTCCCGCGCCTTCCGGTGCGAATCCTGACGCTCATGCCGGTTGCTCTTGCCCTGAACATCATCTTGGGGCAGATCATCGGCACCATGGGACTGCCCCTACCGCTGTATGTGGATTCCATCGGAACAGTCCTGGTTGGCGCGCTGGCGGGCCCATGGGCGGGGATGACCACGGGCGTACTTTCCGCGCTGCTGTGGGGGACGTTCAATCCCACCGTGGTTCCCTTCGCAGCGGCATACGCCTTCGTGGGCATCGCAGCCGGTGTGCTCCGCCGCTGGTGGGGAGCCAGCTGGTGGCGCATAGCTCTGGCGGCGCTGGTCGTCGGGTTCATTACCGCCCTGTTGTCCGCGCCGATCGCTAGCTTCATCTTCGGTGGTACTGCCGGGACGGGCACCGGGTTGCTGGTCACCGCCTATCGCTCCCTGGGAGCCAACCCAATGCAGGCCGTATTCCTGCAGTCCTGGACCTCGGATCCGCTGGATAAGGTCATCGTTTTCACCATCGTGTGGTTGGTGATCCGCGCCCTTCCGATGCGCGCGCGTCGGACCTTCGCGCCCGCAGAGCCGTCAAGCCGGGCGCCACGAAGCTAGCCTGCAGGAGATGAATCCTTTCACTCCGCTGACCCTCGCTGCGTGCGGGGTGGTGCTCGTCCTCACCGCGAACTCCCCGTGGGTCTCGGTGGGTGCCGTGGGGTGCGCAGGTCTGGTGGTGCTGGCCACCTCTTGGGGACGCCACGCTGGTCGCCCTCCCAATTCCGCCCCCAATACGACGAATGGTGGTGACACGCGAGCACAAGCGCGCTCGACCCAGCGTGCTTTCCTCGCTGCGTTGGCTCTGGCTGTGCCCTCATTCGTAGGTTTTAGCCTGATGTATGGGCCTTTCGGCCAGGAGACCGGGTGGTGGATCTTTACCCGGGACGGCATGGAAATCGCTTTGGAACTCACGCTGCGCATCATCGCGGCGGCGTGTGTGGGCCTGGTGTTCGGGTCCTTGGTGAACGTGGACGCGCTGATGCGGGCGCTGCAGACCCGGATCCCGGCGCGGCTTGTCTATGTCATCGGTTCCACAGTGCGCCTGCTGCCCATGGCGCGGGCGCGGGTGCGCGACATCCGCCGTGTCTACCTGACCCGCGGCGTGGACCTTCGGGGCATCCGCGGGCGGTTAGCGCTCGTGATGCCGGTCATCGTGGGCCTGGTTGATGATGCTTCACAGCGTGCGCGCCCCCTGCAGCGGACCGGGATCGGCGAACCCGGCCCACGCACGATCCTCTACCCGGTGGCTGATACCGCTGCCGAGCGCGCCGTGCGACTCATTGCAGTGGTGGCCACGATCGCAGCAATGGCGTACTTCCTCACCCGCTGACAGCCGCGGGCAACCCTCAAGGCGCGCAGCCTAATCACCTTCCCTTTCATGCCAGAATTGTCCCCATGCCCCTGAACAATCTCGTGTGGTCCCGCAGCGGCGGAGGCCTGTCCACCCACGCGTGGACAACGGCGGAGCGCACCGGCGCAGCCTGGGTGGGCAACGATGCCGCCGCGCACGTCACACTGCTGCGAAACACCGTCGAGGAGGAACTCGCGGTGGGCATGGAACAGCGCGGCGTCCCGCGCGAGCAGATGCTCGATCGAGTCCGCCACGCCCTGCAGCAATGGGGGTTGGAGCAGCAGGCTCAGCAGGACCCCACCACCCTGTCCACGGGGCAAACTCGCCGGTTGGCCATCGCCGCGGCACTTCTCACGGCCCCCAGTTCTCTGGTTTTGGATTGCCCGCTCGATGGCTTGGACACTGCCGCCGCGCACACCTTGCGCGAGGTGCTTGAGAGGTTCGAGGGGGATGTCACCGTGTACGACCGGGTGGCGTCACTCATTTCGGACGCCACTGCGAAGCACCACCAGCTCCTCAACCACAACGAGCTGGTTGAAGCTCAGGTCCCACCGGTACCGCTCCCGAGCCGGCGGACTCCACAGCCCGGCGCTGAACATCTGGTGATGCAGGATGTGCAGGTGAGCTATGCGTCCACAACTATCGGACCCATCAACCTGGAGGCGAAGGGCGGATGGGTGACCCACCTGGCTGGCCCCAATGGGAGTGGAAAGACCACGGCGTTCCTGGCGGCCATGGGGTTGGTTCCGTATCGCGGGCGCGTGGAGACGGGCACGATGGGGTGGGCGCCGACCGCGATGGATCAGGCGGTGACCCAGCGGACTGTGGCCCGGGAGTTGGCAGTGGGGGCCAGCCGGGACCACGCAGAGGTGGTCCTGCGTTGGATGGGGCTGGAGCGTTGGGCGGAGACGCATCCGCTCGATGTTCCGAGCTCGGTGCGCAGGCTAGTGCTTGTGGCCGCTGCGATGGTGCGTGGGCCGCAGACCCTCCTGCTGGATGAACCCACCGTCGGGCTCGATGGGGAAGGGTACCGCTGGCTGGCAGAGGCCATGCATCGGTATGCAGCGGGCGAATATCACCTCGCCTTAGCTCAGCATGGGCTGGAGGTAGGAGATGTCGAAACCCCCGCAGTGTTGTGGACCTGCCACGATGCCAACTTTGCGGGGGCGGTGAGTGATTGCGCCACCGTGTGCGGTGAGTGAGACCGCTGGATGGCGCGGGAGATGTCGGTGTGTAGCCGAACTCAGAGTCCAGTAGTCGGCGGCGAGACTCTGTTCACTACCTCAAATCGACGGTCTTTACCGAAGCGTTACAACCCCGTAGCGGAAAAGCATGGTGAAATACGGAGATTCGAAAATGTTGGTAGAAAAGTGATCATCACGGGTCCTCGCCGATCCCCTTCGATCGCACTCAACCCCCTGAAAAGACTATGAAGCGTAACCGACCTTCCACAGACCAATCCCCAGCTGACGGGCTCGATGAACATTCGTCGATGGAGCAACGGCCGCGATGGGTGTGCCCGGCCGGTGAGATCATCGGGCTTCGGGACGGGGGAGTGGATCGGGCACTCGGCATCCCCTACGCCCGAGCCAAGCGCAATGGGCGCCCGGTGGATGTGAAGGGTTCGCCGGAGACGGTCGTGGAAGCAGTGACACCAAGCCCGGCGTGCCCCCAGATTCGAAAGAGCAGCCACCCGGGCGCGTGGCCAGGGATGCTCGAGGGCTTGGAGTTCAGCGAAGACTGCCAAAACCTCAGTGTGACCGTGCCCCGCGGTGGAAGCGGTAACCAGTCGCCGATGCCGGTGGTGGTGTGGATCCACGGCGGGTCGTTTGTCTCTGGCGCGGGGGACTCGCCACTGTACGACCCGCGGTTGTGGGCAGAGGAGCAGGGCATCATCATCGTGAGCATCACGTACCGCCTGGGGCTTTTTGGTCTCCTCGGCGGCCCAATGCGCAATGGCAAGCCTTCCGGGCGCACCCCGAACCTCGCCCTGCTGGATGTGAAGTCCGCGCTGCGCTGGGTCAAGCGCAACATCGCTTCCTTTGGAGGTGACACGGACAACATCACATTGTTCGGTGAATCGGTGGGAGCGGACATGGTGGCGGCCCTCATGGTCTCCGAGGGCGTGACGGTCAGCGGTCCGAACGCGCAGTTCCACCGGGCGATCATGGACTCCTGGCCAGGTGGGGCGATGTTCCGGCGGGATGCGATGTATGAGGCGATGCTGGAAATTGCCGCGGAGATCCCCCTGGATGCCAGCACTGAGGAAATTCTGGGGTGGGAACCCAGCGTGCGGGCGGCGGCGAGCCACTACCGCAGGACAAGCATCATTCCCTTGGGCTTGCAGTGGGGGCAGTACCCGCTGCCTCCGGAATCACAGGCCGCGGTAGCTCTCGGCCGGGCAGCGAAGCACGTGGACTTGCTCATTGGATGGAACCGACGAGAGATGGCCTTCGCGGCGCTGTCCATGCGGGGACTGCGCAGAATGATCAGTTTCGCGGCGGCACGCTACATCGTCGACGCAAAAATCCGCGCCAAGTACGAGCCGAAGATCTATCACAAGCCGATCAACGAGTTTTCTGATCGCTACAGAGAACGCGGTGGCAAAATCATCAACTTCCAGATGAACTGGGGGCCGCGAGGGAATCCGTGGGCGGCGGGCCACACAGCCGAGTTGCCGCTGCTGTTCCCCACGCGGCACATGGCGGAAAACTCCGTGCTGCTGAAGGGGTCGACTTATGCTGAAGTGGTGGAAAAGGGCCGGGCTCTGCGCCACACCTGGGCTGAATTCGCGCGCCACGGTGCGCGGGGGCACTTCGAGCACCCGCCGGAGGACGTCCTGGAACTGTACTTTGACGGCGAGCATCCGGACGAGGTCTGAGTTCCGATCGCCCCGTGCAGTTGCTGTGATTGCGGTGGCTACTGCCTCGGCGTGGCCTAGTGCTCGACCTGCTGATTGCCTGGCGGTGTGAGTAGTATGGCGAGCCATGTACATTCCAGAAGCTATTGGCACCCCGTTGACCCCCACCGCAACGAAGGTCCTGATCCTGGGATCCGGGGAATTGGGCAGGGAACTCGCCATTTCCCTGCAGCGCCTGGGGGCAGAGGTGCACGCCGTGGATCGCTACGTCGGCGCCCCTGCACATCATGTGGCGCACAAGGCACATGTTGCGGATATGACCAGTGCGGAGGATATTCGCGCGTTGGTCAAGGAGGTTCGCCCGGACTTTGTCGTTCCGGAGATCGAGGCTTTGGCCACCGAGGAGCTGCAGCGATTGGAAGATGAGCAGCTCACGACCGTGGTTCCCACGGCGAAAGCCACTCGGCTGACCATGAACCGGGAGGGGATTCGCACCCTCGCGCACGAGGAACTGGGGCTTCCCAATAGTGCCCACCGTTTCGCTTCCACCCTGGAGGAGTTGTATGACGCCGTTGATGCGGTGGGCTACCCGTGCGTGATCAAACCGGTCATGAGCAGTTCCGGTAAAGGGCAAAGTTATGTGGGGGACGAGTCGGAGCTGGAAGCCGCGTGGAATCACGCGATGCACGGGGGACGGGTGATGAACAATCGGGTGATCGTGGAGCAATTCATCCCCTTCGACTACGAGGTCACGATGCTGACCGTTCGCTCGCTGGATCCGGAGACCGGTAAGGAAGCCACGTGGTTCTGCGAGCCGATCGGGCATCGCCAGGACAATGGCGACTACGTGGAAAGCTGGCAGCCCGCACCTATGTCGGACGCAGCTCTGGATAACGCCCGGTCCGTCGCAGCCCGCATCACCAACGCTTTGGGCGGGCGCGGGGTATTCGGGGTGGAGCTGTTCATCAAGGGGGATGACGTTTTCTTCTCTGAGGTGAGCCCTCGCCCGCACGATACGGGGATGGTCACCATGGCGACACAGCGATTCAACGAGTTCGACCTGCATGCCCGTGCCATCTTGGGGCTGCCGATTGACACCACCCTGGTCAGCCCAGGCGCGTCCGCGGTGATTTACGGTATTGACGCGCGCGATACTGATATCGAATTCACCGGGCTGTCCGCTGCGCTGTCCGTTCCAGAAACAGATGTCCGCCTGTTTGGAAAGCCCGTCAGCTATAAGCGCCGGCGCCTGGGCGTGGCTGTCTCCACCGCTGAGACAATTCAGGAAGCGAGAGAGCGCTCCCAGACGGCAGTGGATAAGGTAGGCGTGCGAAAGTCGACCACTGCTTAGCATGTCGACGGGGCACGCTTTGGTGTCACTGCTGCGCAGAAGATCATCGTAGGAACTGGGCCAAGGTTGTGGGATGTTTCCGTATCAATTAAATGCAACGAAATGCTTCGAGGTAAAGACTGAATTTTCCGACTAAGGATCCTGAAATCAGCCTGGTGTGTGCAAAACGATATCTGCTGCAACTTAAGAGGTAAACATGGCACAGTGCACTCGCGACGACGTAAAAAAGTACCTATTAGCAGGAAATAGATATTTTTTTGGAGAAGACCTATCTAACCTGGATCTCACTGGATTAGATCTGTCGAATGCGGTTTTGAGAGGCGCGACCTTGCGTAACGCCAACCTTGGGGATACAGACCTGAGGGGCGCGTATTTGCAGGGGGCTGACTTGCGAAACGCTGATCTCCAAGATGCAGACCTGACCGGTGCTGAATTGCCAGGTGCAGACTTGCGGAATGCTTTGCTCCCCAATGCGGTACTGGATTCTGCCAACGCATGGAATGCCGATCTCGCTGGAGCTCTTTTGGAGAGCGCGAGTCTGAAGAAGACGGATTTAATTGGGGCGTCATGTCGTGGAGCGGTATTTTTTAGAGCGGCCCTGCCTGATGCGATGATGATTGGCACAGATTTCACTAATGCGAATCTGCAACAAGTTTCTCTTCCGCGCGTGAATGCGCAAACTGCAATCTTTCGAAATTCTGGAATGTGGGATGCTGACCTCACTGGCGCGAATCTGGCCAATTCAGACTTGCGGAATGCCATTCTTACTCGTGCGAAGACCGCTGAGGTAAATTTCGACGGGGCTGATCTCACTGGGGTGGTCAGGGGCGATTAGCTGCATGGCACCCTTGTTCAATCCAATGCGAGGGATTAGTGCCATGCATTCTCAATGCTCTCCAGCTGAGGCCGGAAGCGCAGGATTTCCGTGCCCGCGCGCGCGGTCCTAACATGATGAACCATGGGCCACAGCGCAACTGATCTCTCCGAATCCCGCATCCTCTTGTACTACTGCTTCACCCCCATCGCGGACCCGACAGCCGTGATGTTGTGGCAGCGCACGCTGTGTGAGCAGCTGGAACTGCGCGGGCGCATTATCGTCTCCAAGCACGGCATCAACGGCACCGTGGGCGGCTCTCTGGCCAGCTGCAAGCAGTACGTGCGCAAGACGCGCGAATTCCCGGGGTTCAAGGGGATGGAATTCAAGTGGTCCCAGGGCGGCGCGGAGGACTTCCCGCGACTGTCTGTGAAGGCCCGCGACGAGATTGTTTCCTTCGGCGCCCCAGACGAACTTCAGGTGGATGAGAATGGCGTCGTCGGTGGCGGCACGCATCTGACCCCTTCAGCCCTGCACCGCCTGGTTGAGGACAAGGGCGATGAGGTGGTCTTCCTGGATGGTCGCAATGCCATGGAAGCCCAGATCGGGAAATTCAAGGGTGCCGTCGTCCCGGACGTCACGACGACCCATGACTTCATCGGCGAGATCGAATCGGGCAAATACGACCACCTGAAAGACAAACCAGTGGTCACGTACTGCACGGGTGGGATCCGCTGCGAGGTGCTCAGCTCGCTCATGAAGAACCGTGGGTTCAACGAGGTCTACCAGCTCGATGGCGGCATCGTTCGCTATGGGGAGAAGTTTGGGGACGCCGGCCTGTGGGAAGGCTCGCTCTACGTTTTCGACAAGCGGATGCACATGGAGTTCACGGAAGATGCTGCCCAGCTAGGCCACTGTGTTCGCTGTGGCGCGGACACGAATGACTTCCACAACTGCGAAAACGACGAGTGCCGGAAGCAAATCCTGCTCTGTGCGGACTGCGCGGCAGATCCGGAGACCGCGCGCTGCCCGGAGCATGTGAGCGCTGCCTAATCCTCTGGGGCAGCGGGGGCATCGTCCAGATCCAGCTCCATTGCGACGTGCTGGATGCCCTCCATTTCAAAGGACTCGCCGACGGTGTGGAAGCCGTAGGACTCGTAGAAAGACACGAGGTAGGACTGCGCTTCCAACTTCACCACAGCCTTTTGGCTCGTAGGATCCAACGACGCAGCTCGGGCGCGACAGACCTCCAGAGCTTCGCTCATAATCCGGTGGGCGATGCCGTAACCACGCAGATCAGAGGCCACGCACACGCGCCCGATGTGCTGCGCCTCCGGCGGTCCGAACACACGGGCTGTGCCGACCAGGCGCATCGGGGAGCCCGGGTCGGGGGCGCCCCACGGGAAGGTTGGGTCGCTTCCTGGGTGTACGTAGGCGAGGACGTGATGGGTGCCGGGGTGGGCGTCCACATCGTCGATCTCATTGAATGGGGCCTGCTGTTCGTTGACGAAGATGTCCACGCGCAGCTTGTACAGGGCGTGTACCTGGTGAGCGGGCATGCTCAGCAGAGCGCGGCCCGTGGTGTGGACCTGCGGACCCTTCTTACTCAGGGGTGCTGGGCCGTCGTTCATGGTGTTACTCCTACTCGGCGTCAACCTGGGGGGAGGAGTGCTTCACCATTTCCTCCCACTCGCGGACCTTCTTGCGCTCGCGACCTTCTGCCTCGCCGAGCTCGCGCTCGTGCTTATCCAACGCATACCAGCCGTCCCAGGTGGTCCAGGCCAGGGAACGCTCCTTCAGCAGCTCCTCGATATCCGATTCGCCGGGCTTGGAGGGGGCGAAGGTGATGCCGTTTTCCGCGTCCTCCAACAGGTTCGCGACAGTCTGGTTGGCGTCACCCTTCGTGTTACCGATCAAACCCACCGGCCCGCGGCGTACCCACCCGGTGGTGTACACACTGGGCAGAACTTCGCGCTTCTCGGCCTCCGGGTCTGCGGAACCGGGCACCCCGGCCACCCCATCGGCGGTGGGCCCCTCGGTCAGCACGCGCCCGCCCACATTGGGGAGCACATTCTTCTTCTCATCCCACGGCAGGTCCGCGGGCGCATCGGAGCGGTAGCCCACGGCGCGGTACACGGCGCCCACTGGCCACTCGTTGAACTTGCCGGTGCCCCGGACATTACCGTCGCCGGTGAGCTCGGTGCGCTCGGTGATCAGGGCAACGACCTTGCCGTTCTCGTCGGTCTTGACCTCGGCGGGAGACTCGAAGAAGTGGAGGTGCAGCTTGTGCGGAGCATCGGTGGGCTCGGCGATGGCGTACTGCTCCAATAGGGTGCAGACCATGTCCTGGATCTTGGACGCGCGACGTGCCTCTTCCGAACCCTTGTCGTAATCGATGTCCTCCGGGTCGACAACGATCTGGATCGTGTCCGAGTAATTCAGCTCCTTCAGCTCCAGCGGGGTGAACTTCGCCTGCGCTGGGCCGCGGCGGCCGAACACGTGAATTTCGCGAGCTTGGTTGTCCTTGAGGGACTCGTAGACATTGTCGGGGATTTCGGTGACCTTGAGTTCCTCGCCCGTCTTCGCCAGCACGCGGGCGACGTCCAGTCCCACGTTGCCCACGCCGATGACGGCCACGCTGTCTGCCGATAGGTCCCATGCGTGCTCGAAGTGCGGATTTGCATCGTAAAAACCGACAAACTCGCCAGCGCCGATGGTGTGTTCGCCGCCGGTGATGGGAAGGTCCTTGTCGTCGGTGGCGCCGGTCGCGTAAATGACCGCGTCGTAATAGCTCTTCAGGTCATCCAGCGTGATGTCCGATCCGACGTTCACGTTGCCAAAAAGGCGGATTTGGGGCTTGTCCAGCACACGGTGCAGGGACTTGATAATGCCCTTAATGCGCGGGTGATCGGGCGCCACGCCGTAACGGATCAGTCCGAACGGGGCGGGCATGCGCTCAAAGATGTCGATGCTGACGCCGTCGTAGTGCCCGCCTTCTTCCGGCGCCTTGACGGTGGCCTTGGTGAGAGCGTCGGAGGCATAGATTCCGGCCGGTCCGGAGCCGATGACTGCGACGCGAAGTGGGCGATTTTCGGTCTGATTCTCAGGCAAAGTTCGATTTCCAATCTGGTCTGTGGCCAGGGTCGGGCCACTCATTCGTACGTCCTACGGTAGTCGCATGAGTGCGCACCACGGAATACACACCTTGCGAACTATAGACAGAGTTGTCTAAATTGCGCAATCGGTTGAATGTGTGAACCGATCGGTCTAGTGTATTGCGTCATAGACAGAACGGTCTACAGGACCACCATCTCGCTCTGACGGTGCACCCCGCCGTCGAAGCGCACCCACAACCATCGTTTGGAAGGGCCAAGAATGACCACCGGAACGTCCGTTCGGAAGAAGAATAAGGCGAAGCCACAGGGTCAGTGGCGCCTTTACGGCACGGAGCCGCTGAATGACGATGAGCGCATCAAGCAGGATGCTCCGGGCTTCTCCGTTATGCAGCGCATCCGCGATACCTATTCCAAGGAAGGCTTCGATTCCATCCCCGCCGAGGACCTTTCGCCCCGGTTCAAGTGGGTCGGCCTGTACACCCAGCGCCGCCCGGGCATGGACGGCATGAAGACCTCCACGCTTAGCAATACCGAATTGCAAGACAATTACTTCATGATGCGCATTCGCCTGGACGGTGGCCAAGTCACCTCTCGCGCGTTGCGCACCATCGGCGAAATCTCCTCCACCTACGCCCGGGGGACCGCCGACTTCACCGACCGCCAGAACATTCAGTTGCACTGGGTCCGGGTCGAAGACGTCCCCACCATCTGGGACAAGCTCGCAGAGGTGGGCCTGGACTCCTTCTTCGGATGTGGAGACGTACCCCGCGTGGTCCTCGGCTCACCCGTCGCGGGGATCGCCGCCGATGAGATTGTGGACGCCACCCCTGCCATCGAGAAGATCAAGCGGGACCTGCTACCGAGCGAGGAGTTCCATAACCTTCCCCGCAAGTTCAAGTCCGCTGTCTCCGGATCCCGCCGCCAGGACGTGACGCACGAGATCCAGGACCTGTCCTTCATCGGTTCCGAGCACCCCGAGCACGGGCCCGGCTTCGATGTCTGGGTCGGCGGCGGGTTATCTACCAACCCAATGCTGGCGCAGCGACTGGGCGCCTGGATCCCGCTGGAGGATGTCCCGGAGGTGTGGGCCGGTGTGGTTCGCATCTTCCGCGACTATGGCTACCGCAAGATCCGCAATCGAGCTCGCCTGAAGTTCCTCGTCGCCGACTGGGGAACCGAGAAGTTCCGCCAGGTCTTGGAGGACGAATACCTGGGGCGCAAGCTCATCGACGGCCCGGCACCGGAGGTGGCGCCTGGCTACCGCGACCACGTGGGCATCCACGAGCAGGTCGATGGCCGCTTCTACGTGGGAGTCAAGCCCACGGTGGGCCACACCAGCGGTGACGAGTTGCAGCAGATCGCGGATCTGGTGGAAAAGCATGGAGATGCCGGCCCCGGGAACCAGCGCATCCGCACGACTGCAGATAAAGAGTTGCTGTTCCTGGATCTCACCCGCGAGCAGGCCGAGGCGCTGGCGGAGGACCTGGAGGAAATTGGCCTTTCTGCCCGTCCATCGGCATTCCGCCGGGACATTATCAGCTGTACCGGCCTGGAGTTCTGCAAGCTCGCACACGTTGTGACCAAGCAGAGGGCGATCAAGCTGGCTGATGAGCTGGAAGAGAAGCTCGGCGACCTGGATGTGCCTCTCAAGATCAGCTTCAACGGCTGCCCGAATTCCTGCGCCCGCTCCCAGGTCTCCGACATTGGCCTGTCTGGCAAGATGCTCACCAATGGCGAGGGTGAAAGGGAAGAGGGCTTCCAGATTCACCTTGGCGGATCCGTGGGCATGAACCCGGAATTCGGCAATAAGCTGCGGGGCAACAAAGTATTGTCTCGCAACCTGTCCGAGTACGTCATAAACCTGGTGAAAAACTTCAAGGCAGACCGGGAGGACGGCGAGCACTTCCGCCACTGGGTCGAGCGCGCCGATGAATCCCTGCTGCAAGCAGACGAATTGGTGAAAGCCTCATGAGCGAACCCGACAAGGATTCACTGCCGCCGGTCAATGAGAAGATCGGTGGCAAGACCGGCCACCCCAATGGCCGCAGGGCGACCGTCAATTGCTGCCCCTATTGCATGTCGGAGAACCTGTTTCCCGATATGGAAACGGATAACGCCTGGCAATGCCGGGAGTGCCTCCGCGTGTTTAGCGTGAAGTTTCACGGGCTGCTGCAACTAGGCGCAGAGAACTAGTTGCGCACCTTGAGTCGCCGGTAGCGGTTTACTGCGGCCATGACCTCGTGCACGCGGGGCAGGGCGAGCCGTCCCGGGTGACGGCCCGCGCCGAAAGGGGACAGCGAATCTACCCCGGACGGAGACTGCTCCGCACGTTGCAGGATTTCTTCGACTTTCTGGCGCAGAGGAATGCCGTCCCCGGCCTCCGATAGTTGTGACAGGATTGCCGCGATCGAACGGGTCTGGGACGGGTCAACGAGCTGGGACAGTGAGGAGACATCGATGAATTCCTGGCCATATCGAATGGTGTGCAGCCCCTTGGCCTGTGGAGGTTTACGCGGGGAGTCCAACGAGATCGTCCGCCCCGGAGCTGGGCGATATGGCTGTGGCTGCTCCCCGTCAGATTCAGCTCCTCGCGGTCGCGCCAGGGCCTTGGCAGCCTCCGTCTTGTCCTTCGGCGTGTACGCGTCCAGCATCAGTACGTGATCCGCGACGTCCAGAAAAGCCCCTGAGCCACCGGCCACCAGCACGGTGGAGATCCCGTGGTTGTCGTACAGCTCACGGACACGATCCACCAGTGGGGTGATTGGTTCCTTGTCGGCAGGGACGAGCTGGCGCATTCGTTCATCGCGGATCATGAAGTTCGTGGCGGAGGTGTCTTCGTCGATGAGCAGGGCGCTCGCCCCCGATTCCACAGCCTCGATCACGCTGGCGGCCTGAGAGGTGGAGCCGGAGGCGTTGCTGGTCGTGAAATGGTTCGTCGCCGCGCCAGAGGGGAGATCTCCAATAAACGGGGACACGTCCACTCCCGTGACAGCTCGGCCATCCTCGGCGCGGAGCGCCGTGGCGTCCCCAACAGTGATGGCGAACTCCCGACCATCGCCGGTGACGTGGTTGTACACCCCATCTTCGATGGCGCGGAGGATGGTGGATTTCCCGTTGTAGCCTCCGCCGACGATTAGGGTCACGCCTTCGGGGATGCCCAAGCCGGTCAGGGTACGGCCGGAGCGGGGGAGGGTGAAGGTGCGGCGCAGGGACTCCGGGCTCTGGAACGTGGTCGAATTTTTCAGCGGCAGGTCGGAATTTCCGGCGGCGCGCGGCAGGACCGATCCGTCGGCGATGAAGGCTACCAGGCCCGATGCGGGTAGCTGGTCGCGAACGAACTCTTGGTCGGCGTAGAGGTCAACCGCTTCATTGAGGCCCTGAAGCTCGCGGTTTCCCAGGTCCAGCAGGGCGCGCTCGATAGCCCGGGGGAGTGCGTGGCACAGCAGCTTCGCGGCCGCGTGCCCCAGGATGCGGCGGCCCCGAGCGGGAAGTGCTGCGTCCATGCGCACAAAGATCGAGTCCCCGCGGAGCGCGAGGGAGCTGCGGGCCAGAACCTGCTGGCCGGGGCTGTCGATGCTCAAGCCCTCGGGGAGCTCGCGGGCGACGCGCCGGGTGAGATGGTCACCCACGGGGACCAGGGAGAGCGACGGTCGATCGTTGGCGACCAGTTCCCGGTCGATATTGGTGGCAGATAAAGGCAATTCCACCTGCACCAATGACGGGGGAGCGTAGGGGTCGGACTGTACCTTGTCGATGTGGAGGGCGATACCGTCCCCCAAGCGATGCGGCCCGCGCAGCTTCTTGTAGGCCCCGTAGCCCGCGCCGTCCAGCCGATGAAGTTCTGCCTCCAGGTGTGCCATAGCCCCACGCTAGCAACGGGCGGTTGTGCCTCCAGCGCCTGCGTGGAGCGGGGCTACTTCGAGTGGCGTCTGATCACCATGGCCACGGCCCGCAGGGCCAGCATGAAGCCGAAAAAGAGGAAAAGGTACCCCACCATCGACGTGGTTCCGGCGTACCCGGCGAAGCCCGGTGCGCCCGGCTGTGCGTGATCGAAGGCGATGAGGAGCGTCCCAGCCAAGAGGAACGCTGCCGAGAGCACAGCCACCACCATCTGCTGGGCCAGCCAGGTGACGAATCGCCGATCGTCTTCGTTGGCCAGCATCCGCATGTTGAAGCTGAGCTGGCCCTCGTCCAGCTGTTCCGCGATGCGGTTCACGCGCCGGGGAAGGGCAGTCAGCGGCGGCAGTGCCTCCATCGCAGCAGAGGTCGCGGCGTCCTTCAGGTTGGAGGGCCGGAACTGCCGCTTGATGAGGTCGGCGCCGGAGGCGCGGGCGGACGCCACCACGTTGACGTTGGGTGAGATCAACCGAATCGACGATTCCAACCCGGCAATGGTTCGGAAGGCAGCGGCGACGTTCTGCGGAATGCTGAATCCGTGGTGGAGGACCACGTTGAACATCTCCCCGAAGGACTGCGCGACGTCCTCTCCGGGGATCCCGCTGCGGTAGCGGACCAGCATTTCGCCCAAGTCGCGCTGGAGGCGCCGCTCGTCCAGTTGCAGCGGTCGCCCCAGCAGGTCCACGAAGCAATCAGTCAGCTGCTGAGCGTCGTTCCTCTCCACGGCGGCGAATGCCATCACGATCTGCCGCTGTGTGCGCTTGTCCAGTCGCCCCACAGCGCCAAAGTCGAGTAGTGCGAGGCTGGGGGTGTTTTCATGCGGCAGCTTCCATCCCAAGTCCGGCTTTTCCACCAGGAGGATGTTGCCCGGGTGCAAGTCGGCGTGGAACACGCCAAAGTCCAGCATCTGGTTCATGACCGAGTTCACCAAGTCATCGGCCAAGGACTGCCGTGTCTCCTCGGTTAGCCGGTTTAGCTGCTGCGCTGCCTCCCCGATGGGTACACCGGGGATGTAGTCCATCACCAGCAGACGGTCGGTAGACAACTCCTCAAAGACGTGCGGGATGACGAGCTTCCGATTCCCAGCCGTATTGGCCAGGTCCTGCATGCTCGTCGCTTCCTCGCAGTAGTCCAGTTCCTCCAACAGCGACTGCGCGAAACCCCGACCCAGCTCGTCGAGCCCCAGGCTGCGCCCCCACCGGGTCGTGTTGGTCAACCAGGAACAGATCCGCACCAGAATGTCTGCATCCCGTTGGACCTCCTCCGTCGCGCCCGGCCGCTGGATTTTCGCCACGACCTCGTGGCCTGAGGCCAATCGTGCGCGGTGCACCTGTGCGACGGAGGCCGCGGCGAGGGGAGTGTGGTCGAAGCTGGCGAACGCCGATTCAAACTTTCCACCCAGCTCCGCGTGCAGGGCGGGTTCGATGTCTTCCCACTTCTCCGGGCGCACATTGTTTTGCAGCTTGGACAGTTCGACGATGAACTCCCGGGGGAGCAGGTCCTCGCGCGTGGAGAGGTTCTGGCCGAGCTTGACGAAGGCGATGCCGGATTCCTGCAGTGCCTCCCGAAGCGCGCGGGCGGCGCGTCGCCGGGAACGGATGCCCTCAATGGGGCCGTCTGTATCGTCCCGCGTCATCGGGAGGTTTGCGGCCAGTCCGTGCTTGACGAAAATGCTCATGACCTGCCGATAGCGGCGATTACGCTGCACCCGCGAACGCCGATTCGCGATCCACAGGAATGGGTTGGGGGCCGTGCCCGTGGGGAGGATCATCTCGCCCATGGTCAGCAGCGCCGCGCCCAGTCCGAAAAGCCATAGCAGCACGATGGCCATCATGGCGAGTGTCGGCCCCCACCCAATGTGTTCTGGCGACAGGTTGAGCTCCGGGCGGAAGAACAAGCGGGACGTCAGGGCCGGAACGCAAAAGACCATCAAGCTGGAGACCAGGATGGTGCGGACCCAACCGACGGGGACGCCAAGCACCCGGCGAAGGGTCTGCGCGAGCACCAGGGAGACGGCGAGGGCCATAGCCACGGCGACTAAGACGATTCCGACGGCGAGAACCCATCCGCCAACTCCACTGATGCCTGAAATGAACGGATCCACAAAGGCTCCTTGTCACAAGACGGGTTACGTATGGGGTGCTGTGCTGTCGTCATTGTAGATGCCGGGCGGGCAAGAGAGCTTCAGTCGCTGTAAACGAAGCCCAAAATAGACCGCTAGGTCTAGTTTGAAAGCGCTGTGGCCTGCGGATATGGCGCAAATCACTACTTCCTGTTGTGAAAGTGAACCGATTGGTCTACTGTGGGGCCAACGTGACCTAGACCGAACGGTCTATACGCCCGGGGGGCAATGTCTTCCGCCGCCTCGGCGTAGGGCTCCCCTCGCACACGATCACCTGGTGAAAGGCAACTATGGCGCAACCATTCAACGCGGGCAGCGGATACCTTGCCTCCGCGCACCTCAGCCAGAATGCAGAGAAGAACGACGGGCAGGGCGACAACTATCGCGACCCCGAAGTCAGCCCCGACGGCCCCACCACCACCGAGCCGCTGACCCCAGAAGAGCGGGCGGCCAACGAAGCCCTCGTGGCGGAATGGGCCGACAAGCTAGAAGGAGCCAGTGCGGAGGACATCCTCGCCTGGGCTGACCAGCACCTCGACGGCCGCATCGCCGTCACCATGTCAATGCAGGACACGATCCTCGCGGAGCTGGCCTCCGGCCGCCTCGCCCATGCCGAGTTGGTGTTCCTGGACACGGGCTTCCACTTCGACGAGACCATCGCCACCCGCGACAAGGTCGAGGAACGCTACAACCTCCCGCTCCGCAACATCACTCCGATTCTGTCCCGGCAGGAGCAGGACGAGACCTACGGTCCCCGCCTCTACGCCCGCAACCCCACCGCGTGCTGCCGGATGCGCAAGGTCGAGCCCCTCGCCCGCATGCTCAACCCCTATTCCGCCTGGGTGACAGGCGTGCGGCGCGTGGACAATGCGCTCCGTGCCAACACGCCAGTTCTGGAGGTGGACCGCACGGGCCGACTCAAGATCAATCCCATCGTTACGTGGACCGACGAGGACGTGGAGGACTACATCACCGAACACGATCTCATCATCAACCCCCTCACCAAGCAGGGGTATCCCTCGATCGGCTGCGCGACCTGCACCCTCCCCGTGGCCGAAGGGGAGGATCCCCGCGCCGGGCGCTGGGCCGGCACCAATAAGACCGAGTGTGGACTGCACGTTTAGCCCCGTTCAGTCACCACTTTTTGGGGACGCCACCGCCGTGGCTCGCAGGCCCCGCTGAAGATAACCCACGACTTATCCACATTCTGTAATCACGAGAAGAACGCAGGAAAGAACTGACACTATGACAACGTCTACGGCCCACGAGGTGGCGTCCGGAATCGGCGAAGAACCCACTCGCACCAGTGCATTGAGCCCCCACCTGGCGGCGCTCGAAGCGGAATCCATGGAGATCCTGCGCGAGGTCGCAGGGCAATTTGAACGTCCGGCGCTGCTGTTCTCCGGCGGTAAGGACTCGGTGCTCGTACTGGAACTCGCGAAGCGCGCGTTCCACCCCGCACCGGTGCCTTTCGAGTTGGTGCACGTGGATACCGGGCATAACTTCCCCGAAGTCATTGCCTTTCGCGACAAGATCGCCGAGGACCCGAGGATTAACCTGCACGTCGCGCACGTGCAGGACTGGATCGACTCGGGCGCGGTGCAGGAGCGCCCGGACGGTACCCGAAACCCATTGCAGATCGTGCCCCTGGTGGAGACCATTCAGGACCGGGAGTACGACGCGGTGCTGGGCGGGGCGCGGCGTGACGAGGAGAAAGCTCGCGCGAAGGAGCGTGTGTTTTCGGTGCGAGATAGCTTCGGCGGCTGGAATCCACGGCGCCAGCGCCCGGAACTGTGGGGGCTGTACAACGGCCGGCACCAGGTGGGGGAGAACATCCGCGTGTTCCCGATCTCCAACTGGACCGAAGCGGATGTTTGGGATTACATCCGTGACCGCGAGGTGGAGGTGCCCGCCATCTATTACGCGCACGAGCGCGAAGTGTTCAACCGCAATGGCATGTGGCTGACCGCCGGCGAATGGGGAGGCCCCGCCGAGGGCGAGGAAGTTGCCACCAAGACTGTGCGCTACCGGACTGTGGGGGACATGAGCTGCACCGGCGCCGTGCTCTCCGATGCCACCACGACCCAAGACGTGATCGAGGAGATCCGTACCTCCACCACGACCGAGCGCGGTGCCACCCGCGCCGACGACAAGCTCTCCGAATCCTCCATGGAAGACCGCAAGAAGGAAGGGTACTTCTGATGACCACCGCAACCACCCAGCTGCCTACCCTCCGACTGTGCACCGCGGGATCCGTGGATGACGGGAAGTCCACCTTCGTGGGGCGGCTGCTGCACGATACAAAGTCCATCCTGGCGGACCAGTACGAGTCCGTGCAGCGCGTGTCCACGGCGCGCGGGCTGGAAAACCCAGACCTGTCGCTGCTGGTCGACGGTTTGCGGGCTGAGCGCGAGCAGGGGATCACCATCGACGTGGCGTACCGCTACTTCGCCTCTGATCGTCGCAGCTTCATCCTGGCCGATACGCCGGGGCACGTGCAATACACCCGCAACACCGTGACTGGGCTGTCCACCTCCGACCTGGTGGTCGTGTTGATCGATGCCCGCAATGGGGTGATCGAGCAGACGCGCCGGCACCTCACAGTGGCTGCAATGATGGACATTCCGCAGGTCGTGGTGGCCGTGAACAAGATCGACGCGGTGGACTTCTCCGAAGACGTCTTCCGCTCCGTGGAATCGGACGTGCAGGCCCTCGTGGCCGATCTCAAGTCCGACTTTGGTCGCGGCTTGGACCAGGTGGACGTGGTGCCGATCTCGGCGCTGCTGGGCGACAATGTCGTGGAACGTAGCGTGAATACCCAGTGGTACGAGGGGCCGAGCGTGCTGGAGCTGCTGGAAACTGCGGAGTCGAGGCCGGCAACATCCACGAACTTCCGCTTCCCCGTGCAATTCGTGATCCGAGACCACGCCACGGACTACCGCGGTTACGCCGGGCGGGTCGCCTCGGGGAGCATCGCCGTGGGCGACGAGGTGACGGTGTCCACGCAGTCGACCGTCTCCACAACCACGGTGGCGGGCATCGATTCCCCCGATGGGGAACTCCAGGAGGCGACGTCCGGGCAGTCCATCACTCTTCGCCTGGCCGAAGATATCGACATTGCCCGCGGCGACCTGATCAGCGCGGGAAATTCTCCGGAGCGAGTGAACCAGCTGACCGCGACTGTCTTCCATCTCTCTGAGACTCCGGTCCGCCTGCGTTCGAACGTCCTGGTCCGCTACGGGTCTGCGCTGGTGCGCGGCAGGGTGGACGAGATTCTGAGTCGCGTGGACATTTCCGGACGCCACCGCTCCGACGAGGAGATCGCTCACGGCAAAGAGAACGAACTGGCGTTGAACGACATTGCCCACGTCCGCATTACCGTCGCGGAGCCACTGCCGGTGGAGGACTACCAGCGCGGTGGCCGCGTGGGCTCGCTGCTGCTGATCAACCCCGCGACGGGCGATACGGTCACCGCCGGTTTGGTGGGTGACGTGCAATGACCTCGCAGCCACTGATCGTCCTGGCCCACGGCTCCCGCCACCCGGAAGCACACAAGACCATCAGCCGCATCGCCGCGGCGGTGGGAGGACGGGCCGCGTTCCTGGATTTCTCGCCATGGACTTTGAGCGCCGTCGCCAAGGATCTCAGCGAGCAGGGACACACCCGGGCGATCGTGGTTCCCCTGCTGTTCACGAATGCTTTCCACCTCAATTCCGATGTCCCGAATGCCGTGGATGAGGCTTCTGCCGTCTCCAAGATGGAGCTGAGCGTCACCGCTGGGTTGGGTACCGGGGATGACGTGGCAGGTGCGGTGGCCAGGGGCTTGCTCTCCCAGTGGGGTGCTGGCGATGAATCTGACACCCCCAGTGCGCTGAACGCGCACCAGACGACTCCTCAGGCAGGACAGGTGATCGACCTCGTGCTGTATGCCGTGGGCTCCACCACCCCAGGAGCTAATGAATCTGTGCGCCAATTGGCGCACACCGTTGCGGGGCACCTGGCCACGCAGGGCGCTGGCCGCCTGAAGGTGGCCTCCGCGACGGCCGTGTTTGCGACCGGCCCCGGCTCAACCGGAGTGGCCGCTGTCCACAAGGCCGTAGAAAGCGCCACGAATCCCGTGGTCAGCCCCCTGTTTGTCGCGGAGGGCCTCCTGTGGGACAAGGTCGAGGACGCGGCCCGTGCTGGCGAACTATCGAATGTCACGGTGGGCCAGCCACTCGGCGAGCTCGTGGCTCCTCTGGTGCTGCAGCGTGCGTCCACCATCAATTTCCCCTCCCTCGGCAACCAATTGAAGGGCGCGTAATCCCATGCAGAAGATCCTCCTTTTCGCCCTCGCCGGTCTCGGTGCGCAACTCGTGGACGGCGCGCTGGGCATGGCCTTCGGCGTCACTGCCACGACCCTGCTGCTGTTTACCGGTTTGGGCCCAGCCCAGGCCAGCGCTGCCGTGCACTTCGCGGAGGTGGGCACCACGCTGTTCTCCGGCGCGTCCCACTGGCGCTTGCGCAACGTCCACTGGCCGACGGTCTTGGCGCTCGGCGTCCCGGGTGCCTTCGGCGCCTTCATGGGCGCGACCGTGCTCGCGAACCTTTCCACGAAGGCGGCCCAGCCAGCCATCGCCCTGATCTTGGTCACCCTGGGCGCGTACGTGATGGTTCGCTCCTTGATCTTCCCCTGGGGTGGGGACGCCACCGCGTCCACGACGTCCGGGTCTCACCCCGCACGCGGTGATGGCGCCGCTGCCGCCGACCGTGCGGCGAAGAGGGGTCGGTGGGGATTGGCCGCGCTGGGCCTCAGCGGCGGATTCCTGGATGCTTCCGGAGGTGGCGGCTGGGGGCCATTGACCACCTCCACGCTGATGAGTGTGGGGCGCCGCGAACCCCGCATGGTGATCGGCACCGTGAGCGCTTCGGAGTTCCTGGTCTCTTTGGCAGCATCCGTGGGATTCATCTTCGGCCTGGGCGATGAACTGCAGCACTCCTGGCGGCCCGTCGTGGGCCTGCTGATCGGCGGGATCATCGCCGCACCAATCGCCGCGTGGGCGGTGACCAAGGTGAAGCCGCGTGTCCTGGGCCTGTTCGTGGGCTTGCTGCTGATTGGTCTGAATACGTATCGATTGATCCAGTTCAGCTTGTCGCAGGGCACCTTCTTGGGCGGAGCGGCGGCCCCGGTCAAGGTGATTGTCATCCTCGCGGCTGTCGCCGTACTGATCAGCCTGATGTTTCTATTTTTACAGCGGAAGCGGAACCAGATGCGCGGGAACACCACCGCGCCCGGGGGTGGGGAGTCCGTCGGTTCCAGCGGACCGGCTGCTGATCTGCCCAGCGCAGAACGTGAGTTGAGCCATAGCTCGCGGTAGGGGCTCCCTGTCCAGGGGTGTTCACCTCGGGAATTCCCCTCGCTTTCCATTGTGAAACTGTAATTCGGTGCACAATAGGGATGATTAGTTACCTCAACCACGTGGAGGATTTCATCCAGTGACTGTTCGCGCCATCCTAAGTCCCATTGCAGGCGCAGCCGCGCAGCGCAAGAAAATCACGGAGCTGGTGGGCGCGCACCTCCCGGATCGCTTTCAAACCTCCGGGTCGCCCGTGATCGACATCTTCGATTCCATCAGCCCCTCGAACCCCGTTTTCTCCGAGGCACTGGAGCAGGGGCTCACCACAGACTCTCCCGTCATGATCGGTACTGGGTCCATCACCTTTGATGCCCGTCTCGCTGGTGCCACCGGAGCTACCCACCATCTAGTGACCGCAGACGACGATGATGCGATCAGCGTTCAGCAGGCCCTTGGCCAGCTGGCCCGCATCGACAGGGTGCCCAATGGCATCCTCAGCCTGGCCCACCCCGAGGGCCGCCAGGGAAGTGCTGTCGAATGCGAAGGCCGCGCGGTGAAGTACGGGGACTTCGGCAGTGTCGCGGACCGTGACAACGCAGAGCAGGTCATTGGACCAGAGCTGTTCGAGCGCAATCTGATTGTTCAGGCCCGGGAGAAGAACGCCCACATCGTGCTCCCCGAAGGCGACGATGATCGCATCCTCGAGGCGGCTGCCCAGCTGCTGAAGCTCAAGGTCTGCCAGCTGACCATCCTGGGAGACCCGGAGGCGATCGCCTCCCGGGCCAAGGAATTAGGACACGACATCTCTGGAGCCACGCTCACCGACCCCTCCACCGGCAGCCAGCTGGAGGAATTCGCTGCCGACTTCGCAGACATGCGCAAGCACAAGGGGCTCAGCCTGGACGAGGCCCGTGAGACGATGACAGACATCTCTTACTACGCCACCATGATGGTGCAGAAGGGCCTGGCCGATGGCATGGTCTCTGGCGCTGCCCACACCACGGCGCACACGATCAAGCCCAGCTTCCAGATCATCAAGACGGTGCCCGGCGCCTCCGTGGTTTCCTCCATTTTCCTCATGGTGATGGATGGCACCCTGTGGGCGTTTGGCGATTGCGCGGTCAACCCGAATCCCACCCCGGAACAGCTCGCGGAAATCGCCGCCGTTTCCGCGCAGACGGCCTCCCAGTTCGGCATTGACCCGAAGGTCGCAATGCTCAGCTACTCGACTGGATCATCGGGAGCTGGTGAGGATGTCGAAGCCGTCGTGAGGGCCACCGAGGCAGCCAAGGAGGCCAACCCGGACCTCCAACTGGACGGGCCGCTGCAGTTCGACGCCGCCGTTGTCGAGTCCGTGGGCCAGAAGAAGATGCCGGATTCCGACGTGGCCGGCAAGGCGAACGTTTTCGTCTTCCCCGACCTCAACTGCGGAAACATCACCTATAAGGCGGTGCAGCGCACCGCCGATGCGCTGGCGGTCGGGCCGATCCTTCAGGGACTGAACAAGCCCGTCAACGACCTGTCCCGCGGTGCCACGGTGCCGGACATTGTCAACACGGTCGCCATCACCGCCATCCAGGCTGGGAACACACAGGGCTAGATCGGTGGCGTCCCCAACTAGCGGGCGCCCGACCCCTGCGAAACCCAACAATTATTGCTGACCCCAACCACAACGAACCCCTTTAATCGAAAGGACCCCCGTGAACGACGACGTAACTGCAGGAGTTGTCCCCGCTGAAGGCACCGAGTATGTGCTCGTGCTCAACAGCGGCTCCTCCTCTATCAAGTTCCAGGTGCTCGACCCGGAAGCGGACTCCCAGGAGGCCCCATTCATCAGCGGCATCGTGGAGAAAATCGGGGAACCCAACGGCCACATCAAGATCAAGACGGAGACCTCGATGATGGAGGATTCCCGCCCGATCCTGTCTCACTCGGTCGGTCTGGAGCGCGCCTTCGGCATGATGTCACTGCTCGGCGTGGGGCCACAGGATTTGAACCTGGTCGCGGTCGGCCACCGTGTGGTCCAGGGGAGTTCGGTCTTCACCGAACCAGTGGTGCTGAATGACAAGGTCGTGGAGCAGATCCGCCAACTGATCCCCCTGGCGCCCCTGCACAACCCGGCGCACGTGGACGGGATCGAGAACGCCCGCGCGCTGCTGGGGAAGGTACCTCACGTCGCCGTGTTCGATACCAGCTTCTTCTCCACCCTCCCGGATCGCACGCGCTTCTACGCCCTGAATAAGGACATCGCGGATAAGTACCAGATTCGCCGCTACGGCGCGCACGGCACGAGCCACGAGTACGTCGCCGGGATCGTGACGCAGCTGCTGGATAAGGACCCAACGGAGGTCAATCAGATCACGCTGCACCTAGGTAACGGTGCTTCTGCAACCGCCGTTGAGGGCGGGGTCGCCGTGGATACCTCGATGGGGTTGACGCCACTGGCTGGCCTGGTGATGGGAACGCGTACCGGTGACATTGATCCTTCGGTGATCTTCCACCTGGTCCGCGAGGCGGGGATGAAGGTCGACGAGCTCGATGACCTGTTCAACCGGAAGTCCGGTTTGAAGGGCGTGAGCGGAGTGAACGATTTCCGCGAGCTTTCGGAGCTCATCGAGGAGGGCGACGAGAACGCGAAGCTCGCCTACGACATCTACATTCACCAGCTGCGCCGCTATGTGGGTGCGTACATGCTGACCCTGGGCCGCGTGGACGCGATCACCTTCACCGCGGGCGTGGGGGAAAATGCCGCGATGGTGCGTAAGGATGCGATGGCGGACCTGCAGAACTTCGGCATTGAGATTGACGACGAGCGCAATGAGAACACCGAGGTGGAGGGCGCTCGGCTGATCAGCACGGACGATTCCAAGGTCAAGGTGTTCGTGGTGCCGACCAACGAGGAACTGGCCATCGCGCGCTACGCGATGAAGCTGGCTGAAGGCGAACAGAGCTAGGCGACTAGAACAAAGTGCGCGGGCGGATTTGGTTCGCCATGTCCACCAGCCGGTAACGGTGGCGCGCAAACTGCGCCTGGCGGGCCAGCAAGCGCAGCCCGCTTTCCAGTCCGGAGCGCAGGCCCCGCTCGGTGAATTCCACGTCGAAGAGCGCGCTGTCGCTGGAGGGGGTGCCGCCGGATTCCTTCTGCTGAGTGAGCCAGGTGAGGCCAGCCGAGAGGACGGCCAGGCGGACTTGGGGCATGCGCGGCTCGTTCGTGGGCATCAACTCGAGCCGCCGCGCGGCCCGACGGATGCGCGATTCCGTGAGCTTGTGCGGCTCGCTGATCAGCATCAGGATCGTGGTGAGACGCGCCAGGCGCTGGTGGCGAGAGGCGTTGGGCACCCGATCCAGAGCCATCACCGCCACATCCGTCATTCCCTCGGCTTGCAATTGTCGAGCCAGGCCGAAGGCACTACTGACCGTCGTGGGGTTGGTGGCCCACACCAGGCCGTACAGGCGCATCGCGTGGAAGCGGAGCGCCACCGGGTCCTGCGTGATGTGGTCCCAGCCGGGGACCAGGCTGTAATCGTCGACGTTCAGGCGCTGTGCGTAGGCCAGGGAGGTGGCCACCCGCGCCACCTCGGCGTTCAGTAACTTAGTGCCGTTGACCCCCTGCTGTTGCAGCAGCAGCTCATCGGTGGCGGCCAGTGCCAGCTTGGGGGCGGGCTCGCCCGGCAGCACGAAGAGCACCTTGTTGAAGCACCACTGCGCCTTGACGTAATCGCTGCTCAGCAGTGCTGCGATGCCCGAGTGCCAGAAGTACTGCCAGTTTTCCCCGGTGCGCTGTGCCAGCTCGTTCAGCTCGTGCACGGCCTCATTGGTTTGGCCCAAGTCCAACCGGGCGCGCACCATCGACAGCGGAATCTCCACGGACTGCTGCATGTCCGGCTCGCGCATCGCCCGCGCCAGGGTATCCAGAACCTCGTTGGCCTCAGTGAAGCTGGCCGCAGACAGCAACGAGGCGCCCGGATCGTCCGGGTCAGGTAGCGGCGTGGGGAGCGCCGCGACGACCTCCGACGGCGAGATCTCCACCGAACGCTTAATCCCGTCAATCAGCTGATCGGTGCGGAACACGATGTGCTTCGTTCCAAACGTGGAGCGCTGGGCAGTAAACCGCGTGTTCAGGTGCGGAAAATGCTGCCCGTCCCGCACGGCTCGAATCTCGCGGAGCACGCCCACCAGCTGGTTGGACAGCGCCGTCATCGAGTCGAAGCGCACATCCGGGTCCTTGTCCGTCGCGCGCAGCAACAGCCGGTACAGGCTCAGGTATTCGCGGAACAGGGGCTCTTCATCGGGAGTGGGAAGGCGGGGCGCGTACACCCCGTCTTCTACCGGCAGCCGCACGATGAGGCTCGCCAGGGTCCGGCCCACGGTGTAAACGTCGCTGGCCACCGTCGGCCCCGTCTTCGTGATCTCCGGGGCTTGGAACCCCTTGGTCCCGAAAATGTGTCCGAAGGCGCCGATCCCGGTGACCGCGCCCAGATCGATCAGCTTCACCTGATCCTCGGTGATGATGATGTTGTCCGGCTTCAGGTCGTTGTACACCACTCCGCGTGAGTGCAGGTAGTCCAGCGCGGGCAGGATCTCCAGGATGTAACCGATGGCCACGTCCACGGGGAGCACCTGGTTGGGCGAGTGCCGCCGCCGGTCACGGAGGGACGGCCCTCCCACGAACTCCATGACGATGAACCCGCCGGGGGCCCGAGGATCGTCGATGAAGTTGAAGATCTTCACAATTCCCGGGTGCGTGATGTCCGCGAGGAACGCCCGTTCGGATTCCGCCACCGCGCGGTCGCGCTCGTTCTTCGTGGCCATCATGCCTTTGAGCACCACGTATCGATCGGCCACGTTGTGATCCACGGCAATGTAAATCCACCCCATGCCGCCGTGGGCGATGGGTCCCAGGATCTCGTACTGCGCCGCGATGATGTCGCCCTTGTTCAACGTCGGGGCCTCCACCCCCTTGGCGATGTCCTCGCTGGGATCGATCACCGCGCTGACCGGGTCGGTCGGTGGAATGAAGGGGAGCTTCACCATGCCGCTGGCCACGGTCGCGCCGCCGCGGTGGGTTCCGCGCCGCTGCCGGAAGGTCGTCAGCGCTTCTCGGCGGCTCCGCTCGCCGGAGTCCACCGCGATCGGGTTCGTCGTCTCATCCGTGTCTTCGGCAAACGGGTCGAAGGGGACCGCTTCGGTGTTCGACTCGGTCTCTTGCGCGTCCTCCGTCACTTCCGCGGGGTCCGTGGTGGCGTCCTCATTGGGGACGCCACTGTCGTGGCCCCCGGTGGGCGCCTCGTGAACCTCTGAACCTGTCGTGTCCTCGGCGAAGGGATCGAAGGCCACGGCTGCTGTGGGCTGATCTTCAGCCTCGTCGCGTTCGTCGTGGGTGGTCATTCCGCGTCCTCCTGAGCGGCCTGGCGGATCTTCTGGAGCTCTTCTGATTCCTGCTGAGTGCGATAAGAAAAGGGAAGGGGAGCCGGGGGCCCGAGGTATTGCCGCATCCACGTGTTGTAGAGCTCGCTCAGCGTCCCATCGGAGCGGATGCGTTCCATGGTGGAATTGACCTGCTTCACCAGGCCTTCCGAGGCGTGGGGTGTGCCGGCGGGAGCGGCGCCCACGGCATAGTATTCCTTCTCCGTCGCGTCGCCGACCAGCACGGTGTTCGGGTCCTGGGCTTTGAGCCCGGAGAGAATCGCATCATCCGAATAGATCGCATCCGCCTGGTGCGTTTGCATGGCCATCAGGCAATCCGCCCAGGTCAGAGTGAGCAAAAGCTGTTTGGGCTTCAGCCGACTGACTGTGTCTGCGGCGGTGGAATTGTGCGTAACGCAGACGGTCTTATCGCGTAGGTCCTTATTGGTCTCGATGCCCGAACCCGCGGTGGTCAGCAACCGCGAACTCACCCCGAGGTAGGGCAGCGAAAATTCGGTGGTTGCCTGCCGCTTTCGGGTGGCGCTCATGGTGCGAATCACCAGGTCAACGTCACCATTGCGCAACGCCTTCTCGCGTTGCAGGCTCTCCACGTAGCGGAATTCCACCTTGTTGGGATCGCCGAAGATATCCCTGGTGATCTCGTGGGCGATATCTACCTCGAAGCCCGTGAGCTTGCCGGTGATGGGGTCGCGGAATCCCAGACGGTTGAGCGACTGGGCCACCCCGACGATCACACGGCCACGCCTCTTAATCTCCGGCACGCGATCTTTCGGCAGCGCGTCATCGGGTCGCACGGAGCCGAAAGGCTCCTCTGTCACCTCGGAGGCATTGGGGGCATTGTCGGTTCGGATTAGCTCCGAACCGGCAGGCAGGTCATCCGTTGTTGCGTCCACCGGCTCCGGCCAGGTGGGCATGGTGGGCCGGTCGGAGGCGCACCCCGCGAGGCTCAACGTGAGGCCCGCGGAGGTGAGGCAGGCCAGGATTGTGGACGCCCGTTTCGGCGCTGTTGCGTTCAGTGCTGGAAAGAGGCGCATTAGAGGAACTCCCGCAGTCGAGGGCGGAGGCCAAGTAGGGCCGCGGTGGCGGACACGACGGTCAGCAGGATGATCGCGTTCGTGGTGTGCTGCGCCGCGGTGCGCGAGCCCACCAGGACCTCCTGGAGGCTCTTACGCGTCTCAGAGATCAGATCCTGGAGTTCCTTGTCCATCTCCGTAAAGCTGTCGCGGGTGGATTCGGCATTCTCGGAGCGGGATCCCAGAGCGGTCGTGAAGGCTTCGTCGTGTGCGCCGTTCTTAATTTGCGAAACCATCTTGGCGTGGGCCGTGTCCCAGGACCGCAGGGATTCGCGGGCGCTGTCGATGTGCTCCGGCGATTCCACGGCATCGCGCAACCCGTTCAGGGTGTTATCGATTTCCTGCATCTTCTTGGAGAAGGCCTCCTGGGAGCCCGCGTCATAGTTGCGCTGGACCAGGCCCAGCGCCTCATCGGTCCGAGCTTGCTGCGCGGAGATGCGCACCTCCGTCAACTTCTCCAGCGGTGCGACGGTGCCGCGGACACCTTGAGTTCCGGAATGCCACGTTGCCGCCGAATTCACGGCAGCCCACAGTGTGGCGAGCACCATCAGGCACGTCGCAAGAACCAGGCCGATGTTCAAGGTGCGGTTCGTCTTCGCCGCCAGCCAGTACTGGGCGATGATCAGCATCACAACCGCAGCCAAGAGTCCAGAGAGGGGAAACCACATCGGAGAGACAACCCGAGATTGCTGCTCCGCAACCTTGCCACTCGTGAGCGTGTAGAGCTCCTTGGCCGCGGGCAAAACCTTCTTCTGCATCAACGCTGAGGCCTGGGTCAGGTAGGCCGCACCCACCGGATTCTGGACACGGTCATTGATCTGCGCCTCGTTGATCAGCTGCACGTAGTGAGGCAGCCGATTTTGGATCTCCATGACCAACTCCATCTCCCGGCTCTCGATATTGTCGATGCCGGAGGCGGCCTTGACCACGTTGCTAGAGGCTCTGTTAATGGCCTGGTTGTATTCCTTCTTTGTTTGCTGATTGCTGTCACCGTCTTCCAAGAAGCCGGTGGCGGCGAGGGTATCCGCAACGGAGAGGGAATTGAATAGCTCCTGGGACGCATTGGAAAGCGGCTCGGTGCGGGTAATCAGCTCATTGAGCTCGTTCTGGCGCGAGGTCGAGCTGAGTGCCATGGCACCACCCGCCGCGAAAATCGCCAAGGCGAGGAGCAGGGAGACCAGGGTCAACATCCCCGGGGTCGTCTGCGTGAATCGGTAGAGACGGCGCGGCAGCGCCAACGCGGGGTCCACATACCCACGGAAAGATCGATGACGACCGGCAGGGCTGTCTTCACGATCCAGCCACCGGTCCGCATCGAATTGCGGAGTGAGTGTGGACATGGCAAAGAGTATATACGCGCGCGACACGCGGAATTGTCTAGGACGTTGCCCAGCACCAGATTTTTGCGTGTGGCACACTTGTGCACATGATTTCAGTCCGTTCGCTGTCCAAAAGCTATAAAGGCAACGAAGTTGTCCGAGATTTGAACTTCGATGTGAAGCCCGGCATTGTGACCGGGTTCCTCGGACCCAACGGCGCTGGCAAGTCCACGACCATGCGGATGATCGTGGGGCTCGACCAGCCGACCAGGGGCACGGCAACGATTGACGGCAAAAACTACACGGAGTACCGGCGTCCACTAGAGAAGGTGGGCACCCTCCTGGACGCGAAGTGGACCCACCCCAACCGCAGCGCGCGGAATCACCTGCGGTGGCTCGCGGCGGCGAACAACATCCCCAACTCTCGCGTGGAAGAGGTGCTCGGCCTGGTCGGTCTGAAGGACGTGGCCAACCGCAAGGCGGGCAATTTCTCCCTGGGCATGGGGCAGCGCCTGGGGTTGGCGGGTGCCCTGCTGGGCGACCCGGAGGCCCTCATTTTGGACGAGCCCGTCAACGGCCTGGACCCGGAGGGTATCCGTTGGGTGCGAGATTTTGTACGCCACCTCGCATCGGAGGGGCGGACCGTCCTCATTAGTTCGCATTTGCTCTCCGAGATGGCATTGACCGCTGATCACCTCATTGTCATTGGCAAGGGTCAGCTGATCGCCGATAAGTCCACGCACGAGTTCATCAAGGGCGCATCCAAGTCCACCACCATTGTGCGCACGGAGCATCCAGAGCAGCTGGCCGATGCGTTGCGAGACGAGAACGTGAAGTTCGATCGGGGCCAGGATGTGGAGCAGCGAGAGGTATTCCGCATTCCAGAGCGGGACACGGACTGGGTCGGCGGGCTCGCCTACAGTTACGGGCTCTGTCTCCGCGAACTCACGGAGCAGCGCGCCAGCCTGGAGGATGCGTTCATGTCCATGACCGCGGATGCTGTGCAGTATCACGGCGACGTGGGCGGTCCAGAAGATCCCGCCAAGAGTGGGCAAGCAACGGCTAGCGCGGTGGCCGCGTCGAGCACGAACCTGAACATTCCAGGCCAGGGACAGTAGGAAGGACGATATTTCATGATGAGCACAATGAAGTCCGAGTGGATCAAGCTCCGCTCAACGAAGTCCTTCTGGTGGACCACAGCCCTGATCATCTTCTTCTCCGTTGGCTTCGCCGCGCTCAACGGCAGCTTGACGGCCAATTCCATCAACAAGATTGATCCTGCGAAGGATCCGGAAACCTACGCGGCCATGGCGGGATCGCTGAATATTCAGGGTGCCCTGGGCGGCCTGAAGCTCTTCGGCATCATGATCATCCTCATCCAGGCGGTAATGATCGTGACCACCGAATACGGGCACGGCACGGCGAAGACCTCCGTCCTGGCCACCCCGAAGCGGTGGCAGCTCCCGGTGGCGAAGTTCATCGTCTACGGCATAGTCGCGGCAGTGCTGACCTTCCTGGTATCCGTGGTCTCCATTTTCCTGGCTCACGCTCTCGCGTCTGGCTACCTGGAAGATTCGAAGATGCTGGAGGGCATGTCCTTCCAGGCGGAGGACGTGTGGACCATCGTCGGTCGCCTAGTGCTGTACGCCGTGCTCTGTGTGCTGGTCGGTATCGGTACGGGCTACCTCGTCCGCAGCACTGCAGCCGGCATCGCTGTGCTCCTGCTGTGGAAGTTGATCGGCGAAGGACTGTTGGTCGGCATGATCCCGAAGATCAAGGACTGGCTGCCGCCCTACATGCCCTTCAGCAATATCGAATCGGCCGTGGGCATGACCGATGTGCCGGATGCGCCGTGGGGGCAGGGCGGCTCGATCGTGTACTTCGGCCTGATCTGCCTGGCCGTGTTCATCATCGGCACGGCGATGTTGAAGAAGCGGGATGCGTAGGCTGCCACCCGGCGAGCCTGCCTGATGGCAAGCCGGCCTGACGGCAAGGCTAACGCCCCTCGGGGATCTTTCCTCCGAGGGGCGTTCGTGCATTTTATGCGATCGAGTTCGCCTAAGGGCGCTGCATCTCCTCGATGAGGCCTTCCGCCGCGATGGAGAGATTGCGCAGTGCCGGAACACCTCGGCGGAGCTTTGCAATATCGCGCCCGTCCATCCGCCGCGTGGCCTCGGCGATGAGCATCGCCCATTCGTCGGTGATGGAATTCATCATCTCAATGCCCTCATCCGACAGGAACAGGTCCTGGGCCCGTTTATCGTGATCGTTGGCGCGGCGGACGAGAAGCTCCGAATTAATGAGCCGACGCACGGTGGCGGACACGTTGGATGCTCGCAGGAACCGCAGGCGCGCAATGTCCGAGACCCCGCAGCCGGGGTGCTGGGAGACGAACTGCAGGACCTCAATCTCCGACTGGGAGATGGAGAGCTTCTGGTTCGGCCGCTCCATCAAGCGCCGGGTGGCCGACAGGAAATCGTAAACGGAAGCAGCAATCTCAGATACGTCGATATCCGGCAGTACCTCGGGCGCTCGCCGACCGCGGATATGGGGGGTTGCCGAGCTCGCGCTGTCTTCAATCATCTCGAGTCCTTCAGTATCTCTGTATCTGTAGTCAACGGGTACGGGGCGCCGCGTGCGCAACCTGTCAATACTTACCTAGTGTAAATCTGAAGCATTCACCGGCACCCCTTTTTACAGTTTTGGCACGGTAACTAATACTGTCACACCCCCGCGCTGAGCTCGACATGGGGCATCGCATGGGGTTTTGGTGGCCTATTGCAGCGCGCTGGTGAGCCGCGCAACGTTTTCCATATATTTCTGGTACCAGGGGCGGTGGCGCCAGGCGGTGGCGTCCAAAACCTGCGACCGGGACTTGTATTCCTCCGCAAGTGTGCGCAACGCATTCATGGTGCGCCCCTGGAAGGTCATCAGCACCACCTCGTAATTGAGCATGAAGCTGCGCATATCCATGTTGCTGCTGCCCATGACGGCCACGTCGTCATCGCAGATCACGAATTTGGAATGCAGCACCGCGGGATATGGGTATTGGTAGATGCGCACGCCCGCCTTCAGCAGCTCCTCGTAGTAGGAGGCCTGCGCCCTGCCCACCATGAACTGGTCGGCCTTCTGGTTCACGAACAATTCGACGCGGACGCCCCGGTAGGCCGCGGAGAGGACCGCCTCTGCCAGCGCCTCGTCGGGGATGAAGTACGGGCTCACGATCGTGACGCGGTGCTTCGCCGCGTGGATGATCGCCGTGAACAAGTGCAGGTTCGGCTCAGTGGAAAATCCAGGTCCGGAAGGCACGACCTGCATGAGGTCTTCGCCCGTGTCCTCGTCATTGTCATCGAGCCGGGCACTCATGTCAGATGGGGGCAGAAGGTCCAGCGTCTCCTGGGATTCCGTGTACCAATCGACCGCGAAGATGGAATCCAGCTCCGTCACCACTGGGCCCTTGAGCTCGGCGAGATAGTCCACCCAGTGCCGGCCCTGCTTCAGGTTCGCAGCGCTTAGGTAGCTCGGATCGATGAGGTTCTGTGAGCCCATGAACCCGCGCTTTCCGTCGATCGTGATGATCTTGCGGTGGTTCCGCAGGTCGGGCCGGCGGAACCGCCAACGCCACGGCTTCAGGGGCAGCATGACCGTCCACCGGATGCCCAGGGAGTCCAGACAGCCATTGAGGTCGCCGTAGCCGGGAAACTTCCAGCTGCCCACGTGGTCATACAACAGCCGTACGTCCACCCCGCGCGCCGCCGCACGCCCCAGCGCCTCGAGTAGGGGAGCGGTCGTTTCGTCCCACGCGAGAATGTAGATCTCCACGTTGACCGTGTGCTTCGCGCGGTCGATGGCCTCGACGATCGCTTTGATGGTCACGTGGTAGTCACTGTGCAGCTTCACCAGCGTGCCACCGGTGGCGGGGAGCGCGGTCAGTTGCCGGTTCAGCTTCACGAAGGACATTTGTTGCGAGGTGGGATTTGCCCCCTCTGGCACGTCTGGCTCATCACTGCCCAGCTCGCGGAGCTGACTATTCGCCTCCTTCTGGATACGGTGCCGCCGGCGGTTGATGTAGGGGGACCCCATCAGGAAGAACAGCAAGAGCCCAAAGAACGGGATCAGGACGATCGCGAGGAGCCAGGCCATGGCGGATGACGGGCGCCGCCGCGCAGGCACCCAGCCGAGTGCGGCCAGTTTCAGCGCATAATCCAGCACGAGGATGGCCACGTGCCACCACTGGAGCTGGCCATCCAGGGCAAGCAGGAACTGACTGGGGTGAGGAATCGGCATGTGTCGTGTGTGGCCTTTTTAGAATCGGTAATCCACGATGACGGGCGCGTGGTCAGAGGCGCCCTTCGTCGCGCGCTCGTCGCGATCGACCCGTGCCTCGGTCGCGGTGATCCCGCGCGCGTACTGGAGGTCGATGCGGATGCCCTCGTTTTTCTGGAATCGCAGCGCCTGGTAATCCCAATAGGTGTACTTGTCCTGGATGAGCTCCGTGGCCTGGGTGAGGCCGGATTCCTCCAGGTTGTGCAGGCGAGCACGCTCGTTCGGTGTCACGTGGGTCTTGCCGTTGAACCAGGAGCGATCCCACACGTCCTCGTCGCGCGGGGCAATGTTGAAGTCGCCGACCAGGCACAGGTTGTGTGGGGATTTCTTTGAGACGCCACCGCTGTAATCAGCCAGCGCATCCAGCCATCGCAACTTGTAGGAATAGTGGGGATCCCGGATCTCCCGGCCGTTGGGGACGTAGAGACTCCACACCTCCACGACCTGGTCTTCCGCGCCGCCGTTCACGCCGGGGCCCACCGTGGCCCCGATCGCTCGCGCTTCGACCGATTGTTTTGCGGTCAGATCCTTGTTGAACCCCGGCTGTCCAAAGTCTGTCTTCACGTCGTGGAGCCCCACGCGGGAGAGAATCGCCACGCCGTTGAAACTATGCAGCCCGTGGTGGGCCTGTTCATACCCCAGATCAGTGAAGTCTGGGAACTGCTTGTCGGTGCACTTGGTCTCCTGGAGGCACAGCACGTCCACGTCGCTGCGCTCGAGGAAATCGCGCACGCGCTGCTCACGCGTGCGCACAGAGTTGATGTTCCACGTGGCAATCCGCATGGGTTTAACCCTACAACTCGAGGCAGCGGTGGCGGTGATGCTCACTGAAGCCAAGCTGGTGGTACAGGGCACGTCCGGCCGTGTTGTCCTCGACCACGTGGAGGAAAGCCTCGTCCGCGCCGTGCTCGGCGCCCCATTGCAGGATGGAGGAGGTGAGGAAGGTGCCCAGGTGGTGGCGTCTAAATCGAGGGGCGACCTCCACCGCGGACAGCCCCAACCAGGTGCGAGAGCCCCCGTCGGTGATGGTCGCGCGAGTGATGGCGGCGAGCTGCCCGTCAACGGTGAGCGAAGCGAAGGCCATGGACCCTTCGATGCGCTGGCACAACAGCTGCAGCGCGTTCTCGGGGAGGGGTTCGCCCCGGAAGTGGTACATGGAGAGCCACTCGTGGCTGGGATGGTCGCTGACCTGGAATTGCACGTCGGGGGCAGCGGCGTTCGCTCCCGGGAGGTCGATGGATGCCCGAGCCTGATCGACCAGCTCGTTGAGCTCTGCAGCGTGGGCGCTGAGCTCCCTCGTCATGACGATGATCTGCGGCCCCAGCGTGCCGTCGAGGTTGTCCGCCGGACGGCCCAGACGGTCAGGAATGAGCAACCGGGTGGGTAGATCCTGGTCCTGGTAAAAACGGCGGATGCGCTCCAGAGGAACGGGCTGAGTGCTGGCTCCCGGGCCAATGGGAACGGCACTGTTAGAGCGCTCGGTGATCCCATCGCCCGCGCGCGCGAGCCACCCATCAATCCATTCGTTCTTCAGCCCAGGGAAGGCGGCCGCCGCCGCGGTTTCGACCGCCCGGATGTCGCTGTTCCGGACGGGGCGGGCGCTCAGGGTCTTCAGGACCACGACGCCAGCCGGGTCCACCTCCACACGGTCCCGCGTTCCCTGCGGCTCCACGATGAGTGGATCTACGGAGATCAGCGTGCCGATGATGTCCGACACCTGCTGGCGCAGGTTCCGGCCGGGACGCGAGGCTGTGTTGTTCACCAGCTGTCGGATGATGACGCGCGCGCCGGGGCGGATGGAGACGGGGTCGGTGCGGCGGGAGACCGGAAATGGGAGGCCGACGTCTCGCGCGCCCGCGGCCGCTGCCGAAAAATCAGTGGCCGGGAAGCCGTTGCTCATGGGTTAGTCCTCGTGCCCGAACGGGTCCTCATCGATCCCGGGGGTCCAGGTGCGGCCCGCCGTGTTCCATCCCTCCGCCTTCATGGCCTTTTTGGCTTGTCGCTTGTAGCGCCCGATCAGCATGTCGGTATAGAGGAATCCGTCCAGGTGGCCGACCTCATGCTGCAAGCAGCGGGCGAAGAAGCCGTAGCCCTCGATGCTGACCTCATCGCCATTCTCATCCACGCCCGTGACGCGGGCCCAGTCGGCACGCCCGGTCGGGAAGCTGTAGCCGGGAACGGACAGGCAGCCCTCTTCGTCATCATCCTCTTTCGGCATCGTCTCGGGGATGGTCGAGGTCTCGAGCACGGGATTGATGACGCACCCGCGACGCATCGGGCCACCATGTGCGTCCACCTGCTCCTCGGGGAGGTGCTCCCCGTCGGGGCCCTCGATGTCCGGGCAGTCGTAGACAAAGAATCGCTTATTGACGCCGACCTGGTTGGCGGCCAGTCCCACGCCGTGGGCGGCATCCATGGTTTCGTACATGTCCGCAATGAGTGTTTGGAGCTCGGGGGTGGGCTTGCAGTCGACGAGTTCCACGGGCTCGGTGGGGTTGTGAAGGACGGGGTCGCCAGCGATGACGATGGGCATGATGGTCATGCCTCCAGTGTAGGAAACGAGTCCGACACAGTTACTGCCAGATACCGGGGTTGTGGAGGAAGGGAGGTAGCCTGATGGGTTATGAAGATGTCCACCGCGAAATCCGAGCTGACGGAGCGACAGCAGGAGATGCTGAAGTTTGAGAAGCAGTGGTGGCAGCACAAGGGGGCCAAGGCCGAGGCCATTCAGAAGCAGTTTGGCGTGCCGCCGATGCGCTACTTCCAGCAGCTCAACCGCTTGATCGAACAGCCAGAGGCGCTGGACTTTGACCCGGTATTGGTCAAAGCGCTGCTGCGGCGACGCGACGCCGGCATGGCATCGTAAATTCGCTCTCACAATTCCGTTTCCCGCTCGGATTCACCGGGGAGGAACGGGGAAATGGCGTGTCTCAACTTGTTACTAGTGTGACTAAAGTTAAAGTTGAGGTGTGTCTAAGAACTCTCGCCCACGCCATGCACTCGACGATGACTATGACGATTACGACTACCACGATCACGCTGACCGCGCTGACCTCGACGGCAACGTCGCGGACGATGATCGGCCGCGGCGTTCCAAGCCCTATCTAAAGAGCAGTCAGGCAGCTGCTGGTGCCGCAGGTGCAGGAGCTGTCGGCGCAGCAGGAGCTGGTTCGACCTCTGGGGCTGGTGACGCTGGCCGTGGCGGTCGCTCTGCCGTGCCCGCGGAAGAGGAAACCCAAGGTCCCCCGATCCGTGGACTGGCGATGATCCTCACCGCCGTGGCCGTGCTCCTCATCGCCTGGGGTGCGTTCTCCTTTTTCGGGAAGGACGACGACTCCTCCTCTCACCAGGCTGCAAAGACGGAAACATCTGAGCAGGCGAACGGTGACAGTGGCGTCCAGAAGCCTTCCAGCGGCGCCCAGCAATCCACCCCGCCCGCGGGCGACAAGGCGCGGGAGGGGGAAAAGCCCGCGCCGCAGCCCAGCGCGAGCGCACCCGAGGGGCCTGCGGGGAACAACCCGGCAGGGGCGGAAGCCCCCGCGGCAGGCGCGGCGAATGGGCAGGTCAACAAGGCAGATACCTATGTGACCGTGCTGAATAACTCTCCGGTCTCCGGGCTGGCAGGGGATACGGCCAAGAAGCTGCACGGGGATAAGTGGGCGAAGACGGGGTTCGGAAACCTGGCGGATGCTGACTACGTTTTCCAGGAATCAACCGTGCTCTATCCCAAGAACGATGCGAACGCGCGCGCGGCGGCCGAGCAGGTCGCAAAGGACCTGGGGGTAGGAACTAAGGAGCGGACCCCTGAAGTGGATGCGTCCCTGGCTAAGGCACACATGCTGCAGGGGCCACCACCGGCTGCTGTTGTGGTCGTCACGACGAACGATATGAAACAATAACCGGTGTATTGCAACCTGCACGCTGAACTGCACACACCTCAGTGGTGAGTGCGGGGATGGGCAGGTGAGGAGCGCGGGGCTTGCCTGGTGACCGCCGCGGCCTCCGCTCGACCCACAGACACCTCGAGGTAAACATGGACTTTCCAAGCTCTCGACCCACCGTCGGCATCGAATGGGAAGTCGCGCTGGTGGACCCGGTATCGCGCGAGCTCACTCCGCGCGCGGGCGAGCTGCTAGCGACAATGGATGAGGTCTACCCGGGCCACCGCGTGACCCGCGAGTTCTTGGCGAACACCGTGGAGATGGTGACCGGTGTGCACGAGACGGTGGCCGATGCCTCGGAGGACTTGCGGGAGCAGCTCACCCAGCTTCTGGACTGTGCGGCGCGGATCGGGGTGCGCCTGTTCTCCGCGGGCACGCACCCGTTCGCCCACTGGGGCGACCAACAGATGAGCGACAAGTCCAGCTACCAGGAGATCATCCAGCGCACACAGTACTGGGGGCGGCAGATGATCATCTGGGGCGTTCATGTGCATGTCGGCGTGGGCGGCCGCGACAAGGTATGGCCCATCATCAACGCGGCCATGATGCACTATCCGCACATCCTGGCGATGTCCGCGAGCTCCCCGGCGTGGGAGGGGCTGGACACGGGCTATGCCTCCAACCGCACGCTGTTGTATCAGCAATTGCCCACGGCGGGCATGCCGTACCAGTTCCGAACCTGGGAGGAGTGGGAGGGCTTCAACCGAGATGTGGAGCGCTCCGGGGTGATCAGCCACACCGGTTCGATGCACTTCGACGTGCGGCCGTCAAAGTACGGGACCGTGGAAGTGCGCTTCGCCGATTCCAGCATGGCGCTGTGGAAGGTCGCCGCGATCAGCGCGTATGTGCATTGCTTGATCGTGTATCTCGAACGATTGTGGGATGAAACCCAGGGGGAGGGGTTGCCCGGGTTGCAGCAGTGGCACGTCGCTGAAAATAAGTGGCGGGCCGCTCGCTATGGTTTGGACGCCATGATCATCGTTGATCGGGACACGCGCGAGAAGATGGTGTCCGATGACATCCTCGATTGGGTGGAGACCTTCCGACCGTTAGCTGAGGAGCTGGGGTGTGCTGCGCAACTGGCGGATGTGCAACGGATTCTGGACGACAGCGGTGACTATGCCGCGCAGCGCAAGGCGGCGCGCGCCGCGGGGGCGGCGCTGGAGCCGGGGGTGCGCACGCGTGGCGATGCTGGAGCTGAAGAAGGCTTCACGCAGCCCGAGGCGTGGAAAGCGGCGGTTGACCTCGTGGCGGACACGCTCGAAGCGAGTGTGTCGCAGCGCTGATCCACCGATTGACCGCCGCCGCTACAAGCTAGCGAGGATCGCCCACCGCGTGCCGGTTCGGGCCAGCCGCTTCATGCCCTGCACACTGATGCGCCCGGGGCCAGTGACGATGGTGACGCCCAGCAGTCCTAGCAATAGGAACTCCGGTGTGTACGCGAGGTGGGAGAAGAAAGTTGTGGGATCGGTGGCGTCCACACCCAGGGCGGGAACCACCACCAGCGCGAGCGCCCCCACCATCGTCCCCGCGAGCGCCCCCGCCGCGAGGCGTGAGACCAGGCCAACCATCAGAAGCACACCCGCGATGAGTTCCACGCCCGCTGTCATCGGTGCCAGCAGTGGCGCGGCGCTGACACCCCACCCGTGGAAGTCATCGATGAACGCCGGCAATTTGCCGAGTTTGCCCCAGCCAGAGCTCGCGAACATGAACCCCACGCCGAGCCGGATCAGCAGCCGCCATACGTCCCACGCCATTGTTCTCATCGTCAGATAGCTTAGCTTCTGGCCCAACAGGAACCGCGGGCTCGTCCCCGCGGCGGATTTGTGGCAGCTTTACGTGTGCAGGCGGGTGGCTGCGCTGCACACTGCGTTCGCGATGGACTGGTCTCGGCTGGCACCGAATCCCATCGCCCAGGCGCGCTTAGTCTTGTGCACCGTATAGATAAAGGTCACGGTCGCTTCGAAAATCTCGTATTGGTGGAATTCCAAAATCTCCACGCGGTACCCGTGGTCAGCCAGGACCTGCGTGATCGCGGAGCAGGCTCCCATGGAAACGATCCGCGCCCGTGTGCCCTCCCCATCGGCGCGCAACCCGGAGAGTGCGAAGCGAAAATCGTGCCGGCCGGCCGCGAGCCGCTCCGCGCGCATCCGCTCGACGCGAATCGCGTCCGGTGAATAGCGTGCCCGAAACTCTTTCCACGCTAAGCCGCGCGCCTCCTCGCGCATGCCACGGGGGAGTGCTTTGCCGAACCGCGCCCGGAACGGGTCATCCAAGTACGTTCGATTGCGCTGCCTGCGCTTCTGGATGCGTGTGGGCTTGCGCTCTGAAAAAGTCCGCGTCGTGGATCGCCGCAGGCCTGGGTCGACCGTGTAGGTTCGTTCGCCGATTTTCTGTGGTGCGGTGGCTATAGCGAGCTCTGAGGGGAATTCATCAAACATGATGTTGGTCCTTAGGTGGTGCGGTTGAGGGTGTGGACCAACTCTGCAGCGACGTTCGCCTTAACCCCGGCTGTGGAGGGGTCAGTCCGTTCCTCCACCCGGGTGCGATACTCGCTGTAGTTTGATGCTCATGATGTAGACAACGTAATTCGCATCACTGTTCCCCGCAAGGAAATGGCCGAAAAAATCCGGCCAACTTCCTGCTCGCTTTTGACGTCTCGCTCTTGAGGTATGGCCCGACGGGGCAGCTGCTGCCTCGCGGGCCCAGCCCGCTACTTGGCGTGCTGAGCGGCCTGACGCGCCAAGAACAGCAGCTCAGCGGCTGCGATGTGCTTGATCTCTGAAGGATCGACAGACTCGTCCGCGGAATGGATGGCGCAGGAGGGCTCACTGATTCCGTAGAGGGCCACCTCGCCGTTGGGGTAGGCGGACAGGAGCTTGTTCGTCAGCGGGATGGAGCCACCACTGCCGATCTCCTTGGTTTGTTGTCCATAGACATCACCCAGAGCCTTCGCGAACTCCTTCAGTGCTGGGCCATCAGTGTTGGCGCTGAAGGGCTCTGCGAGCACGTCCCGCTCAATGTCCACCAGTGCGTTGACATGCCCACCGTTGGCAGCGGCTTGGGCCTCGATGTGCTTGACCAGCATGTCCTGGCCGAACTTCGGGTCCATCCCAGCGGGGATCCGCAGGCTGACCACGGCCTTGGCCTCACCCGGAACGGCATTCACCGCATCCTCCACGCTCAGCGAGTCCAGGCCAGTCACGGTGATTGACGTGCGCGAGACCGTCAGGTCATTGGGCTTCAGTCCCTGCTCGTCGCCCAGCACCTTCACGCCGTCCAGCACGCCAGCGTCCTTTCGGAAGGTGGCCTCGTCCGGCCCAGCGCCCTCCCAGCGTGCGTCGGTCTTCAGCCCCTCGACGGCGACCAAGCCGTCTTCGTCGTGCAGCGTGCTCAGCAGCTTGATTAGTTCCAGCAAGGCATCGGGTGCCGCGCCTCCGAATTGCCCGGAGTGCATAGGCTGCTCGATGGTCCTCGTCGTCACCGTCACGCCCGCAGATCCGCGCAATGCGGTGCAGATGCTTGGCACGCCCACCGCGTCGTTTCCGGAATCGGCGATCATGTACGTGTCCGCCGCGAACAGCTCCGGCTTCTCCTCCAGCAGGTCAGCCAGTCCGTATCCGCCGCGCTCCTCGGAGCCTTCAACGACAACCCGCACGCCGATCTTGCCGAGTTCCTCCCGGCCCTCGTCTTCCAACTTCTTCAGCGCCCGGAGCACCGCCAGGTGGAGTACCACGTGCCCCTTGCAATCGGCAGCGCCGCGCCCGTACCAGCGTCCGTTGCGCTCGGTGAGCGTCCAGGGGTCATTGGTCCAGTTCTCGAGGACGCCAGCCGGTTGCACGTCGAAGTGGGAATACAACAGCACGGTGGGGTACCCCTCCGCGGCCTCCCTAACACCCAGCACGGAGGTGGTGCCATCAGTAGTCTTGTGCCCCTCGACGGGAACGCCTGCCTCCCGGAACTTGGAGATCACCCAGTTCGTGGCGTCCTCATTGTCCTTTTCAAGGCCGGGGGTGGAATGAATGGACTGGAAGGAGACCAGCTCCTTCAGCTCTTCCCACACCTGCGGCATGTATTCGTCGATGAGTTGATTGACAGTTGCTGCGTCCACTGGAGAATTGCTCATGTTCAACAGCATAACCACCGGGTCTTCGTCCCCCTGTGGGGCGTAAGTCTGTGACCTTGCACTCATCACGGGGGAGTGCTAGAAACAGCAGTGGTACTGGTTAGCACTTGAAGCTTATGAGTGCCAGATAATTACATCCCTTCATCAGGTGCAGTGAGGGTGGGTGATGCGACATTCACCCGCTCGTGCCGTCGCGGGCGCTGGATCTGAACCGTGAATGTCGCCAACCCTTAACGGAGGATCGAAGCCGCATGGCCAAGATGATTGCATTCGACGAAGAAGCACGCCGCGGTCTGGAAAAGGGGCTCAATACCCTGGCAGACGCGGTCAAGGTAACCCTCGGCCCCAAGGGCCGCAACGTGGTGCTCGAGCGCAAGTGGGGCGCCCCAACGATCACCAATGACGGCGTGACCATCGCTCGCGAGATCGAGCTGGAGGACCCTTACGAGAAGATCGGCGCAGAGCTGGTCAAGGAAGTCGCCAAGAAGACCGACGATGTCGCTGGCGACGGCACCACCACCGCTACGGTGCTGGCTCAGGCCCTGGTTCGCGAAGGTCTGCGCAATGTCGCTGCCGGTTCCAACCCGATGGGCATCAAGCGCGGCATCCAGGCCGGTGTACAGAAGGTCACCGAGCAGCTGCTGGCCAATGCCAAGGAGATCGAGACCAAGGAGCAGATCGCTGCTACCGCTGGTATCTCCGCAGCTGATGAAGAGATCGGCAAGCTGATTGCCGAGGCTATGTACAAGGTCGGCGACGGTGAGCTGAACAAGGATGGCGTGATCACCGTTGAGGAGTCCAACGCTTTCGGTGTGAACCTCGAGGTTACCGAGGGTATGCGCTTTGATAAGGGCTACATCTCCGGCTACTTCGCCACCGATATGGAGCGTGGCGAGGCAGTGCTGGAGGATCCCTACATCCTGCTGGTCTCCTCCAAGATCTCCAACGTCAAGGACCTGCTGCCACTGCTGGAGAAGGTCATGCAGTCCGGCAAGCCGCTGCTGATCGTCGCCGAGGACCTCGAGGGCGAGGCCCTGTCCACCCTGGTGGTCAACAAGATTCGCGGAACCTTCAAGTCTGTGGCCGTCAAGGCTCCGGGCTTCGGCGATCGCCGCAAGGCTCAGCTGCAGGACATCGCCATCCTCACCGGTGGCCAGGTCATCTCCGAGGAAGTCGGCCTGTCCCTGGAGACCGCCGACCTGCCATTGCTGGGTACTGCCCGCAAGGTCGTCGTGACGAAGGATGACACGACCATCGTCGACGGTGCTGGCTCCAAGGAGCAGCTGGATGGCCGCATCAAGCAGATCCGCCAAGAAATCGAGAACGCTGATTCCGATTACGACCGTGAGAAGCTTCAGGAGCGCCTGGCCAAGCTCTCCGGTGGTGTTGCCGTGCTGCAGGTGGGCGCCGCCACTGAGGTTGAGCTGAAGGAGCGCAAGCACCGTATTGAGGACGCCGTGCGCAACGCCAAGGCTGCTGCCGAGGAGGGAATTGTTGCCGGTGGTGGTGCTGCACTACTGCAGGCTGCCCACGTTCTGGACAACAACCTGGATCTGGAGGGTGACGAGGCTACCGGTGTGCAGATCGTCCGCGCTGCACTGTTCTCCCCTCTGAAGCAGATCGCTCACAACGCTGGTCTGGAGCCGGGCGTCGTGGCTGACAAGGTCACCAACCTGCCCGCCGGTGAGGGCCTGAACGCCTCCACGGGCGACTACGTTGATCTCCTGGCCAATGGCATCTCCGACCCGGTGAAGGTGACGCGTTCCGCACTGCAGAACGCTGCCTCCATTGCCGGTCTGTTCCTCACCACGGAGGCTGTCGTGGCTGACAAGCCAGAGCCAGAGGCTCCGGCTATGCCGGGCGGCGATGAAATGGGTGGCATGGGCGGATTCTAAGCTCCCCCTGAGACCCCCTCCCGCACAGGGAGTACTCCGCCCCAGCTGGCTTTCGGCTGGTGGCGGAGTTTTTTTATATCGTGAGATGTCCCTCGATGGATCCTGGAATGCGCCACTTGCGATGTGAAGCATGAAAGCAACATGGGAGAATGGCTACCCTCCATGTCTAGCCCCACATGGGGGTGTGGCGGCAATGTGCTGAGTTAACAGCAGATGAAATGAATCTAAGGGCAGCGGGCAGCTTGTCGATTCGATATGGTGAAAGATTTCTTCAACAACCGGGGTTGAGCTGCGTAATCGGGATGGCGAGCGAGGGGCGGGAAAATCAGGGGAGCAGAGTCCCGTTGTGAGAAGCCTCAGTTTCTGTACATAGGGTTAACGGCTGCCAGGGTGTGAAAATAATTCCGTTATCTGCTGTTGACTTTGTTCGGGCGTGTGGAATGATTGCTGTCGTGACGCTGAGAATGCGTCCAGTTCCCAAGACGCAGATCTCGTTTCCCACGGGACTTATTACGTAGGAGTAATAATGAACTTCGATCTCGATTCCTTCATCCACGCACTGAACGACTTCTCCACCTTCTGGAAGTCCTTCGCTGGCGTTGTGGCCCCACTGGAGAACCTGGCTAACGGCGAGGACGCTTTCAAGGGTTCCTCCGAGGTTCTGACCAGCCTGGGATCCTCCGACCTGGCTAACAAGCCTGCTGCTGGCGACTCGTAAATCCTAAGCCCCCTCATGTCGTGGTCACGACCATAAGAGGGTGCTGCTGATCAGCGAAACGCTGATCATACTTTCCGCAGTTCTTTTGTCACGAAATGTGACACCGATTCTCTGAAGGAGAAAATAATGGACAACGCTACCGATCTCTTCGGCTCCGTCGATTTCATGAAGGACCTCGCTAGCTGGGCTGGCGATCTGGCCAAGCTGCTGAAGCTGGCTCAGGACACCTTCAACCTCTAAGGATTACCCACGGGTGATTCACTGACCACACGTTGATGTGGTCGCAGAATGAATGGGGCTTCCAACCACTGGTGGTTGGAAGCCCCATTTGCATGGGATGGCGTCCCAAATAATGCAGCGCAACCAACTACCCAGCGTGCGCGGTGCGATCCGCGTTATGCAGATAACATGGGGTAGCACACACTCAACGAGCTCACGCGACAATTTAAGTTTGAAGGAGATCTGCCCGATGGCCGATGGACACGACGAAGAATTCCACATGGTGGACCTGGCAGCCACCGAGGGCTACCTTGTGGACGATTCGGATGAAGACGACCCGGTACTGATCACCCCGGACGGCAACCGAGTAGATACCTGGCGCGACGGCTACCCCTATGACGAGCGGATGAGCCGCGACGAATACGAATCCACCAAGCGGTCCCTGCAGATCGAGCTGCTGAAGTGGCAAAACTGGACCAAGGACACGGGGCAGAAGCACATCATCCTATTCGAGGGCCGCGACGCAGCCGGCAAGGGCGGCACCATCAAGCGGTTCAACGAGCACCTCAACCCCCGTGGCGCCCGCACCGTCGCCCTGGAGAAGCCGACCGAACGCGAATCAACCTCCTGGTACTTCCAGCGGTACATTCAGCACTTCCCAGCCGGCGGTGAGATCGTCTTCTTCGACCGCTCCTGGTACAACCGCTCCGGTGTGGAGCGTGTGATGGGCTTCTGCACCAGCGACCAGCACACGGAGTTCCTGCGCGAGGTCCCGATGCTGGAGAACATGATCATGGGCTCCAACATCTCGTTGACCAAGCTGTGGTTCTCCGTGACCCAGAAGGAACAGCGCACCCGCTTCGCCATTCGCCAGGTGGACCCGGTGCGTCAGTGGAAGCTGTCCCCGATGGACCTGGCCTCGCTGGACAAGTGGGACGACTACACCCGCGCGAAGGAGGAGACGTTCCGCTACACGGACACGAACGAGTCCCCCTGGATCACCATCAAGTCCAACGACAAGAAGCGCGCCCGGATCAACGCGATGCGCTACGTGCTGAGCAAATTCGAATACACGGGCAAGGACCACGAGGTGGTAGGGGTCCCCGACCCGAACATCGTCAAGCGGGGTCGGGATCAGATCGGGGACTAGGACTTCCAGACCTCGATGGGGTTGCCCTGCCAGCGAGAGTTGCGGGGGACCATGTCCCCGCGCATAACTAGGGACGCCGGCCCGACCGTCGCGCCGTCGGACAAGACGGAGGCGGGCAGCGCCACGGAGTGTGGCCCCATCGTGGCGCCGTCACCCAGGGTGACGGAATCCAGGCTCATAACGCGGTCCTGGAACAGGTGTGTTTGCACCACGCAGCCGGGGCCCACCGAGGCGCCTCGGCCGATCTGCACGAGGTCCGCCTCCGGCAACCAGTAGCTTTCCAGCCACGCGCCACGGCCGATCTTCGCGCCCAGCCCGCGCAGGAACAGGTTCAAGCTCCCGGTTCCCAGCGTGTGCGCCAGGAACCACGGGCCCGCCACTGTCTCCACGAACTGGTCCTGCAGCTCGTTGAGCCACACGAAACCGCTCCACAGCACATGGTCGCCCTTCTTGATGCGCCCCACGCACAGCCACTTGACCAGCACGGTCACCACGACCGCCAGGAACCCGGCGGCGACGAGCACAGCCCCGGAGACCGCGAAGGTGATCCACGGACCGAATGCACGCAGCACGGCCTGCAGCGTGAGCAGCACGCCTCCGGCGAGCATCGCCGAGACCATGGGAGCTGTGAGACGCAACGTCTCGACAAAACCTCGAGCCAACTTCAGGCCCAGGCTCGGGTTATACGTGCGATTCCGGCCATCAGATTCCACCTCGACCCGTCGCATGCGCTCCGGCGGAGACCCAATCCAGTTGGACCCGGACTTTGTCTTCTTCGGCGTGGAGGACAGCACCGCCACGAGCGAGTTCTTCTTCAGATTCCGCTCAGGGCCGGCAATACCAGAGTTGCCCAAGAAGGAGCGCTTGCCCACGCGAGTGTTTCCCGAGAGCATCCAACCGCCGCCACCTAGCTCGTAACCGGCGACCATCGTGTCATCCGCCAGGAAGGCACCTTCCTTCACTTCCGCGAACCGCGGAACCATCACAGCCGTGGAGATTTCCGCATCCTTGCCGACTTTCGCGCCCAGGCTTCGGAACCACAGCGTGGTGATCTGGCCGGCATACATGGGGAATAGGTGGATGCGAGCCGCGTCCATCAGGCGCTCAATCGACCACAGGCGCCAACCCTGGGCACTGCGGACCGGGACGATGCCGGGCTTCAAGCCGATCTGCAGGATGCGGACCAGAATCCAGGTCAGGGCCGTGTAGGTGGCGAAGGCCACCAAGCCAGCCGGGGCGGCAAGCAGGGGAACGAGGATGTAGAGGGGCAGCGTGGCGTCTGGCATCGCCTTCAGCGCACCCAACGCGGCCGCAATTCCGGCGCCCACCGCAACCAACGGAAGCAGGGAAAGAACCACAGAGGACAGCGCATACACGCCCACCCACGCGGGACGGCGCGGGGGAGCCTCGTCAGGGAAGCGCCCACGTGCCTTACCGACCTTGACAGCCGGGGACCCGGACCAGCGAGCGCCGGACTTGATCTTCTTCCGCGCAGTCACAGCCGAACCGGGCTCTACGTGCGCGTTCGTCCCCACACGCGTGCCGGGGAACAGCGTGGAGCGCGCGCCAATGGACGCGCCCTCACCGATGTCGATCCGGCCGATGTGCACCTGATCTCCATCGACCCAATAGCCGCGCAGGTCTACCTCTTGTTCGATCGTCGCGTGGTTACCCACGGACAGCATGCCCGTGACCGGAGGCAGCGTATGCATGGCCACGCCGCGGCCCACCTTGGCGCCCAACGCGCGGGCGAACATGTGGATGAAGGCCGCACCGGACACATCGCGGGCGCCGGAAGTATCGGCAATGCGCTCGGCAGCCCACACGCGCAGGTGCTTCGCACCGCCGCGAGGGTAGGTGCCCGGCTTCAAGCCCGCCGTCAGCAGACGAATCAACACGGCTGCTACAGGCATGCGGCCCAGAGGAGTGGCAAAGATGATCACCGACGCGATGACCAGCCACAACGGGACGTCCACAGCCTGGGCCACGCCCATCGAGCCGAGCACGGCATTACCCACGAGCAGCCACGTCACCCACTGAAAACCTGCCAAGGACATCGCCGGAACCTGGATCAGGGCCTGAGCCAGGCGCGTGCCGAAGCCCACCGGACGGACGTCGCGGGTATTTTGGGCTGCCTGCTCCTGCTCCTCCTTGGTGGGGGCCAGCGATTGGACGTGCTCGGCGAACGCGGCCAGGCGCGAATGGTCGTAGAGGTCCCGGACGGAGACGGTCGGGACGGTCTCGCGCACGCGGCCGATCATGGTGGCCGCGCCCAGGGAGGTGCCGCCCAGCGTAAAGAAGTCCGCATCGGGGCTGGTCACGGACGCGCCGAGGGCATCTGCCCACAGTCCGGCCAGCCATTCCTGCGTGTCATTGTCGAAGTGCGCATCTCCCTGGGAAGGCAGTGGCCACGGCAAGGCACGCTTGTCCACCTTGCCGGACGTGGTGACCGGCAGTGAATCCAGGGCGCACAGTCGCGGAACCATGGCTGCGGGGAGGTTGTCGCGCAGAGTGGTGGTGGCCGCGTTGAGGTCAAAGTCGTCCGCTGAGCCCTCTTCGGGGGAGACGTAGCCGACCAGCACCTTGTCGCCACCGCCGGTGGTTTGCACCACGACGGACGCGCTGCGCACGTTCGGCAGCGCGGAGAGCGCGGAATCCACTTCGCCCAGCTCGATGCGCCGGCCGCCGATCTTGACCTGATCGTCCACGCGGCCCACGAAGTACAGACTGTCTTCTTCCAGGCGCACGTGGTCACCAGAGCGGTAGGCGCGCTCCCAGCCCAGGGAGGGCATGGGCGCGAACTTTTCCGCATCCTTTTCGGGGTCCAGGTACCTCGCGAGCCCGACGCCACCGATGACCAGCTCTCCGGTTTCGCCGACAGCGACGGGCTGGTTGTCGCCGTCCACCACGGCCAGGTCCCAGCCGCGCAGGGGAAGGCCGATGGACACGGGCTTGATCCCGTCCATGGTGGTACCGCAGGCGACGACGGTCGCCTCAGTGGGACCGTAGGTGTTCCATAGTTCACGGCCCTCGATCGCCAAGCGGGAAGCGAGCTCTGGCGGGCAGGCCTCGCCTCCGAAGATGAGGAGACGTACGGCGTCCAAGGCCTCGTCCGGCCACAGGCCAGCGAGTGTCGGGACCGTGGAGACGACCGTCACGGAGCGGGCAACCAGCCAGGGTCCCAGGTCCACGCCGGAGCGGACCAGGGCTCGCGGAGCTGGAACCAAGCAGGCGCCGTGCCGCCAGGCGAGCCACATTTCCTCACATGAGGCATCGAATGCGACGGACAGGCCGGCCAGGACACGGTCCTCTGTGCCCAGTGGCTCGTCCTGCAGGAACATTTCGGCCTCAGCATCGACGAAGGCCGCGGCGTTGCGGTGGGTGACGGCCACTCCCTTGGGCTTGCCGGTGGAGCCGGAAGTGAAAATGATCCACGCGTCGGTGCTGGTATCAGGGCCGAAGTCGTCAGCGGATGCAATGTCGAAATCTGCGCTGCTCCCATCGAACTGCTCGCCGTGAACGTGCTTGATGACCAGCCCGTCGGCGCCGTAAATGGCGTTGACGTTCGCCTCGCCGAACACGAGCGTCGCCCGTTCGTCGGGGTCATCCGCATCCACGGGGACATAAGCCGCGCCAGCGGCCAAGGTGGACAGGATGGCCACGTAGAGCGCTCTGTCGCCAGAAGGCATGCGAATGCCGATGCGGTCGCCGCGTCGGATGCCGCGGGTGTAGAGCCATTCGGCTGTCGCGTCGACCTCATCCATCAGCTCGGAATAGGTGATCACGCCCTGCGCATCATTGATCGCGGGGGCATCTGGGCACGCAGAAGCTGTCGCACGCAAGATATCGACCAACGTGCGAGCTTCCGGTGCTTCGTGGGAACGGAGGTACCGGGAAGGGATATTCACTTGTTTGCCTACTCCTCCTCACCCGCGATGATGACCTGAGCCAACTTTCGCAGGTGCTTCAATTGCTTGGACGTGGAATCGTCCAAGGCCTTGTCTTCGGCTGCGTGCACCAACGGACGAAGGTTTTGGTAGGCCTTCGTGCCCTTCTTGGTGACGGAAATGATTTGGCGCCTGCGGTCCTTCGGGTCCTTGACCCGCTTAGCCAGGTTGCGTTCCTCCAGGGAATCAACGAGGCGCACCATATCGGATCGATCCACGCCCAAGATTTCCCCCAAGGTGGCCTGGCTGGCGGCATCGCCATCAACCAGGCAGGTGAGGATCCAGTATTCGCGCAGGTTGAAATTCTCCTTCTGGAGGGCAGCCTCTACGAACTCGCGAGTTCGGCGCCGCAGCCTCTCGAGCTGAAAGGAAGGAGAAGACAGTAGATCTGCTGGTAATGGCATGGGTTCGGACATGCCATGAATTCTAGCGCCAACGATGGGCGCTGTCTAATTGTGGGAATGCCCCACTATTTATTGGTTCTGATCTTTCTCCACCAAAGGCAGGCCGGCATCTCTCCAGCCAGCGGTGCCGTTGGCCACATTGATGGCGTCAATCCCATTGAGCTCCAGCCACTGACATGCGCGAGCGGAACGCCCACCCGACAGGCAGATCAAGTACACGTCTCGGTCCAGGTCAAGCTCTCCATAGCGCATCTGCAGCTCAGAGAGCGGGAGGTTCGTGGCGCCCTTCGCGTGCCAATCGGCGAACTCATCCGCCTCGCGCACATCGATCAGTTGAGCGTCTTCGGGGACATCGGTCGGTTGTACAGTCTCAAAATCACCCATAGAGACAATCCTAACGCCCTCCCGGTACGCGAAAACCGCCCTTCCCGGGAAGTTCCAAGAGGAGCGGGGAGGGCGGCGAGGGTGATGGCGTGCCTAGCTACTTCTTGTAGCGGGCGATGGCCTCGTCCAGGATGCGCTGAGCCTCGGCCTTGTCACCCCACCCGGAGCCCTGCACCTCCTTGCCCGGTTCCAGGTCCTTGTAATGGACGAAGAAGTGCTCAATCTCGTCCTTCGTGAACTGATCGACATCGTCCAGGTCCTGACGGCTCTCATAGCGCACGTCGTCTACGACGCAGAGGAGCTTGTCATCGCCACCGGCCTCGTCGGTCATCTTGAACACACCGATGGGGCGCGCTTCCACGATCACGCCGGGGAACACTGGTTCCGGCAGCAGCACCAGCGCGTCCAGCGGGTCGCCGTCCTCGCCGAGAGTGTGGTCGATGAAGCCGTAGTCAGCGGGGTACGCCATCGGGGTGAACAGGTAGCGGTCCAGGTACACCTTGCCGGATTCGTGATCGACCTCGTACTTGTTGCGGGAACCGCGAGGAATCTCGATGGTTACTTCGATGCTGTTATTGCTCACTGTGAAAAGCCCATTCCTTCATTGACTTCAAAGACTTCTTACCAACGCTGTACGCGATGAACCGGTTGAACTTCTAGCACATTCTAGTGCCACGCTACAGTGGTACGGGTCAACACACCCCGTCGAAGGAGCCGCTGCACGCCTATGAGCACCTCCGCATCCTCGGACGTCAATCCCAAACCCACAGCGTCCCTGCGTTGGTGGATCGCCTCCATCGTCGTGTTCGTTCTCGTGATCATCGGTGTCATCGGTGCTGCTGTGTGGTACACCGCCACACCGCACTACAAGGCGCAACCGGCGGCGGGGCCAGAGGTTCAACAGCCGGTCTTGCAGGCCGCGCATCCCCAGGGGCCAGAGCCAGATCAATCCGCTCTGCAACGAGCGGCCGCAGATCCCGCGTTGGGCCAACTCTCCGCGGAGGTCACCGACCTGACCACGGGGCACGTGGTGTACACCAGCGATGAGCGCCGACCGCTGGTGCCCGCTTCGTCGACCAAGGTGACCACGTTCGCCGCCGCTCAGCTTGCGCTGCCCAAGGACAAGAGGGTGGAGACGAAGGTCGTGCAGGGCGCGCCGGGGGAGCTGGTCATCGTTGGGGGTGGGGACGTCACGCTGGAGCGCTCTCCGGGCTCGGGGTGGTTTACGGATCCGGCGAGCGTGCAGGATTTGGCGCAGCAGGTCCGCGCGGCGCTGAAGTCTCAGGGGAGTGACCCATCTCAGTTCAACCGCATCATCATTGATAATTCGATCCGCCAAGGCTCAACGTTCAACTCCACGTGGGACCGGGCAGACATCGCCGGTGGCAACGTCGCGCCGCTGGATTCCGTCATGTTGGACGCGGGGCGGCAAAACCCGCAGGACAACTACTCGCCGCGCAGCACGACTCCGGGCGATGACGTGGGCAACGCGCTAGCCAGCGGATTAGGCATCCGGGCACAGGTCAGCACGTCGGATGAATCGGTTGCTGACCCGCAGGCCCAGCCGTTGGGGAAGGTGGAATCTGCCCCGCTGAGCACCCGTTTGCGGGACATGATGCTGCACAGCGACAACATTGCCGCCGAGGCCATTGCCCGCGAAGTGGCGGAGGCCCAGCACCAACCCGCGACGTTTGAGGGCGCCGCCACCGCCACACTGGACCTGTTACAGAGCAACGGCTTCGACATGCAGGGCGCGGTGCTGAAAGACAATTCCGGCATGTCCCGGGACAATCGCCTCAACGCACATATCTTGAACAGCATCATGGCGGAGCCGAAGGACCGGGATATTTTCGATGCCCTCCCGGTTGCCCACGGCGATGGCAGCCTGCAAACCCGCTTCGGCGCTGGCTCCGGCGCGGACAGCGCTGCCGGGTGGGTCCACGCGAAGACTGGAACCCTCGACGGGGTCAACGCTCTCGCAGGTACCGTCACCAGCTCCTCTGGCAGGCCCTACAGCTTCGCGTTCCTCTCTAACGGTACGAACCCAGACCAAGCTCGACCTGCCTTGGACCGTTTGGCCGCCTCGCTGCACAACATGTGACGCGGGAGTGTGCGCACCCATGGACTCACGCTCGTTCACCGGACCCGAGGGACAGCTAGCTGGAACGCCGGGCGCCACACCGCCGAAGATCAGCACCGCCCAGGCGATCAAGCACTGGCTCCGCCGACTGGAGTCCACCCACCCGCAGGCTGCCCATGAATTCCGCGCCGGGCCCGTGTGCGTCGGGGTGTCCGGCGGCGCCGATTCACTGGCGCTGCTATACAGCACCATCGGGGTCCTCAATCGGGTGGCTGCCAGTTCCGGTGGCGCCGAGGTGCACGCACTCATCGTCAATCACCGCCTGCAAGCCGGGTCAGCAGATGTAGCGCGACGCGCCGCCGCACAGGCGGAGCAGATGGGAGCCCGGGCCCACGTCCTCACCGTAGACGTTGACGGCACCGGAGAAGCTGACGCGCGCCACGCTCGCTACCAGGCACTGGGCCGCGCCGCGTGCGGTCATCCCCTGCTCATTGCACATACCGCCAGCGATGACGCCGAAGGGCTCCTCCTGTCCCTCGCCCGTGGATCAGGGGCCGATAGCCTCGCGGGCATGCGAGCGATCTCCCTCGATCACCCCGCCGTGTCCGCCGGCGCGGCCTGGGTGGGTCGCCCCCTCCTGCAGGCAGATCGACGCGCCACCGAGGCCACGTGCCACCATGCCAACATCGAGTTCTGGACAGATCCGCACAATTCCGACCCGCGATTCCTGCGCAGTCGGATACGCACTGAGATCCTCCCGCACCTCGAGGCCACGCTGGGGCCGGGCCTCGGGGAGGGGCTCGCGCGGTCAGCCGCGTTGTTGCGCGAGGATGCCGAGTTTTTGGACGCCACCGCCACCGCGGTCTTGCACCGCGTCCGCACGCCAGAAGGCACGATCCGATGCGAGGAATTGAGCCGGGAGATGGCGTCCATAAGAAAAAGGGTGATCAAGAAGTGGCTGGAACCCCACACCGGGGCGGTGACCAGCGCGCACCTGGGGGCCGTGGACGCTTTGGTGAGCGAATGGACCGGCCAGGGACCCGTGTCGGTACCGTGGCATACAATGAACGGGTGCCGTCGCAGCCATCGCCTTGTGGTGCGGCGCCAGGCGGGGCTACTGGCCCTCGATGTGCTGAAACGAGAGTAAGGGACCACGCAGATGCATAGCGAAAAAAACTTTGATGTGCCGGAGAATCCTTACGGGGATGACCTCGAAAGCGTGCTCATCGATGAGGAAACGCTTCATGCCCGCATTCGCGAGATGGCGAAGGCCACGTCCGAGCGGTTTAAGGATGCACCGGACGACCTCATCCTCATCTGTGTGTTGAAGGGCGCGGTGTTCTTCATTACGGACTTCGCCCGGGAACTCGATATCCCCACCCAGCTCGAGTTCATGGCTGTCAGTTCTTACGGGAACTCCACATCTTCCTCGGGCGTTGTTCGTATTCTGAAGGACTTGGATCGCGATATCGCTGATCGCGATGTGGTGATCGTTGAGGACATCATCGATTCCGGGCTCACACTGTCCTGGCTGATGAAGAACCTGGAAAATCGCCACCCGCGTTCCCTGTCCGTCGTGACCCTGTTGCGCAAGCCAGATGCGGTGCGTGCAACGATCAACAACATGGCCGATATCGGCTTTGATATTCCAAACGAATTCGTGGTTGGTTACGGCCTGGATTTCGCAGAACGCTACCGGGATTTGCCCTATGTGGGCACTCTCCGCCCCGCGGTCTACGAATAAGCCCAGGCTGCACTCCACGCGCTCCCCAACGAACCCACTCTGACAGGAAATATGGACAAGAAGACGGTCCTGAGGATTGCCGGCGCGGTCGCCGGAATCCTCATCGCAATCTACGTTTTCGGCGTGATCTCTGACGGCGCGCGAGGCTACGACAAGGTGGAGACCTCGGTTGCGCTGCAACAGCTGAAGGACAAGAACGTCTCCGAAGCCCAGATCAATGACCGAGAGCAGGAAGTTCAGCTGAAGCTGAACAAGCCCATCTCGGTTGAGGGCAAGGATGGCATTGAGGAGATCATTGCGAAGTACCCCGCGCGGGCCAGCGATGATGTGTTCCAGGCTGTCAATGGCGCCGAGGCGAAGAAGTTCGATACCAAGGTGACGAAGGACTCGGTCCTTGGATCGATCCTGATGATGACCTTGCCGATGCTGATCGTGCTTGGCGGGTTGATGTTCTTCATGAGCCGCATGCAGGGCGGCAGCATGGGGCCCTTTGGGTTTGGCAAGTCCAAGCACAAGGAGCTGAACAAGGACAATCCGGATACGACCTTCGACGATGTCGCCGGGGCTGATGAAGCGGTGGAGGAGCTGGACGAGATCCGCGACTTCCTATCCGACCCCTCCCGCTATGAAGCTCTGGGCGCGAAGATCCCGCGGGGCGTGCTGCTGTACGGGCCTCCCGGTACCGGCAAGACCCTGCTAGCCCGAGCAGTGGCGGGCGAGGCCGGGGTGCCGTTCTTCTCGATTTCCGGTTCGGACTTCGTGGAGATGTTCGTGGGCGTGGGTGCCTCTCGTGTGCGCGACCTGTTCAGCCAGGCGAAGGAGAACTCGCCGTGCATCATCTTCGTCGATGAGATTGACGCGGTGGGTCGCCAGCGGGGCGCCGGCATGGGCGGAGGCCACGACGAGCGCGAGCAGACACTGAACCAGTTGTTGGTGGAGATGGATGGCTTCGGCGAGCGCGAGGGCGTGATCCTCATGGCAGCGACGAACCGCCCCGACATCCTCGACCCGGCGCTGCTGCGCCCCGGGCGTTTCGACCGCCAGATCCCGGTGACCAACCCCGACCTGACCGGGCGCGAGCAAATCCTGCGCGTGCACGCCAAGGGCAAGCCGTTGGCTTCCGATGTTGACCTGAAGTCCCTGGCGAAGCGCACCGCGGGCATGTCGGGTGCAGACCTGGAGAACGTGCTCAATGAGGCGGCGTTGCTGACAGCGCGCGTGGAAGGCAACGTCATCACCGCGGACGCATTGGAAGAGGCAACCGACCGAGTGGTTGGCGGTCCGCGCCGCAGCTCCAAGATCATCTCCGAGCATGAGAAGAAGGTCACCGCCTATCACGAGGGCGGGCACACGCTGGCCGCCTGGGCGCTGAAGGACATCGACCGGGTATACAAGGTGACCATCCTCGCCCGTGGCCGCACGGGTGGACACGCCATGACCGCTGGCGATGACGATAAGGGGATGTATAACCGCTCGGAGCTGTTCGCCCGTCTGGTGTTTGCCATGGGTGGCCGTGCAGCGGAGGAATTGGTGTTCGGCAATCCCACGACGGGTGCCTCTGCTGATATTGAAATGGCAACCAAGACCGCGAAGGCCATGGTTTCCGAGTACGGCATGAGCCCCCTCGTGGGTGCTGTGAAATTCGGCGAGGAAGACGGCGATCCCTTCGTGGGCCGTGGAGGTGGAGGGCAGTTCACGCCTTCTGATTCCGTGGCGAACACCATCGATTCCGAAGTTCGGAAGTTGATGGATAAGGCGCAGCAGGTGGCTTATGCGATCCTGCGCGAGCACCGTGATTACCTGGATCGTTTGGCGGAGAAGCTGCTGGAAAAGGAGACCCTCCGCCGCCCAGACCTCGAGGCACTGTTCGAGGGCATCGAACCGCGGGAGATCTCCGATGTGTTCGATGGACAGGATGTGGACCGTCCGAAGGACTTCCGCGAGCCGGTGCGCACCCCAGTGGAACTGGCACGAGAGCGCGGCGAGAAGCTGCCGGAGCGGAACGACTTCTTCTCGATGGCGCGCAAGCGCCGGATGGAACGCCGCAAGGCTGAGCAGGAGCGGCAGCTCCAGCAAGCCGAGGACCGGGCCACCACCAATGTGCCGAATGTCGGTCCGGAGGGCCAGTTGCCCTATGGTTCAAACTTCCCGCCGCACAGCCCCCAGGCGCAGCAGCATGAGCAGCAAACGCAGCGGCAAGGGCAGTTCGGCCAGCAGGACCAGCAGGGTCGGCAGAGTCAGTACGGAAACGTGGGCCAGCAGGGCCAGCCCCAGCAGCCACCTCGCGAGGAGCGGGGATTTGCACTGCCCGCCCATGAGCAGCCCGACCACGAGTGGACTTCTGACGATGCGCCTACGACGCGCATGAACACTCCGTCGCCGGCGCAGACCACTCAGTCGGAGCAACCACAGCGGCCGGCCCAACCGCAGCCGCAGGCGCAGCAGCCGGAGCGACTGTCCCACTTCCCGAAGCAGAACTTCCCGTGGGAGAACCGGGACGCCGAGCAATCTCCTGACACTGAGCATTCTCGCGACGCTGAGCAGCGGGGCGGCCGGCATGCCCACCCACAGGGTGAGAACCGCGAGGATCTGGATCGGACCATTCAACTGAAGCCAATCGACCCAGAGGACACGGCACATCGCCACCGCAATGCGAATGACAACACGAACGACAACGAGGATTAGAGCGTGACCGACCAACCCCAGACCGGATTTGACCAGCAAAGAGCCGAGGCCGCGGTGCGCGAGCTGCTCCTTGCGGTCGGGGAAGACCCAGACCGGGAGGGGTTGAAGGAAACACCGGCTCGCGTGGCCCGTGCGTATCAGGAAATGTTCTCCGGGCTCCACGAGGACCCGACCGATGTTCTGAACAAAACCTTCAACGAGCACCACAACGAGCTCGTGTTGGTCAAGGACATCCCGTTCTACTCGACCTGCGAGCATCACCTCGTTCCCTTCTACGGCAAGGCACACATCGGCTATATCCCCGGTAAAAAGGGGGAGGTAACCGGACTGTCCAAACTTGCACGCCTGATCGAGGGGTTCTCGCACCGCCCCCAGGTGCAGGAGCGCCTGACCTCGCAAGTCGCGGACGCCCTGGTCTCCAAGCTGCACGCGCATTCCGTCGTCGTCGTTGTCGAGGCGGAGCATCTGTGCATGGCGATGCGCGGCATTCGGAAGCCCGGAGCCAGCACGGTCACCTCCGCTGTTCGCGGAGGCTTCCAGAACAATGCCACCTCCCGGGCGGAGGTCATGTCCCTCATTAACGGCAAATAGCGTCACGCCAAGAAGGGGCGTCAAAAAATGAACGAAGCGCAACAGGTAGACAGCGGGCGGGCTCAGACCGCGCACGACGAGGCGCGCCGGACCCTGGTCATGGGAATCCTCAACGTCACAGAAGATTCTTTCTCCGACGGCGGCCGCAACCCCGATACCGAAACCGCACTGCGCCACGCGCGGGAGATGATCGCCGCTGGCGCGGACATCATCGATATCGGAGGGGAATCCACCCGCCCGGGGGCTACTCGGGTCGATCCCGCGGTGGAGGAGGGACGAGTGGTCCCCGTTATCCAGCAGCTGCAGCACGAGGAATGCCAAACCAGCATCGACACGATGCGTGCCACCACGGCAGCCGCCGCGATTGAGGCTGGAGTCGATATTATCAATGATGTCTCCGGCGGCCTGGCCGATCCGGACATGCTGCGCGTCTGTGCCGAGGCAGACGTGCCCATCTGCCTGATGCACTGGCAGGCCGAGAGCTTTGCGGGGGCGGAGGGATACACCGATCACGGCGGCGACATTGTCGGGCAGGTGCGGGACCACCTGTCCCGGTTGGTGGATCGTGCTCTCGAGGCGGGCGTCCAGGAGCGACGCATCATCCTGGACCCCGGCATCGGGTTCGCGAAATCACCAGACGAAAATTGGGCCCTTCTGGGAGCTACCCGGCAGCTCGTGGACATGGGCTTTCCCATCTTGATCGGAGCCAGCCGGAAGCGCTTCCTCACCGCCCTGCGCCCCGCCCCCGATGGCAACCCCGGGACACCAGATTCAGCCGACGATGCCACCGCAGCGGTAAGCGCTCTTGCTGCAGCCGCGGGGGCGTGGGCCGTGCGGGTGCACAACGTTGCCCCCACATGCGCGGCCGTTGACGTGGCTCACTACACCTCACTAGGTTCTGGCCCATACGTAGCGGAAGGATGGCGAGCACGTCGTGGCTGACCGAATTGAACTGCTGGGCCTTGAAGCATACGGCTACCACGGGGTCCACGATTTTGAGAAGCAGAAGGGCCAAAAGTTCCTGGTCGACCTCGTGGTCTGGACCGATTTTGCCCATGCAGCCCGCACGGACTCGATTGAGCACACCATCTCCTATGTGGACCTCGCGGACATCGCAGTGCAGGCCGTCGAGGGGCCGGGGCATGATCTGATCGAGTCCCTTGCTTCGCAGATCGCCGATCAGGTCAACGAACTTGCGGGTGTCTTCGCCGTGGAAGTCACCGTGCACAAGCCCTTCGCGCCGATCGACCACCCATTTGCTGACGTACGCGTGGTTGCCCGCCGCTCGAGGAAGTCCCGTGGCTGATTACCTCGCAGTCCTCGGGTTGGGGAGCAACCTCCCCGGCGATCTGGACTCGCCAGCAGACCAGGTACTTCGAGCCGCGCAGGCGTTGGATGCTGCGGAGGGCATCACCGTCGAATGCGCGTCAGGATTGTTCGCCACACCGCCGTGGGGTGGCGTCTCCCAGCAAGAATTCAGGAACGCGACCGTCACAATTCGCACCGGCCTGGACCCCCTCGCTCTCCTCGACCGGTGCCAGCAGGTCGAAGCCCAGGGAGGTCGGGTGCGCGAGGTCCGCTGGGGCCCGCGCACGGTGGACGTGGATGTGCTGGGGATTTTTCCAGACGCCACCGCCCCGTCGATGAACTCCAATGGGCGGTGGGGTGACGCGCTCATCGTGCCGCACCCCTACGTGAGCGAGAGAGCGTTTGTGTTGGAACCGTGGGCCAACATGTGGCCAGACGCCGTTGTCGGAGAAGCCTGCGTGCGAGACCTCCGCGAGGACCTCCATCGCCGTGACCCCGCGGCCTGGGACGGGTTGCGCAAGGTGGCGCACGAGGGCTGGGATGCGTGGACGGCACGCCTACAATGAGGCCCATGAATAATTTGAAGCCCACGTCTGTCGGCGCCATCGTCGTGGCAGCGGTGGCTGCTGCGCTGATTGGCGCAGTGACGGCGCTGAGCTTTTATGGGAATTTCCCACCGATCCACGTGTATTCCTCTGCGGGGATGTGGATCGTGGCGATCGTGTGCGCGGTGTGCGCCCGGATCGTGAAGCGCAAGATTGACGACGGGGAGGTGGGGCAGGATGCCTCGCAGATCAGCCCGCTGACCGTGGCGGTGCTGGGGGCACTGGGGCGAGCGGTGGCCTGGGCCGGCGCCGTTGTCGGGGGCGGATATGCCGGGGTGAGCGTGTACGTGCTGATGCGGGCAGGGGAGCTGAGCGCTGCCCAGTCCGATGTTCCAGGGGCCCTGGCCGGGATGATTGGCGGGGGCCTGGCGGCTGCCGCGGGGCTCTGGTTGGAGCGGTCCTGTGTGGCGCCGCCGCCTGACTCGCCCATGGAAACAAACCTTGACGCGGCGTACTAAACGGTAGGGTAGTCTCCATGAGTTTGCAGCCCCACACTTCTCGACGCGAAGATGCAGATGCTGGACCATCGAAGGTCTTGATGATCGGCTTGGTCGTTCTGGCTGTCGCAGCCAGCATCATGATGCTGTTGCTGGATTCAGATGTGTGGCAAAAGATCGCCGTGATTGCGGCGCTGTGGGCTGCGGTGCTGGGGTTGGTGCTCGTCTCTAAGTACTCCAATCTGCTGTCTGCTGAGAAGGCGAAGAATCGCGGCATTGACGCCCGCCACCAGGCTGAGCTCGCTCGCGTTGAATCCGCCGGGCGGGAACGCGAGGCGCAGCTGCAGAGTGAGTTTGCGCAGAAGTCGCAGGCCAATCGAGATGAGCAGCTGGAGCTGTTGCGCCAAGAGCTGGCGCAGATGCGCGTGCAGCTGGCCCAGATGTCTGGCGTGGAACTGACCCCGGAGCAGACAGCAGTGCGCGCCCGAGCAGAGCGCATCGTTGAGCTGGAGCAGGGCAAGAACAAAGAGAAGGACAAGCCGGCGGAGAATACCCGGCAGCCAGCTTCTCGCGGATCCCACCGCAAGCACGAAGCTCCCCGCAGCGCTGCGACGAACAAGGCCGCTTCTCACACCGAGCGCCGCGTTCCCGGTTTCTCTACTGGCAGCTTCGCGGCTGTGAAGTGGAGCGGCCGCGATACGTCGCAGGATGCACAGACCACTGCCCAGATTCCGCTGGTGGTCGATTCCACCGAGGTGAACAAGAAGCGCCATGCTGCGCAGTCGGAGCAGGATCGGGCACAAGCGCCGAACGCTCAGCAGAACGCGCAGAGCCAGCCATCCCAGAGCCAGCCGGCGCAGCCACAGCAGGCCTCCTCCCCGGCGTCCCCGGCTCAGCCCGGCGCGACCGCAGATGAGCGCCACGGCCGTCGCCGCGCCGATGAGTCGCCCAAGGGCTTGACCGTCGCGGAGCTGATGGCCCGATTCAAGGAAAAGAAGTGATCGACCGCCAACCCCCACGCCTGAGCGTGGGGGTTATTTCTGCTGGCGCGGTAGGAGTCGCCGTCGCAGAATCCTTTCTTCGCGCCGGGCACATGGTATCGGGCATCGTTGCGCCGTCGGAGCGGTCTCGCGCCCTTTCCACCGAGCGGATCCCTACGGTGCCACTGGTCGACGTGGCCACCGCATCTCAAGCTGCGCTCGTGATCCTCGCCGTGCCGGACCCCATGCTGCCCGACGTGGTCGAACAGGTTTCCCTGACCACGCGGGATGGACAGATGGTCGCCCACACTTCTGGCTCCAACGGGTGCGCGGTCTTGCAGCCGGTCACCGATACCGGTGCTATCCCACTGGCCCTGCACCCGGCTATGACCTTTGTCCGCCAGCCTCGGGATGTTGATCGCTTGACGGGATGTGCCTGGGGGGTGACGTCTGACTCCGAGATCGGCGAGACCCTCGCGCACATGATCGTGACTTCCCTGGGCGGGGTACCCATTAGCGTCCCCGAGGAGCGTCGCGGTGCCTATCACGCAGCGATGGCGCATGCGGGCAACCACGCGGGCGCGGTGGTCGCGGACGCGCGTCGCATGATGGACGCGGTGCTGCGGGACGAGAACTCCGCGCTGGCAGCACATGCGAACCCAGACAGTGCGACACTCCTGCGCTCTCTTGCCCATGCCGCTGTCGACAATGCTCTGGCCCATGGGGTCGAGGGGCTCACAGGACCTGTCGCAAGAGATGATGCCCACGCGGTGATGGCACACCTCAATGCACTGCAGGAGCTTGGGCTGGACACGCGGATGTATCGCGCGGTGGCCGGTTCACTGGCAGCGGATATCCAGGCGCTCAATGTGGAGAGGGCCTTGGATTCGGGGATATAAGGGCGGCCTATTAACCTGTCAGGCATGAACCCAGAATCGGAACAGCAGGCGGACAACCTCCCTTTCAGCCGTGGTCAGGCCCGAGTTTTCACGGAAGCTTCAGGGATCGGTCAGCTCACCCGGGCAATGCGAAAGGCCGGGCGCCCCGTGGCCCTCGTTCCGACAATGGGGGCGCTGCATAACGGGCACCTGTCGCTGGTGAGGGCCGCGCAGCAGATTCCGGGCGCGTTGGTGGTCGTGAGTATTTTCGTCAACCCGCTGCAGTTCGCGGAAGGGGAGGACCTGGATTCCTACCCTCGGACGCTCGACGAGGACGTGGCGAAGCTCAAGGCAGCAGGCGTTGACGCGGTGTTCGCACCGAGTGCCCGGGAGATGTACCCCGCTGGTCCGCGTACGACGATCCACCCGGGGCCGGTCGGCTCGATCTTGGAGGGCGAGCACCGGCCCACCCACTTCGCTGGCGTGCTGACGGTGGTGAATAAGCTCTTTGCGCTCACGAATTGTGACCATGCCTTCTTCGGGGAGAAGGACTACCAGCAGCTGATGCTGATTCAACAGATGGTCACGGACCTCAACATGGGCATTAAGGTTCACGGTGTCCCCATCATGCGCGAGGCGGACGGCTTGGCACTGTCGTCGCGCAATGTGTACCTCAGCGAGAGCGACAGGGAGCTTGCGCTGGTTCTTTCCGCCGCCCTCACCGCGGGGGCGTTCGTTGCGGAGAAGGGGAAGGACGCCGTCCTGGATGCCGCCCGTGCCGTTTTGGAAGACAATCCGGAGATCGACGTGGACTACCTGGAATTGTTGGGAGCTGACCTGGGTGAGCCTCCGGCGGAGGGAGATGCTCGACTGCTGGTAGCAGCGCGAGTGGGCTCGACCCGACTCATCGACAATGTTGGTGTGCCGCTGGGCATCGGATTCAAGAACATCGAGACCGAACAGTAGGAACACGCGCAGGTGTTGCGGGCCGAACGGAGTGAAAAACTAACCAGACGTTCGCGGTGCCGGGTAAGGTAGCCAATCGTGTTGCGCACCATGCTGAAATCCAAAATCCACCGGGCGACTGTGACTCAGGCCGACCTTCACTACGTCGGTTCTTGCACCATCGACGCTGATTTGATGGAGGCGGCGGACCTTCTGGAGGGCGAGCAGATTGACATTGTCGATATCGACAATGGCGCTCGGCTGACGACGTACGCGATCGCGGGGGACCGGGGGAGCGGCGTGATCGGAATGAATGGAGCGGCTGCGCGGCTCATTAATCCCGGCGACCTAGTCATCATCATTGGCTATGGTCAGTTTTCCCCGGAGGACTTGCAGGATTATCACCCGCGAGTGATCTTCGTTGACGAGTCCAATCAGCAGGTGGAGCTGGGGGAGGACCTTGCCCACGCCCCGGCTGACTCTGATCTGAAAAATCCGCGCCACCCAGAGTGATCAAGATCTCAACAAAAAGGCGCCTCTGAAATACATGTATTTAGGATGAATGTTTTAGGCTAGGGCTTATGCACCTCACAACGTTCTCGGACTTGGGCCTGCGGGTCCTCATGATCCTGGGTGACGTACCGCCAGGGGAGCAGCTGACCATTCGGCAACTTTCAGATGCGGTCAACGCATCCAATAACCACCTCTCCAAGGTCGTTGCGAAACTGGCGGAATTGAACCTGGTCGTGTCCGTCCGCGGGCGGAATGGCGGAGTGCTACTGGCCGAGGGCACCCGGGACGTTCCCGTCGGGAAAATCCTGCGACAGCTCGAAGGGCCAGGCGAAGTGGTGGAATGCGGCGGCTCCAAACCATGCCCCCTGATGTACCGCGATTGCCAATTGCGCCATCGGCTGGCTGCTGCGCGTGAAGCCTTCTTCGTGGAGCTGGACAAAGACACGATCGGTGAGCTGATCTCCCAGACTCAGCCGGCCCCCGCCGGCTCGGTGGGAATCGGATTGCCCTCTGTCCGTCCGGCTGACTAATCCACCCAATGCACCAGCCCCACGTTGGCTGGAGGAGGAACGCCAGACATGTTCGTCAATCACGCACCCGCCACTGACAAGCGAGAGCTGAGCCCGGAAAACGCCGAGATCGTGCGAGCCACCCTGCCCATCATCGGTGCGAACATCAACAAGATCACCCCGATCTTCTACAACCGGATGTTCACTGCTCACCCGGAACTCATCGCCGATACCTTCAACCGCGGAAACCAGCGATCCGGCGAGCAGCAGAAGGCCCTCGCGGCATCCATCGCCACGTTCGCCGCCATGCTCGTGGACCCCGAGGCTCCGGATCCGCGCGAGATGCTAGCTCGCATCGGCCACAAGCACGTGTCTCTGGGAATTACCAAGGACCAGTATCAGATCGTCCACGATAATCTCTTCGCCGCCATCGTGGAGGTGCTCGGGGAAGCCATCACCCCAGAGGTCGCCGGTGCCTGGGACGACGTCTATTGGCTGATGGCCGAGGTGCTTATTGACTATGAAGCGGAGCTATATGCATCCGCGGGCGTCACCAACGGGGAGGTATTCAAGAAGGCTGCCCTCGCAGAGAAGCGCCAGCTCTCCGATCGCGTCACCCAATTCCGATTCACCTGCACGGGCTTTGGCGATGCACTCCCGGGACAGTACACCTCAATCGGCGTGCGCCTTCCGGATGGTGCTCGCCAGCTCCGCCAGTACTCGCTGGTCGACTTCGATTCAGATGGGTTCACCATCGCCGTGCAGCGCGATGGGGAAGTCAGTAACTTCCTCTTCGATTCGGTGGAGGTGGGCACGGAGGTGGACGCCACCCTTCCGGCTGGTGACCTCGTCCTCGACAGCACGCCTTCTCCCGTGGTCCTGCTCAGCCAGGGCATCGGCTCCACCCCGATGGTGGGGATGCTCTCGGCTCTGGCGGCACAGGGCGATCGCGACGTGTTGATGGTCCATGCGGATGCCAGCCGGGCGGACTACGCCCAGGCGGAGGTAGCCGAACAATTGGTGGCCCAACTCAACGATCGAGCAGGCCATGACCGCGCGCAGCACATCACCGCGTTTCGTGATGAGGGCGGCATGATTGACTTGGCTGAATTGGCAGCTCAGCAGCGGATTCCTCAGGGTGCGCAGTGGTACCTCTGCGGAGGTAACACCTTCTTGCAGGACGTGCGCCAACAGCTCCAGCAGCACGAGGCCACGCTCGCTCCAACCAGCGTCCACTTCGAGCTGTTCAGCCCGAACGATTGGCTGATCTAGTCGACCTGGGCAGGGGTGGATGCATGAAGTTCATGCAGTAAGCTGGGGCATCGTGAATGATGCCGCAAAGAACACCTCGAGCCCTGATGACCTCCCCGAGCAGCTGCGCATTCGTCGCGAGAAGCGTCAGCGCATCCTGGATGAAGGCCGCGATGCCTACCCGGTAGAGGTCCCTCGCACTCACACCCTGGCGGAGATCCGCGCGGGATGGGTTGTCCGCAAGGACGATGAGGATGGCGTCCAAAAATCGGGTGCAGAAGCCCCCACCTACCTGGAGGTGGGCGAGGAGACCCAGACGGTCGTGGGCGTCGCGGGGCGCGTGATGTTCGTGCGCAACACCGGCAAGCTCGCGTTTGCCACGCTGCAGGACGGCGACGGCACGCAGCTGCAGGTGATGCTGTCCCAGGCTGAGATCGGCGCTGACTCCCTGGCTCAGTGGAAACAGGATGTGGATCTGGGGGATATGGTCTTTGTGGAGGGGCGGGTGATCTCCTCACGGCGCGGGGAACTTTCTGTGATGGCGCAGCGCTGGTTCCTGACCTCGAAGTCCCTGCGGCCGCTTCCCGTGGCGCATAAGGAGCTGAGCGAGGATACGCGCATTCGGCACCGTTACACGGACTTGATTATGCGCGAGCAGGCGCGGAAGAACGCGATGACCAGGATTAAGGTGATGCGTTCGCTGCGGAATTTCCTGGAATCGCGGGGATTCCTGGAAGTCGAGACCCCCATGCTGCAGACCTTGCATGGCGGTGCGGCGGCGCGACCGTTCCAGACCCACTCCAATGCGCTGGATATTGATCTGTACCTGCGCATTGCGCCGGAGCTGTATTTGAAGCGCTGTGTGGTCGGCGGCATTGATCGGGTGTTTGAGGTCAACCGCAACTTCCGCAACGAGGGAGTGGACAGCTCACACTCGCCGGAGTTCGCGATGCTGGAGACCTATCAGGCGTATGGAACCTATGACGATGGCGCGAAGCTGCACCAGGACATGATCCAGTACATCGCGAAGGATGTGTTCGGGTCGACCACGGTGACATTGGCAGATGGAACCGAGTACGACCTGGGCGGGGAGTGGAAGTCCCTTGAGATGTACCCGTCGCTGAATGAGGCGCTGGCTCGGAAGTTCCCCGGCCAGCCCGAGGTCACCGTGGATTCTTCGGTGGAGGAACTGAAGGAGATCGCGAAGGTGATCGGCCTGGAAGTACCGGCAAAGGGCGGTTGGGGGCACGGCAAGCTGGTCGAGGAGATCTGGGAGCTGCTGTGCGAGGACCAGCTGGACGGACCGATTTTCGTGCGGGACTTCCCGGTGGAGACCTCGCCGCTGACCCGAGATCACCGCTCCAAGGAGGGAGTGACCGAAAAGTGGGATCTGTACGTTCGCGGGTTCGAGCTGGCGACGGGGTATTCGGAGCTCATTGACCCGGTTATCCAGCGGGAGCGTTTCGAGGATCAGGCGCGGCTGGCGGCCGGTGGCGATGACGAGGCCATGGTGTTGGACGAGGACTTCCTGACTGCGATGGAGCAGGGGATGCCACCGACCTCCGGCACCGGCATGGGAATTGATCGACTTCTCATGGCCCTGACCGGGCTGGGAATCCGCGAGACGGTGCTCTTCCCGATGGTGAAGCCGGAGCGAGAAGGTTCCTAAATCGGGTTCATGTTCGCGTCGTATGCGCCATCCTCGATGTATGTCGACTGAGGTTCGCAGGAGTTCTTTTCCACAGTGCCTGCGGGCCCGAGAAGGCTCACGAAATTAGCGGCACCCTCCTCTGCGAGTGCTGCACTAGAGGGATGGTTCTTAACGACAAAACCAGCAGCTGGGTTTCCTTCTTCGAGACGGGTTACCTGGCACTTGATCGTGACGTTTCCGTACTCGTTCTGCCCCGGATGAGCGGTGGTGACCTCGTCGCTTTGTGGAGCTGAACCGGTGGGCGTCTTGGAAGCGCGTGCTTGATCATCATGAGTTGCAGAGCACGCCCCACTCAGAAAAATTCCGCCTGTCACGAGAATGGCTGCAGTTTTGCAGTGTGAGCTGACTCTTCTGCACAGGGAGAGTGGAGAGGCGCTTCCGCTATGAAGGAGTTGGCTGCTCGGCCCCGAATATTGAGCTGGAAAAGTACCTACACAGAGAACCGGCGGTTCTGCGGAAAACACAAATGTGCAGGGTCAATTCCAGGCGCAAAGCCATGCTCGCGCCGCGAACCCCCGGCCGAAACTGTTTCCCTAAAAACGTGTTGCGGACCACAAAGCCGTTTATGCTATTAGCATAATTATCCGCACATGCAGATGATGCAGCGATTAACCAGTGAAAGGTGGCCGCACCACATGAGCGACCGTTCTAAGCGCGACGATTCGACCCCAGGCCTGAACAACATCAAGCGGGATGCCATCGGAAACGTGATGCGCGTACTGACCCGTTTCACGGGCTCCGATCTGGCTGAGAAGTACGGTCTCGGCCCCAAGGTAGACCGAGTAGCCTACGAATCCACACGCACGGGAATGCGCACCCTCGGAGCTGTGAACAGGCAGTTTAAGAAGATTAAGGGCACTGGCAAGCCCGTGCGACTGCCTTCCCAAACCACCGATGACAACAATCAGCCAGCACCGGTTGACACCCCAGCACCAGGCAAAGCTCCCTTCGATCTGAATCCCACTGAGGATCAGGAAATGATCGTCGCCGCTGTGCGCGAGTTCGCCGAGGAGCGCCTCCGCCCGGTCGCCTCCGAGTGTAATGAAACCTCAAAGCCTGCCGAGGGCCTCCTGGATACCGCAGCCGAGCTGGGCGTCGCTCTCGTCAACCTCCCCGAGGAGTTCGACGGCATCGCCACGGCCTCCGGCGCTACTACCGGTGCCCTCATCGCCGAGGCTCTCGCCTTTGGCGACATGGGACTGGCCGTCGCCATCCTCGCTCCAGCTGGCGTGGCCAACGTCCTGACCAACTACGGTGACGATGCCCAGCAGAAGACCTACCTGCCGGAGTTCGGCGGCGAATCTGTGCCGCCGAGCGCCGTTGTCATCTCCGAGGCTCGCCCTTTGTTCGACCCGTTCGAACTGCAAACCACCGCGAAGCTCGAGGGCGACACCGTGGTACTCAATGGCGTCAAGACCATGGTCCCCAACGCGGGCGACTCCGAACTCTTCGTCGTCGCAGCTGACCTCGACGGCACCCCCACCTTCGTCATCGTCGAATCCGACACCGACGGCCTCGTCGTCGAAGCTGATCCTTCCATGGGGCTGCGCAGCGCCGCCCTGGGTCGCGTATTAATGAAGGATGTCCGCGTCCCCGCAGCCAACCTGCTGGGTGGGGCAGACCTCTCCAAGCAGGACCGCGCCGAGCGGTACGCGGAAATCGTCCGCCGTTCCCGCCTCGGTTGGGCCGCTCTGGCCATGGGCACCGGTGAGGCTGTGCTGGAGTACACCAAGAAGTACGTCAACGAGCGCGAAGCCTTCGGAGAGCCGATCTCTCACCGCCAGGCTGTCGCCTTCATGGTGGCGAACATCCGCATCGAGCTGGACTCCCTGCGCATGATCGTTCTGCGTGGCGTCTCCCGCCTGGATCAGGGACTGTCCTACCACCGCGAGGCATCCCTGGCGCGTCGCTTCGCCTCCGACAAGGGCATGCAGTTCGGCTTGGACGGCGTGCAGCTGCTCGGTGGCCACGGCTACACCAAGGAACACCCCGTTGAGCGCTGGTACCGCGACCTCCGCGCGGTCGGCGTGGCAGACGGCGTCGTGGTTCTCTAACAACCCGCCATACGACAAGCACAAGCACACACTTCCGAAAACCCCAGAGGAAAAGATCATGATTAATCTTGAACTTCCCAAGCGTCTGAAGGCGGGCGTGAACCAGGCTCACCAGGCCGCCGCTGAAATCTTCCGCCCCATCTCCCGCAAGTACGACCTCGCCGAGCACGAGCGCCCCGTTGAACTGGACACCATGGCCTCCCTCGTTGAGGGCATGAGCGACGGGGGCCAGAGCATGGCCGGTGCCACCGGCGGTCGGGCTGACAGCAAGAAGAAGCAGCGCGACGGCGTGAAGAACGGTGGCAACATGGCCTCCATCCTCAACGTCACCGAACTGTGCTGGGGCGACGTGGGACTCACCCTGTCCATCCCGTATCAGGGCTTGGGCAACGCGGCCGTCGCCGCCGTCGCCAATGACGAGCAGCTGGAAAGCTTCGGCAAGATCTGGGCCGCCATGGCCATCACGGAACCGCAGTTCGGTTCGGACTCCGCCGCCGTCGCCGCCACCGCCAAGCTCGATGGTGACGAGTACGTGCTCAATGGCGAAAAGATCTTCGTCACCGCCGGCGAGCGCTGCACCCACGTGGTCGTGTGGGCCTCCGTGGACAAGTCCGCTGGGCGCGCCGCCATCAAGTCCTTTGTCGTCCCGCGTGACACCCCCGGCTTCGAACTTGTCCGCCTCGAGCACAAGCTAGGTATCCGCTCCTCCGACACAGCGCACTTCATCCTGGACAACGTCCGCATCCCGAAGGAGAACCTCCTGGGTTCCCCTGAAGTGGATACCAAGAAGGGCTTCGGCGGGGTCATGGCGACCTTCGACAACACCCGCCCGCTGGTCGCAGGAATGGCCGTGGGTGTCGCCCGCGCCGCCCTGGAGAAGTTGCGCGAGATTCTTACGGACGCCGGCGTGGTGATCGATTATGATGCCCCCACCTGGAACCAGCCGGCCGCTGCGGCCGAGTTCATCCGCCTGGAATCCGATTGGGAGGCCGCCTACCTGCTGACGATGCGCGCTGGCTGGATGGCCGATAACAAGATTCCGAATTCCAAGGAAGCCTCCGAGTCCAAGGCAAAGGCCGGCCGTACGGCGACAGACCTGACCCTGCGCGCTGTGGAGATGGCTGGCGCCTACGGATACTCCGAGCGCGACCTGCTGGAGAAGTGGGCTCGTGACTCCAAGATCCTCGACATCTTTGAGGGCACCCAGCAGATCCAGCAGCTCATCGTGGCGCGCCGCGAACTGGGCTTGTCCTCCGCCCAGTTGAAGTAGTTCTACACCGCACCGTCCCCCGGGGGGGAGGGGCCCGGCCTGAAATGTTTAAGGCTGCGGCAACTCCCGCGGGACAACCTTCCCGACCGCATTCCGCGGCAGCTTCCGCAGGTACACGTACTGCTGCGGGACATTGTGACGAGCCAGGGTCTGTTTGACCCTGGCCTTCACCTTTTCCTGGAATGCGGCCCGCTCCGCATCCGTGGTCACCCGTTCCCCGTTTGCTTCCTCATGAAGCACGACCCAGGCACACAGCGCCTGGCCGAATTGCGGGTGGTCTACCCCGCGAACGGCAGCCTCCCGGACCTCCTCCATAGAGGTGACAATGTCTTCTGTCTCCTGGGGATAAACGTTCTCGCCACCGGAGACCACCATGTCATCGCTACGGCCGGCAACGTACATCAGTCCGTCGTCGAAATAGCCCAAATCTCCCGTGGAGACCAGGCCCTCCACAATCGCTTTGTCTGACCCTGGGCGGGTATAGCCCTCAAACAGCATGTCATTGCCCACGTAAATATGGCCGATGGTGCCCTCGGGACATTCGTGGCCGTCGTCATCGAGGATCTTGATTGTCGTTGCGAAAGGTGGCTGACCTGCGGTGCGTGGATGCTCCCGCAATTCCTCTGGGGTGGCGATGGTTGCCCAGCTGACTTCCGTCGATCCGTACAGGTTGTACAGCACATCGCCGAATTTCTCGCGAGTCTGTTCAATCAGTCGCGGCGGTAGCGCCTCGCCGCTGGCCGCGATCACCTGCGTGCCGGGGCAGAATCCCTCCGGTACCTCTGCCAGGATCCGCCGCAGCATCGTGGGCACGATGGCGATGGCATACGGCCGGTTCTTCTCGATCAACTGCACCGCCGCTTTCGCGCTGAATCGGCGCTGCATGATCATCGTGCCGCGCAGGGCCATCGCCAACTGAATATTCGCAAAGCCCCAAGTGTGGAACATGGGTGCCGCCATATAGATGCCACGGTGATGGCGGAGGGGAATCCGGCTCATGATGCTGGAGGCGGGCAGGTAAGTCCGAGGTTCAGGGCGCCGTGCGCCCTTGGGCGTGCCAGTGGTGCCGGAAGTCAGAATGATGGTGCGCCCGCGTCGCGGTCGGGAGGGGATGCTGAGATTGCTCGGCGTGGTGCGAAGCACCTCATTCAGTGAGGGCCAGTCATCACTTCGATGTGCATATCCACCCGTGGCAATGGATTCGGCCACGTTGGAGGCCAAAGGGAGATCCTCTTCCGCCTCCCTGGTCAACCCATTCGTATCCCCGTGTTCCCAAGCGATCACGACGGGACACTCGTCGAAGCCCTCAGGGAGCAGCGGCAGGAACTCCTCATCGATAAACAGCAAGTCGGCCTTCTGCTCACGCAGGACGGATCGTGTTTGATGGGCGGAGGCACCGGTGTTCATCATGATGATGTCCGTGCCCAGCCGCCCGTGGGCGCACAGCGCCAGGATCAGTCCCCGATGGTTGCGGCAGAGTACGGCGATCCGATCCCGCTCTCTCACGCCCGTCCGAAACAGGGCTTGCGCCAATGTGTTGGTTTGTTCATGCAGTTCGGAATAGGTCATCGAGCCGGCGTCATCGATGATGGCGGTGTGGAAGGGATCGCGGGCGGCGCCCAGAGCCAATAGCCCCGCCGGGAGGAATTCCCACTGATAGATTCCGCGTACGGACTTTGCCGCCGCCCCGATGCCCATGCCTCCCAGCACTCCGGACCTAAACAGCGGGAGGGTGCCACGAGCCAGCGTGCTCAGCTGATTCACCTGGGCACCGGCCTTTCTCAGCACTGCGCCTGCGCGCGGCATTCGCGCCTCGGGAGTGTTGGGTGAGGTGGCATTCGCTTCGGAGGAGGTGGCAGTCACAGTTGCTCCTGTCTCGCGGGGCGATCCGCGGGCGCTTTCGGTTGAGGGGTCAGTGTTCGTTTCGGTAGTGGGGTGGAACCCACAGGTGTGGACGCCACCCACCGTCGTTCAGTGATCAGAATTCAACATGCAAAAATTTCTGTAACGCAGTTCACATTACTGGCATGGGTGGAACTTTTGTTGGGATAGGAACATAAATATTTGCGCGCGATTCGAAGCTACGGAAAAGGGCCACTTTTTCGAGCCACGGCCAGTCGTTCGCTGTGGGCGTACAGGCCCGGAATTGCTGTGTTTAACAACCTAAAAATAAGCCATACGCTGCGGTTTTGCTGTGATGGGGTGAGTGCGTGGCGTCTGAAATAACTATGGAAGGCGAGGAGTTACATCAAAGGCAATGTGAGTTGTCTACCTCGACCGATAGGGTAGGCAAAGACCGAACCCACTGGGCGAATAGAAACCCAATACGAGAGGGAGAAACCATGTTTGAGAGGTTCACCGATCGTGCGCGGCGCGTCGTAGTCCTGGCACAGGAAGAGGCCCGCGCGCTGAACCACAACTACATCGGAACGGAGCACATCCTGCTCGGGCTCATTCAGGAGGGTGAAGGGGTAGCGGCGAAATCCCTTGAATCCTTGGGCATCTCCCTCAAGGATGTCCGCCAGGAGGTCAAGGAGATTATCGGCTCCGGTGGCCACCCACCGAGTGGTTACATCCCCTTTACCCCGCGCGCCAAGAAGGTCCTGGAACTCGCGCTGCGAGAGGCGCTGCAACTGGGCCACAAGTACATCGGAACGGAGCACATCCTGCTCGGTTTGATCCGCGAGGGTGAAGGCGTGGCAGCCCAGGTGCTGGTCAAGCTGGGTGCAGACCTGGCTCGCGTGCGTCAGCAGGTTATCCAGCTGCTGTCCGGCTACGAAGGTAGCGGTGAGCATGAGGAAGCTCCCGACCAGCCGGCGACAGCCGGAGCTGGCGTGGGCTCCGGAGGGGATTCCAGCGGCCCGAAGATGGGGCAGAAGTCCAACTCCCTCGTGCTGGATCAATTTGGACGCAACCTGACCCAAGCCGCGAAGGACGGCAAGTTGGACCCAGTTGTCGGGCGTGAGAAGGAAATCGAGCGCGTGATGCAGGTCCTGTCCCGCCGCACCAAGAACAACCCGGTCCTCATCGGTGAGCCCGGTGTGGGTAAGACCGCCGTGGTCGAGGGGCTGGCGCTGGACATTGTGAACAACAAGGTCCCGGAGACGCTGCGCGATAAGCAGCTGTACTCCCTGGATCTGGGTTCTTTGGTGGCTGGTTCCCGCTACCGCGGTGACTTCGAGGAACGCCTGAAGAAGGTGCTCAAGGAGATCAACCAGCGCGGGGACATCATCTTGTTTATCGACGAGATCCACACCTTGGTGGGGGCCGGTGCTGCCGAAGGCGCCATCGATGCTGCCTCCATCCTGAAGCCGAAGCTGGCCCGTGGTGAGCTTCAGACCATCGGTGCGACGACCCTCGATGAGTACAAGAAGCACATCGAAAAGGACGCTGCGCTGGAGCGTCGTTTCCAGCCTGTTCAGGTGCCAGAGCCCTCTGTGGAGCACACCATCGAGATTCTGAAGGGGCTACGCGACCGCTACGAGCAGCATCACCGCGTGTCCATCACGGATGGCGCGTTGGCGGCTGCGGCACAACTGGCCGATCGCTACATCAACGATCGCTTCCTCCCGGATAAGGCCGTGGACCTCATCGACGAGGCGGGTGCTCGCATGCGCATCAAGCGCCTCACGGCCCCGAAGTCCATCCAGGAAGTCGACGACAAGATCACGGAAGTCCGCCGCAAGAAGGAAGCCGCGATCGACGATCAAGACTTTGAGAAGGCAGCTGCGCTTCGAGATGACGAGCGCAAGCTGGGCGAAGAGCGCGCGGAGAAGGAAAAGGCGTGGCGCGCCGGTGAACTGGATGAGATCTCCGAGGTCGGTGAGGAACAGATCGCGGAGGTCCTGGGCAATTGGACCGGCATCCCCGTGTTCAAACTCACGGAAGAGGAGTCCTCCCGCCTGCTGCGCATGGAAGACGAGCTGCACAAGCGCATCATCGGGCAAAACGATGCCGTCAAGGCCGTCTCTCGCGCCATCCGCCGCACCCGCGCCGGGCTGAAGGACCCCAAGCGCCCCTCCGGTTCCTTCATCTTCGCCGGCCCATCCGGTGTCGGTAAGACGGAGCTGTCCAAGGCCCTGGCAGAGTTCCTCTTCGGCGATGACGATGCCCTCATCCAAATCGACATGGGCGAATTCCACGATAAGTTCACCGCCTCTCGCCTGTTCGGTGCGCCTCCGGGATATGTGGGTTACGACGAGGGTGGCCAGCTCACAGAGAAGGTCCGTCGGAAGCCCTTCAGCGTGGTGCTGTTCGACGAGATCGAGAAGGCTCACTCCGAGATCTACAACACCTTGTTGCAGGTGCTGGAAGACGGGCGTCTGACTGATGGTCAGGGGCGCGTGGTGGACTTCAAGAACACCGTGCTGATCTTCACCTCCAACCTGGGGACGAAGGATATTTCCAAGGCCGTGGGGATGGGCTTCTCCAGCTCCGGCGAGATGGATGAAGACACCCAGTACGCCCGGATGAAGGACAAGGTCAATGACGAGCTGAAGAAGCACTTCCGTCCGGAGTTCCTCAACCGTATCGACGATGTGGTCGTCTTCCACCAGCTCACCCGTGAGCAAATCGTGGAGATGGTGGACCTGCTCCTGCAGCGCGTCACAGCAGCCCTGCGCCAAAAGGACATGGACATCGAGCTCAGCGAGAAGGCCAAGAACCTCCTGGCCAAGCGCGGCTTCGATCCAGTCCTCGGTGCGCGACCGCTGCGCCGCGCCATCCAGCGGGACATCGAGGATCAGCTGTCCGAGAAGATTCTCTTCGGCGAGGTCAGCGCCGGAGAAATTGTCACGGTCGATGTGGAGAATTGGGACGGCGAATCCAGCGGTGAAGATGCCAAGTTTGTGTTCTGCTCCAAGCCGAAGCCTGAGCCAGAGCACGAGGAACACACCGCTGCCGACGAGGCGCAAGACCAGGTGACCCACGCAGCCACCCGGTCAGTCCCCGAAGATGGGGATGCCGATTCCACAGGATCTGATCACGCTGCTGCGTCCGATGAGACCGCAGATTCTGAAGAGAACAACTGGAGGTAGCGAGACCAAGCACGGGCGGCAGTGTGACTAGGCGCTGCCGCCGTGCGGTTGAGCTTTCCGGTAGGGGGTTAGATCCGATCTGTGACCCCTGTGAGAGCCATTTGGAGCTAGTGGCGGAGGTGGGGGTCGTGCGATCCCTCGGCGAGGCCATCCCGAGAACCGGGAATCCCGTCCTGTGATGTCTCCAGGCCGGTCTCCAAAGACCCGCGGGTCGAGCCATTTCCCTCGAATCCCGTGGGCTCGTCACCCGTGGGCAGAGAACCACAGTCGCTGAGCGGGTACTCGCTTCCGTTCACTACCTTTTCCAACCAGTCCAATGCTGGCATCAGGTGAGTGAACATCGGAGCCATGTGGTCAACCAGTGGCCCAACGGATGGCAGGTCATGTTCCTGATAGAACACCTTGGTACCGCCGGTGCACCATTGGCGGGCCAGTTGCCGTGACTGCTCGACGGGGATCGTGTCGTCCTGAGTACCGTGCCCGACGTACACCGGTACTTTTGGCGGGCGGTTCCCGATCTTTTGCTCCGCGATCCAGCTCTTGAACGGCTCCAACTCCATGAGCTCAGAGATTGACTTGCCGTTCTTCGTTAACTCGCGCGAATCCTGGAACGAATGCCGCAGCAGCGAATCGGTGAGGCACTCGTCCTTTGTCTCCTCAAGCAGTTGTGCGCCCTTGTCGTTCATCTGCGCCATCAGCGCCTCTCGCATCTCGGGGTGGCGCTCCAGCATCCCATTCATCACGTACCCCATTGCCGCAGCTAGGGGCATATTGTCGATCCCCTTAGCGGTGATCCCCAGGTCAGCGGGAATGCCGCCGGCGTAGCCGGCGACCAGGTTGACCTCCGGGGCATAAGTCGGTGCCATCTCCATCGCTGCGGCAGATGCTCCACCGCCTTGGGAGTAACCCCACGTCGCCACCGGTGAGTCCTTTGTGATGCTGGACTTGTCCAGCGCGATCGCTGCGCGAGCCATATCCAATGTGGCATTGGCTTGATCAGCGCGGTTCATATAGGTGTGTTGCGTTGGCGTCCCCAGTCCAGCGAGGTCGGTGAGCGCAACATTCCACCCGCGCGCGAGGGCAGCTGCGACCGGGGCGGCCTCGTACTCCACGCCCCACACCGTGAGCTTCCCCGGGGAGCACACGTCTCCGGACCCCTGAGTCCCCGGCGCTACCGTCAGCAGCGGTCGCGGGCCCTGCCCCTTCCAGGGGGCGCTGGAAGTAAAAACGGTGCCGGTCATGGGCATCGTCTCACCCTTGGCGTTGGTGCTGACATACGCTACCCTCGTCGCGTCACTGTCTGTCCAATCCAACAGTGGTAGCCCCAGGGCGAAATTCGAAGGCTGGGTCTTGATGATTTCGCCCGGGTGACCGTGGACCGTGTCCGGCAGAGAAGCATAGAAACCCTGCGGGTCGTAGTTAGGCAGCGAGCCCGCCATGCCCTCACCGCTTCCGAGATCAGCGAGCCCACGGGCGCTGCCTTCGACTCGGTCGTATAGCGAATCTTCGGCATGGGCAGTTGGGGTGGTGGCGGGGATTACCAAGAAGGCGGTGCCAAGAGCGAGGGCTACCGCGGGAGCAAAACGGCGAGTCAGCATAAATTAACTTTAAGGGCAAAAGTTCTTCGCTGCGCGAGATAGAAAAATCCCCCGCCGAAACGGGGGAGGGGTGCTGTGTGGAGAGACCTGCGCAGCAAGGGGGGGGAGAGACTACGCGGGCAGTCTCAAAAGTGAGCTAAGCGTGGGTGGTGGAGTTTTGGGCAGCCCTATCTTCCGGTGACTGCTGCAGAGACTCGTCAATCTCGCCGGAGACCAGGGCCTCCTTGCTGCGCTTATTGCGATTGGCATCGATGGCGAAGGCGATCGCAGCAGCAATAATCGTCGGGATGAGCCAGCCCATGCCGTCCTGGAACAGCGGGATGAAACCAAGGGCGTTATTCACCCCGTCCATCGGTGCACCCAGCTGAGTGAGCAGATCGAGGGCGGAGAAAATGAGTGCGACTGTCACCGCCACTCGATAGGTCAGCGGGATATTCAGCTTGCCGACGAACATGTGCAGGATCGTCACGCCAATCAAGGCGATGGCCGGAGGGTAGATCAGGCCGATGACGGGGCCGGAAATCGAGAGGATGCGCTCTAGGCCGAGGTTGGCCACAGTCAGGCCAAGCAGGGTGAACACGATCGACCAGGTGCGATAGCTGAATTTAGGAACGAGCTCGTTAAAGAAGGAGGCGGAGGCTGCAATGAGGCCCACGGCGGTGGTCAGGCAAGCCAGGAGAACCACGCCGGAGAAGATGTAGTTACCGACACCTCCGAGGGTGATCTCAGAAGCGCGCGCAAGCAGCTCCGCACCATCGGAGTAGCTGCCCTTGTCAGGCATGCGGGTGCCCATGTAGCCGAGTGCGAGGTACACGACCAGCAGGCAGGTGCCGGCCAGTGCGGCTGCAATGGTGCACAGCTTCACGATCTGCCGGTGATTGGTGATCCCACGGCTGCTGAAGCTGGAGACCACGATGATCGCAAAGGCCAGAGCGGCGATGGAATCCATCGTGAAGTACCCCTTCAAGATGCCCGCGACCAGAGGGTTCTTGGTGTAGTCATCGGTTGCTGGGATGGCCGGATCGTGGAGCTTGGAGATCGCAACGATCGCCAGGATCGCAATGAGAACCAGCAGGATCGGCGTCAAGATCTTTCCAAGGGAGTCGGCCACCGTCCCGGGGACGATGACCAGCGCGAAAGCTACAGCGAAGAAGATGCTGGTGAAAAGTAGTCGCCAGCCAGCGCCGGAGAAGCCGAAGGTGGTCTCGATGCCCAGCTCGTATCCGATTGCCGCGGCGCGTGGCATGGCGTACAGCGAACCGATGGACAGGTACGCGACCACGCTGAAGACCAGTCCAAACCACGCGCCCGCGCGGCTGGCGAGATCGCGCACACCGGAACCGGAGACAGCCACCGCAATGATCGTCACTGTGGGCAAGGCCACACCGGTGAGAATAAAGCCGATGATGGCTGGGGTGAAGTGCTCCCCGGATTCAACGCCGAGCATCGGCGGGAAGATGAGGTTTCCAGCTCCGAAAAACATGGAGAACAGCATCAGGCCAACGGCGAACACCGTGGAGGTTACTTTGCCGCGATGTGTGCCGGTGCCGGTTGTGGCAGTGCTCATGGGTTGTGGGCCTTCCAAATTAACGGTCGTTTTGGGGCGCAAGGTCGCTAAACGCATTCCAGTGCTATTCAGTTCTCAGCCGCCCCAAGGGGGTTGTGATACGGAACACAATACGGGTGACGTCAGTGAGGTGAGGTGAATTCACCGAAAGTATCGGCCACATCGTCGAACAATCCCCGCACTCGCATGTTCAGAAGCTACATGCTGGGCATTCACGCGTTGTTCACGCACAAACTGTGCAGCCAAATACTATGCATTCACCGACTGTGCATTCAATTACATAGCTATGTCGCTTGGATTTACATCACCACGAGCCTATAGCCACCCGCTTCTACCGAGGAAATTGGTAGCCACCTTCTGTCTGCCGCATCAGGCCATCGGCTAGAAGCGATTCAATGACTCGCTTCAGCTGGACTTTGTCTGGCCATACGGCGTCCACCTCCCCCGGGGTGACCACCGCGCGCTCAGAGGCGCGCAGCAACGCCATGACCTTCCCGCGAACCTGGCGATCGGTGCCTTCGAACTTCTGCACCTTCCGTGCGGCCGCCTGTCTATCCTTCTCGGAGGGCATGGGCTTGCCTTCGGCAAACCATCGACAGTGAGCAGTCAGCGGACACTCCTCGCATCGAGGCTTGCGAGCCGTGCAGACTAGAGCACCGAGCTCCATAAGTGCCTGTGTCATGAGCTGAGCATCGTCGCGCAGAGTTGGGTCCTGCGTGGGGTTCCGATAGCCGCGCTTCATCAGGGCGGGATCCTCGTCGACCCAGGGCATCAGGTCTGCCACCGCGGCCAGGTCGCTCGCGCGGGCTGGGGACTGGAGGAATTCGCCGCGTACTAGCCGAGTCTGAACCCTGCGCACGTTTGTATCCACCACGGGCACCGCCTGCCCGAAAGCGAAAGAGGCCACCGCGCGGGCGGTGTAGTTCCCGATCCCCGGGAGAGATTCCAGCTCACCGACCGTGGAGGGGAGCTCACCACCGTATTTGTGGACGCCAACCTGAGCGCACTCCTTCAAACGCAAAGCTCGGCGCGGATACCCCAGATTGTCCCAGGCACGGAGCACATCAGCGGTGGGGGCTTCAGCGAGCTCTCGCATGTCGGGCCAGCGCTCTAGCCAGGCTCGCCACAACGGGATGACTCTGGCTACGGGGGTCTGCTGAGACATCACCTCGCTCAGCAGGATCGCCCACGGGGTGGTGCCCGGCTGCCGCCACGGCAAGTCCCGCGCATGCACGGCGTACCAGCGGTTGAGCGGCTTATGGATTGGAGAGTGCTCGTGGGTTGGAGGGTGGGCAACTGTGGGCATGAAAATGATTGTGCCCAGGGGTCGGGAGGGAAGGCAAAGCGAACCTCGGGGGTGCGCTAATCGTTCTTTCCGCTAGCAAAATTCGGGCGGGTAAGTGGTAGAAAATAAGCATGAGTAGTGAGCATGATTCCACTCCCCATCCTCTGTCTCCGCAGGAAGCCTGGACGGAGATCAAGAATGGAAACCAGCGTTTCATGACGGGGGATTCGAATCACCCGAATCAGGACTTCCACCGCCGGAATTTGTTGAAGAGCGGGCAGCGCCCCCACGCTGTCGTGCTGGCGTGTTCGGACTCCCGCGTTCCCGTTGAGATCGTTTTCGATCAAGGTCTGGGAGATGTGTTCGTGATTCGGACCGCGGGGGAGATTACGGACCTTTCCGTCTTGGCCAGCCTCGAGTTTGCCGTTGACGCGTTGGGGATTCCGCTGGTCATCGTGCTGGGGCATGAGAGCTGTGGGGCGGTCGCCGCGGCCGAACACGCGCTGGATACCGGTGAACTGCCGAATGGTTTTCAACGCGTTCTCGTGGAGAAGGTCACCCCGTCACTACTGTCGGCCAAGGCCGAGGGGCTGCACGGGATTCAGGACTTTGAGCGGAATCACGTCCGCGAAATCACCAAACACATCGTCGACCGCTCCCCGGAGATTCAACAACGCGTCGCCGATGGGCGCCTCGGCGTGGTGGGCATGCGCTACCGCCTTTCTGATGGGATGGCCGAGCCGCTGATTGATTTTGGTTTGGACGTCGAGGGCGTGCCTGAACTGAATGCGCAGTAGTAGGGACTAAAGTAAGGGGCCGTGAGCTCCAGGAATACCCCAAATAATCAGCGTCCACTTCCGCCCGAGGTGTACCAGCGACGGCGTATTGCTGCCGTGATTGGGCTGCTTGTAGTGCTCGTGATCCTCGTGCTCGTCCTTCGAGCATGTGCGAGCGGGTCCGACGGGGGAGACGTACAGAGTGCGGCGGAAACGTCCTCGACCACACCGGACATGAAGGGGCCTGCGTCGCCGCCGAATGAATCAACATCGGCGGATAAGACCACGGACGGGTCGAGCAGCGAAAAAACTGATGCTCAGGGGTCCGAAAAGGACAGCACCAAGTCACAGGCCTCGGAGAAGTCTGGCGACGCCGCGGCCCAGGCAAGCTCTCAGAAAAAGGATTGCACCTTGGAGGACCTTCAGGTGACGGCAGTTCCTGGCGCCCCGTCGTTTGGGGGCAACACAAAGCCGAACTTCTTCGCGAAGATCAAGAATCCCACCAAGGGGGATTGCAAGATTGATGCCAATAAAAACCAATTGATGTTCGAAGTCTTCGGCCTGCACGATTATCAGCGAGTATGGGGTGACCTGGATTGCAATAAGCCAGAGGTCACCAACGACATTACGGTTGAGGCTGGAAAAACTGTCAGCTTCGAGATGGACGGGTGGTCACGGACCACGTCTGCACCCCAGGCGTGTGATGACCGGAAACCAGTCCCAGCTGGCTCGTACCTGCTGTATGCCCACCTGGGGAACAATGTCTCCGAGCCCGCAACCTTTAATTTGAGCTAGCGGCACGCTCGGTCGCGGGAGTGACACCACTAGAAGTAGGTGCGACCCCGTCAGAAGCAGACATCGCTCGGTTAAGTGCCGTGCGAACGTCGGCGACGGGATAGACCTTGAGCCCAGCAGGCGGAGTGCCCTCCCACCCCGAGGGGACGATCGCGGTACGAAAACCGAGGCGCGCGGCCTCGATAAGCCGTTGCTGGAGCTGTGGTACTCGGCGTACCTCGCCGCCTAGCCCAACCTCACCGACAGCGATGACTCCGAGGGGGAGGGGAGTGCCCGATGCCGTGCTGGCCAGCGCGAGCGCCACAGCGAGGTCCGCGGCGGGCTCCACGATTCGCATGCCACCCACGGTCGCCGCATAGACCTCCTGGCTCGTGAGCGACAACCCACATCGCTGCGAAAGAACCGCGAGCATCATCGACACGCGACCAGCGTCAATGCCGGTCACATAACGTTTCGGAGAGCCATTCTCATTCGGCACGGCCAGTGTCTGGATTTCGCCGACCATAGCCCGCCGACCGTCCAACACAACCGTGACGGCCGTGCCGGTTACCGACTCGGTGCGATGGTGTAGAAATAGCCCTGAGGGGTCGGCTACTTCCCGAATGCCGTCGGAGGTCTGTTCGAAGCAACCAACTTCATCGGTAGCGCCGAAGCGATTCTTGATTCCTCGCAGAAACCTCAGCGCTGAGTGCTTGTCGCCCTCGAAGTTCAGCACCACGTCAACCATATGCTCGATCGTCCGGGGTCCCGCGACATTGCCGTCCTTGGTCACATGCCCCACGGCGATGATCGGAGTACCTGTCTGCTTCGCGAGGGTCGTCAGCGTATTCGTCACGGCACGAGTTTGCGTGACTCCGCCAGGCACCCCATCGACGCCAGTGGCATGCATGGTCTGCAGAGAGTCGATGATGATGAGCTCTGGTCGCACATTGTCGACGTGCAGCAGAGCTTGCTCCAAGTCATTCTCACTGGCGATGTATAGATTCTCGTTGAGGGCGCCGGTTCGCTCCGCGCGGTGGCGAACTTGCTCAGTCGATTCTTCAGCGGAAATGATCAGCGCGGTACGCCCTTGCCGGGCCCAGCAGGCAGCAACTTCGAGGAGCAAGGTCGATTTGCCCACTCCGGGCTCGCCTGCCAGCAGCACCGCGCTCCCGGGGACAACCCCGCCTCCCAGGACGCGGTCGAGTTCGTGGGACCCCGATGGTCGATGGGAGGCAATCATCGGGTCAATGTCGGTGACGGGCTTAGCAGTGCTCGTGCCACCTGCAACATGTGCCGTTCTGCCAGTCTGGGAGCCTCCCGATCGGGCGCTACCTCCGGTGTTGTAGCTCAGAGCTTGTCGCCGCGCCTCCATGGTTCCCCAGGCGCCGCACTTCGGGCACCGCCCCATCCACTTCGCAATCGAGTGCCCGCATTCTGTGCACTCGAAGGTGCTTGTCGCCTTTGCCATGCCCAAAATAATAACCGCCGGCTCTCTCGCGAAAGCCGGCGGTTCGAACTGCTGTTCGGTTTTCTTAGTGGGCGCCCTCTTCCTTGTGGAACTCCTCCTTGGAGATCACGTGGCCGTCAGGGCCGCGGTAGGTTTCGCCGGACTTCGGGGTCCAGGCATTGACCGGAGTCTGTACCTTGATGTCGCCGTTAGAGAAGGTGAAGGTCACCTCTTTGGAACCGCCAATGTACAGGTCCTTTACGCCCTCCAAGGTGGTGCCCACGTGGTTGGCGCAGCGGGTGCCCTGAGCGCCCTTGGACAGCTCCTGGATGATGGCCTGGTGGTCAGCCACCAGGTTGCAGCCGGGCTTGATGGTCGTGTCACCGCTCAGCTGGGCTTCCTTGCCGTCAACCTTCACGCTCTGCAGGGTGATGTCCTCGCCGTTTTGCTCCACGTTGCTGGCGGTGAACTTCAGTCCCGCCTTGTCATCTGGGCCGATGATGATGTTCGCATCGTGAAGGGCGACGTTCTTTTCCTTTGCCTGCTGCCCATTCACAGCCGGTACCTTTTGATTCGTCTGTGAGATCTGACCCGCGCTGCAGGCGGTCATGACCAGCGCGGAGCTGGCAGCAACAGCGGCGAGCGCGACACGAGCGGCAGAAGACTTCAGGGACTTCACGATGTGATCCTCCATTTGAGGCGGGGTTCAAGCAACAATCGATGCTAATTCTAAGGCATAGGTTATCGGTTTGAGGGCTCGCGTACCTAGTTCGGTGAATGCGAGCTGGCAGTTGCTTAACCCTTTTAAGGGTAAGTGATAAGTGTTCGGGGTGTTGCGGTAGAATCAACGGCTGATTATTCCCACGTTTCGCCGGAGAGGACGCAGATGGATTTCAAGGTCGGAGATACAGTCGTTTATCCCCACCACGGTGCGGCTGTCATCGAGGGCATTGAGCAGCGTGAGTTCAAGGGCAACACCGTTGATTACCTGGTGTTGCGTATCAATCAGGGCGACCTGGCAGTGCGAGTTCCGGCAGCTAACGCGGAAAAGGTTGGCGTCCGGGACGTAGTGGGCGAAGAGGGGCTGTTGAAAGTCTTCTCTGTTCTCCGTGAAACCGATGTGGAGGAGGCCGGAAACTGGTCTCGTCGCTATAAGGCCAACCAGGAACGGCTGACCTCCGGAGACGTGAATAAGGTCGCCGAGGTCGTCCGAGACCTGTGGCGCCGGGACCAGGACCGCGGACTCTCCGCCGGTGAGAAGCGCATGCTGGCCAAGGCGCGCCAGATCCTCGTGGGAGAACTCGCCCTCGCCGAAGGCGTGGACGACGAGAAGACCGACAAGTTGCTCAAGGAAATGCAGGAGACCATCGAGCGTCACCGCCAGCGAGCTGCCGCCGCCCGAGCTGCAGGGCTGGAGGATGAGGAAGATTCCGCGCCGAAGTCGGTGGACCTCGATAAGGAGTTGGACGCCGACGATGACGATGATGAGGAATAGGCGTCACCTTGCGAGGTAACCCAGCGGACTTCACAGCAACCGCAATTGTCGCCGCAGCTGGAAGTGGGCGCAGGCTGGGCTACAACAAACCCAAAGCATTCGTGGAGCTGGACGGCCGGATGCTTTTGGAACGCTGCCTTGACGGGCTCGCGGATTCGGGGGTTATAAACCGGGCCATTGTCTTGGTGAGTGCCGAGATGCGTCACCTGGCTGAAAGCATCGCACGATCCGAGGACAACAAACGCCGCTGGTCAGGCATGCACATCATCATAGGGCTGGGCGGTACTGATCGTGCAGAATCCGTCCGCGCCGGGTTAGACATCGAATACGGCCAGCCCAATACCTCCCTCGTCGCCGTACACGATGCTGCGCGGTGCCTTACCCCGCCAGAGCTCATTCGACGGCTCGTCCACGATGCTGGGGAGGCGGTGGCGTCCAAAAATGCTGCGGGCACCATCCCCGTGCTCCCCGTTGCGGACACGGTAAAGGTCGTGATGGCTGATGGGAGGGTGAAATCGACCCCGACGCGCACGTCGCTGCGGGCTGCGCAGACACCGCAGGTGTTTAGCTTCGCCCAGCTGTACAGCGCAAATACTAAAGCTATACGAGCTGAAGAAGCGGCAGACGCAGTAGCTGGGGAGCTCCCTGTAGTGACTGACGATTCTTCGCTGATGGAATACTACGGCTTCGACGTGCGGACGATGACGGGCGATGAGCGAGCCCTGAAGATCACGACCCATTCTGACTTTGTACTCGCGCAGGCCCTGCTAGCCGAGGCCGCATCAGCGGACAGCGCAAACGAACAATCGAAACAACCGGGGACAGGCCAAGACAATGAGTGAGCAGCCAGTGATCATCCCAAGAGTAGGCATCGCCACGGATGCCCACCAGGTCGAGCAGGGCAAACCATGCTGGATGGCCTGCCTGCTATGGGAAGGGCAGGACGGGTGCGAGGGTCACTCCGATGGGGACGTGGTGGCCCACGCGGTTGTGGACGCGTTGCTATCTGCGTCTGGTCTGGGCGATCTGGGCAGCTTTGTGGGGGTAGGTCGGAAGGAATACGACAATGTGTCCGGCGCCGCGCTGCTGGGCAAGTGCCGGGAATTGCTGGAATCCGAGGGGTTCCACATTGGCAATGCGGCTGTTCAGATGGTGGGGAACCGGCCGAAGATGGGGACACGCCGCGAAGAGGCAGAGCGGGTAATGGGGGAGCTGATCGGCGCGCCCGTCTCCGTCTCCGCGACGACCACGGACCATATGGGATTTACCGGCCGTGGTGAGGGAGTGGCAGCAGTGGCTACCGCGGTGGTCTGGAAGTAGCTCTACCTACATCCGAAAGCTGCTTCGCACCGCGCCAAGTCCCTCGATCTCGATGCGCACGTCATCCCCATCTTGCAGGTAGTGCGGCGGTTCCATCCCGTGCCCCACGCCCTCCGGAGTGCCTGTGACTACGACATCGCCCGCCTCCAGGGTGGCAAACTGCTGGATGTACGCCACCAGGTCCTTCGGGGCGAACACCACATCGGCCACAGAGTGTTCCTGGCGCAAGTCGCCGTTCACCCACGTGCGCAGCATGGCGCCCTCGGCGATCGGATCGTAGGCCGAGGCGAGGGTTAGCCACGGCCCGAATGCACAGGATTCGTCCAAATTCTTGCCCTGGAGCCACTGCAGTGTGCGGTATTGCCAGTCTCGCTGGGAGAACTCATTCAAGATCGCATACCCAGCGATCTGGCCGCCGTGACCCATGACGAATGCCAGCTCGCCTTCGTAATCGCACTTATCGCGGAGCCCTTCCGGGACCTTCACGGTTCCGTACGGGGTGGTCAAAGCGGTGGCGAACTTGGAGAACAGGGTCGGATGCTCCGGCAGAGGGTGCCCCATTTCCTCGATGTGCTGGCGGTAGTTGAGCCCCATGCAAATAATCTTCCCCGGTCGGGTGACCACCGGGGCCAGCTGCCGTTCTGAAAACTCGATCACCTCTTCGCGGGGTTCACCGGTCCCCATGCCGAGCGTGGCGTCCCGAAGAAAATCTCCCACGTCCCCGCGGGCGATGACCTTTCCACGGCCGCGTCCAGCCTCGAACTCCTGAACGTCGACGGTGAAGAGTTCGCCGGCGACTTCCACGGTGGCGAGACGAGTAGGTGCGGAGGTAGTCATGGGCACTCCTTCTTGTTTTGGGCGCTGCGGGGCAGGCGCGGGAGGAAGCGATAAGTGAGTTTGTGATGGTCGCTGACGATCCACGGGACATGAGGTCAGCGCAACTAGCCTCAACGTACAATTGACCGCGTGACTTTGCGAATATTCGACACAGCGACCCGAGAACTCCGCGAATTTAAGCCTCTGCGCGAGGGGCATGCCTCGGTGTATCTGTGTGGTGCAACTGTGCAGTCCATCCCCCACATCGGGCACGTTCGAAGCGGAGTGGCCTTCGATATCCTGCGCAATTGGTTGGAAGCCAAGGGATTGGACGTCGCATTCGTGCGCAATGTGACCGATATCGACGACAAGATTCTGAACAAGGCCGCGGAACATCAGAGGCCCTGGTGGGAGTGGGCGTCCACGCACGAGCGGGCGTTTACGTGGGCTTATGATCAATTGGGGGTGACGCCACCGTCTGTCGAGCCGCGCGCTACCGGGCACATTCCGCAGATGATTGAGTACATGCAGCGCATCATCGACAACGGCAAGGGGTACGCCGCTGACGGGAATGTGTATGCGCAGCCCACCGCGATTGAGAACTACGGCTTCCTTTCCGGGCAGCAGCTGAACGAGCTCGACCAGGGCGAGTCTGCCGGGACCGGGAAGCGGGATCCCCGGGACTTTACGATGTGGAAGGCCGCTAAGCCGGGGGAGCCGTCATGGGATTCTCCGTGGGGGCCGGGGCGGCCGGGGTGGCACATTGAGTGCTCAGCCATGGCCACGAACTACCTTGGTGGGGAGTTCGACATTCACTGTGGCGGCTTGGATCTGCAATTTCCTCATCATGAGAATGAGGCAGCTCAGGCGAGCGCCGCTGGGGATGGGTTCGCTCAGTACTGGATGCACAACGGCTGGGTCACCATGAGCGGTGAAAAGATGTCCAAATCTCTGGGCAACGTGCTGAGCGTGCCGAACGTGTTGACGTTGGTGCGGCCGGTGGAACTGCGGTACTACCTGGGCAGCGCACACTACCGCTCCATGCTGGAGTACAGCGAGTCCGCCCTGGCAGAAGCTGCCGCCGGATACCAGCGCATTGAAAAATTTATTGTCCGCGTGGCGAAGGAAGCGGACGAGGAGCCAGGTGTCGCCACGCTGCGCGACGGCCTGCTTCCGGCAACGTTCGTGGACAACCTGGATGATGACCTGGCAGTTCCCAAGGCGCTGGCCATCATTCACGACAGCGTGCGCGCAGGCAATAAGGCACTGGCTGCTGGGGACCTGACCGAAGCCCGCGAGATTGCCTCCCGCGTTCGGGGTATGACAGCCATCCTCGGCGTTGATCCGCTGTCTCAGACCTGGCGTGCTGGGACACTGGCCCAGCGCAGCGACGATGCGGCCTCGCGGGCACTGGATGCGCTGGTGCAGGAGGACCTTGCCAAGCGTGCCGAGGCTCGTGCAGAGAAGAACTGGGCAGTGGCTGACGACGTGCGGGATCGTCTGAAGGCCGCCGGAATTGAAGTCACGGATGGCCCACATGGAGCCACATGGAGCTTGAACCAGGCTCACGAGATTGAGCCCCGCGAGGCCACATCGAAGAAACCATCGTCAGGCGCGACAAAAGGAGAAAAATAATGGCGGGTAATTCCCAGCGCCGCGGTGCGGTGCGCAAGAGCAGCAAGAAGGGCGTTCAAAAGGGCTCTGGCGGGCAGCGCCGGCGCGGACTCCGGGGTAAGGGAGCGACCCCCAAAGCCGAGGACCGCGAATACCACGCAGCATATAAGCGGAAGAAGGCAGCCGAGCGGCGAGCATCCGGAGCGCACGATCGACGCAAGGGCGACGACACGGAAATGGTGGTTGGCCGCAACCCCGTCGTGGAATGCCTCCACGCCAATGTTCCAGCCACCGCGCTGTATGTCGTGGAAGGAACCTCCAATGATGAGCGGCTGTCCGAAGCCGTGCACACGAGCGCGGACCGGGGGATCCCGGTGCTGGAAATTTCTCGGCCCGAAATGGACCGGATCACTGGCAACGGCATGCACCAAGGCATCGGCCTGCAGATCCCGCCTTTCCGCTATCACCAGGTCGAAGACCTGATCGAGCGGACGATCGGGTCTCCGACACCCGGTTTGGTAGTGGCGCTGGACAACATCACTGACCCCCGCAACCTGGGTGCCGTTATCCGCTCCGTCGCCGCATTCGGTGGCCACGGCGTGGTTATCCCCGAGCGCCGCAGCGCGTCCGTGACCGCAGTTGCTTGGCGTACCTCCGCCGGCACGGCAGCACACTTGCCGGTAGCCAAGGCGACAAACATGACCCGCGCACTGAAGCAGTTCCAGAAGGCTGGCTACCAGATCGTCGGTCTTGATGCCGAGGGCGACCACACCTTGGATACCTACGACGGGACGACCCCAACCGTCATCGTGGTGGGCAGCGAGGGGAAGGGGCTTTCCCGCCTGGTGGCAGATACCTGTGACACGATCATGTCCATCCCCATGGCGGGCCGGGTTGAATCCTTGAACGCCTCCGTCGCTGCCGGAGTAGTCCTCAGCGAATTCGCTCGGCAGCGACGGGCCGCGGCCCGGGGCGAATCCCGATAGAAGCGCAGTTCGCGGCCGGGCCCAACGCGCCCGCTACGCTGCGGGTCGCAGCTTCTTCACGTGGTCATTCGCAGCACCGCGGATCGCCGTCCTCGTCGGCAGACTTGATCAACCGGCGATCACGATTCCACGCAATCGCCCGGCATACCAGGTAGATGACGAAGGCTAGCGTCGTCACAAATACGGATACCGGGAGCCCCGGGGCCAGGGAGAGGACCAATCCACCGACCGCGGCAGCCACGGAAAACACACCAGACAGGGCCACAGCGACCAGCGGATTGCTCGTAACCTTCACGGCTGCCGCCCCGGGGGTGATCAGCAGAGCCATCAGCAGCAAGGCGCCGACGATCTGCACTCCCTGGCTGGCAACGATGCCCACCAGGGCCGCGAAAATAAGTGCCAATGTGCGCACCCGCACCCCGGAGGCTGCGGCGACCACCGGGTCGATCGTCGCGAAAAGCAGCGGCCGCCACAGCAGCCCCACCACGGCGACAACCAGAATGGTCAGGGCGAACAGGGCTTTCATGTTCGACGAGCTCACGCCGACGATCTGCCCGGTCAGAAGGCTATACGCCTGGGACGATCGGCCCGGATAAAGGTGGATGAACAGCACCGACAGTCCCATGCCGAAGCTCAGCACAACCGCGACAATGGAATCCTGCTCTCGCATTCCCAACAGCGCCAAGACCAGGGCGGCGATGACCGCGCCGATCAAGGCGCCCCAGGTAACCCCCATTCCAAAGAGGAGTGCGGCGGAAGCTCCCATTAACGCGAGCTCCCCGGTGGAGTGGGCGGTGAAGCTCATGCGGCGCATCACGATGAGGGGAGCGATGGCACCGCTGACGATGCCCAGCAAAAGGGACGCCACGATTGCCTGCTGCACGAAATCCACGTGCAGCAGATCAGCCGTATCGCCCCACCAGTCCACATTCTTCAGACCTTCGATGTCCGTCACACGACCACCAACTTCCCGTCGACTTCGACCACTTTGACGTCTGTGCGATACAGCTCGGAGAGGCGCTCGGAATTCATGACATCAGAGACGGTCCCCAGGGTGTGTCCGTGGGGTGTCAGGTAAAGCACCCGGTCTGTGACCTGCAGGATTGGGTTGATGCTGTGGGTCACGAAGAGGATGGCCGTCCCGTGCTCTGTGCGACGGCGGTCCAGGAGCTCAACTGTTCGCTTTTGCGCGCGCAGGTCCAGGGAGAGCAGGGGCTCATCGCACAGGAGAAGCGATGGGTCGCTGGCCAGGGCTTGGGCCTGACGGATGCTCTGTTGCTGGCCGCCGGAAAGCTCGCCCAGGCGGCGCTTCGCCAGGTGGGTTGCGCCCACCGCCTCCAGTGAAGCTTCGACCTTCCCGGGGCTGGGGCGCCGATTCTTGACGACGCCATGACTAACCCCTAGCCCGACCAGATCCTTTGCCCGGATAGGGAGAGTCGGATCGAACATCCGCTGTTGGGGCATGTAACCGATCGTCCCATTCACCGTTGCCGAGCCCGCGGTGAGCTTTCGCGTGCCCATAATTGCGTTGAGAAGCGTGGATTTTCCCACGCCGTTCGACCCGAGGATAGCGATGAACTCCCCAGCCTCCACGTGGAGGTTCAGATCATGCCACAGCGGATCGACGGCGGCATTAGTGAGAGTCAGAACCATCGCCGGTGGCCTTTTCAAGATCCTTGAGGAATGCGTCAACGTAGGCGAAGTAGTCCTGATCCCCTTCCGGGGTTTCGTTGACGTTAATGATGCTAATGCCCTTGTCCTTGGCAGCTTGGATGAGCTGCTCAGCCGCCGGAGTCTGCGATTGCTCATTGGTAATCAGAATCTTCGCCTGCCCATCGTTAATCAGCTTGCGAGTGGCTTCAACATCCGCTGCGGCAGGCTCTGCCTCCTTGGCCACGGCAGACTTGAAGCCATTTGGGGTGATGTCCTTCAACCCGGAATTATCCACGAGGGCTTGGGCGATGGACTCTGTGGAGATCACAGATGCAGCGGGGAGCTTGTGAATCCGCTCATCCAGGCTATGGGTCTTGTCATCCACTGCCGTTGGCTTGTCGTCGATGCTGGGATTGAGCTTATGCAGTTCACTGGCCACGTTGTCTGCGAAGTGGGAGACGATGTGCATGTCGAACCACACGTGCGGGTTGCTGTCGCCATGAGCGTGGCCGTGGTGATCATGGCCGCCGTCACCATGGCTGTCGTCACCGTGGTCGTCCTCCCCATGATCGCTGTGGTCATGAGAACCGTGATCGTGTCCCTCAGCGGGCGGGACGGCCGTCACAACCGGGGTCCCCGGGCGCACAGCGTCTGTCAGCCAGCTGTCATAGCCGCCACCATTGGCTACCACCAGGTCGGCGTCCTGCAGCTCGGCTAGGTCTCGGGCGGTGGCCTCGTATTCGTGGGGATCATCGCTCTTGTTCTTGAGGATGCTGACAACCTCGGCATTCTTATCGCCGGCGACGTCGTGGGCCAGGTCGCCCCAAATGGAGGTAGAGGAGACGATCTTGAGCTTTCCATCGTCTGCTGGTTTATCCGGTGACCCACCAGCGGCGCAGCTGGCCGACCCCGCAGCCAGTGTTGCCGCACCCACGATCGTTGCTGCGCGCTTGGCGAGGTTTCGTCGCATGTGATGCTCCTTTAATACGTATGTGTACACCCAATTAGATGGAAATGATTTCCAAAATGAGGTTAGTGCTGGAAGTCATTTTCAGCAATTCCGTCTGTGACGCTTCAAGGCATACGCTTAAAGTCATGAATCGCAGTCCACGTCGCGGCACCCTGGCTTCTATTGCGGCGGAGCTCGGGGTCTCCCGGACCACCGTGTCCAACGCCTATAACCGCCCCGACCAGCTGTCCCCCGAATTGCGCGACAAAATCTTCGCAACCGCCATGAGGATCGGCTACCCGGGCCCGGATCCCACCGCGCGTTCCCTGCGCACCCGTCGCGCAGGGGCGGTGGGAGTTGTCCTGACTGAGGAGCTGACATACGCCTTCGAGGACCAGGCTTCCGTCGATTTCATGGCTGGGGTCTCTGAAAGCTGCGGCGACATGGGGGTGTCCATGCTGCTCATCCCCGCCGGTCGGGACACGGCTACCCACACCCCAACTCACCTGATCAACCAGGCCTCCGTCGACGGGTTCATCGTGTACTCCGTCGCCTCCGATGACCCGTTCCTCACTGCCGTGTCTTCCCGGGGGCTGCCCACGGTTATCTGCGACCAGCCAGCCACGGAAAAAGGGCTACCGTTCGTAGGCATCGATGACCGTGAGGCCATCAAACCGGTGGTCCGGCAGCTGGTCGATGCGGGGCATCGGCGGGTGGGAATCCTGTGCATCCGCCTGGACCGCACCCCGAATAACGGTCCCGTTGCGCCGAGCCGACTCAATCGGGCGCACATGCACGTACAGCGCTCGCGAGTGCTGGGTGCGCTGGATGTTCTGGAGGGCGCGGGGATCCCTCGGGACGAGGTGCCCGTGGTCGAGCGTCACGTGAACGACCCGGACAACACGTACTCTGCTGCGGAGGAACTGCTGACCACGCACCCCGACCTGACCGCGGTGGTCTGCACAACGGACTCGATGGCAGTTGGCGTCCACACCTACGCGCACGACCGCGGCCTGCAACTACCGCGGGATCTGAGCGTGACCGGCTTCGACGGCATCCCCCGCGCCCTGCACCACGGGATCACTACGGTCACTCAACCGAGCCGGGAAAAGGGGAGTCGCAGCGGTGCGGTCTTGGCTGCTCTTATCGCGGGGGAGAATCCGCGGACCCCGGAAAGGATCATCCTGGACACGCACGTGGTCACGGGTCGCACCGTTGGGCCGCCAGCTCGCTGAGGAAGTCGCGCACGGCCTCGGGGTCTGCGAGACGCTCGCTCGCCGCGGTGGGGCCAGCGCCGATTTTGATTCCGACGCCACCGCGTTCGCGGAGTACCTCGAAGACGGTTTCGTCTGTGACATCGTCTCCCGCGAAGGCGACCACAGGGTGGCGCGATGTCGGTAGATTGTCCAGGTAGCCCGCCACATAAGAGCCTTTGGTCGTCAGGGAGACAGAGACCTCCACAATGTCCTTGCCGTCGGTGATGTGGAAGGGGGCGAGCTCAGGGCGCAATCGCTCCAGCTCGGCGATGAAATCCCGGGAGACCGCGTGACCGTTCTCGTACGTGTCCGCTCGCCGGTAATGCAGGCCAACGCTGTTGGTCTTTTCCTCGACCCACATGCCGGGCACGCGGTCGGCGAAGCCTTGAGCGACTCCGCGTAAGTGTTCCCACAGTGCCGTTTGCTCCGGGGTGCGGCTTGACTCTGCCGTGCGCTCCGCGGGCTCAGAACCGTGGCCGCCCACGAGCCGGATATCGCCATCTGCAGGAGCCACGATGGCGGGTTGCTCGGTGACAATGCTGAGGTGCTCCAGCGCGCGACCGGACAGCACCATCACCGTAGTCCCCGGGGCGTGGGCCAGCCGGCGCAACGAGTCCATGGCGCCGGGCACGGCGCGTACATCGGTCGGATGGTCCGAAAAGTGCGCAAGAGTGCCATCGAAATCCAAGATGAGCAGGAGTTCTGTGGCTGTTGCCAGCGTGGGGAGGGAAGGCAGTGACATGGATAACTCCAGGCGTGGGCGTTATTTCTGAGTGTCGGGACCAGAGATGAATTCGACCGAGGGGCGAGTCTGCCAATCCTGCACCTGAGCGTCCGCTTGCCGCAGAGTCATCCGATTGGAATCTTTACGTTCGAAGCTCAGCTGGTGATTGGACAGGACGTTCGTCATCCGATCGGCCATGTCTTCATCGCCGGGCATGCACGACGCAGAGGTCTTATCATCGATGCGTTCCCGGCGGAACTCCCCCATACTGATCTCCGTCTGATCCTTATTCCACGAGGCACTGCCGCTCAGGTGGAAGCATCCGGAGGTCCCGGTGAAGGAATCTTCGCCGATGATCAGGAACGCACGACCAGCCATGTTGTCCGGGACGTAGTGGGAGCGATCTTGGGTGTCGTACACCGCGGTGACCTGCCACTGAGTGTCGCCCACGGGGGACTGCGAGCTACCACATGCGGTCAGCGCGCCCAGGCTCAACGCTGCGGTGGTCAGGACAGCAGCAGCCTTCAGCGGTCGGCGACGGAAGCACAGCTGCATCATTTCTCCTGAAGCTCGTTGAGGAAGGACTGCGCCCACCTGTTCACATCGTTGTGCTGCACGTTGTCCCACAGGTGGAGCATGCGCTCGCGCCGATCGGAAGGATCGTCCTCCGCAGCCTCCAGGATCGTCTTGGCAAGTTCCTCCACGTCATAGGGGTTGCACAGATACGCGCTGGTGAGCTGAGTGGCTGCGCCCGTGAATTCAGAGAGCACCAACGCGCCGGTCCCGTCGGAATGGCAGGCCACGTATTCCTTTGCCACGAGGTTCATGCCGTCCTTCAGGGCGGTCACCACCATGATGTCCGCCGCCGTGTAGAGTGCCACGATCTGCTCGAAGGGCAGGCCGGAGTGCAGGTATTGCACGACGGGTTTGCCCAAGGAGCCGTGATTGCCGTTGATCTGGGATACCAGCTGTTCAACCCGGCTGCGGGTCCGCTGATAGTCGCTGAGGCGTTCGCGAGACGGTGTGGCCACCTGCACCATCACCACGTCCTCCGCGTTCAGCCGACCAGAATCCAGCAGCAGTTCCAGCGCCTCCAGGCGGTGGAGGATACCCTTCGTATAGTCCATGCGATCCACCCCGGCGAGCAGGAGTCGAGGCTGGCCCAGCTGATCCCGCAGTTCCTTAGTGGCCGCGAGGGTGGGCACGGACAAGGAGGTCTCAGAGACCTTCTGGGAGTCGATGGAGATCGGGAAGACGCCGACCTTGACATGCCTGTCGTCCAACAGGACCGTGCCGACACTCTGGCCGTCCTCGTGCATCCGCGCGCCGTGGATAAATTCCGCATCCGGGTCATCCGTCGTCGCGATGTCGTAATCCAATGCCCGAAGGGTGTCCAGGAAGTTGCGGGCGCTGTCTTGGGTGTGGAAGCCCACCACATCGGCCCCTAAGGTGCCTTCCAAGATTTCTTGGCGCCACGGCAATTGGCGGAAGAGTTCCGGGTTCGGGAACGGGATGTGCAGGAAGAATCCTTGCCGCACATCGGGTCGCTGGTCACGCAGCAGCTTGGGAACAAGGTGGAGTTGGTAATCCTGCACCCACACCGTGGCACCCTCGGCGGCCTCCTGTGCAACGGCATCGGCGTAGCGCTGGTTGACCACCTGATAGCGGCTCCACCAATCCCGGTTGTAGCTCGGATGGACGATTAAGTCGTGATACAGCGGCCACAGCGTCGCGTTGGAAAAGCCCTCGTAGAACTGGTGAAAATCCTCGTCGTCCAGGTTTACGGGGTGGAGGGTGATGCCGGTTTCGGTGGCGTCTGGCATCTCCTCCTGCGCCACCTGGTCGGTGGAACCCGGCCACCCAACCCAGGCTCCGTCGTGGGCGATAAGCACCGGCTTCAGGGCGGTGACCAGCCCGCCGGGGGAGGGGGACCATTCGACATTGCCGTCGGCATCAATGGAGCGGTCCACCGGGAGGCGGTTGGCTACAACAATGAAATCGGAACGGGTGCTGGGGGTGATACTCACGGCGTTAAGTTAGCTAATTGCTGGACTTCTTGGCGGTCGTCTTTGTCGACTTCTTTGTCGTCTTTTTAGCAGCCTTCTTAGTGGCCTTTTTCGAGGTCTTCGTAGCCTTGGTGGCCTTCTTTGCCGCCTTCTTGGTGGTTTTCTTGGCTGCCTTTTTGGTGGTCTTGCGCGTGGTCTTCTTGGAATCCTGCTCGGCCTGCTCCAAGTCCGCAACAACCTTGCGGTGGACAAGGCCCTCGGGCTCCACCCCCAACATGCTCATGAGGGTCACCGCATCCAGGAAGTCCTGCGAATACGTCGCGACGATGCGCTGGGCTGCCTGAGCGGTCTCCTGTTCCACTGCGTGCAGGGACTCAGTGTTGGCGGAACGGTTGTCTGTGACCTTCGGCGGCACGGCCTCAACCCCATTTCTCGGCTGGTGACAATTAACTTTTCACATTCTACGCTATCGCGCCCGCGCTACTGGCGGGAGCCGTCTTCGCGCTGCTGCACCCGCTCCGGATCTTGCGGGTTGCCCAGTTGCCACGGACTGGTGGAGCCCTTCTTCTGGCGCCGGCGCCAGTGCAGCGGTTGCTGCGGGCGGCCGGTGGTCCGGGAGATCCGCTGCGGACGTGGGGAGCGGCGGCGGGCGGTGAGGGGGCGCCGTAGTTGGTTGTAGCGGTGGAGGATGTGGGGACGCCGGATCCGTCGCGCTGTCCACTCACCGAGCACCACGCCGGCTGCCAGGGTGGTGGCCGTGGCAAAGGCGAGGGCGAGATTGGAGATACCCACGACGAACTGGTCATTGAGGATTGAGCTCATTCCGCGGTACAGAGCCAAACCGGGGAGGAACGGTGTGATCCCGGCAATTGCTGTGATCTGTGGCGGAATCAAATAACGGCGGGAGAGCAGACCACCGGCGAGGCCCACCATGACCGATGCGATTCCCGCTGCGGGCAGTGGCCCCCACTGCATCCAAATGACGAAATAGTAGGCCATGGAGGCAACGAGGGCGGTGGCGAAGGCGATCACCATGCTTCGGCGCTCGCAGAACATGGAGACACAGAAGAACATGGTGGCCACGGCCCCAGAGATCACTTGGACGGTGGTGGAGCCGAAGGCTCCGGTGGTCTGGCTGGTGTCCAGCGGCGGGAGGGTGACGTTGATGACCCGAAGCAGTTCCAGCGCGCTACCGATGCCTGCAATGATGGCGCCGGTATTCAAGACCGTTTCGAAGAATCGTGCGCTGGCTGTGACTGGTGCGCCGGTGACCGCATCTTGCAGAGCTTGGACCAGGGTTAATCCGGCGAGCAGGGCCACGATGCATGAAGCCACGATGAGGGTGGGCGGCATATACAGACCGATGACGTCCGCGAACTTGTACAGCGCGGCTGCTGGGATGACGGCGACGAAACCGCCGAAGAAGTTCTGGAAGAACACCGGAAGGCTCTTAGAAGCCAGCCAGGCCACGGAGAACATGATGAACGCCGTGGTGATCGCAGCCACGGCGGCGACAGCCCAGCCACCGCCGAGCAGCAAGGCGATGGCGCCAGCGAACCCACTCCATGCGCCTAGGGCATAACGATTGCGGTACGGAAGGGGCGCCGTCTCAATCTCGTAGAGAATCTTCTGTGCGAGCTCCAAGGGGGTGGCGCCTGCGACGATGGAGCGAATGAGCCGATCGACTTCTGTCAGGCGGGAAAAGTCCGTGTTGAGGCTTCGCACGACGCGGAAGTTGGAGGCGGGGCTGCGCGCCTCGTCGTACTGGGCGTACAGCGTGATGGTGTTGAGCGTGATGTCAACGTGCGTGTAATGCAAACCGTAGGCAGCAGTGATCGCGCGGATCTGAGCCTTCGTATCCGAGTTTCCAGTACCAGAACCGAGCAGGAGGTCCCCAATGCGGCCCGCGAGGTTCAGCACGGCATGGATCTTTACTGGATCATTGAAATCCACGGGCGCCAGCGGGCTTGGCGGTGGCGCCATTCGAATGGCGTCAATCGTCGCCCGATTGCCGGTAAAAAGCAGGTCAGCGCTATGGCGAAGAACCCTTGTGAGTGGATTAGACACACAAACACACTACATGGTTAAGCAGCGCATCTTCACAGTAAGTGCACCTAATTCGTACCCCGCTCAAGCGCGATTGGGGGCGCGCGAACGGCGGCTGGTACTCTAAGTACCGCTTCTGCAATCGGTCATGTGAAACACCAGTTAAGCCGGAACGTGCTACGCCCAGTTGAGCGTGAGCTGTGGACGCAGAAGCGATGCCGGAGTGGCGCAATTGGCAGCGCAACGCACTTGTAATGCGTAGGTTGCGAGTTCGAGTCTCGTCTCCGGCTCCACTTATATCTGGGGACTTACATCAACGCGCTGCTAGCCCAGGACGAGCTTGGCGGCGATCACCGCATTTCCTGTTCGAGCTAAATGACTACTGACTGGACAGCGAAGATCCGCTACTGGAAATGGATGAATCCATACTGGAAGGCAAATCCTCCACAGACTCGTCCGTTCCCAGGTCTTTGCGGAAGCCCGCCGGCCCCACCACCGTGATGTCCAGGTTGCCATCGGACGGTAAAGCAACCTTCACTCGCTCTTCTCCGAGCACGTCGTGGCCGGTGACCTGGCCGTCTTTCTCGTGGTAGGGAAAGACGAGGAAGTTGGCCATCTGCGGGCCAGCATTCCGCAAGACAATTTCGGCCTCAGCGCCACCCGGCAATTTTTCCAACCGGACGCTCAGGTCGTATGGCAGGGGCCGTTGCGGGCGCCTGCCCGATTCCTGCTCTGGCATGTCGCCCTGGTCTGGTGGCTTCGGTTTCCAGCGGGGCTCCAGAGGCTCAGTGGGCTCCGGAGATTGCACTGGCCGGTAGGCCTGTGGATTCGCAAAGTCGAAGGCGCTCAGCAGATCTCCGCCGATGCGGCGTCTCCAAGCAGAGATCTGGGGAACGCTGATCCCCTTCCACGTCTCCAGGAAGCGCGCGGCGGAGGTGTGGTCGAAGACCTGTGAGCAGCGGTACCCGCCCACGGTCCACGGCGAGATGATCATAGTCGGCACTCGATTGCCCATTCCCAGTGCCTGGCCTTGGTACCACTCGTCCTTCACGTCCTTGGGCGGGCGCGGCGGCGGAACGTGGTCGAAGTACCCGTCGTTTTCGTCGAAGGTGATGATCAGCGCGGTTTTGTCCCAGACCTCGGGGTGGCTACCCAGGGCGTCCAAGAGACGGTAGATCAAGTTCGCCGAGGCCCGCGGAGAGGAAGCGGAGGGGTGCTCGGATTCCTCTCCGCTGGGGACGATCCAGCTCACCGCCGGCAACTCACCCCTGTCGATATCCCCGGCCACGCGATCGGTGAGCGTCCCGGTCTGCCCGCGGAACAGAGCGAGGTCGAAGATCTTCCGCTCGTCGGTGTTGAGGGATCCCAGCGCGTCCTCCAGCTGACGCGTGAGCTTCTCTACCTTCTTCTCATCCCTGGCCTCGTGGGCTTCCTTCAGCGCGGAATAGTACTTTTCCGGCGATCCTCCGTGGTGGGGGAAGGCCTTGCGCGCGACCTTCTTCGTGTACTTGAAGAACTCCAGGTTGTTATCCGTGAAGTTGTCCCACTCCTGGTACACCTTCCAGCTGATTCCAGCCTCCTCGAGGATTTCCGCGAGACAAGTCCAGTCGTAGCCCAGGTGGCCGTCATCGTAGGCGCGGTTGTCCACTGCTCGGGTCGCGGGCAACAGCGGTTCGAAGCCGGTGTACCCGGAGAAGAAGTAGTTCCGATTCGGGGAGGTGCTCGTGGGGCAGGAGCAGAAGTACTGGTCGCAGACCGTGAAAGTGTCCGCGAGCTCGAACTGAAAGGGAAGGTCCTGGCGGTCGTAGTGCGCCATCGTGGAGGAAGTCTTCGCTGGAATCCACTGGTCGCACCACCCGTGATTGAGCGCCTTTGTTCCTCCCTCCCAGTCGTGGTTGAGGGCGTCCACGTTTTCACCGTTCATAGACTGGGCGTGCGCGGCCTGCCGGATGGGGAAGGGGAGCACCGGGTTCCCCTCGCCATCCTTTTGCTCGAAGATGCTGCTGCCGTCCCGTTGCTTGAGCGCCGACTCATCGCCAAAGCCCTGCACCCCGCGGAGCGTGCCGAAGTAGTGGTCGAATGACCGGTTTTCCTGCATGAGGAAGATGACGTGCTCAACGTCCTCCAGCGAGCCCGCGGGCGCCGCCTCCGCGATTCGATTCAAGAGCGATGGGGGTAGGAGGGACGCACCCGCCGCCAGAGCCCCCGCGGTGGCTGCCCCCTTCAGGATCTTTCGCCTGGGGACGCCAGCCCGCCCGGTGTGTGTCGATTCTTCATTCCCATGCGTCATATTCACGAGCCGGCATAGTATTTGATGGGAATTACAGAAACCCCACGTCGCGACGAACAATGTGGAAATACTCGGTGAATAGTGGTTCTCCCAGCCAAACTGTTCAGATGGCGCCAGCTGCAGAATCGCTAGGGTGGGTGAAAATGTTTGATCCCATGGCCGCCAGGCGGTGTAGCGAATCGAGGTGGAATGGCTAAGCACAGACTGATGAGGGAATATCCTCACGCGCAGACGTGCTCCACAATCGCGGGTGCGGTGGCGTCCCTCATGATGACCCTGGATATGACGATCGTCCTGGTCGCTCTCCCAGATATTGCGCGGAGCCTCACACTGTCATTGTCTGGTTCCCAGTGGGTCGTGAACGCCTACTCACTGGCCTTTGCCACCCTGCTGCTGGGCGTGGGGAGCCTTTCCGATCTCATCGGTCGCCGGATGATTTTCATCCTTGGCCAGGTCCTCTTTGTTCTCGCTTCGATCGGGTGTGTGACAGCCGATGGGGAGACCTGGCTCGTGGTGGCGCGAGCTGTGCAGGGCGCCGGGGGAGCGATGGTGTTCGGTTCCAGCATTCCCCTGGTCTCCGATGCCTTTGGGCCGGGTGAAGAAAAGAAGCGAACCTCCGCCATCGCCGTCCTCATGGCGGCGGGTGCCGCTGCGGCGGCGCTGGGGCCGCTGTTCGGTGGCGCAATCATTCAGTGGCTCGATTGGGAATACATTTTCGCAATCAACATTCCGATTGGTGTGGCCATCATTGCCCTCACTCTGTGGGGCGTGCCACCGTACCGCCGAACCAGCACGCAGGAGAGCACGCCCCCGATCGACTGGGGCACGCTGGTTTTGGCGTCCCTCTTCCTCTTCCTCCTTAATTACGGAATCCTTACCGGTCCGGAAGAGGGCTGGACAGCGACCAAGGTCATTGTCTCCTTCGTTGTAAGCGTGGTCGCACTGGTGGTGTTGATCTGGGTGCAACTGCGCAAGGGCGAAAGGGCCATGATCGACGTGCGGATGTTCGGTATCCCGTCGTTCTCGGCGGTGACCATCGTGGCATTCGCGGCTCGCCTGTTTAGCTTCGGCATGATGCCGTACATCGTGCTGTGGCTGTCCGGGGCGGCAAACCTGAGTGCCCTGCAGGTTGGGTACGTTTCGACGGCGATTGCTGGGCCGATGATTTTGTGTGCGCCTGTCGCAATCGGCCTGGCCAAGCGAATCTCTGTGGGCGTGATTCAAGCTCTCGGTATGGCAGTGGTCGCGCTGGGGCTGCTGCTCGGATTGCTTGTCGATGGTCAGTCCGGGTGGAGCGCGATTCTTCCGATGTACATCGTGGTCGGCATGGGTACCGGGCTTATGTTGCCGCACCTGATGGACGTGGCTGTGGCGGTGGTACCGGCACACAAGACGGGAACGGCTACCGGCATTGCCAACACCGCGTTTCCGCTGGGGACGAGCTTCGGCGTGGCGATCTATGGTGCCATCGTCACCGCGGCTGTATCCCGCGGGTTGGGGGATTTGCACGCTCCCCAGAAGGTGATCGACCTCGCATCCGCCGGGCAGTTTCAGATCCTACGAGAAAAGGCCGGGCCATTGGCCCAGCCTGCATTGGATTCCTATATCAACGGGTTACACCACGTGCTGATATTGGCCGCTGTGCTCGCCATTCTCGGGGCGATCTTGGCGGCCACCATGATTCGGGACCGCGATCGCTTGGAGAACAAGAGCGCCACTCGGCGCGATGACCGAGAGGCGATGACCAGCGCTTAGAAGATGAAGATCTCGTCGCCCGGGTTCAGAGCTTCGAAGTAGTGCTGCGCATCCGCGGGGCCCAGGTGGATGCAGCCAGCGGAGGTCACGTTCACCGCGCCCTCGTGGAAGGCGTGGCCATCGTTGGTGAAGTACACCGCGAAAGGCATCGGGGCGTTATTGAACTCGCGGGAGATTTCATCGCGCACCTTGTACTGCACGACGAAGGATCCACGGGGAGTCTCCTGGCCGGGAGTGCGGGCGCCAGCGGACTGTGGGACCGGGCCGTAGGTGACGTGGCCGTTTTCCTGCAGCCAGGTGGTATTGCCATCGAGGTCGACACATGCCTTGGCTGTGGCGGGGCACGGAGACGGTGCTGGCTCCGGTGCTGGCGCGGGAGCTGGGGTGCGGGCTGCTTCGCGGGCAGCCAGCGCGCCGGGAGCGAGGGTATTGGTTAGATCGTTAATGCCCTGCTGGGCTTGCTGACGGAACTCCTCCGGCAGATTCGGTACCTGCCCCTGGAGGTTGTCGTGGGAAGTCAACACGGCATCGTTAATTTGATCCTGTGTGGGGAGCGCAGGCTGGAGGGGTTGAGCACCTGCAACGCCTGCCCCGAGGGTCAGGGCAGAAACAATGGCAGCGCCGGCGGTTGCCGCACGACGTGCGAGAGAGTGGGATTTCGTCTTCGTCATGGGCAATATTCAACCTTAAGGTTCGCTCCGATTCCACTGGATTGCTTGCCAGGTCCAAAAATTGTGAGCAATGTGACTCCAGTGACGGCTTGGTGCGACGGCGTGGCGTCCCAAATAAATGAAGCGGACCCCACAGTAAGCATTCAGGAAACGTTCAGTCCGATTCCACAACGATGATTCATACTGTTCCAATGACTGCACCAAATGCTCAGCCTGTGAAGGTTCTCGTCGTTGACGACGAATCAAATATCTCCGACCTGCTGAAAGTCTCCCTGCAATTCCAGGGTTTCGACGTGGAAACCGCTGAAGACGGAGCTACGGCCCTGGACATCGCCAAGGCGTACAAGCCTGACGCATTTATTCTGGACGTGATGATGCCCGGGATGGATGGGTTCACCCTCCTGAACAAGCTTCGCGCAGACGGGCACGATGCACCCGTTTTGTTCCTCACCGCGAAGGACGGCGTGGAGGATCGCATTCACGGTCTGACCATCGGTGCTGACGACTACGTGACCAAGCCCTTCTCTCTGGAGGAGGTGATCACCCGTCTTCGTGTGATTCTGCGCCGTGTCTCCCCGGAGGAGTCCGCGGATACGAGCACCATCACCTATGAGGACATCACCCTCGACGACGACCTCCACGAGGTGACCAAGGCCGGCAAGGTGGTCGACCTTTCTCCCACTGAATTCAAGCTGCTGCGCTACCTGATGGTCAATGCTGAGGTGGTGCTGTCCAAGGCCAAGATCCTGGATCACGTGTGGAAATACGACTTCGGCGGCGATGGCAACGTCGTGGAATCCTACGTCTCCTACCTGCGCCGCAAGATCGACACGGAAGAGCCACACCTGATCCACACGGTCCGCGGTGTGGGCTACGTGCTGCGTAAGCCACGCATTTAGGCGAGGCGCATATACATGGCGGCATTTCCACCGCTCCACAACCGCGACTCCTCGGGGAACCCTCGCCCCAACCAGCGATTCAACCCCCGGTTCACCCCGCGACTGAACCCCTGGATGCCCAATAGGGGTACCGCCAAGCGGGTGCGGGGCAGCCACCCTGGCTTCTTCCTTTCCCATTTCCCGCTGCGGGTGTCCCTGGTCGCGGTCATTACTGTTCTCGCTGGTATTGGTCTTCTGGGCTCCGGCGTGGTGGTGACCTCCACGTTGAAGTCCTTCATGATCCAGCGGGTGGACGAGCAGCTCCATTCCGCCACCGAGGGCTGGGCGCACATGAGCAACCCGAGCTCCTCGAATGGCAATGGCGGCAACAGTAACGGTGTAAACCCCCAGCGTGACAACGGGAATAATACCGATCCATTCGGTTCCTATGATCCGGATAACGGTGTGACCCGCCCGCCCTCGGACTTCTTTGTCATGGTCGTCGACGGGGAGGTGGCCTTCCGACCCTTCAACAGTGTGAACGAATCCATGCCGGAGGTACGCGGACTGGAAACCCCCACGGCACCTATCACGGTCCCGGCGCGCATCGGGTCGGCCTCTTCCGCCAATTGGCGTGCCTCCTCAGTGGAGAACAAGGACGGGTCTGTCACGATCGTCGCCCTCCCCCTGGAGGACGAGGAACACACGATCTCGCGACTGGTGTATCTGCAGTTCGTGATCGGTTTGCTCATCCTTTTGGCCCTGGTCACCGCCAGCCTTTACCTCGTGCGCAGGGCCCTACGGCCGCTCAACGAGGTGGAGAACACCGCCTCACTCATCTCCCAGGGGCAACTGGACCAGCGTGTGCCACTCTGGGCGCCGGACACCGAAGTGGGACGACTGTCGCAGGCGCTCAACCGGATGCTCACGCAGATTCAGGGTGCGTTCATCACGGTGGGAGCGTCCGAACAGCAGGCTCGTCGCTCCGAGGACACGATGCGCCGATTCATCGGGGATGCCTCCCATGAATTGCGTACCCCGCTGACGTCTGTCCGCGGGTACGCCGAGCTCTACACGTCTGGCGCCACAAATGACGCAAATATGGTCATTGAGCGCATCTCCGCCGAGGCGGGGCGGATGAGTCTTCTGGTCGAGGACCTGCTGGCCCTGGTCCGCATGGATGAGGGGCGCCCGCTTCAAAAGGACCGCGTAGACGTGCTCGAGCTGTGCCTTTCCTGCGCCGACAACGCCCGCGCCGGGTTCCCCGGGAGGGAGGTCACGGTTCGCAATCACTCCGGTGACGTCCCGGTCGTTATTGGGGACGCCAGCCGCCTCCACCAGGTGATCACCAACCTCGTCACGAATGCGCTTCGGCACGCCGGCGATAATGCAAAGGTGCAGATCGCCCTGCGCGTGGAGGACAACGAGGAGAAAAAGGAACGCCAGGTCATCATCGACGTCTCCGATGATGGCGCCGGCATCCCCGCCGAAGCGCTGCCGCACCTGTTCGAGCGGTTCTACCGAACCGACGTCTCTCGTTCCCGAGCTTCAGGCGGTTCGGGGCTGGGGCTGTCCATCGTCAAGGGGTTGGTCGAGTCTCACCGCGGCAGCATTGACGTGTCCTCCACGGTGGGGGAGGGGAGCTGCTTCACCGTGACGCTGCCCGCGGCCGATCAGCCGGAAGATTTTGAGCAGGGGTCGAAGAAGTCTAGCTAGGCGGGTGCTCGAGGGCGTACTTCACCAACAGCGCGACCTTCGGGTTGCGCAGTAACATGTTGTGCGCCACCGACAGGTCCGGATAATAGTCCTGAACGAGTACCAGCTTGAGCGGCCCTGGATGGGGAGGAGTGCCAGTCCACTCATGGTGGTCTGCTAGGGCGAAGGCGGCCTCCATCGGGACTGTCCGATCGTGCTTGGTGGCGATCTGAGTGATCGGCACTGTGCAGGAGCTGACGTGGGCCATGATCTCCGCGAGCTCCGGCGAACCCACAATCTGCTGAGCAAACGCGGGGCCGGCAATGGCATGGACCCACTTATTGATGGTCTCAGCTTGGGGAGTCCCGCTCCACGGCATTCGCACACCGCGGAAGTCCGCTCCGAGCCCCACGATGTGGTTGACCAGGTAACCGGCCCGCTCGCGCGAGGCGACCAGGAGCGATTGCAGACCGCCCTGGGAGTGTGCGACCACGTCGAAGGATGAAGCGCCGATCATTCGTTGCAACTCGAGTAGCTGGTCCTCAATTTCCAGGACCGATTCTTGGAGGTCCGTGGTCCCCGCCTCACCGTAACTAGCCGAAAACACGCGACGAGAACGCCCGTCGAAGGTGCTCTGCAGGATCGGAACCAAACGGCTGAAGTTCCCGCGGCCGCCAACAGTGCCGTGCACGACTACCACCGGGCGAGGCTCAGACGGGCAGATCGGGTGGTAGGGGGATTCCTCCCAGCGACCCATGTCTGGGATGTAGGCGAAAATGGAGCGCTTCCGCCGTCGAACCGGCTGATCTTGCCGGTCCACAAGGTACCTCTTAATCCCAGTCATCTTCCTCGTCCTGGCTCAGTGCATCCACCAGCACTTGGTGGACGAGTTCTTGAACGGCCGGGTGGGATGGCATTTCCTCGTGCCTAACCTTCGCAATCCCCACATCTTGCAAGAAATCGTTTCTCACCAGTGGGTTATCGGTGGCGTCCAAAAAACAATTTTCCTGCGGCACGACGGTGGTGTCATTTCTCGTCGCAAAGCAAGAGTATCGGATGAGCGGGCGGGTATCGGGGCTTGCGGCGAGCGTGTCTAGCAACGGCGACCCAATGACCTGCTGCATCCCCGCAGCGCCGAAAACGCGGCGGATCGTGGCGGCGGCCATCCTCTGGGTGGTTTCCCCGGTGACCATTCCCCCCAACATTCCCAGGATCGTGGTGCCCTTATGCGGCGAGCCTAGGGTGACGAGGTGATGCACGTACTCCTCGCCGCCCATTTCATTAATCCAATAGCGCGCGAGCAAACCGCCCTGGGAATGCCCGACGATGTCTACCTGCTCGGCACCTGTGGCGGCGAGGACCTGCTCGATGTAGGCGCCTACATCCTCTGTGGAGGCTGGAATGTCCTGGGTGCCGTGTACCCCATAGTCAGGTGCGAACACCACGAACCCGTCCTCGCGGAGGGAATTGACCAGATTCTGCCACACGTTTTTAGAGCTGATCGTTCCGTGAATGAGGACCACCGGATAGGGGCGATCCAGCGTGGGACGCGCTTGCCACAGGTCGTCCACGTACCCGTGGCTGACTTGGCGCGCACCCAGCGGCGGATGCGGAATGGCACCACGAAGCTGAGGAAGAGAGGGGCGGCTGCCCAGTCCCAGGCTGCTCGGGATATCCCACAGCATGCGGCCGGTGGAGGCCACCCCGGACCCCAAACGGCCGAGCCAACTGCGGCGCGCGACCTCGTCCGGATCCTCGAGGATGGCCTTGTCCGAGTTGCTATCGAATTCCGGCAGGTCGAAGGCGACCTCGTCCGGGTCGGTGTGACCTGGGCTGGCGGCGAGCCCGCGGTGCTGCTTCCTCTCGCTATCTCCCGAAGCCTCCCCCTCAGGATTGCCCACTGGCGGTCACTCCCGTCTCCACTCCGGCCTCGGCCAGTGCTTCGCGGATCTTGTGCGCAGCGGCATCCATCTGCGCGGGGTCAGTGTCGTCCATATTCATCGCGTTGGCCAGGCTGTAGCCAGACATGTCATGGGCGGGGAAGATGTGAATGTGGGCGTGAGGAACCTCGAAGCCGGCGATGAGGTAGCCCGCACGGGGGGCATCAAAGGCATGCACGATAGCGGATCCGATATGCTGCGCAATCTCATTGCAGTGCGCCCAGAGCTCCGGGTCCATGTCCGTCCACCGGTCCACTTCCTCCACAGGGACTACCAGGGTGTGCCCGTAGGCCACCGGCTCGATGGTGAGGAAGGCGGCGACCGTGCTGTCCCGGTAGACGAATCGCCCCGGGATCTCCCCGTTGATGATCTTGGTGAATACGCTAGCCATGCGCCCGATGCTACCCGCTAAACTGTGGCACCATGCGCATTCTTGTGATCGGTAACGGTGCTCGCGAGCACGCCCTGGCCTATTCCCTTTCCCGTGACCCTCAGGTCTCTGAGGTGCATGTTTGCCCCGGAAATGCCGGAATGAGCGCGATCGCAACGTTGCACCCCGACCAGGATGCCGTGCAGCTTGCCAAGGAGCTCGCCGCCGACCTGGTGGTGATCGGGCCGGAGATCCCGTTGGTCGCGGGCGTGGCCGACGAACTGCGCGCGGCCGGGTTCGCCGTTTTTGGACCGTCGAAGGAGGCCGCGCAAATCGAAGGGTCCAAGGCCTTTGCGAAGAATGTGATGAGTCGCGCCGGGGTCCGCACCGCCCGCGCCGAGTCGCTGGCACCAGGGGCTACCCGCGAGGAGGTGGACGCCGCCCTGGAGAACTTTGGGCCGACCTTCGTCGTCAAGGATGATGGCCTGGCCGGAGGCAAGGGAGTCGTGGTGACGGATGACCGCGATGAAGCTGTGGCGCACATTGAATCGGTGCATGCGGCGGGGAACCCGGTGCTGCTGGAGAGCTTCCTGGATGGCCCGGAAGTGTCTCTGTTCTGCCTGGTGGATGGAGAGACGGTCGTGCCACTGCTCCCGGCGCAGGATCACAAGCGCGTGTGGGAAAACGATGAAGGACCAAATACTGGTGGCATGGGTGCCTACACGCCGCTGCCGTGGCTGCCAGAGGGCGGCGTGCAACGCATCGTGGATGAGGTGGTGCAGCCAGTGGCCTCGCAGATGGTGAAGGACGGGGTGCCTTTCAACGGCTTGCTGTACGCCGGCCTCGCCTGGGGGCAGGAGGGCCCAGCGGTAGTGGAGTTCAATTGCCGCTTTGGCGATCCCGAAACTCAGGCAGTCCTGGAGATGTTGGAGACCCCACTCGGGGGCCTGCTTCGGGCCACCGCAGAGGGGACGCTCGCCGAAGCGGGGGAGCTGACGTGGAAGGACGGTTTTGCTTTGACCGTGGTCCTGGCCGCGGAGGGCTATCCCCAGGCGCCGAAGAAGGGTGACGTGATCACCGGGGCGGACGCTGGCAGCGAGTCCCGTGGGATCCGTGCAGCGGGGGTGGCGGTGAAGGATGGCCAGCTGGTGAGCTCCGGTGGGCGGGTGATCAACGTGGTCGGCACGGGCGCAACGTTGGAAGAGGCCCGCGATCAGGCGTACCGCGTGATGGACACCGTGCACCTCGATGGCGGCCACTTCCGCCGGGACATCGCGCTTCCCGCTGTGGAGGGGCGCATCCACGTCTAGCGGGTGGGTCAGGCCAGCCCTTTATACTGATGGGCGTGACTGACGCAGCGAAGAAGAACATCTCTAACGTCCTGGCCAACCGATACGCCTCCGCCGCGATGACCAATCTGTGGTCTCCGGAGGAAAAGATCATCATGGAGCGCCGGCTGTGGCTGTCCGTGATGCGAGCCCAGAAAGAACTGGGGGTGGACATTCCGGACGAGGCCTTCGGAGCCTATGAATCCGTCATCGACAGGGTGGACTTGGTCTCCATCGCGCAGCGGGAACGCGTGACACGGCATGATGTCAAGGCTCGAATCGAGGAATTCAACGCCCTCGCCGGCTACGAACATATTCACAAGGGGATGACCTCCCGCGATCTCACGGAGAACGTGGAGCAACTGCAGATATACCGCTCCCTTCAACTCGCACGCGACAAGGCGGTTGCCGTTCTCGCGCGCTTGGGCACGCGGGCTGGGGAATACCAGGGCATGGTAATGGCTGGCCGTTCCCACAACGTCGCTGCGCAGGCCACCACATTGGGCAAGCGCTTCGCCTCGGCCGCCGACGAGTTGTTGTTGGGAATTGAGCGCGTGGAAGGGCTGCTGGGGCGCTACCCCCTACGCGGAATCAAGGGGCCCATGGGAACCTCCCAGGACATGCTGGATCTCCTCGGCGGGGATGAGGACAAGCTCGCTGCGATGGAGCAGGGGATCGCCGAAGGGCTCGGCTTTTCCCGGGTCTTCGATTCCGTTGGCCAGGTGTACCCGCGCAGCCTCGACATGGACGCGATCAGTGCGTTGGTGGAGCTCGGCGCAGCCATGAGCTCGCTGTCCATGACGATCCGGCTGATGGCTGGCAACGAGACGGTCACCGAGGGCTTTAAAGAAGGCCAGGTAGGCTCCTCTGCCATGCCGCACAAGATGAATGCGCGCTCCTGTGAACGCGTGGGCGGCATGCAGATCCTGCTGCGCGGTTACCTGACCATGTCTGCGGACTTGGCCGGGGCGCAGTGGAATGAGGGCGACGTGTTCTGTTCGGTCGTCCGTCGCGTGGCTCTCCCCGATGCTTTCTTCACCTTTGACGGAATGTGCGAGACATTCCTCACGGTGTTGGACGAGTTCGGTGCCTTCCCGGCCATGATCGAGCGAGAATTGGAGCGCTACCTGCCGTTCTTGGCCACGACCCGCATCTTGATGGCCGCGGTGCGCGCAGGGGTAGGCCGCGAGACTGCCCACGAGGTGATCAAGGAGCACGCAGTGGCCATGGCCCTGGATATGAGGGAGCACGGTGCAGAGCAGAACCTCGTGGAGCGCCTCGCCGATGACGACCGGCTGCCCCTGTCCAAGGAGGACCTCGAGACCGCTCTCGCCGACCGCAAGGCCTTCATCGGTGCCGCTGAGTCCCAGGTCGCCCGCGTTGTGGGCCGGGTGGAGGAAGTTGTTGGACGCCACCCCCAGGCGGCCTCCTACACGCCCGGGGACATCCTCTAGACGAGGTAGCGCCTAGGCGCTGTGGAGTTTGATATTGCCGCCGGGGATTGAATCGATGAGCTTGCGGGTGTACTCCTCCCGGGGGTTGGCGAAGAGTTCATCCGTCTCGCCGCGCTCGACGATCTTCCCCTTCTGCATCACCAGCGTTTCATCCGCGACCTGCTTCACGACGGCAAGGTCGTGGGTGATGAAGAGGTAGGTCAGCCCCATTTCCCGCTGCAGCTTGTTCAGTAGCGCCAAGATCTGGGACTGAACCAGCACATCCAAGGCTGATACGGCCTCGTCCAGGATCAACACCTCAGGCTCAAGCGCTAGGGCACGAGCGATGGCCACGCGCTGACGCTGACCACCGGATAGCTCGCCAGGGAAGCGATGCATCATCGACTGTGGCATCGCGACCATGTCCAGCAATTCGCGGACTCGTTTTTCCCGGTCCTTCTTCGAGCCCACCTTGTGGATCCGCAGCGGCTCAGCAATGGTGGTGAAAACGGAGTACATCGGGTCGATGGAGCCGTATGGGTTCTGGAAGACCGGTTGCACCCGGCGCCGGAATTCCAGCTCCTTTTCCCGGCCCATCGTGGTGATGTCTTCGCCATTGAAGTGAATCTCACCTCTGGTGGGGGAGTTCAGACCCAAGACCATCTGCGCGACAGTGGACTTGCCGGAACCGGACTCTCCCACGAGTGCGAGCGTGCGTCCGCGGTTGAGGTAGAAAGACACGTCTTCGGCGGCAGTGAACTCCTTCTTTTGCCACGGCTTCTCGCCCCGAACCGGGTAGACCTTGGTCAGGTTGTCCACGCGGAGGATGGCGGTTTCCTTGTCGGCTGCGGCCGAGCCTTCAGCTGCGGTCGCATCACCCCGACGAGAGGCGATGGATGGCGCTGCCGCCACGAGCTTCTGAGTGTAAGGATGCTGCGGGTCCTGCAGGACCTCGAGGGCCGGACCGCTTTCCACAATGCGCCCCTGACTCATCACGACGATCCGCTGGGCGCGCTCCGCCGCCAGCCCGAGGTCGTGGGTGATCAGCAGCATTGCGGTGCCCAACTTGTTGGTCAGCCCTTCGAGGTGATCCAAGATTTGCTGCTGCACCGTCACGTCGAGAGCAGACGTTGGCTCGTCTGCAATGAGCAGCTTCGGGCGAGCGGCTAGCCCGCAGGCGATCAGGGCGCGTTGGCGCATGCCGCCGGAGTACTGGTGCGGGTATTGGCTGATCCGCCGGTCCGCCTCAGAAAGTCCAGCTTCCTCCATGAGCTCGATTGCTCGTTGGTGTGCCTCCGAACCCGTGGCAATGCTATTTGCCTTCAGGGACTCCTTAATGTGATGTCCGATGGACCACACCGGGTTCAGGTTGGACATCGGATCTTGTGGGACCAGGCCCACCACGCGTCCGCGAATGTCCGTGAATTGCTGTTGGGTGAACGTAGTGACGTCCTCCCCCTCCACCAAAATCTGCCCACCCGTGACGTGACCAGTATCGGGGAGTAACCCGAGAACCGCGTGAGCCGTGGTGGACTTGCCCGAGCCGGATTCACCCACGATGGCGACCGTTTCACCCGGGTAGACATCCAGGTTTACTCCGAAGACAGTGTCGATCGGCTTCTTTCGGGAGCCAAAGGCGATGTTGACATTTCGCATGGACAGGACGGGCTGCTGGCCTTCTTGCGGCTGTACAGCTGGCTCGTACAACTCGTCCCTCTGGTCGGGTAGGTGCTGGCCCCGGCTGGACGGGTGAGAATCGTCGATGTTGTGAGATGCAGGTCGGCTCATCGCTTGCGCTCCTTCGGGTCAAGGGCGTCCTTCAACGTGTCGCCCAAAAGGATGAAGCCCAGGACCGTCAGCGCGAGGGCTCCAGCGGGGTAAAAGAGATTAGAGGGGGACACCCGCAGGGTGGCCTGGGCGGTGGAGATGTCATTGCCCCACGACACGGTCGTGGGAGGAAGGCCGATACCCAGGTAGGACAACGTAGCCTCCGCCACGATGTAGATTCCCAGCGAGGTTGTGGCCATCACGATGACCGGCGCCAGACAGTTCGGGAGAATGTGCTTCCACAGGATTGCGAATTTGGACATCCCCAAGGCGCGAGAGGCAGCGACATACTCGTTGTTCTTCGCGGTCAAGACGGCAGAACGAGTGACGCGGGCCATCTGTGGCCAACCAAAGGCCGCCAGGACGAGGACCACGGTCCAGACAGTGCGGGAAGAGAACATTTGCATGAGCACGATGCCGGCTAGCAGCAGCGGGATAGCGAAGAACACGTCGGTCAACCGAGAGATCAGTGCGTCCACCCAGCCGCCTTGGTACCCAGCGAGGGAACCGAGCAAGACTCCCACAACGGTGACGGCGATCGTGGTGAGAAGGCCTGTCAGCACGGAGGCTCGAGCGCCGAAAATAGTCCGGGCGTAGACGTCATACCCTTGCTGGGTGAAGCCAAAGGGATGACCGTTCCTCGCAGGCGCCAACGAATCTTCCAGATGGGCGGCACGGGGGTCAGTATGTGAAAACAACCCAGGGAACAGGGCGACCGCAACGAGCACGGTGATGATCACCACGGACACCCAAAACAGCGGGCGCACTCGCAGGTCCTTCCAGGCGGTGCCCCACAATCCGGCAGGCGGGGAGTCGGGGAGCTTCTGGTCGCGCGTGAGCGCATCTTCCGGCTGTGCCTCCGCGACCCAGCGCTCGGTGCGCGAAGACGACAGGACCGGGGAATGTTCTTGTGGGTTAGGCATAACGAATCCTTGGGTCAAGCAGGGCGTACAGCAAGTCGATGATGAGGTTGGAAATCACGAAGATAATCACCAGCACGGTGACCACACTGACCACCGTGGGAGATTCCCCCAGCGTGACTGCCTGGAAGAGCAGGCCTCCCACACCGTGGATGTTGAAAATGCCCTCAGTGACGATGGCGCCACCCATCAACGAGGCGAGGTCTGCACCGATGAAGGTGATCACCGGGATCATCGAATTACGAATGACATGGTTGCGAATCACCGTGCTGCGCGGAAGGCCACGGGAAGCTGCGGTTCGCACGAAGTCTGCGCGCAAGTTTTGGGCGATCTCCGAACGCGTCAGGCGCAAAACATAGGCGAAGGACACGAGTCCCAACACTGTCGCGGGAAGGATGAGACGGTCGAAGCTGCCATGCGAGCCCACCGTTGGTGGAACCCAACCGAGCTGCAGCCCGAAGACGAATTGGCCCACGAATCCGATGACGAAGATCGGGATGGCGATGATAACCAGGGACACGATCAGGAGGAAGGAATCGAACCACTTGCCCTTCTTCAGCCCGGCAATGATGCCGAAGCCCACACCGAAAATCGTCTCGATCGCCAAGGCCATAAGAGCTAACTTGATGGTGATGGGGAAGGCCTCCGCCAGCTCGGTGACAACTGGACGCCCGGAAAATGTCATGCCGAGGTCGCCCTGGAAAATGCCGCCCAAGAACAGCAGGTATTGAACAATGAAGGGCTTATCCAGGTTGTATTGCTGCCGGATGGCGTCCAAAACGTCGGGGTCCGCGGCCTTATCCCCAGCGAGCGCGAGAACAGGGTCGCCCGGGGTGAGGAACACCATGGCGTAAATCAAGAAAGTGGCCCCGAAGAAGACGGGGATGAGTTGCAGGAGCCGCCTGCCGATGTACCACAGCATGGGCTAGCCCTCCTTAATGATGTCGGTGTAGATGGGCATGCCCTTCCAATTGGACTTGACGTGCTTAAGCTTCGGGTTCCACACCGTGGATGCTGTCGGGTACCACAGGGGGATCTGCGGAAGGTCCCGCATCAAAATTGCCTGCGCCTCGTCATAGACCTTTTGAGCTGCCTCGGGGGTCGATTGCTTGGCTGCCTCGTTGAGCTTCGCGTCGAATTCCGGGTTGGAATAGCCGGAGTCATTCGAGCTGCCGTTGGTGCGGTACTGCGGTTCGAGGAAGTTGGCAATGGAGGGATAGTCGCCCTGCCAACCTGAGCGGTAGCCAGACACGACCTTCTTGTGGACGATGTCATCGCGCAATCCCTTGAAGTTCGGGTACGCCTGGCCCTGTGCGGGGACGTCCAACGTTTGGCGAATCGAGTTCGTCACCGCTTCTGCCCATCCCTGGTGGCCGCCGTCGGCGTTGTAGGCGATTTGGATTGGCTGGCCCGACCACGGCGAAATCTTGTTGGCTTCTGCCCACAGGTGCTTGGCCTTCTCCGGGTCGTAGTCCAGGATCTCCTTGCCCTTAATGTTGGGCAGCTGACCCAGCGTGGGGGACCCAAAGTCGGAGGCTGGCAGGCGCGTATCGAAGAACAGCTTTTGGGTGATCAGTTTCCGATTGACGGCCAAGGATATAGCTTGTCGTCGCAGCCGGCCCTCTTCGTCATTGTGGAAGTGTTCCAAGTTGTACGGAAGCACGAAAGACTGGAAAGAGGCCATCGGGTCTTGGCTGTGGCTGTCCGGGAAATCGGCGCGGTAGCTGGCTAGGGCATGGGGGCCGACCGTATCGCGAATGGTGTCGAGGTCGCCGGACTGAACATCCGCGTAGGCGGTGTCCAGGTTGGTGTAGAAGCGGAAATCCAAGCCATCGTTTTTCGGCTTGTTCTTGCCGCTGAAATTTGGGTTGGTTTTGAGCCGCGCATTGACATTGTGGGTCCAGGAACCGTCGCCGTCCATCATGTACGGGCCATTGCCGATCGGATTTTCCCCGAAACTCTTCATGTCCTTAAAAGCCACGGCGGGCAAGGGTGAATAGGCAGTCGCGCCCAGCCGCGTTGAAAACGTGGATTCCGGGTTGACCAGCTTCACCAGGAACTCCCGGTCGTTGACCTTGACCAGCCCGGAAAGCTTGCCCGGTTCCGCGGCATCCTTCTTTTCGTCCTTTCCAGGCGAGGCGCTGGAATCGCCTTCCTCGGACGCCCCGATTTGGTCATATCCCTGGATATTGGAGAAGAAGTCGGCGTTCAATTGCGCGTTCTTGGCATCTGCCCCGTAATTCCAGGCGTCTATAAAACTATCGGCGGTGACGGGTTCCCCGTTGGAGAATTTCCACCCATCCTTCAGCTTGATGCGGAACTCGGTGGAATCATGATTCGGGGTGATGGATTCGGCCACCGCGTTGTACGGGGTGCCGTTGGGCTCGTAGGCAACCAACCCCACGAACAGCGTGTCCAAGATGGCCCCGCCACCGTTCTCATTGGTGTTCGTGGGAACCAGAGGGTTTTGGGGCTCCGAACTGAACACGGAAATGAATGAGGGCGGTGTGGTCGGCTTATTGCTGGCGCAACCTGCCAGGCTGCCTACTACTGCTAATCCCGTGAGGGTTGCAGCGAGCCGTTTGGCAAACATATGGGCTCTCCTTCAGTGTTTCTTAAGAAGCGCATTTTTAGTGCCCGCTGAGGCGGACATAAAAGCGACCTCATAATTTCAGCAAAATAGGATGGAATCTGGGGCTCAATCGCCAATAAAGTAGTTTTTGCTGCAAATGTGGGGGTGGAATGTTCCTCTTTCGGGGGAGAGGTTTCCTAGAACGGTGTTTTTTCACTGTCGACCTGGGCGTTTCTCAACGCCATTCAGGTGGGTCAGTTCCACTCTGCTGTGGCTACTGGCCGGTGATAGACTGTGCTCTCATGCGTCCGGAATTGGCTGAGTATGAGCACCTTTCCGCCGGTAAGGTGCGTGAAATCTATGAGATCGATGAATCGACCCTGCTGATGGTCGTCACAGATCGCATCAGTGCATATGACTTCGTCTTGGACACGGAAATTCCCGATAAGGGTCGGGTACTCACCGCCATGAGCGAATACTTCTTTGAACAGATCGATTTCCCCAACCACTTGGCGGGTCCTCTCGACGATGAACGCATCCCTCAGTCCGTGTTGGGTAGGGCGATGGTCTGCAAGAAGCTGGACATGCTTCCGTTCGAATGCGTTGCGCGTGGATACCTCACCGGCTCAGGGCTGAAGGAGTACCAGAAGACGGGTGCGGTGTGCGGCGTGAAGCTCCCGGAGGGGTTGGTGGAAGCCTCGCGTCTCCCGGAGCCCATCTTCACCCCGGCGACCAAGGCGGAGATCGGCGACCACGACGAAAATGTCAGCTTCGATGTCATGATCAACGCCCTCGGGAAGGAGCGCGCCGAGCAGATGCGGGACGCCACCCTGAGGGTCTACACCCAAGCCGCGGAGCTTGCCGCAGATCACGGTGTGATCTTGGCGGACACGAAGTTGGAGTTTGGTCTCGACGAGAACGGTCAGCTTATCCTCGCCGATGAGGTACTCACCCCGGACTCTTCCCGTTACTGGCCAGCCGACAGCTATGAGGAAGGCAAAGTTCAGCCGAGTTTCGATAAGCAGTACGTCCGAAACTGGCTGACGAGCCCAAAGTCCGGGTGGAATTCCAAGGATGGGACGCCACCGCCACCGCTCCCGGGCTCTGTTGTCGAGGCAACCCGCGGGCGCTACGTGGAAGCGTACGAGCGCATTTCCGGTCGTCGTTTCGCTGACTGGATCGGCAGTTGCGTCTAAGTAGATGTTCTCTCGCTTGGGGGAATATTGACGGTGCGATATTGGGGTGGGGAGCCGCCCAATCCCCACAATGAATAGCGCGGATGCTGGAATTTCACCGACGTTGACCGCGAAAAAGCCCGGCCTAAGGCCGGGCTTTCAATGTGTGTAGTGAGGTGGCGCTGCTTAGGAGCGGCCGATGTGGTCAGCGACCTGGCCCAGACCAAAGTTGGTCATGTGCAGGGCGATGTTCCGGGGGCCCGAGGTGAAGTCCACGAGGCCTGCAACCCAGCGATCGTTGGAGCACATTTCGTGGTTGTTGGAGATGCCCTTAACGTCCACGAAGGTGGCGCCGGTTTCCTGTGCTGCGCTCATGCCCGCATCCTGCACAGCCCATTCCAGCTCACCGATGCGGACGAGTGGATCAGGGGTGGGAGCGCCGGGCACCACGTTCAGCAGGCACACGCGATCATCAGCATTGGCCAAGTGTGGGTAGCCAACGATCTTGATTCGAGCGTTCGGTGCCAGGGCGCGGATGTGGTTGACGTTGTCCACCATGTGATTGCGCAGGTTCTCCTGGATCTGGGGAACTGGCAGCGGTGGCTTATTGATGACGTAGGGGTACGTATCGTTCGCGCCAGCCATGACCACGACCTCGGATGTGCCAGCATTCAGATCGCCGAGTTCCGCAGCCTTGTTAGCGGCATCGTTCATCTTCCATCCGCCGGTGCTGTAGGAAGCGCCAGCGCAGGAGTAGTTCTGTACTTCACGTCCGCCGGCAGCCGCGGCGTACGCTCCTGCGAAACGGGGGTCAACAGCACACCCCAGCTTGTTGATGTTGTTGGAGGGGATGGGAGCGCCCTTTTGCGCGAGGTAGTCCTCCATGGTCGGGTTCGATGGGTAGGAATCACCGAAAATGACGGCGTTGCCGGGGGCCGCCACGGCTGCTGGTACTGCCGCGACGCTCGCGGTCAAGGCAGCTACAGAAGCCAGGATGAGTGAACGAATCTTCATACGTACAACCTATTCAACTGTGAAACTGGTCAGAGTGAGCTTCCACAAGCATAAAGGTTCCTGAGCGAAAATACCCTTGATGATGTGAAAAATGGTGAGTATTAGACTTCCACACCATGGCCAATCCACCAATTCCGCAGAAGATCCCGCACGTCAGAACCTTTCACGGCAAAACCTTTGAGGATAACTACGAATGGATGCGCGACAAGGATTCCGCAGACACTCGCCAACATCTCCACGCGGAAAATGAGTACGCCAAGCAGCGCACCCAACACCTCGGGCCCCTGCAACAGGCTGTTTTTGACGAGGTGAAAGCCCGGGTGAAGGAGACCAACATGAGCCTCCCCGTGCGCAGCCGCGACTATTGGTACTTCTCGCGCACGCACGAGGGGAAGAGTTATGGCTCGATGTGCCGCGTCAAGGTGGCGTCCCCATATGATTGGACCCCACCCACCATCGACCCGGAGACACCCGAGGAGGGTGAGGAAACCTTCCTGGACGTGAACAAGGAGGCGGAAGGGCACGAATTCTTCGCCCTCGGCGCCGCGAGCGTGACCCTCGACGGCACCCGCCTGGCCTACTCAGTGGATACGAGCGGCGATGAGCGCTACACACTGCGGATCAGGGCCCCTCGACACCGGTCGTGACCTGTCGGACGAGGTGACCGACATTTCCGCTGGCGCGGTGTGGGTCGGTCGCGATGAGCTCTACTATCAGAAGGTCGACCATGCCTGGCGCCCTCACCAGGTGTGGAAGCACGTGGTGGGGACCTCGACGAAGGAAGACCAGCTCATCTTCGAAGAGAAGGACGAAAGATTCTGGGTGGGGGTGGGGACGACCCGTTCGGAGAAATTCCTCATGATCGCCACCAGCTCGAAGATCACGTCAGAGTGTTGGTACCTGGATCTGGAAGATCCCGAGGCGGAGCTGACGTGCGCGCTGCCGCGCGAAGATGGGGTGGAATATGGCATCGATCACGCGATCATCGACGGCCAGGACCAGTGGCTGGTGGTGCACGATAAGAATGGGCCGAACAGTGAGCTGGGCTACCACCCCGCGGGCGTGATCTCCAGCCTTGATGACGTGACCAGTCTGGTTCCCCACCGGGATGATGTGCGCGTGGAAGGCGTGGATTGCTTCAGCGACCATATTGTCCTGGAGGTGCGGGAAAACGCACTGGAAGCTGCGTACGTGATGATGCTGAAAGGCGAACGCAATGAGCTGGGGGAGTTCGAGGAGATTAACTTTGACCAGGACCTCACCAGCGTGGGTGTAGGTGGGAACTCTGAGTGGGAGTCTCCGATTCTCCGGGTGGGGACCAGCAGCTTCACCACCCCGCCGCGGGTCTATGACGTGGTCTTGGAGACGGGGGAGAGAATCCTCCGTAAAGAGCAAGAGGTGCTTCCCGCCCCAGACGGCACTCCATTCGACCCGAAGGACTACACCTCACAGCGCCTGTGGGTCACGGGCCGCGACGGTGCACAGATACCGGTCTCCCTGATTCACCGCGCGGACGTTCCGCTGGATCGGGAGAATCCCGTGCTTCTGTACGGCTATGGCTCCTACGAGATGTCCATGGATCCCTATTTCTCGATCTTCCGGCTGTCCATGTTGGACCGTGGGGTGGTCTACGCAGTCGCGCACGTCCGAGGGGGCGGCGAAATGGGGAGACTGTGGTACGACCACGGCAAGGGGCTATCCAAGAAGAACACTTTCGAGGACTTCATCTCCGTGGCAGATCATCTGATTCGGGAGGGGATGACCCGGCCGGACCTGATGGTCGCCGAGGGCGGATCCGCCGGCGGGATGTTAATGGGGGCGGTGGCCAACATGGCTGGGGATCGTTTTGCGGGGATCGAGGCGATCGTGCCGTTTGTTGACCCGCTGACCTCGATGCTGATGCCTGAGTTGCCGCTCACCGTGACGGAGTGGGACGAGTGGGGAGACCCCTTCCACGACCCCGAGGTCTACGACTACATGGCGGAGTATTCCCCCTACGAGAACATTTCGGACGCCAATGACTACCCGCCGATCCTTGCCGTCACCAGCTTGAACGATACCCGGGTGCTATACGTGGAACCGGCGAAATGGGTCGCAAAGTTGCGAGAGGTCGCCGGCGCCGACGCGCTGTTGAAGATCGATATGGAGGCCGGCCACGGAGGGGTGTCTGGTCGCTACGAAAAGTGGTGGCAAAGCGCTTTTGAGACCGCCTGGGAATTGGATCGGATGGGCATCGCGCACTAGAGGGGGTAGTTAACCGCTAGTTCAGAAATGGGTTAACTTCCTGAAACCACGTGTTCATGTGAATTGGGCAGGGTGTGACGCATGAACAGAAGCGAAGTCCCACCCCGTCTGATGATGAGCGTGACTGGGGTCCGGGGCGATACGCTGGCCGCAGCCTCAACGGCGGCCTCCATGATTCGGTCCGCAGGGTTTAGCCCCAGCGTGGTGCTCACCCTGCGGGACGGGGACTGGACATTGCGCGAACACGCGGAGGCGGTGGATTTCTTCCGCTCGTCCGCAGCAGAGGGATGCGAGGTCATGCTAGGCGGAATGGGGGGAAGCGCCGTCAAAGCCGAGTTCGACAAGCTGGGTCATCACGAGGCCAACCTGAGGCTGACCGCTGCGATGCGCCAATGCGAGTCCCTCGATCTACCGGTCCACGCGTTCGCGCCCTCTCGGTGGCTCATGAGCAAGCCCTCGCTGCAGGCCGCGGCCAGTGCCGGGCTGGACGTCGCGGCAGATGCCTACCAGGTGTACGACCTGCACTCCGGTGCCACGAGGGATGTCCGAGTGCTCGCATTCGGCGACGGCTTCGGCGCAGCGAAGTGGTGGCGGCGAAACGTACGCAACCGAGTTCGCAAAATGATCCGAGACCAGCACGATATTCGTCTTTCTCTGAGCTCCAGTAAGGCAGCAAAGGCCGGCGCCTTGGCGGACATGAACGCCCTGCTGGACACCCTCCGGGATGCTGGGTATCAAGGCGCCAGCTACCGTGATTTCGTGGGGTCAGATCCAGCGAATTTGGCGTCCTAAAATCCCTCCTCAACCCCCGCGCGCGGTGAGCTGCCCCGAGGTGCGGAGGATGCAGGCAAACGCCTTAGGGAATGAAAAACCCCGGTGATAGGATAGGCGAGTATTTTGCCGGATCATTCCAACAGCTGGGAGCACCCAACGATGGCTCGTGTAGTTGTCAATGTCATGCCAAAACAGGAAATCCTGGACCCGCAAGGTCAGGCCGTAGTCCGAGCCCTTGGGCGCCTCGGAATCAGCGGAGTCAGTGATGTTCGCCAGGGCAAGCGCTTTGATCTGGAGATGGATGACTCTCTCAGCGAGGCCGAGCGCCAATCCATCGCCGAAAAGATCGCGGAAGAGCTGCTGGCCAACACTGTGATTGAGGAATACTCCGTGGTGACCGCAGTGGAGGGCGAGCAGTGAGCGCGCGCATCGGGGTCATTACGTTTCCCGGCACGTTGGATGACGTGGACGCCAGCCGTGCCGTTCGTTTGGCGGGGGCTGAGCCCGTCGCCCTCTGGCACGCCGATGAGGACATTAAGGGGGTTGACGCCGTGGTGGTCCCCGGAGGATTCTCCTACGGCGATTACCTGCGAGCCGGGGCCATTGCTTCGCTGGCACCCGCGATGCGCACCGTGGTGGAGGCAGCAGGGCGCGGAACCCCCGTGCTGGGTATTTGCAATGGCTTCCAGATTCTTCAGGAGGCTGGCCTGCTTCCAGGCGCGTTGACCCGCAACGAGGGGCTGCGTTTCATCTGCCGGGACGTCGAGCTTGAGGTCGCCAGCAGCGACACCGCGTGGACTGGCGAGATTGAAGCTGGCTCCCGGATCTTGGTGCCCTCCAAGCATGGGGAGGGGCGCTTCCAGGCTTCCGACGAGACCCTGCAGGAGTTGGAGGGCGAGGGCCGCGTGGTATTCCGCTACGTGAACAACCACAACGGTTCCCGTAACAGTATTGCCGGGGTATGCAGCGACAACCGCCGCGTGGTCGGCTTGATGCCCCACCCAGAGCATGCCGTGGAGACCCTCACTGGGCCGTCCACAGACGGCCTGGGCATGTTCACATCCGCCATCAATTCACTTGTTTCTTAAGAGGAGTAGCTGGTGAGTCAGGAAAACACGATCGACATTCACAATGACACGGTGGCGGATGCGAAGAGCAACCCGGATGTGGCGCAGCCCTATGCCGAGCTGGGGTTGAAAGACGACGAGTACGCCCGCATCAAGGAGATCCTGGGCAGGCGACCCACCGATGCCGAGCTCGCCATGTACTCGGTGATGTGGTCCGAGCACTGCTCCTACAAGTCCTCGAAGGTGCACTTGCGCTATTTCGGGGAGACCACGACAGACGAGATGAAGTCCAAGATGCTGGCCGGCATCGGCGAGAATGCGGGCGTCATCGACATTGGCGACGGGCACGCGGTGACCTTCAAGGTCGAATCCCACAACCATCCCTCGTACGTGGAGCCGTATCAGGGGGCGGCGACCGGTGTGGGCGGCATCATCCGCGACATTATGGCCATGGGCGCGCGCCCAGTCGCGGTCATGGATCAACTCCGCTTCGGCCCCGCAGACGCTGAGGACACGAAGCGCGTGCTGCCAGGTGTGGTGGCCGGTATCGGGGGATACGGAAACTCGCTCGGCCTGCCCAACCTCGGCGGCGAAACGGTCTTCGACGAGTCTTACGCTGGAAACCCCCTGGTGAATGCGCTGGGTGTAGGCACGCTCAAGGTGGAAGATCTGAAGCTGGCCTTCGCTTCCGGCACCGGAAACCGCGTGGTCCTCTTCGGCGCGCGGACGGGGCTGGACGGCATTGGCGGAGTCTCTGTGTTGGCCTCCGACACCTTCGTGGAGGGCGCTGAACGGAAGCTGCCGGCCGTGCAGGTCGGCGATCCCTTCGCGGAAAAGGTACTCATTGAGTGCTGCCTGGACCTGTACCGTGCCGGTGTCGTCGTGGGCATCCAGGACCTCGGCGGCGCGGGGCTGTCTTGCGCAACCAGCGAGCTCGCCTCCGCTGGTGATGGCGGCATGCATATCAACCTGGACAATGTTCACCTCCGCGCGGAAAACATGACTGCGGCGGAGATCCTCAGCTCCGAGTCTCAGGAACGCATGATGGCGGTTGTGACGCCGGATAATCTGGACTCGTTCATGGAGATCTGTCGGAAGTGGGATGTCATCGCGTCTGACCTGGGTGAAGTGACCGACGGTGACCACCTGGTAATCGAGCACCAGGGTGAGATCGTGGTCGACGCGCCACCGCGAACCATGGCGGAGGAAGGCCCGGTCTATGAACGGCCTGTAGAGCGACCCGCAGACCAGGGAACGCTGAATGAAGACAAGGGGTTGGCTCGGCCCGAGACTTCGCAAGAGATCCGCCAGTTGATCCTGGACCTCGCTGCGTCCCCCGCGCTGTGCTCCCGTGAATTCATTACGGAGCAGTACGACAACTACGTTCGGGGCAACACCGTTCTCGCGAAGAACGCGGACGCGGGCGTGTTGAGGATCGACGAGGACACCAACCGTGGCATTGCTGTGGCGACTGACGCTTCAGGTCGCTACACGCGGCTTGATCCGGAAACCGGCGCTCGCCTTGCTCTTGGTGAGGCCTACCGAAATGTCTCCGTGACGGGTTCCACGCCCGTTGCCGTATCCAATTGCCTCAACTTCGGCTCCCCGGAGGATCCGGGGGTGATGTGGCAGTTCAAGGAAGCAGTGCACGGACTGGCCGATGGCTGTGCTGAGCTGGGGATCCCCGTCACCGGCGGCAATGTCTCCTTCTACAACCAGACCGGGGAGACCGCGATCCTGCCCACGCCGGTCATCGCCGTATTGGGCACCATCGACGATTCCTCGACTCGGATCCCACAAAAGATCGCTAAAGATCAGGGGCAGCTGGACTTGATCCTGGCTGGTCCGAAGACCGCAGACGAGCTCGGCGGATCGATCTGGCAGCAAGTGGCCCACCACGATCTGTCCGGGATGCCACCGCGCATCGACCTGGCAAATGAGAAGAACCTCAGCACCGCACTGTCGGAGCTGCGTGGCGTGGTCTCCGCAGCTTCCGACCTTTCAGAGGGCGGCCTCTCACAGGCCCTTGTGGAGCTCGCTTTGAACTCGAACACCGGCCTGACGGTCGATGTGGCGGCTCACTTGGCCGAGGGCGTCGGTCGGGGAGAATCGGCAGGAGAGAGCCCGGATCTGGACCAGCTCTTTGTGGGTCTCTTCTCCGAAACCGCCTCTCGCGTCCTGATTGCCGTGGACCCCGCTTATCGTGAAGACGCGCTCCAGATCCTGCACCGCCACAACGTGGATGCCACCGTGATCGGCAACAGCGGCACACTCGATGAGGCTGACCAGCCGGAAATCGTGCTGAAGGCAGGGGAGAGCACGATCAACTTCAACATTGATGAATTGCGCTCCGCTTGGGAATCAACCCTGCCGACGTTGTTCGGCTAGCTTCTCCGTGAAGAGCAGCGGCGGGGAACCAGCAGGTTTCCCGCCGCGAGCTGGGCAGCAGGGCCTAGCTGGTGATGCGGTGGTTCTCCCGCAACGGCTGAACCAGCGGACGCGGCGCAAACTCGTCGCGCAAGGTGCGCAATGTGGCTGCGTGCTCCTCGAGGGCGCGATCCTCATCGGTCTCAGGGGTGAATTGGCGCGCGGCTAACGGTTGCCCATCCAGGTCAATCGCCACATAGGCGAAGGAGGCGTGCAGCGCCACCGGCAGCTCTCCCTTTCCCTTGCGGGGGTCGCCCGCGCGCAGGTGCACACTGACATGCATCGATCGGGTATCCGTCCTGATCAGCCTGGCGTCCACCTCTACGAGGTCCCCAATGTGTACAGGCTGGTAGAAGCGAATCCCCCCGGCGTACACGGCGGCGGTCCTCTCGCCCGTCCACTGCATCGTGCAAGCAGTGGCGGCCTCATCAACCCACTGCATCGCGGTGCCGCCGTGGACGTTTCCGCCCCAGTTCACATCCGTTGGCTTCGCCAGGAACCGATGCGTGACCTGCGGCGCTGTGGAATCATCAGTGTAGGTTTGCCGCAGCATTTCCTCCTCGATGGCCTTGCGCAGACGCACCCGATCCAGCACCGCGGCTTCGACCCGCTTTTCCTCCTCGGTCTCGGGCACGTACTTCGGGACGGGGATGGACTTCCCGTCCTCGCCGACTGCTACGAAAATAACCAGGCAGTCGCACGCGCGAGTGAACACACCTTCGCGCGGATCAGCGGAGTACACCTCGTTGACGATGTGCATGGATGACCGTCCGGTGTAGGCGATGCGGCTGCGCACTTCCACCATGTGCCCGGAGGGGATCGGGCGAGTGAAGTGAATGTGCCCGACGTACGCGGTGACGCAGTAGGACTGCGCCCACCCCACGGCAGCGGCGTAGGCCGATTTGTCGATCCACTCCAGCACCCGCCCTCCGGTGACGCCCATCGCGCCCGCCATGAGGACGTCGGTGGGGGCAGCGAGGAAGCGCAAAGTCACGCTCGACGGGCGCTTTTCTTCGTTGGGGGAGGGGGAAGCTGAATTCGTCGTAGGCATGAACCTCATGGTAGGTCACGCCGATCGAGGCGCGTACGGTGGATCACATGACTGATGCGAGGGACCTGGCGCAACGCGCGCGGTACGCAGTTGACGAGGTCGCGGCGTGGATTGAGGATCCGGACGGGGCGACGCGCCCGGGGCGCCAGGCAGTCGCGGAGGCGGTGCGCTCGACCGCGGAGTTGCTCGCGGCCGATGCGCCGGGCCAGACCGTTGAGGTGCGGGTGCCGCCCTTCGTGGCGGTGCAGTGCGTGGAGGGGCCTATCCATAGGAGGGGGACGCCGCCCAATGTTGTGCAGCTCACCCCGATCACGTGGCTTCAGGTGTGCTGTGGGCTGGTGCAGTTGGGGGATTCGGACGCCGAATTGTCTGGCACCAGGGCCACGGAAATCGCTCGCTTCCTGCCTTTGTTGAGAATTGGGTAAGAGCTAGGTTGGCGGGTAGTGTGGGGCGAGTGGCAAACATCGACAGCCAAGAGATGAAGCTTCAAACCACCCCGGCTGGTCCTTTCGACGACCTCGGGGAAACGAGCCCACGTGAAGAATGTGGCGTTTTCGGAGTGTGGGCTCCGGGGGAAGACGTCTCCAAATTGACGTATTACGGGCTGTACGCACTCCAACATCGGGGACAGGAAGCAGCTGGCATTGCCGTGGGGAACGGCGAGCAGATAGTAGTGTTCAAGGACCTTGGACTGGTCAGCCAGGTCTTCGACGAGCAGTCACTGGATTCCTTGAACGGGCATGTCGCGCTGGGGCATACCCGATACTCCACGGCCGGAGGGGCCACGTGGGACAACGCTCAGCCGATGTTCCGGATGTCTCCCGACGGGATCGATGTCGCGCTGGGGCACAACGGCAATCTGGTGAATCACCGCGAGCTCACCCAGGAGGCCGCCCGGCTGGGCCTTGTGGACCCGAAGAACAATCCGTCTGATTCAGACGTCATGTGCGCCCTGCTGGCTCATTCCACGTCGGAACAACACTCCATTGAAGAAGCGGCCATGGACTTGTTCCCGCGGGTGCGCGGCGCATTTTGCGTGACGTTCACCGACGGAACCAATCTCTACGCAGTGCGCGATCCGCACGGCGTGCGGCCGCTGAGCATTGGACGCTTGGACTCCGGCTACGTGGTTGCCAGCGAGACCTCCGCCCTGGACATCGTGGGAGCGGAATTCATCCGCGACGTGGATCCGGGGGAGTTGGTCATCATCAACGGTGACGGCATTCGATCCCGCAGGTTCCGGCAGGGCACGCCAAAGGGCTGCGTGTTCGAGTACGTCTACCTCGCCCGGCCGGATTCCGTGATCCGCAAACAGCTGGTGAACTCCACCCGCGTGGAGATTGGCCGACGATTGGCTCAGGAGGCTCCGGTCGACGGGGACATGGTCATTCCCGTGCCTGAGTCCGGAACGCCGGCTGCTGTGGGCTACGCCCAAGGATCTGGTATTCCCTTCGCTCAGGGGCTGACGAAGAACGCCTACGTGGGACGAACCTTCATTCAACCCAGTCAGACTATCCGCCAATTGGGCATCCGGCTGAAGCTGAATCCTCTGCGCGAGGTGATTCGTGGCAAGCGGCTCATCGTGGTGGACGATTCCATCGTCCGCGGTAACACGCAGCGGGCGCTGATCAAGATGCTGCGGGAGGCTGGCGCAGCTGAGGTACACGTACGCATCGCCTCACCACCAGTGAAGTGGCCATGCTTCTACGGCATCGACTTCGCCTCTCCTAAAGAGCTCATCGCTAACAACGTGGATCAGGAAGATCCGGTGGCGTCCATCTGCGAGGAGATCGGTGCCGACTCGCTGGCCTACGTATCCCAGGAAGCGATGATCGCCGCCAGCGGGCAGCCGCGCGAGGAACTTTGCGCCGCCTGCTTCGACGGGCATTACCCGCTGGGTGTTCCTGATGATGACGACAACGCCAAAGTGGTGAAGAATCTGCTTGGTGACATGGCGACGAGCAGCATCGATGACTAACCCCCGGGGCTGCCCAGCAGCTGAAGACGTCCAGTTGTCCAATCCAGACACAGAAAACTTTGGTGAAACCCCATGAGTGAAACTGACAAGACCAACAACGGCGCCTCCTATGAGCAGGCAGGGGTCAGCATTGAGGCCGGCGACCGCGCTGTCGAGCTCTTCGCACCTTTGGCCAAGAAGGCGTCCCGACCCGAGGTGCGCGGCGGGCTGGGCGGATTCGCCGGGCTGTTCGCGCTGGGAGAATACGAAAAGCCACTCCTGGCTGCCTCTTCCGATGGCGTGGGGACCAAGCTCGCTGTCGCGCAGATGATGGACAAGCACGACACAATTGGCCGCGATCTGGTCGCCATGTGTGTTGACGATCTGGTCGTCTGCGGTGCCGAACCGCTGTTTATGCAGGACTACATCGCCATCGGCAAAGTGATCCCGGAAAAGGTCGCGGATATTGTGCGCGGCATCGCGGATGGCTGCCAGGAAGCGGGATGCGCCCTGCTGGGCGGCGAGACCGCCGAGCACCCGGGGGTGATGGAAGAGCAGGAATACGATGTGTCCGCCACCGCCGTGGGTGTTGTGGAAGAAGCTAAAGTGCTCGGCCCCGACCGGGTTCGCCCCGGCGATGTGGTGATCGCCATGGCATCTAGCGGGCTGCATTCGAACGGTTACTCACTGGCTCGCCATGTTCTGCTGGAACAGGCTGGGCTGCCCCTGGACGAAGAGCTCGATGAGCTCGGTCGCACGCTCGGCGAGGAGCTGCTGGAGCCCACCCGCATTTATGCGAAGGATTGCCTCGACCTCGCATCCGAGTGTGAGGTACACACGTTCGCCCACATCACTGGCGGTGGTTTGGCGGCCAACCTCGCCCGAGTCATTCCAGAGGGGATCGTGGCAGAACTGAACCGCAGCTCGTGGTCACCCGCCCCGATCTTCCGCACGATTGCGCACTACGGTCACGTGTCTCAGGAAGAAATGGAAAAGACCTTCAACATGGGCGTGGGCATGGTGGCTGTGGTCGCCGAGGACGATGCGGAACGCGCGTTGGCCATGCTGACTGCCCGCCATCTGGATGCCTGGGTCCTTGGCGAAGTGCGCCCGGGCGAGGGCGGTGCCGTGCTGCGGGGCGAATACCAAAAGCACTAAGGCAAAAAGGAATCCCGCCCGGCGATCAGCCGGGCGGGATTCACAGTGGAAGTTGGCGTGTGCTTAGGTTCAGCGCTCGTGCTCCCAGTTCTCCCAATCGTCCTCTTCTTCCCAGGAGCGATTGGTGCTCTCGGACGAATCGGAGGAAAGCTCCCGCTGGAGCCTTTCCAGATCCATCTCTGGAGCGTTGTACTTCAACTGGCGAGCAACTTTAGCTTGCTTTGCTTTGGCGCGGCCGCGACCCATGGCCTGACCCCCTCAGAGATCCGGGGTGGCCAGGGAATTCGACCACCCTATGTGTACGTCTTTGTTTCTTCCTGCCATACACAATAGCGTCAAACCACCTCGAATTCCGAAACGAGGTCCTCTTTTTATCGGAAAAGGCTATCGCCCTGCGCTGATTTGCGGGGCGTGACCAGGACTTATGGGTGCCCCCGAAGCTTTCGGATCGCTTCCCGTCCCGGGCGTGCGGTGTCATCCACCTTCAGATCATCGGGATCAATGGCTGCATCCACCCCGTCGGCCGTGAGGGAGGGAGCTCCGGAACCGGCTCGAGCGATCTTCTCCACCAGGTTCCTCTTCACCAACGCCAGGGCGATGGGCCCGTAGGTTGCGTCATGCACCGAACTGCCCACGCGCCCGATTGTTCGCCCGTCGGCCAGCAGTTCCGAATCAACGGCAGGCAACTTCTGTGCTGAACCGTCAATGTGCAGCAGCACCAGCACTCGAGGTGATTTCCCCAGGTTCTGCACCCGAGAAACAGTTTCCTGTCCCCGGTAGCAGCCCTTATTCAGGTGAACTGCGTGGGCGCTGGGACCATCGGAAACGCTCCCCAATTGGGTAGCCGCATGGTTGGCTGGACCCACGAACTCTGGAACCTCATGCGGAATTACCCGTGAATCCAGATCCTGAAGCACATCCACCTTCCGCGCCAGAATCCGCCACGCATTCCACGCCATCGCGCCGGTCGGCCGCGCGCCGGTGAGGTGAATCAGCTTGTCCCACGAGTCGGCAAAGTTCGCTCGTGGAATCCACAGGCCCAGCTCTTCCATCTCGCCAAGGTGGGTCACCCGCCACGAATGGATGGGGAGATCGCCGAGGTCTTCCGGAGCTCCCTCGCCAGCCTCGTTCGCGCGGGGTGTTCGGGTCTTCCTTAGGACGCCAACCAGTCCCATGTCCAGCCGCTCGACCTTAACCTGCGCCCAGAACACCATCTTCTGCAGATAGTTCTGGAGCTCATCGGCATGTTCGGATGCGACATCGAGGAGCAATCCCGAGGGCAGCGCCGCGATACCGAAATGATGGAGCACCCTGCCTTGACCATCGAGGATCAGCCCATGAGTTGCCTGCCCCTCCGCGATGGCGTTGACCTTCTGGGAAATGAGGTCATTCAGCCACCCCTTAGCCTCAGCGCCAGAGACCAGGATCGGCACGCGGTCCCAGTGATCCACCAGGCCAGGGGTGCCGGATTCGACCCGCTGTTGTTCGACCAAGGGATCGCCGTAATGCCAGGCGGTGGAGAGGGGGGCGTCCTCAACAGTGGCCGAAGCCCCGGGAACGTGGTCCACGATCGGGGAGGTGGGGAACGCGGAAGCGGTCGATTCGTTCGGCGCGGTCATAGGGCAATGTTAACGCGAAGGCTTTACTAGGGTTATCACCATGATGGTGATTGACGTGTTAGGGCTGGCAGAGCCCCGAATTCGACCGGTCGACGAGCCGATGATCTATGCGGATGATCTGGCGGCGGTGCGAGGCGACGGGGTGTTTGAAACACTGATGCTCCGCGGCGGGACGGTGCACAACCTGGAGCGGCACGCACGGCGGTTCGAGCGCAGTGCGGCGATGCTGGACTTGCCCGCGCCCGATCTGGAGCGGTGGGTTGAGGCAACGCAACTGGCTGCGAAGACCTTCACCGAGGCCGATGAGGCGGCGCTGCGCTGGGTGTATTCGCGCGGGCGGGAATCATCCACGGTCCCTACCGGGTGGATCACCGTGGCGCCGGTGGGTGCGAAGGTGCTCAATGCACGCGCCAATGGGGTGCGTGTGATGACGGCGGAGCGCGGATTCTCGCTGGACGTGAGCAATGATTCCCCGTGGGCACTGATTGGGGCGAAGACGTTAAGCTATGCCGCCAATATGGCTGCGCTGCGGACCGCCGCGGCTCGAGGATTCGACGATGTCATTTTCGTCATAGGTACCGGAGACGAGGCGCGGGTACTGGAAGGGCCCACAAGCAGCGTGATCGCGGTGCGGGGCAACCGTATTCTGACACCCCCGGCGGATGAGGGGATTCTTGCGGGGACCAGCCAGGCATCGCTGTTTTCACTCGCGGAAGAATCCGGGTGGGAGGTGGGATATTCACCGCTGACGGTGGGGGACCTGCGCGCCGCAGACGGGGTGTGGCTGCTGTCGAGCGTGCGCATCCAAGCACGGGTCACAGCCATCGATGGGCGGGACATGCCTCGCCCTGAGCAGGCCGATCGCATTGAAGAGCTGGCCCGGAGCGCGGTGGCAGGAAGCTAGGGCCCCGCGCTCCGACCAATCTCCGAACTACCCCCGGCCACAGTTCCCGGGGAAGCCAAATTGATGGCGGAGATATTTTTCACACGCGAGTAGGGGAACTAAAACCGCGTGCACAACGACTCCTTATGTGACCCATGTGCTGGGCACGATGCTCGCACAGTGACTGCAAAGGACTATCGTGACTTCCCCTGAAACACGGGCGACCTGGGATGGCTTCATCCGGCGAATGCACTTCTACGTCGGCATGTTCGTCGGACCGTTCCTGCTGGTCGCGGCCCTGTCTGGGGCGCTCTACGCGCTGGCGCCAACCATGGAAAGTGTGTATTACCGCGACCTACTCAAGGTCGACGAAGTGACTCACGCGCAGCCGTTGGACGACCAGGTCCACGCGGTGAAGGAGCGCTACCCGGATCGTTCGGTGACACAAATCTGGCCGGCCACGGAACCCACGGACTCCACCCGCGTGCTCCTCAGCAGCGACAAGCCGGATGGCGACCCGCTGGCCGTGTTCGTGAACCCCGGCGATAAATCAATCCTGGGAGCCCATCCCACGTACTCCGGACTAGGGGAGCTGCCCCTGCGGCGCTGGATCTCCGGCCTCCACGAAAGCCTGCACCTCGGGCCTGCTGGCATGCTCTATTCAGAGCTGGCCGCATCCTGGCTATGGGCGCTGGCGCTGGGCGGAGTGTGGCTGTGGTGGAAGCGGCGAGCGCGTCTGAAGAAGACCTCTGGTCGCACGTTCAGCGCCCGGTTGGGGGCCATGCGCTGGCACTCTCACTTGGGCTTGTGGTTGCTCGTGGCCATCTTGGGGCTCTCCGCCACCGGAATCACCTGGTCAAATATCGCCGGCGACAATGTCAATGCGGTCGTGGCAAAGATGGGTTGGAAGGCCGAACCCATCAACACCTCAATCGCTCAGCCGGGCGATTCTGTCCAGTCCACCGCACCGGCTACTCCACACGAGGACTCGGTCGCCGCGGAGATCGAAAGGAAGACTCGCCCTGCCGTCTCCGTGCTCACCACCGCGCGCGCCGAGGGGCTTACGGGCCCACTGGTGCTGCGGCCCTCCTCGAATATGAACGAGGCGTGGCAAGTCAGCGAGCGCTGGGTGCCGTGGCGGCTCACCTCGGATGCACTCGCGGTGGATCCCGGGACGGGCGATGTCGTGGGGCGTCAGGATTTCAAGGACCTCCCCTTGTTCAGCAAACTGTCCTCGTGGGGAATCTACCTCCACATGGGAATCATGTTTGGGCTCCCCTTGCAGCTGGCACTCTTCGCGGTGGGTATCGGCATCGCCGCCATTGTGATCCTGGGATACCGAATGTGGTGGCTGCGCCGGCCCGCCCGCTCACGGGTCGTCCTCGCGCCGGGGCCGCTGATCTTCGGCGTCGTGCTCGCCGCCACGGTGGGCGTGTTCCTCCCGCTCATGGGCATTACCCTGGCACTGTTCCTTGCGGTGGACGTCATTCGCGCCCTCTGGGGGAGACGCCACCGCTCCGAGGCCCGTGCTGCCGATCGACAGCCTGAGGCATCCGGTAGGAGCTAACCCATCACGCGGCGTAGTTCGGCCGACATCCACGGGGCCATTTCGCCGTCGTAGACCCGCTCGTCCACCCAGCCGAGATTGTTGTTCGGCATCAGCCCGTAGAGCCGCTTTCCAGCCTGCACATCGGTGCGACCATTCTGGGTCGCCACGACGTGGTTGGATTGCAGCTCCCAGGCACGCTCGTTCATCGGCTTGCCGTACATGATCTCCGCTACACCATCGGAGTGGGCGATAATGACCTCGATGTTGTCGTCGTCATCGATCGTCCACCACCCGGTCTCGCGGCGCGCCGGACCAGCTGGCTGGCCATCGTCGTCCATCCGCCAAGTGCGGGATTCATAGGCCAAGCGGTTCTCGCCGTCGTGGCTGAAGACCACCTGCTGGCCGAAGGTAATGTCCTCCTCCGTTCCCGGAGGGTTGGCCTGACCCTGTCCGCGCCACACGCCGACCAGGGGCAACAATGCCAGTAAGCCGTCGTGCAGGTTGGGGCCTTGCCGCAGGTTTGCGGTGTCGTCGGGGATGGGCAGGTCCCCGAAGGCGGGGAGGTTCTTGTCGGCCGTTTCCTTGGATTGCTCGGCCGCCAGATTCACGGCCTCATTTCCGTTAGTCATGCCCCCAGCCTATAGGCCAGGCTGCTCCTCGGCGGAGAGAGGACGGGACCGCGGTGCCAAGTCTTCGATACTGACCCGAGTGTAGTAGCGCTCCGACTCGACATAGACGGAACCGCCGGCGACATACACGCGCATCGGCTGTCCACGGAACGGGAGCGTGTCACCGGGAATGTCCAATGAAAATGCCCGCATGATTTCCTGACGCACGCTGTCGTCGAGATCGTCGCCGTCGACAATCTTGGCGTCCTTCCCCTTATCCTCGGGCCCCTTGACCACGTCGATGGCGTCCAGATGAACATTCCCCTCCCGCATCCGCAGCTGCATCTCTACGGTCGCAGCTTTGCGGAAGCCCTGGGGCGTCCCCTCAAAGATCGCCTCGGTCTCCCAGCCTCCGTTGGGAGAGATGTCGTCCTTGTTCTGGATGAGAAGGTCGGAAACGTGCATTCGGGATCCCACAGAGACCGGATCCAGTTGTAAGCGGGTGAACACCTTCCTGGCGGGAGCGTCCTTGATATCTCCGTTGAACACGTCGTCGGCAGAAACCGTGATGTACTGCGCTGAGGAATGAACGCTGACCAAGCCGAAGCCAGGGACATCGATGTCCTTCGCATTGACTGTCACGGACTGTAATTCGTGGGTGAACGCGGCGGAGACATAGGGATACGCAGCCACGGTCACTCCAGGTGGGTTCGCGAGGTGAGAGTCCCGGTAGATCTCCTGGGAAATGCGGTGTTCTGTCCGCGCTGCGATCAGCGAGTCGGTGATGAGGAGAACCATAAACAGTGCGAACACCCCGAGGCATGCCCGGACCCAGCGACGCTTCAACATCGGCGGGGGCGCGGGGGGTGTGGCTGGCTGGCTCATTGATCTATTTGTACCGCACCGCGTGCCGAAACTGGGAAGCGGAAAGGCGTTGCGATGCGGTGGCAGGCGCGTCGATTTTTGAGGAGATTGCCGTGTGGGTGGGGGCGCGGTGCGTACGGTTGAGGGGAAGAAAGAAAACTAACCAACGATCAATCGCATTGATAGGACCTCGATAGGACCATGCCGAATCAGCCGAACGAGCGTACGCACAACACTTCTTCCTCTTCCTCTAACGGTCCCGGGGAGCTTGCCGGGGGAGATCACTCCGCGCCGCGCTACCAGGCCATCACTGACCTCCACGCTCATGCTGGCCAGGTGGAATCGGTGGAGAAGATGCTGGAAAAGGTCCGCGAAGCCGATTCGGTCGAGGCATTTGGCGAAGCTTTTCAGCGAGGGCTGAGCGAGGATCAAGGTCACCGCCATGTCCTGGCTACCGTGGATGGGCACTCGGGTGGAGACGCCACTGTCATCGGTGCCCTGGCTTTGACCAGGGATAATGTTGCCGAGGTGGCGGTGGATCCCGATTGCCGTGGGCGCGGGGTTGCTGGGAATCTGTTCCGAGTGGCACACACGGAGCTGGGGGTGCAGGGTCCAGTCGACGTGTGGGCCCATGGGGATTTGGCGGAATCCCAGGGGTTTGTACAGTCGTTGGACGCCCGCCGCACCCGTGAGTTGTTGAAAATGGCGGTGGATTGCGCACCGGGGAGCGCCCAGCGCGATCGCATTCTCGCCGAAGCTGACGCGGCGCAAGAAAAGGTGAGTGGCCAGGGACTCCGAGTGGACAACTATGAAGAACTATCCGCGGAACTCGGCGCGGAAGCGGTCGACGAAGAATGGGTGCGTGTTAACAACGAGGCCTTTGCGTGGCATCCGGAGCAAGGAGGCTGGGACGTCTCCCGATTGAAGAACGCGCGCGATACGGCGTGGTTCGACCCGCGTGGGGTGCTGATGCTCTGGGATGAGCAGGAACAACGCTGCATGGGGTTCCACTGGACCAAGTTCCCAGAAGAAGAAAAGGACAAGCCAGCAGGGGAGCGCGCCGGGGAAGTCTACGTAGTGTGCTTGGCCGATGAAGCGCGAGGGCGTGGCCTGGGCCGGGTGATTACGTTGCTGGGGATGCAGTACCTCGTGGAGAGTGGCGCTGGGGTGATTGAGTTGTATGTCGAAGGAGACAACGCACCTGCCGTCGCCACATACCGGAAACTGGGATTCGATGTGGTGCATACCGATGTCACGTACCGGGGGAAGCTGTAAGACGGGCGCGTTCTTAACGCGCCCTCATTTTCTTATTGGTCGTCCCTCAGCTGACCGCTCTTGGGCTGAACGCTCCTGAGCGGACCTCCTCGGTGAGGGGAGGTTCCCAGTTGAGTCGAAGGGAAAAGTCAGAGTTCCTTAGCCAAAAACTGGCGTTTCGGTAGCGAGTTTCTTGAGCTTTCCACGCCTTTGGGGGGAATTGTGGGGGTAGTTCTGAGAAGAATGAGACAAAAGTGAACTTAAGAATGTGTTGTTCTAACAGGGGACTATCGTCTGTTAACCAGATGTTTACCTTTTCGGTTCTTTAAGTACATGCGCGGTCGTTAGCTTCTACTTCTGAAGCACAGATAGGTCATCCCGTGACTGAGGATTCGCCATCGGTGCCGAAAGATCTACGTCATCATGACTCATCGGAGGAAAAACCGTGAACCTCACTCTGAAGCGCACCAGCGCCGCAGCCGCAACTCTGTTTGCTGGCACCCTTGTCCTTTCTGCTTGCTCCAACGCTGACAACAAGGGCGGCAGCAGCAGCGAAGGCAACGGTGGTAGCGATAGCCAGTACCAAAAGGAAGAAGTCCAGGGCGACGTTCGTGGCGAGGGCGCTTCTTCCCAGCAGAACGCGATGGACAACGTTTTCGGTCCAAAGTTCTCTGAGGGCGGCAACAACCTGAACTACAACGCTACCGGCTCTGGTGCTGGTCAGACCCAGTTCATTGCGGGCCAGGTTGACTTCGCAGGTTCCGACTCCCCGCTGAAGGATGACCAGGTCGCAAAGGCAGCTGAGCGCTGTGGCGGCAATGAGGCATGGCACCTCCCCATGGTTATCGGCCCAGTGGCTGTGGCTTACAACCTGGACGGCGTGAAGGACCTGAACCTGAGCACCAAGACCATCGCCAAGATCTTCAAGGGCGAGATCAAGAAATGGAACGATCCGGCCATCGCTGGTGAGAACCAGGGCGCTAACCTGCCTGACCAGGACATCAACGTGGTGTACCGCTCCGATGAGTCTGGTACTTCCGACAACTTCCAGAAGTTCCTGTCCGCTTCCTCCGGCGAGTGGGACAGCGAAGGCAAGCAGTTCCCATCCAACGTGGGCTCCGGTGCCAATGGTTCCACCGGCGTGGCTGACCAGGTGAACTCCACCCCAGGCGCCATCACCTACGTGGAGGCTGGCTTCGCCAAGGAGCGCGACCACGTCAACACCGCCAAGATCGACTTCGGCAAGGGCCCAGTTGAGCTGAACAAGGAATCCATCAACAAGGCTCTGGAAAAGGCTGAGTTCAAGGGTCAGGGCCACAACCTGATCGTGGATTCCAAGAAGCTGTACGGCCAGCAGGAAGACGGAGCTTACCCACTGGCACTGACGACCTACGAGATCGTCTGCTCCAAGGGATACAAGGGCGATACCGCCAAGCTGGTGAAGAACTTCATGTACACCATCCTGGAGAACGAGAACCAGGATCTGGAAGATGCCGGCTACATCCCAGTTGAGGGCAGCTTCAAGTCCAAGCTGGAAGACGCTGTGAAGGCAATGGCCTAAGGCCGACCGAGGAGATCTGAGATTCCCTCTCCCAGCCTGAAGTAAGCCCAAAACCCCCGTTCGAACCCCGATCGGGGGTTTTGGTGCGGACGGAAACCCATTTCCCTCCTTGATTAAGGATTTTCATTCATGGCGAACGCCAATAACACTGAGGTCACTCGTGAGCCCGATCTCACGGCTGCTGACCGGCCTCTCAATGCCGGTGAGCCACATGGTGACATCAAGCTGACCAACGACAAAGAGACGGTGAAGGGCAGCAACGTCAAGCGTCCAGGTGACGTTGTCTTCGAGACGCTGTCCAAAGCTTCTGCAATTCTGATCACGGCCATGATCGGTCTGATCGGGCTGTTCCTGATCATGCGCACAGTCCCCGCGATGGGGCGCCTGCGCGATGGTCTGCTGAGCTTCTTCACATACAGCGAGGCGTGGAACACAAACTACCCAATGAATGACGGCGGGTGGATGCAGTTCGGTATTCCGAACTTGTTCTTCACTACCGTCCTCGTTTCCCTCGTCGCACTGATCATTGCGATGCCGGTTGCGCTGGGTGTCGCGATCTTCCTGTCGAACTACTGCCCGAAGCAGCTCATCAAGCCGCTTGGCTTCATGGTGGACTTGCTGGCTGCTGTTCCCTCCATCGTGTTCGGCATCTGGGGTGCTCAGGTGCTCGGCCCAGCTCTGGGACACTTCTTCGAATGGCTCACCAGCACTCCGCTGGGTGGCTTCATCCTCTTTAATCACCAGGCCGGAACGTCCCCGCCATTCTCCACGAGCCGAAACATCTTCACCGGTGGTGTGGTGTTGGCAATCATGATCTTGCCGGTCATCGCCGCAACCTCCCGTGAGGTTTTTGTCCAAACGCCGAAGGGGCAGGTCGAGTCCGCTCTGGCCCTGGGTGCTACCCGCTGGGAAGTTGTCAAGATGACGGTCCTTCCTTTCGGTATGTCCGGCTTCATCTCCGGCGCGATGCTCGGCCTTGGCCGCGCGCTTGGCGAGACCATGGCGCTGTACATGGTGATCTCCCCAAGCGGAAGCTTCCGCGGATCGTTGATGGACGGCGGCACCACCTTCGCCACCGCCATTGCCAATGCAGCTCCAGAATTCAATGACGACCTCAAGGCAGGCGCCTACATCGCTGCAGGTTTGGTGCTCTTCGTGCTGACCTTCATCGTGAATGCTGCTGCACGTGCTGTCGTCTCCAAAAAGGGAAAGTAGGAGGACGACATGTCACATGCAGTTGCCGCATCCGGCTCCTCGCCAGCGAACCCGTCCAAGAAGTCCCGAGGAACCACCAACTTCACGGACATCTCGGGCGGTCGCAAGGCCAAGAACAATATTGCAACCGTTCTCGTCTACCTGACGATGCTGCTCGCACTGGCTCCCTTGGTATGGGTTCTGTACAACGTGGTGAAGAACGGCCTCCCCGCCATCGTGAGCCCAGACTGGTGGGCATTCGATATGGCAGGTCAACCGAACAACAAGGCCGGTGGCGGTGTGGCCCACGCGATCGTCGGCACGATCGCCCAGGTCTTCGTCACCTCCCTGCTGTCCATCCCGATCGGTATTTTCACTGGCATTTACCTTGTTGAGTACTCCCGCGGCGGTTGGCTCGGCAGGGTGACTACCTTCATGGTGGACATCCTGACCGGTGTGCCGTCCATCGTCGCCGCCCTCTTCGTCTATGCGATGTGGATCACCCTGTTCGGCTTCAGCCGTTCCGGTTTCGCCGTGTCCCTGGCATTGATCCTCCTCATGATCCCGATCGTCGTGCGTAACACGGAGGAAATGCTCCGCATTGTCCCCATGGATCTGCGTGAAGCCTCCTATGCGCTAGGCGTGCCCAAGTGGAAGACGATCACCAAGATCGTCCTTCCGACTGCGCTGTCTGGCATCGTCACGGGCATCATGCTGGCAGTGGCCCGCGTGATGGGCGAGTCTGCCCCCGTGCTGATCCTCGTGGGGTCCAGCCCGGCAATCAACTGGAATGTCTTCGACGGCAATCAAAACTCCCTGCCCCTGTTTATGCTGCAGATGTACCGCGCTGGCACCAACCAATTTGTGTTGGATCGCCTGTGGGGCGCTGCCTTGACCCTGGTCCTCCTCGTGGCTGCATTGATGATCGGAGCGCGACTCATCTCGAAGCGCTTCTCCGTCAAGGTGTAACTCACAGAGACCGCTCATCCCCCTTCATCACTGAGAACAACTACTGAGGAGAAATTGACGACATGGCAAAGCGCCTTGACCTCAATGACGTCAACATTTATTACGGCGATTTCCACGCCGTCCAGAACGTCAACCTGCACGTTCCACCGAAGGCAGTGACCGCCTTCATCGGTCCCTCTGGCTGTGGTAAGTCCACCGTGCTGCGCACTCTGAACCGCATGCACGAAGTCATCCCGAACGCCTCCGTCAAGGGAGAGATTCTTCTGGATGGCCAGGACATCTACGGTCCCAAGGTGGATCCCGTGGCCGTGCGCAACACGATCGGCATGGTGTTCCAGAAGGCCAACCCGTTCCCCACGATGTCTATCGAGGAGAATGTCGTGGCGGGCCTGAAGCTCTCCGGCGAAAAGAACAAGAAGAAGCTGCGCGACGTGGCCGAGCGCGCGCTGCGAGGTGCCAACCTGTGGGACGAGGTGAAGGACCGCCTCAATAAGCCCGGCGGTGGCCTTTCCGGTGGCCAGCAGCAGCGTCTCTGCATCGCGCGCGCCATCGCCGTGGAGCCGGAAGTCCTGCTGATGGACGAGCCTTGCTCCGCGCTGGACCCGATCTCCACCCTCGCCGTGGAGGACCTGATCCACGAACTGAAAGAAAAGTTCACGATCGTCATCGTGACCCACAACATGCAGCAGGCAGCTCGTGTGTCCGACCAGACCGCGTTCTTCTCTCTCGAGGCCACTGGCAAGCCCGGACACCTCGTGGAGGTTGGCCCGACAAAGCAGATCTTCGAGAATCCAACCAAGAAGGAGACCGAGGACTACATCTCTGGTCGCTTCGGATAAGTCTCGCTTCGGCACATTGACGGCTTCCGGTGCTCTCTCGCCAGACCGTCGATCGCACTGAAGTAAGAGATTGTGTGCTCAAATTAAGGCCCCGCCCGTCGGCGGGGCCTTAATGCATGTCGAGGTGGGGCTAGGGGATGGCGTCTGAAAAGGGGGGGCGAAACCTGGCAACCCTGGGGTGCGCTGCCACGGTGACCCCTATGCTTGGGGCTATGAAAGATTCACGCAACGTTCACATCATCGTCATGGGCATCAGCGGCACCGGGAAGGCCACCCTGGCGATGAAGATGGGGGAGAAGGCCGGCAGGCCTGTACTGGAAGCAGACGGGCCGGGGGAGTCTAGGGAGGGGATTCGAGAGTGGCTGCTGGCGCAGAACGGTTCCAGCATTGTGGCTGCGCACGCACTGACCAGGGAGGATCGAGACTTTCTCAGCGAGGTGCCGGGGACGGTGTTTTTCGTGCATCTGTATGGGACGGCGGATGAACTCGCCGACCGTGGCGGACACGGCGTGAGCAAGGAACAAGTACAACGAGAGATGGCTCAACTACAGCGGTTGGAATCGGATGAAAAGGGAATCCAGCTCGACGTGTGCGCCGATCCGGATGACCTGGTGGCTGCGGCGCTGTCCGCTGCGCATTTCGCCGATAAGGCCTATGGGGAGTCCGAGGACCAGGAAAGTTAGTCCCAGGGATCCGCGTAGCGCCGGGAGATTTCATCAAACTGAAGTTTGATCTCCCGGTTTTTCTCTTCAGTTCTTTGGGACGCCTGGTATTCCTCTGGGTACATTCCCGTGACCATGTAGACCACCTGGCCTGCGATCTCGACGGCGTGATCGCTGAAGCGTTCGAGGAATCGAGAGATCTGTGTGGTGTCTACCGCCTCGCGAACGGAGTGCTTCCACGGCCGAGTGGTGGTGAGTTGGAAGAGGTGGTGGTGAATGTCATCGATCGCATCGTCGTCCAGGGCGAGCTGAAGGGCGCATTCCACGTCCGGGTTGCGCAAAATCTTCTTCAACTTTTGGCAGTTATCGCTCGCGAGACGCTCCATCTCGGTGATGTATCCGCGGATATCCTCCGGAACGGCGTTGATCGGGTGACGGCGCCGAGCGATGTTCGCAATGTGGACGGCCAGCGCGCCCATACGGGCGAAGTCATCGATGATATGAAGGCCGGCGACGATTCGGCGCAGATCACTCGCTACCGGAGATTCCAAGGCGAGGAGTGAAAAAGCGGAACTTTCAGCTTTCCGCCGCAGGTCCTCAACCTTGTCGATGCTTTCAAGGACCTGTTCGGCTTTATCCAGATCGGCCTTGAGCAGGGCATCCGAAGCCACATCCATCATGTCCGTGACGTGGTCGGACATGTGAATGAGATCAATGGCCAGGCTCTGGAGCTCTTCCCGATAAGCAGAACGCATGTATCAGGATTGTAGCAGTGCCCGGCAATACCCGCGGGGCGAAAGTGTGATGGAACAGCTGTTTTGCAGCGCGTTATCCACCACTGTGCATAATCTCGGCACCGTCGGGGACAGTGGCGTCCTCAGGGTCCTCCAACCATCCCTCCGGAAGGAGGACCTTTCCCGGCGACCCCTGGCGGCCCCGGGCGCCGTCGGCATCTTCGGCGAGGGCGGGGGAATCCCAGACCTCGTCCAACTCGGCGCGCAGCTGATCCAGTGAGTCCACGCGCGCGAGTGAGCGCCGAAGGTCGCCGCCCGCAGGGAATCCGCGAAGGTACCACGTCATGTGCTTGCGCAGATCGCGACAGGCCTTGGACTCACCATCGTGCTGGGCAAGGAGCTCGGCGTGGCGCAGAATGATACGCGCGACTTCACCGAAGGTCGGTTGCGCTGGGGCGGGGAGGCCGCGAAGCTCTGCGGAGAGTTCCGGGAACAACCACGGGCGACCCAGGCACCCGCGCCCCACGACCACACCATCGCAGCCGGTCTGCTCCATCATCGCGCGGGCATCGGTGGCCTTGAAAATGTCGCCATTGCCCAAGACGGGAACGCGGCCATCGATGTGCTCGACGAGTCGTGCGATCTCATCCCACCGCGCGTGGCCGGAGTAGCGCTGGGCGGCGGTGCGTCCATGTAGAGCCACGGCCGCTGCGCCCTCCTCGGCAGCGATGCGTCCGGCATCCAGGTGGGTCTTGTGTTCGTCGTCAATCCCCACGCGCATCTTGACGGTGACGGGAATGTCGGTGCCCTCCGTCGCTTTGACTGCGGCGGCCACAATGTTGGCGAAGAGTCGGCGCTTGTACGGCAGCGCGGAGCCTCCGCCTTTCCGGGTGACCTTAGGAACGGGGCAGCCGAAGTTCATATCGATGTGATCGGCCAGGTTTTCATCCACGATCATCTTCGCGGCCTTGTAGGTGTACTCCGGATCAGTGGTGTACAGCTGCAGACTGCGGGGGTCTTCGTCTGGGGCGAAGGTGGTCATGTGAAGGGTTTTGGGGTTGCGCTCCACAAGGGCTCGGGCGGTGACCATTTCACACACGTAGAGGCCTGCGACGCTGCCGATCCGTTCCCGTTCCTGTTCGCGGCAGAGCGTGCGGAAGGCGACGTTGGTGACGCCAGCCATCGGGGCAAGCACGACGGGGGATTGCAGGCTCAGGGAACCAATGCGCAGAGCAGGTTCGCTGGTGTGCGCATTGGCGGTGCTGTCGACAGCAGTGGAGATTGTCGAGTGAGGAGCGGTGCTGGTAGTCACGCTTTCCATCTTTCCACTCGCATCCGCGTGCACCAACTTGCTTTCTACGGCCATTGGCGGGCCGTTTAGGGGAAAGGCTGGACCGTGGTTTATGATCGTTCGTGCTGGATTTCCAGCGTGGGCCTTTAGCTCAGTTGGTAGAGCTACGGACTTTTAATCCGCAGGTCGCGGGTTCGAGCCCCGCAGGGCCCACTTTGAAGACCCCCTCACACCTCATGGTTTGGAGGGGTCTTTTATTTTTGCTCACATTGGCCACGCGAACCTGGCTGTTTCTTGGTAATTTCTTCGGAGACCTTGCATTGGGTTTTCAGAAACTACATAGATCAGGAGATTGTGGACAATGCGCGCAATGGCCAAAACTGGTGCCTTCCTCGTGGGTGTAACCGTCGCTTTCGGGCTTTCAGCCTGTGGCTCCGGAAACGTTAAGGAGGGGAGCTACGAGTTGACCAGTGTGGAAGAAAATGGGAAGAACAAGCCTGTGTCCGACAAGGGCCCACACGGGGAATTCGTTGTGGAAAAGGACAACAAGTGTCATCTCAAGCTCACGGCCACCAATTCCAGCGGCAAGTCGAAAGAAACTAACAACGCTTGTTCCATCAAGGACGACCAAGTCAGTTTTGAGGATGGCTCCGGAGCGAAGCTGGAAAAGACCGATGATGGTCTGACTCTGCGAGACGATGACAACTTCACAATGAACTTTAGTGGGTCTGGGAAATAGCTCCAGGCGCTAGCTCCGGGAACTAGCGCCGGAAACCTGCGTCGCTCCCATTTCAAAAATTAGCTACCCACCAGCCAATTTGTCGGTTCTGACCCCGCTGGTTTAGACTGAGCGAGCTGCATTAAGCGCATGCGTGTAATGCTGCGTGCTCCCATCGTCTAGAGGCCTAGGACCCCGCCCTTTCACGGCGGTAACACGGGTTCGAATCCCGTTGGGAGTACGGCCCTGTGGCGCAGTTGGTTAGCGCGCCGCCCTGTCACGGCGGAGGTCGCGGGTTCAAGTCCCGTCAGGGTCGCCATATTTTCCGGCTGATGTACGGCGTTTCATACAGGATGAAATGCTCACGTATCAGCCGGTTTTGCTATGTGCGGGCATTGAGATTCCATGATGATCGGTAGCATAACCGGCGTGAATGTAGATTCTGCTGCCGTTGATGCTCTGATTGAAAACATCATTGGAGCCATTCAGCACCGCGTCGCTACGGCATACCGTCTGCAAGCGATTGCCGGGACCTTGGACGTCCCAACCACGGCGCCCACCATTGGCAGCGACGACGATGCCCGCGTGTTCGCATTCCCTCCGACTATTCGGACAGCTGCGTTCCTCGCCACGCTCCGCCCGCCAAATTTCAGACGGCTACAGGAAAACTTGGAGCTCGTGCAACTACCAGGGCTCGAGGAATTTGAATCGATGGCGGCGGTTGCCAGGGAAGTGCCCCGGTATCGCGGCGTGTCCAAGCTCTTTAAACCCCGACCCGTCGAAGGCGAGAGGGTCATCGATTGGATGCAATCCGTCGATACCGCAGGCATCCACGCGCTGTTAAGGGAAATCGATGCCACCCTCGGATCCACTGAGTACGGCAGCTTCGCCGGCCTTGACGTCTTAAGTCACAGGCGTCTCATTGAGGATCATCTCGCCCAGCTCACCGGCTGGCCGATCTCGTGGGTGGACGCCGAACAGGTCGAACGCCATCGCGAAGCCGTCACATCCATAACTGCCGCCCGCCAATTGGAACGCAAACTAGAAGAGGACGTTCAAAAGGCTGCTGACGCTCTGTGCCAACAGCAGGCTCAACGTGAACTGAATTCCACGGACATCTCCGTGCTGGATCGGATCACAGATGGACGCGTTCGCCTCGGCTTGCTCAAGCGCTTCACCATTCCGCAACTGGCCGCGGCTGAAACCTCCGAGCTCCTGCGGATTGATGGGGTAGGAGAGAAGACCGCCACCCAGGCCATCGCGGCCGCGAGGAGTTATTCGGCGGATGTCCTAAATTCTCAAGTACCCGTCATCAACTTCCAGGACAAGGGGCCGTCAACGCCCTATGTGGTGGCCTTGGCCAAGTTGCTCGTCTACCGCGACAAGACCGTCCACGTGCCACCGGCCCCTCTGCAGCTCGAGCACGTCGAACCGGGAACCCCGGTGGCCATCGCTGGCGTCAATGACCTTCTCAGCGACAGTGACTTCCGCCAGCCTCCACCGGACCTGACCAGTTCAGAGGCGTGGAACCTCTATGCGATCCGGGCCGCGGAATTCCACGCCTACGGCGACTCTGCAGAGCAGTCCTCCGTGCCAGCCGATATCGCCGAGCGGATCGCCGACATCACCCTCCGGGGCCGTATCCGCGGGTCACTACGCGGGTATCAATCCTTCGGGGCCAAGTTTGCACTGGCCCAACAAAAGGTTCTGATTGGCGATGAAATGGGGCTCGGGAAGACTTTGCAAGCCCTGGCGCTGCTTGCCCACCTCCAAGGTGAGCACGAATACAGCCCCTCGGCATCCGCCGCCCACTCCCTCGTTGTGTGTCCGCCATCTCTTCGCCTCAATTGGAGCCGTGAGCTAGAAAAATTCACCGACCTGCGCGCGCACGTAATCCACGGACCGTACAAAGAGGCTGAGCTCGAAGCGTGGAAGCAGCGCGGTGGGGTTGCCATTGCGGGGTTTCCAGAAGTTCGAGGGCACAAGCTCGCTGCTGCGGTCGAGGGGATCGAACTCGATTGCCTAGTCGTGGACGAGGCTCACCGCACGAAAAACCCGAGGTCGCAGCAGTCCCAGGGGGTCAGGGAGCTCACCCGGAGTGCGCGTTACGCTCTTTACCTGACGGGGACGCCACTGGAAAACCGCGTGGCGGAATTCGAAACCCTGCTGGGATACCTCGATCCGAGTATGCTCCCAAAGCTCAGCTCGTTGCGAAATAACGCCAGCGAGTTCAAGAAGGCCATCGCCCGCATCTATCTGCGGCGCAATCAGGAAGAGGTACTCGGGGAGCTGCCCCCGATGCTTGAGATCGAGGAATGGGTGGAGCCGAAGCCCGCGGAGGTGGAGATTTACGAGGACGCCGTCCGTCGATCGGCCTTCATGGACATGCGGCAGGCCTACTCACGCCCAAAGTCCGCCAAGATGGAGCGGATCCACGAGATTGTGGACGACGGTGCGGAGGACGGGAAGACCATCATTTTCTCCTTCTTTCGTTCAGTGGTGGATGAGCTGTGCACGTCGCTTGGTAAGCGCGCATACGGTCCCATTGCTGGGGGAGTGTCCTTCGACAATCGCCAGAAGGCGGTGGATGAATTTACGGCAGCATCTGCTGGGGCAGTCTTGGTGTGCCAGATCACGGCAGCCAGTGAAGGACTCAATGTCCAGGCTGCCCACCGCGTAATTTTGTGCGAACCCCAGCTGAACCCGGCGGTAGAAGCTCAAGCAATCGCCCGTGCGCACCGGATGGGACAGGTCAAAACCGTGGAAGTGCATCGGTTGTTGACCCCCGAATCCGTGGACGAGAAACTATTCGACATGCTGGCTAGTAAGCGCTCACTATTCGACAGATTTGCGCGCGATTCTGTGTCTGCAGATTCAATGCCAGAAGCCATGGACGTCAGTGAATCCGCCCTCGTGGAAGAAGTGATCGCGGCAGAGCGTGCCCGCATCGGTGAGGCCCCTCGGCTGTGAGTCACCCAACACCATCCCTACGGGGGTAAAATCGGGTCACCTGCAGATTTGTTCCAAAGCTTAGGGGCTGTGTAAGGTAACAACTCGTGCCAACGAGCACGGCCCTGTGGCGCAGTTGGTTAGCGCGCCGCCCTGTCACGGCGGAGGTCGCGGGTTCAAGTCCCGTCAGGGTCGCCACGAAATTGTTGTCAGCGAAATGCAATGGCAAAATAATTTCGTCGGCCAGATAGCTCAGTCGGTAGAGCGTTCGCCTGAAAAGTGAAAGGTCGCCGGTTCGATCCCGGCTCTGGCCACAGCGTAACCGCCATGTCCTGGTGTTTCTTTAATCTTGGAGGAACCGGGGCATGGCGGTTTTGTCATGGAGGACAGCCCGTTGTAATCAGTTGAGAAGCCCACTTCAACTCGAGGGTGGTTTCATCACTCCCTACACTGGGTATGTAGCGTCCACGAGTTGTCGCGCATACACGAAGTGAAAAGAGGTTGACCCCATGGCAGTGAAGAAGACTGGGCTGAAGTACGTCATTGACGTCGACGGCGAAGAGGCAGGTTTCGCACAATTCGTTCAAAAGGACGGGGCGCGGGATTTCAACCACACCGTCATTGACCCCGCGTTTCGGGGACGGGGGCTATCTAAGGTCCTGATCAAAGAGGCATTGGATGACACACGCGCCGCGGGCTTGAAGATCATCGCTACCTGCCCTGCCGTAGTGAAGTTCGTCGAGGAGAATCCCGAATACCAGGACTAATGCACGTTGTTGCGTGCCTAGTGATCCAGAACGGCAGGTTAGATGTTGTTCTGCATGTCGTCCACGTAATTCACCGCGTCCACCAGAGGGGTGCACTGTTCTGGTTTGCGCGGACGTACCTTGGCTGGGATGCCCGTCAGGATGGAGTGTGGCGGGGCATCCTTTGTGACCACGGCATTTGCGCCAATCGCGGATCCGTCACCAATGGTGATGGGGCCCAGAACTTTCGCTCCCGCTCCGATCATCACACCATTACCAATGGTGGGGTGGCGCTTTCGCTGCACCAGCTCTGAGCCACCAAGGGTGACCCCGTGATACAACATCACGTCATCGCCGATCTCAGCCGTCTCGCCGATGACCACGCCCATGCCGTGGTCGATGAAGAAACGTCGGCCGATGGTAGCCCCCGGGTGGATCTCAATGCCCGTGAGACCGCGGGTGAGCTGGCTCAACATCCGGGCCGGCCCGTGCCAACCCTTCAGCCACATCTGGTGTGCCAGGCGATGCGACCAGATCGCGTGGAGCCCGGAATACACCACGGCGTTTTCCACATCACCCCGCGCTGCCGGATCGTGCAAACGGGCATTGTCTAGGTCTTCACGAAGGGTGCCGAGGATGCTCACGGGCGTGGGTGCTCGCTTTCTTGTAAAGGGCTGGGAGTTGTGGAAATGGGTGCTAAGGGCCTTTTTAAGCAAAGGCGCTTACTTAGGTACTCATGCGGCGATCATCCCCGCGGCCACATCAGTCAGCGGTGGTCGCCGCGGGGATCGTCAGAAGTGCGCGGGATGGCGTCCCTACCGCAGGACCCCAGCGGTGTGGGGTGTCCTTGGGGCAAAAGCCACAAGCGGGGGGAGTGATTAGTCCCGCAAGTCGTCGAAGAGGACAGAGGAGACGTAGCGCTCGCCGAAGTCAGCCACGATGACGACGATCAGCTTGCCCTCATTCTCCGGCTTCTTCGCTTCCTCCAGCGCGGCCCACACGTTAGCGCCGGTGGAAATACCAGCCAGAACACCCTCCTGGGTAGCCAGAGCTCGGCTGGTCTTAATGGAATCTTCCAAGGTTGCAGGGTGAACGCGGTCCAAGATATCCCGGTTCAGAGTCTCTGGGAAGAAGTTGGTGCCCAGGCCCTGAATCTTGTGAGGGCCGAACTTGCCCTGGGTGAGCAGTGGAGAATCTGCCGGCTCCACGCCGACGATGTCGATGTCCTGGTTCTTTTCCTTCAGGTACTTGCCCACGCCAGAGACGGTGCCGCCCGTGCCGACGCCGGCGACGAAGATGTCCACCTCGCCGTCGGTGTCCTCCCAGATCTCCGGGCCGGTGGTCCTGTAGTGCGCTTCTGGGTTGGCTTCGTTGTTGAACTGGCGGGCGAGAATGGCATTGTCCGCGTTCTCCACGATCTCGTTCGCCTTATCCACCGCGCCTTGCATGCCGGCAGCACCCGGGGTCAGCTCCAGCTTTGCGCCGAGGGCGCGAAGCATCACTCGCCGCTCGTTAGACATCGTCTCTGGCATCGTAAGGATCACGGTGTAGCCGCGGGCTGCGCCCGCCATCGCCAATGCAATACCGGTGTTGCCGGAGGTTGCCTCCACGATCGTGCCGCCTGGCTTCAGCTCACCGGAAGCCTCCGCGGCGTCGATGATCGCATTGCCGATGCGGTCCTTAACAGAATTGGAAGGGTTGGCGGATTCGATCTTCATCGCCACGGTTGCGCCCAGGCCGTCGGTGAGCTTATTCAGCTTCACCAGCGGGGTATTTCCGATCAGGTCAGTGATGCTCTCGTAAATCTTCTTAGCCATCGGTTTCCTTCCCTTACGGGGTCCTAAATCACGGTGTAGACTGATCTGTCTATACCTGTATTCTACTCGCGATGCTTCTTCTTGGCACAGCGCCTCAGCAACCGTTGTTATTCCAGCCCAAACAAAATTGCCGCACGAGGTGCGTGGAAAGAGAATTGCGATCCTGCGGTGGCGTCTGGAAATGCTTGCAAGAATGGTCCCCAGAAACCTAGCTGTGACTGCGACGAAGGAGAACCCATGAGCGAGTATCAGAACATCCAGTGCGCGACCGAGGGGCGCGTGGCGACGGTGACCCTCCATCGACCCGAGGCTCTCAACGCGCTGAACGAGGCTCTCATGCGGGAGGTCCTGGAGGCTGTCGAAGGCTTCGACCGGGACCCAAGCATCGGTGCGATCGTGCTGACGGGGAGTGAGAAAGCCTTCGCCGCGGGCGCGGACATCAAAGAGATGAAGGACAAGGAGTTCCCCCAGGTCCGGGAGGAAAAGTTGTTCCTGGAGTGGGAGCGACTCACGCACTTGCGGACGCCATTGATTACCGCAGTGGATGGATTCGCCCTCGGGGGAGGCTGTGAGGTCGCCATGCTGGGGGACATTCTCCTCGCCAGCGAGAAGGCGAAGTTCGGGCAACCCGAGATCACGTTGGGAATCGTGCCCGGCATGGGCGGGACGCAACGGCTGACCCGGGCGGTGGGGAAATACAAGGCGATGGACTTGATCCTTACGGGCCGGATGATGAGTGCCGAAGAGGCCGAGAGGAGTGGCCTGGTCTCCCGCGTCCTGCCCAAGGAGAATTTTCAGGAGGAGGTTGCGAAGGTAGCGGCGACCGTCGCAGGCATGTCCAGTGTGGCTGCCACCATGGCGACCGACCTGGTGAAGGCAGCGTTTGAAACAACTTTGACCCAAGGGGTTCAGACGGAACGCGAGGGCTTTTGGAGCCTGTTTGCGACGGAAGATCAAAGCGAGGGAATGGAAGCCTTCGTGGAGAAGCGCTCGCCGACATGGAAACACCGCTAGCGACGGACAATTGGTGCCGCTAGGGCGGCGGCACGGCATTGCCGGCGGCCGCCGCCCACACGAAGGGGGTGGCGCTGGCGGTTCCCGGATGAGCGAAGAAAAATCGCGGGGGCCAATTTTGGGGGTAAAGAAGGGGTGAACTATAGTTACCGCAAGACGAATCGCCCGAAGTGAATACTCCGGGTGAGCAAGTGAGCTCACGGCTGCGGATCATTCGTGTGGGATGGTAATAACTGCAGTTCAAGGCCATAAATCGCAATCCGTGGTGGTGATTGCTCTGTGCAGGCCGCCGCGGTGTGTTGCTTATTGAGGGAGTGAATCCGTGGACCAGCAGCGTCAGCGTGATGACCAGGAATCTATCGTCTCTGCATTGCATAAATTGAAAAATGCAACGGGCATACCGGTCACCATGTATGGCGAGCGGCAGGGGAAAAAGAAGCAGAAGCTTCAGATTTCCAAGTGGGTTGGTCTGCGTACTCCAGCGCTGGAAGGGCTTGAAATTCCTGCCGGTGAAGGGGTGGGCGGGCGCGTCTTGACGATGCGCCGTCCGGTCGGCGTGTCTGACTATCTGCGGGCGAAGTCCATTACCCATGAGTTTGATCGGCAGGTCAGGGAAGAGGGACTGCACTCGATCGTGGCCGTACCCGTGATCGTGAATCGGGACATCCGTGGCGTGCTTTATGGTGGCGTGCACTCGCGGGCGCGAATGGGCGACAAGGTGCTGGAGGAGGTCACCATGTCCGCCCGCTGCCTGGAGCAGTCGTTGGCTGTGAATGAGGCGATGCGTATGCGCGCCGATGCGCCAGCGGACACAGCAAAGAAGACTGCCCCAGCCAAAGGCGGGCGGCCACTGTCCGGTGCAGAGTGGGAACTGGTGCGCTCCACCCATTCCAAACTGCGCATGCTGGCTAACCGTGTGTCCGACCCGATTATTCGACAGGACATCGAGTTGCTGTGCGAACAAATGATTGGCCCACACCGCCTCAAGCCCACCGCGAAGCTGTCTACCCGCGAGCTGGACGTCCTCGCCTGCGTGGCCTTGGGGCACACCAACGTTGAGGCAGCCAATGAAATGGGGATCGGCGCGGAGACGGTGAAGTCCTACCTCCGGTCCGTCATGCGCAAGCTTGGCGCGCACACCCGATACGAGGCCGTCAACGCAGCTCGCCGCATCGGCGCACTTCCCTGAGCCGGACCAATGGCATAAAATCTCCCGCCCAGCACGTCCCGCCAGCGAGATGCCAGCACCGACCTTTAGAGTGGTGTTCGTGAAGGACAGATTCTTAGTGACAGGCGGAGCGCGTCTCAACGGCTCTGTGAAGATCCGCGGCGCGAAAAATAGTGTGCTCAAATTGATGTCCGCAGCCATGCTGGCGGAGGGCACCACCACCCTGACGAACTGCCCGCAAATTGCAGACGTCCCCTACATGGCCGAGGTGTTGCGTGGGCTGGGCTGCGACGTGGAATTAAACGGTTCGACCGTTCGCATCACCGTGCCTGAGGTCGTCGAATACAACGCGGACTTCGATGCTGTACGCCAATTCCGCGCCTCCGTAGCAGTCCTGGGGCCCCTCACTGCCCGCCGTCACCGCGCGCGAGTTGCACTCCCTGGGGGAGACGCCATCGGAAGTCGCCCTCTGGATATGCACCAATCAGGCCTGGAAAAGCTGGGTGCGACCACGCGTATCGAGCACGGCTGCGTGGTGGCCGAAGCAGATCAGTTGCGCGGTGCATCCATCAAACTTGATTTCCCATCGGTAGGGGCCACGGAAAACATCCTTACGGCCGCAGTGCTGGCCGAAGGTGAAACGGTTTTGGATAATGCCGCGCGCGAACCGGAGATCGTGGATCTCTGTGACATGCTCTGCGAAATGGGCGCCAACATCGAAGGTGCTGGATCCAATACCTTGCGTATTACGGGCGTTCAAAAACTTAACCCCACGGAGCACGAAGTGGTTGGGGACCGCATCGTGGCGGGAACCTGGGCATACGCAGCGGTGATGACTCAGGGTGACGTGACAGTGGGAGGTATTGATCCCCAGAAACTGCATCTGGTGCTGGAAAAATTGAAATTGGCGGGTGCGCAGGTGGAGACGTACCCGAATGGTTTCCGCGTGGTCCAGGAGGGGCGCCCGACGGCGGTTGACTATCAGACGTTGCCCTTTCCCGGGTTCCCGACCGATCTTCAACCGATGGCGATTGCCCTGTGCACGGTATCTGACGGCATGAGCGTGATTACGGAAAATATCTTTGAATCGCGATTCAAATTCGTAGGGGAGATGCAGCGATTGGGTGCGGACGCATCAATTGATGGGCATCATGTGGTGATCCGAGGTGGGCGGCCGCTGTCCTCAGCTCCGGTGTGGAGCTCCGACATCCGCGCGGGAGCAGGGCTGGTGCTGGCCGGATTGTGTGCCGAGGGCGATACGGAAGTGCACGATGTCTACCACATTGACCGCGGGTACCCGGACTTCGTGGACGAGATGACCCAGCTGGGTGCCCGGATTGTTCGTCTCGACGGTGACGAGGGGAAGTAGGTCGAGGCGAACAGGGGAGGCTGGTACGGCGGGGGAACCAGCCGAACGGGGGACTAGTTAATTAGTTGGGACGACGGGGCAAGTGGGGGCGCCGGGTCGGCGGGGTACGCGGGCAGTGGGTCGGCGGGGCGATGGAGCGACGGCGTGGCGGAGTGGCGGGGCAACGAGAGCGAGGGGAATGAGGCGGGGACGAGCGCAGCGCGCGACGGCACCGAAACGCGGGACGCCGGATTACTGGGTTTGAACTTGATGCGATCAGTCCTAAAAACGGTGTGTGGCCTGGGTGTTTGTGTATGTGTGGGGTGGTGTGTAGATTTATCGGAGTCAGCGCGACGGGCTGCACAGTGGTTGTGACCTGGGGGTTTGTTTCCTTGTGGTTGTGATTGTGTGTGGTTGTTGTGTTGGTTTGGTTGTTTACCACGGTTTTGCTTTTTGTTTCTGTGGTGTTTAGACTGTGTTTCCACCGCGATGATGATGCTCACTTGGGTGTGGGTGTTGGTTGTTGTGTGTGTATGTAGTTTGAGAACTCAATAGCGTAATGAACCAAGCAGTGCATGCCGGCTGCGTGCTGTGACTGTGCCTTTTTGTGGGTGTGGTTGTGGTGTGTGGTTGGTGTGTTGATCACAGTGTTTTGTGCCTGCACATGAGTGTGTGGGTGTGTGGATGCGCCTGGTTGTCACTGGATGTGGTGGCTGGGTTTGGTTTGTGTGCCACGATGCGCCGTTCATGCTGGCGTGTTTTTTGAAGTGGTGCATGAGAAGTTGTCTACTGTGATTTTTGAGAATTTTTAACTTTTGTTGATTTTCTTTTGTCAGTAGTTTTCCTGCCCTGGTGTGACCATGATTGTGGTTGTGTTGGGGTGGGGTATTTTTTGCCAGAACATCATGGCTCTTTGTTTGAGGGTTTTTGTTCTTTTATGGAGAGTTTGATCCTGGCTCAGGACGAACGCTGGCGGCGTGCTTAACACATGCAAGTCGAACGGAAAGGCCCTGCTTGCAGGGTACTCGAGTGGCGAACGGGTGAGTAACACGTGGGTGATCTGCCTTGCACTTCGGGATAAGCCTGGGAAACTGGGTCTAATACCGGATAGGACCATGCTTTAGTGTGTGTGGTGGAAAGTTTTTCGGTGCAAGATGAGCCCGCGGCCTATCAGCTTGTTGGTGGGGTAATGGCCTACCAAGGCGACGACGGGTAGCCGGCCTGAGAGGGTGTACGGCCACATTGGGACTGAGACACGGCCCAGACTCCTACGGGAGGCAGCAGTGGGGAATATTGCACAATGGGCGCAAGCCTGATGCAGCGACGCCGCGTGAGGGATGACGGCCTTCGGGTTGTAAACCTCTTTCAGCTCCGACGAAGCTTTTGTGACGGTAGGAGCATAAGAAGCACCGGCTAACTACGTGCCAGCAGCCGCGGTAATACGTAGGGTGCGAGCGTTGTCCGGAATTACTGGGCGTAAAGAGCTCGTAGGTGGTTTGTCGCGTCGTCTGTGAAATCCCAGGGCTTAACCCTGGGCGTGCAGGCGATACGGGCATAACTGGAGTGCTGTAGGGGAGACTGGAATTCCTGGTGTAGCGGTGAAATGCGCAGATATCAGGAGGAACACCGATGGCGAAGGCAGGTCTCTGGGCAGTAACTGACGCTGAGGAGCGAAAGCATGGGTAGCGAACAGGATTAGATACCCTGGTAGTCCATGCCGTAAACGGTGGGCGCTAGGTGTGGGGGTTTTTCACGACTTCTGTGCCGTAGCTAACGCATTAAGCGCCCCGCCTGGGGAGTACGGCCGCAAGGCTAAAACTCAAAGGAATTGACGGGGGCCCGCACAAGCGGCGGAGCATGTGGATTAATTCGATGCAACGCGAAGAACCTTACCTGGGCTTGACATGTACAGGATCGCCGTAGAGATACGGTTTCCCTTGTGGTCTGTATACAGGTGGTGCATGGTTGTCGTCAGCTCGTGTCGTGAGATGTTGGGTTAAGTCCCGCAACGAGCGCAACCCTTGTCTTGTGTTGCCAGCACGTGATGGTGGGGACTCGCGAGAGACTGCCGGGGTTAACTCGGAGGAAGGTGGGGATGACGTCAAATCATCATGCCCCTTATGTCCAGGGCTTCACACATGCTACAATGGTCGGTACAGTGGGTTGCGATACCGTGAGGTGGAGCTAATCCCTTAAAGCCGGTCTCAGTTCGGATTGGAGTCTGCAACTCGACTCCATGAAGTCGGAGTCGCTAGTAATCGCAGATCAGCAATGCTGCGGTGAATACGTTCCCGGGCCTTGTACACACCGCCCGTCACGTCATGAAAGTTGGTAACACCCGAAGCCAGTGGCCCAAACTTGTTAGGGAGCTGTCGAAGGTGGGATCGGCGATTGGGACGAAGTCGTAACAAGGTAGCCGTACCGGAAGGTGCGGCTGGATCACCTCCTTTCTAAGGAGTATTTTTTGTTTTTGTTTTCTCACGTTTGTGGGTGAACGCACAGATCGTAGTGTCTACAGGCTGTGTGGTTGTTTGGTTCGTTATGTTGTTGGGTGTCTGGGATTGCATACCCAACCGGTTGTCTGCTGTTGTGCAGGTGGTGTGGTTGGTGTGGGTCCTTGTGGGCACCTGGATTCTGCTGACTTGGTGTTGGTGGGGTGTGGGTGTGTGGTGTTTGAGAACTGTATAGTGGACGCGAGTAATCTTTCTTTTTTGTGATTTTGTTTGTTCACCTGGTGGCTGACATGTGTTTGTTGGTTGCTGTGTTGTGTGTTGTTTGTTGTAAGGGCACACGGTGGATGCCTTGGCACAATGAGCTGATGAAGGACGTGTAAGGCCGCGATAGGCCTCGGGGAGTTGCCAATAGAGCGTTGATCCGAGGGTGTCCGAATGGGGAAACCCGGCCGTAGTGATGTGCGGTCACCCACCGTTGAATGCAATAGGCGGTGTGGGAGGTGACGCGGGGAAGTGAAACATCTCAGTACCCGTAGGAGAAGAAAATAATAATGATTCTGCTAGTAGCGGCGAGCGAACGTGGATGAGGCTAAACCATGCGCGTGTGATACCTGGCAGGGGTTGCGTGTGTGGGGTTGTGGGACGTGATTGTGCAGTGCTGCCATGCTGTGCGCTGATGATGTGTGTGAGCGGAAGTGGTTTGGAATGGCCTGCCGTAGACGGTGAGAGTCCGGTACGTGAACATGCGTGTTGTTGGTGTTGATTGTGTTCCCGAGTAGCAGCGGGCTCGTGGAATCTGCTGTGAATCTGCCGGGACCACCCGGTAAGCCTAAATACTTGTTGTGACCGATAGCGGATTAGTACCGTGAGGGAATGGTGAAAAGTACCCCGGGAGGGGAGTGAAATAGTACCTGAAACCGTGTGCTTACAATCCGTCAGAGCCTTTTTGGGGTGATGGCGTGCCTTTTGAAGAATGAGCCTGCGAGTCAGCGGCATGTCGCGAGGTTAACCCTTGTGGGGTAGTCGTAGCGAAAGCGAATACTAACTAGTGTGTTGAGTGGCATGTCCTGGACCCGAAGCGGGGTGATCTACCCATGGCCAGTGTGAAGCAGCAGTAAGATGCTGTGGAGGCGCGAACCCACTTAGGTTGAAAACTGAGGGGATGAGTTGTGGGTAGGGGTGAAAGGCCAATCAAACTCCGTGATAGCTGGTTCTCCCCGAAATGCATTTAGGTGCAGCGTCGTGTGTTTCTTCCTGGAGGTAGAGCTACTGGTTGGTTTAGCGGGACTATCATCTTAGCGACATCAGCCAAACTCCGAATGCCGGTGAAGTCAGAGCGCGGCAGTGAGACTGCGGGGGATAAGCTTCGTAGTCGAGAGGGAAACAGCCCAGATCGCCGGCTAAGGCCCCGAAGAGTGTACTAAGTGGAAAAGGATGTGGGATCGCGAAGACAGCCAGGAGGTTGGCTTAGAAGCAGCCATCCTTGAAAGAGTGCGTAATAGCTCACTGGTCGAGTGGTTCTGCGCCGACAATGTAGTGGGGCTCAAGTACACCGCCGAAGCCGCGGAACTCACGTTTGTTGTGGGTTGGTAGGGGAGCGTCGTGTGGCCGGTGAAGGTGCGGGGTGACCCAGTGCTGGAGGCTATGCGAGTGAGAATGCAGGCATGAGTAGCGAATGATGAGTGGGAAACTCATCCGCCGGATGACTAAGGGTTCCTGGGTCAAGCTAATCTTCCCAGGGTGAGTCGGGACCTAAGGCGAGGCCGACAGGCGTAGTCGATGGATAACCAGTTGATATTCTGGTACCCGTATGTGTGCGACCAATGGTGACCCAGTGATACTAACCACCCAAATCTGATGATGATGCGCCTTCGGGTGTGTTGTTGTTGGTGCTGCGTGGGACCTGATCTGTTGTAGCCAAGCGATGGGGTGACGCAGGAAGGTAGCCAAGCCACTTATTGGATTGTGGTGTAAGCGTGTGGCCCGTGTGCCTGGTAAATCCGGTGCATGTGTGGGTGAGGCGTGATGCGTACCCGTTTTGGGGATGTTGGTGATCCTATGCTGTCGAGAAAAGCCTCTAGTGAGTGCATGTATGGCCCGTACCCATAACCGACACAGGTGGTCAGGTAGAGAATACTAAGGCGATCGGGTGAACTGTGGTTAAGGAACTCGGCAAAATGCCCCCGTAACTTCGGGAGAAGGGGGACCACTGCTGGTGACAGACTGGTTGAGCTGGTGGTGGTCGCAGAGAATAGAGGGAAGCGACTGTTTACTAAAAACACAGGTCCGTGCGAAGACGTTGAAGTCGATGTATACGGACTGACGCCTGCCCGGTGCTGGAAGGTTAAGAGGACCTGTTAGACCTTTGTGGTCGAAGCGGAGAATTTAAGCCCCAGTAAACGGCGGTGGTAACTATAACCATCCTAAGGTAGCGAAATTCCTTGTCGGGTAAGTTCCGACCTGCACGAATGGCGTAACGACTTCCCTGCTGTCTCAACCACAGGCCCGGCGAAATTGCAGTACGAGTAAAGATGCTCGTTACGCGCGGCAGGACGAAAAGACCCCGGGACCTTCACTATAGCTTGGTATTGGTGTTCGGTTCGGTTTGTGTAGGATAGGTGGGAGACTGTGAAGCTATCACGCTAGTGGTGGTGGAGTCGTTGTTGAAATACCACTCTGATCGTATTGGATATCTGAACCTCGGCCCATGATCTGGGTTAGGGACAGTGCCTGGTGGGTAGTTTAACTGGGGCGGTTGCCTCCCAAAGAGTAACGGAGGCGCCCAAAGGTTCCCTCAGCCTGGTTGGCAATCAGGTGGTGAGTGTAAGTGCACAAGGGAGCTTGACTGTGAGACTGACAGGTCGAGCAGGTACGAAAGTAGGGACTAGTGATCCGGCACCGGCTTGTGGAAGCGGTGTCGCTCAACGGATAAAAGGTACCCCGGGGATAACAGGCTGATCTTCCCCAAGAGTCCATATCGACGGGATGGTTTGGCACCTCGATGTCGGCTCGTCGCATCCTGGGGCTGGAGTAGGTCCCAAGGGTTGGGCTGTTCGCCCATTAAAGCGGCACGCGAGCTGGGTTTAGAACGTCGTGAGACAGTTCGGTCTCTATCCGCCGTGCGCGTTGAAACTTGAGAAAGGCTTTCCCTAGTACGAGAGGACCGGGAAGGACATACCTCTGGTGGGCCAGTTGTCACGCCCGTGGCATGGCTGGTTGGCTACGTATGGAAGGGATAACCGCTGAAAGCATCTAAGCGGGAAGCCTGTTTCGAGATGAGGTTTCTGTTGAGGTTCCCTAAAGATTATGGGGTTGATAGGCCAGATCTGGACGCACAGTGATGTGTGGAGGTGACTGGTACTAATATACCGACATAAACAACACGATTTTTTGTGTGTGAACAACATGTGATGGTCGCAAAATACACTGGTCCCGTTGGTGGGTTGGTGTGGTTGGAGTATTCGCGTCTGCTGTGCAGTGTCTGGAGCATCACGACACACCACCAACCCGTGTGTGGGTGGTGGGTGTGGCTCCTGATTGGTTTGTCGGTGGTTTTAGCGGTGGGGTCACGCCCGGTCCCTTTCCGAACCCGGAAGCTAAGCCCACCTGCGCTGATGGTACTGCACCTGGGAGGGTGTGGGAGAGTAGGACACCGCCGGCATCACAACATAATGTTTGGCAGCATCAACCAGCCCCCGTTTGGTCGGGTGGTGTGGTTGATGCTG
>JVKJ01000003.1 GCA_001054945.1 Corynebacterium falsenii | reverse complement strand
CAGCATCAACCACACCACCCGACCAAACGGGGGCTGGTTGATGCTGCCAAACATTATGTTGTGATGCCGGCGGTGTCCTACTCTCCCACACCCTCCCAGGTGCAGTACCATCAGCGCAGGTGGGCTTAGCTTCCGGGTTCGGAAAGGGACCGGGCGTGACCCCACCGCTAAAACCACCGACAAACCAATCAGGAGCCACACCCACCACCCACACACGGGTTGGTGGTGTGTCGTGATGCTCCAGACACTGCACAGCAGACGCGAATACTCCAACCACACCAACCCACCAACGGGACCAGTGTATTTTGCGACCATCACATGTTGTTCACACACAAAAAATCGTGTTGTTTATGTCGGTATATTAGTACCAGTCACCTCCACACATCACTGTGCGTCCAGATCTGGCCTATCAACCCCATAATCTTTAGGGAACCTCAACAGAAACCTCATCTCGAAACAGGCTTCCCGCTTAGATGCTTTCAGCGGTTATCCCTTCCATACGTAGCCAACCAGCCATGCCACGGGCGTGACAACTGGCCCACCAGAGGTATGTCCTTCCCGGTCCTCTCGTACTAGGGAAAGCCTTTCTCAAGTTTCAACGCGCACGGCGGATAGAGACCGAACTGTCTCACGACGTTCTAAACCCAGCTCGCGTGCCGCTTTAATGGGCGAACAGCCCAACCCTTGGGACCTACTCCAGCCCCAGGATGCGACGAGCCGACATCGAGGTGCCAAACCATCCCGTCGATATGGACTCTTGGGGAAGATCAGCCTGTTATCCCCGGGGTACCTTTTATCCGTTGAGCGACACCGCTTCCACAAGCCGGTGCCGGATCACTAGTCCCTACTTTCGTACCTGCTCGACCTGTCAGTCTCACAGTCAAGCTCCCTTGTGCACTTACACTCACCACCTGATTGCCAACCAGGCTGAGGGAACCTTTGGGCGCCTCCGTTACTCTTTGGGAGGCAACCGCCCCAGTTAAACTACCCACCAGGCACTGTCCCTAACCCAGATCATGGGCCGAGGTTCAGATATCCAATACGATCAGAGTGGTATTTCAACAACGACTCCACCACCACTAGCGTGATAGCTTCACAGTCTCCCACCTATCCTACACAAACCGAACCGAACACCAATACCAAGCTATAGTGAAGGTCCCGGGGTCTTTTCGTCCTGCCGCGCGTAACGAGCATCTTTACTCGTACTGCAATTTCGCCGGGCCTGTGGTTGAGACAGCAGGGAAGTCGTTACGCCATTCGTGCAGGTCGGAACTTACCCGACAAGGAATTTCGCTACCTTAGGATGGTTATAGTTACCACCGCCGTTTACTGGGGCTTAAATTCTCCGCTTCGACCACAAAGGTCTAACAGGTCCTCTTAACCTTCCAGCACCGGGCAGGCGTCAGTCCGTATACATCGACTTCAACGTCTTCGCACGGACCTGTGTTTTTAGTAAACAGTCGCTTCCCTCTATTCTCTGCGACCACCACCAGCTCAACCAGTCTGTCACCAGCAGTGGTCCCCCTTCTCCCGAAGTTACGGGGGCATTTTGCCGAGTTCCTTAACCACAGTTCACCCGATCGCCTTAGTATTCTCTACCTGACCACCTGTGTCGGTTATGGGTACGGGCCATACATGCACTCACTAGAGGCTTTTCTCGACAGCATAGGATCACCAACATCCCCAAAACGGGTACGCATCACGCCTCACCCACACATGCACCGGATTTACCAGGCACACGGGCCACACGCTTACACCACAATCCAATAAGTGGCTTGGCTACCTTCCTGCGTCACCCCATCGCTTGGCTACAACAGATCAGGTCCCACGCAGCACCAACAACAACACACCCGAAGGCGCATCATCATCAGATTTGGGTGGTTAGTATCACTGGGTCACCATTGGTCGCACACATACGGGTACCAGAATATCAACTGGTTATCCATCGACTACGCCTGTCGGCCTCGCCTTAGGTCCCGACTCACCCTGGGAAGATTAGCTTGACCCAGGAACCCTTAGTCATCCGGCGGATGAGTTTCCCACTCATCATTCGCTACTCATGCCTGCATTCTCACTCGCATAGCCTCCAGCACTGGGTCACCCCGCACCTTCACCGGCCACACGACGCTCCCCTACCAACCCACAACAAACGTGAGTTCCGCGGCTTCGGCGGTGTACTTGAGCCCCACTACATTGTCGGCGCAGAACCACTCGACCAGTGAGCTATTACGCACTCTTTCAAGGATGGCTGCTTCTAAGCCAACCTCCTGGCTGTCTTCGCGATCCCACATCCTTTTCCACTTAGTACACTCTTCGGGGCCTTAGCCGGCGATCTGGGCTGTTTCCCTCTCGACTACGAAGCTTATCCCCCGCAGTCTCACTGCCGCGCTCTGACTTCACCGGCATTCGGAGTTTGGCTGATGTCGCTAAGATGATAGTCCCGCTAAACCAACCAGTAGCTCTACCTCCAGGAAGAAACACACGACGCTGCACCTAAATGCATTTCGGGGAGAACCAGCTATCACGGAGTTTGATTGGCCTTTCACCCCTACCCACAACTCATCCCCTCAGTTTTCAACCTAAGTGGGTTCGCGCCTCCACAGCATCTTACTGCTGCTTCACACTGGCCATGGGTAGATCACCCCGCTTCGGGTCCAGGACATGCCACTCAACACACTAGTTAGTATTCGCTTTCGCTACGACTACCCCACAAGGGTTAACCTCGCGACATGCCGCTGACTCGCAGGCTCATTCTTCAAAAGGCACGCCATCACCCCAAAAAGGCTCTGACGGATTGTAAGCACACGGTTTCAGGTACTATTTCACTCCCCTCCCGGGGTACTTTTCACCATTCCCTCACGGTACTAATCCGCTATCGGTCACAACAAGTATTTAGGCTTACCGGGTGGTCCCGGCAGATTCACAGCAGATTCCACGAGCCCGCTGCTACTCGGGAACACAATCAACACCAACAACACGCATGTTCACGTACCGGACTCTCACCGTCTACGGCAGGCCATTCCAAACCACTTCCGCTCACACACATCATCAGCGCACAGCATGGCAGCACTGCACAATCACGTCCCACAACCCCACACACGCAACCCCTGCCAGGTATCACACGCGCATGGTTTAGCCTCATCCACGTTCGCTCGCCGCTACTAGCAGAATCATTATTATTTTCTTCTCCTACGGGTACTGAGATGTTTCACTTCCCCGCGTCACCTCCCACACCGCCTATTGCATTCAACGGTGGGTGACCGCACATCACTACGGCCGGGTTTCCCCATTCGGACACCCTCGGATCAACGCTCTATTGGCAACTCCCCGAGGCCTATCGCGGCCTTACACGTCCTTCATCAGCTCATTGTGCCAAGGCATCCACCGTGTGCCCTTACAACAAACAACACACAACACAGCAACCAACAAACACATGTCAGCCACCAGGTGAACAAACAAAATCACAAAAAAGAAAGATTACTCGCGTCCACTATACAGTTCTCAAACACCACACACCCACACCCCACCAACACCAAGTCAGCAGAATCCAGGTGCCCACAAGGACCCACACCAACCACACCACCTGCACAACAGCAGACAACCGGTTGGGTATGCAATCCCAGACACCCAACAACATAACGAACCAAACAACCACACAGCCTGTAGACACTACGATCTGTGCGTTCACCCACAAACGTGAGAAAACAAAAACAAAAAATACTCCTTAGAAAGGAGGTGATCCAGCCGCACCTTCCGGTACGGCTACCTTGTTACGACTTCGTCCCAATCGCCGATCCCACCTTCGACAGCTCCCTAACAAGTTTGGGCCACTGGCTTCGGGTGTTACCAACTTTCATGACGTGACGGGCGGTGTGTACAAGGCCCGGGAACGTATTCACCGCAGCATTGCTGATCTGCGATTACTAGCGACTCCGACTTCATGGAGTCGAGTTGCAGACTCCAATCCGAACTGAGACCGGCTTTAAGGGATTAGCTCCACCTCACGGTATCGCAACCCACTGTACCGACCATTGTAGCATGTGTGAAGCCCTGGACATAAGGGGCATGATGATTTGACGTCATCCCCACCTTCCTCCGAGTTAACCCCGGCAGTCTCTCGCGAGTCCCCACCATCACGTGCTGGCAACACAAGACAAGGGTTGCGCTCGTTGCGGGACTTAACCCAACATCTCACGACACGAGCTGACGACAACCATGCACCACCTGTATACAGACCACAAGGGAAACCGTATCTCTACGGCGATCCTGTACATGTCAAGCCCAGGTAAGGTTCTTCGCGTTGCATCGAATTAATCCACATGCTCCGCCGCTTGTGCGGGCCCCCGTCAATTCCTTTGAGTTTTAGCCTTGCGGCCGTACTCCCCAGGCGGGGCGCTTAATGCGTTAGCTACGGCACAGAAGTCGTGAAAAACCCCCACACCTAGCGCCCACCGTTTACGGCATGGACTACCAGGGTATCTAATCCTGTTCGCTACCCATGCTTTCGCTCCTCAGCGTCAGTTACTGCCCAGAGACCTGCCTTCGCCATCGGTGTTCCTCCTGATATCTGCGCATTTCACCGCTACACCAGGAATTCCAGTCTCCCCTACAGCACTCCAGTTATGCCCGTATCGCCTGCACGCCCAGGGTTAAGCCCTGGGATTTCACAGACGACGCGACAAACCACCTACGAGCTCTTTACGCCCAGTAATTCCGGACAACGCTCGCACCCTACGTATTACCGCGGCTGCTGGCACGTAGTTAGCCGGTGCTTCTTATGCTCCTACCGTCACAAAAGCTTCGTCGGAGCTGAAAGAGGTTTACAACCCGAAGGCCGTCATCCCTCACGCGGCGTCGCTGCATCAGGCTTGCGCCCATTGTGCAATATTCCCCACTGCTGCCTCCCGTAGGAGTCTGGGCCGTGTCTCAGTCCCAATGTGGCCGTACACCCTCTCAGGCCGGCTACCCGTCGTCGCCTTGGTAGGCCATTACCCCACCAACAAGCTGATAGGCCGCGGGCTCATCTTGCACCGAAAAACTTTCCACCACACACACTAAAGCATGGTCCTATCCGGTATTAGACCCAGTTTCCCAGGCTTATCCCGAAGTGCAAGGCAGATCACCCACGTGTTACTCACCCGTTCGCCACTCGAGTACCCTGCAAGCAGGGCCTTTCCGTTCGACTTGCATGTGTTAAGCACGCCGCCAGCGTTCGTCCTGAGCCAGGATCAAACTCTCCATAAAAGAACAAAAACCCTCAAACAAAGAGCCATGATGTTCTGGCAAAAAATACCCCACCCCAACACAACCACAATCATGGTCACACCAGGGCAGGAAAACTACTGACAAAAGAAAATCAACAAAAGTTAAAAATTCTCAAAAATCACAGTAGACAACTTCTCATGCACCACTTCAAAAAACACGCCAGCATGAACGGCGCATCGTGGCACACAAACCAAACCCAGCCACCACATCCAGTGACAACCAGGCGCATCCACACACCCACACACTCATGTGCAGGCACAAAACACTGTGATCAACACACCAACCACACACCACAACCACACCCACAAAAAGGCACAGTCACAGCACGCAGCCGGCATGCACTGCTTGGTTCATTACGCTATTGAGTTCTCAAACTACATACACACACAACAACCAACACCCACACCCAAGTGAGCATCATCATCGCGGTGGAAACACAGTCTAAACACCACAGAAACAAAAAGCAAAACCGTGGTAAACAACCAAACCAACACAACAACCACACACAATCACAACCACAAGGAAACAAACCCCCAGGTCACAACCACTGTGCAGCCCGTCGCGCTGACTCCGATAAATCTACACACCACCCCACACATACACAAACACCCAGGCCAGAGAGGGTTTTTAGCCTTCAAGCTGTACATGGGTTTCACGATCACTGACTGGTTTCTACGAACTTCCCGGCTTGCACTGCACCATCGGTCGAAGTGTGCTTGTCCAAAATGTTGAGTGCCTTTGCGTCGTTCCCCATCAACTTTTGAATAGGTCTTTCGTGCATCCACGGTCGCGCATCCGCGATCGTGCTTACACGTTGCCTCACGCGCTTCCCCGTGAATAGTGCTTCGAGTGCTCTGGAGCCAGCCTGGCGTCGAGACTCAGGCCAACGTATCTCGCCCAGGCCGGCCACCGTCCCCTCCATTGCTCGGCCACAGCCCCTGCCGCAGCTCCTTGCCGAGTCACGCCACCATTGTCCCTCAGCCGAGCACTGTCCCTCCGGTGGCAGACTGTAGTTCCAACCCTTTAGCTACCGTTGCCAGAACAATGTGGTTGGGCCCACGCTGCTCTTCTCCACGACCCAGCGCGCACCACCGGACGCCAGTCCAAAAACTCCCGTCGCAATCGCACACAACAATCCGGCATGGGAGACATAATGAGAACTCTCCACCCCCAGGAGAGAACCAGGATTGTCGGCGCCGGCCAGGATGACCACGATGAATTGCGGTATCGCCATCACGAGGAAAAAGACAAAGAACCTCGCATGCCCCTTCAGTGCTACGGCAAGCAGAAAGCCCAGATGACATACCGTCTGCAAAGCAAACCCGCACGCCAGAGCAATCAGGACCGCCCCCAGCGCCAGAGCAGGACCGGATGCATGGGTCAGCAGGTCACCTTCCTGTCCCATCAGCTTCTGCCCGCTTTGCACGATCCCAATGGCGATCAAGACCGGCACTGCGCACACCACCACTTTGATACGCGAATGCATGTGAGTCCGCCGCCACCAGGCTTTTCGAGACCCGGAGTACACCACCCAGCTCACATAAGACTTAGTCATTTCGCGCAGCTCAATCACGCAAAAGCTCATCACTCCCACGCACAATCCAGATGACCACACCGTAGCCTTCAAGCCTTCCCCCACCACGGATTGCGGCACCACTCCTACCCCGCCCACAACCACGGCCACAGCGGTGAGAATGGTCAGCGTTTTCGCCCATGGCCAATGCCGATCAATGAGGTACCGGCGCGCATACCGCCCCCGTTTTTCACCTTCGATGTCAATGGGGGCACGGTTTTTGCCAGGTGCCAGCGCCGTAGTTTCTTGGGTGTCTTTTGAGACGCCACCCTCTGACCGGTTGACCGCCCGCCGGTAACGGGCAGAAAAGGACAGTGTTCGCGGATCATCTAGATCCCCCGTCGCCGACCTCCACATGCTCCGGACGTTCCATAAAATAATTGCCGCAGCCATGGTGGGGATGGCTGCCGTCCACCACCTTTGTGGCGAGGTAGAAATGCGGCACACAGCCACCGAGCAAGCGCACCCGTACAGAACATGAGCGGCTCCGCCCAGGGTGTGAAAGCGCAACGCCAAACGCCGGATGTCCGAGGTTCCAAACCCCATTGCGCGAAGAGAGGACACATGCCATGCCAGCTTCCTCTCTTCCATCCCTAGCCAGAACCCGACCATCAAGCAGTAGGTAGGGAATAGCAGTAGCTGTGGGTTGCTAAGAACACTAAAACCTGCACAGACCCACATTGCGCTGTACAAGAGGTATATTCCGGCCTTCGGAATCAGCCTCGAGCGAAGCATTCGAAAGGCAATGGACCACGGATGCTGCATCCCTGGAGCATTGCGGTATGAAATGGGTTCCTGGTGCATTTCTCGCCGTCTCCTTCTTCCGGTCACCCGGATTAGCTGTTGTGAACCCGATCGCCGGCACCAACTGCGTCGCGGCCGGTCAGAGCCAGTACCGCCTGTTCCAAGTCCACACGCCCGACTCGCACGTCTGCCCCTTGGGCAAGGTGACTCACGCGGTCCATAGACATGAGCGGTGCTGTTCTCGAAAACTGCTTGGTCTCCATCGGCGCCTCGGAAGCGGCCAATCCCTGCAGGTCAAGGACAGCTCGGCGAATTCCCGGGCCAGTGGCGTCCACAAGAAGAGAACCGGGCCCCACTCCTAACCGTGCGAGGAAGCTCTCCACCGCACCCGACGTGCCGGAGAGCTCGACCACCCTCTCTGTGACCGCCTCGAGGCCCTCTACCCCCGTGATGATGCCGCCATCCAACAGGATGACTGCATCCAAAATCTTCTCCACATCGTGAACGTGGTGCGTCGAGATGATCAGGGTGCGCGGGTTTCGTTGCAGGTCGGCGAGCAGGTGGCGGTAGAAGATGTCTCGATTCTGGACATCCAGGCCCAAGTAGGGCTCGTCGAGCAGGGTGATGGGGCATTGTGCGGCGAGGCCAAGCACGATGGACACGGCCGATTTCTGACCTCGCGACATCTTTTTCAGGGGCTGCGTGGTGTCCAGTTGGAAGTCCTCGATCAGCTGCCGCGCGAAGCCTTCATCCCACGTTGCCCACCGACTGCGCCCCACGGCGAAAAGGTGTCTCACCTCCACGTCCTCGGGCCACGCAGCGTCCGGCCCGGCCAAGATCAGCTGGTCCAGAACCGCTTCGTTGTCCCACACCGGGCGTGCTTCGGAAGTGACCTCGCCCTTCATCCGAAGCTGGCCGGCCAATCCACGCAGCAACGTGGTCTTCCCGGCCCCGTTTCTCCCGATGAGCCCATAGACTCGCCCGCCTGGGATCGTGGCATTGACGTCCGTGAGCACGGTCTTCCGCCGCCACCCGAAGGTCTTCGATACCCCGCGGAGCTCGAACCCCGGCGCAGCTGGGGACAAGCTGCTGGTTTCTCGGGCGTCGTGATTCTTCATTCGTACAGTCCTCTACTTTCTGCCACTTTGTCCAGCAGGTCGTGCAGGTTTTTGCGCGGGAAGTCCAGTTTCACCGCCTCATCGATCAGCGGGACCAGGAATGTCTCCGCAAACGCCTCACGTCGCATCGTCAGCACCTTCTCCCGCGCACCCTCACAGACGAACATCCCCACACCCCGCCTTTTGGCCAGCACACCCTGGTCCGCCAGGATCGCCAACCCCTTCCGGGCCGTGGCTGGGTTGATGTTGTGGAAGGCCGCCAATTCATTGGTCGATGGCGCACGCTGCCCCTCGGGCAGAGAGCCATCCGCGATCGCATCGGTGATCAAATCTGCCACCTGTTGAAAAAGTGGCGCGGTTGCTTCATCCATGGCGATCTCCCTTGGTCAATGTCTCCGAGCTCCTCACCATCACTGCGTCTACCCCGCGCCCCTCTCGGGCGGGCGCAACATCCCCGGTCAGCGCCTCCGACAAGGAGAGCGTGTCCGATTGGCTGATTTGTTAGTTACTCGTGTAACGAACCATATCACCATTTTTTCATGCATGCTGGGGAGCGCATGGGAAATGTGGAAAAGGCCTTATGTGCACCCCCACGTAGCACGTAGGCTCAGACCAATCGGCCCATGTGGCGATTTAACGACGAAAGAAAAGAAAGAATGGGAATTACTAACAATGCTGGAACGCACCCTGATCTATGTAGACACGTCATATTTACTGGCCAGCTTTTATAACTCCTGGGACACAGGCGCCCGCTCTCAATTAGAAATAGATCTCCCCGAGGTGGTCTCGGTCCTCAATTCCATGGCCACCAACCAGCTCAAGCAACCAGTTCACCGACAATTTTGGTACGACGGCATCCCCGATGCCGGCCCTCACAGATACCAGCGCTCCCTCCGCTCGGAACCGGGGGTGCAGCTCCGCGCCGGCCAACTCATCGAATGGGGAGACCGTCGTACCCAAAAGGCCGTGGACACTCGACTGGTCGCGGACATGGTGATCGCGTCTACCAAGGCAGAATTCTCCGACATGATCCTCGTCTCCGGAGATGCGGATATGCTCCCCGGCGTGGAAGAAGCGGTGAACGCCGGGATCCGGGTTCACTTGTACGGATTCGGGTGGGACTCCATGTCCTCCGCGCTCCGCTTCGCCTGCGACACCACCACCATCATCGACCCCCGCGAGGACTTCCGGAACACCATGCGCCTCCAGATCCTGGAAGGCCCGATGCCTCCGACGGTCAACACCGCGCCCAACGACGGCGAAGGCAGCACGGATACCGAGGCCACCAGTGAGGACAACGGCCGAACCCCGCCGCCGGGTCAGCAGGATTTCGCACCTCACCCAGGCGAGAAACCGCTCGGGGATGCGGAGGCTCCGGAAACTCCCGGGCCCACCGCGATCCCCACATTTGAGGACGCCAACCAGCTGTCCCCAGCCGAAGCGCGCGCGAACATGCCGAACGTCCCCCTCCCCGGGGAGCAGGACCCCTCCGCGGTGGAAGGGGAAAAGGCAGCCAGCGAGGCAGAGAAACCCGCCGACAAGCCCACCATCACGCCGGGAGCCATGCCCGGCGCCGCCGAGGCCGCCGGAGCCGAAGCGAAGCCCCAGGATGGTGAGGCACACCAGGCCGAGGCCAAGCCCCAGGGCACACAGCATGCTGAAGCGACAAGCCCGAAGGCGGATGAGGGTGGCGTCCCAAAGAAATCGAAACCCACCCCAAACCCTTCGATGATGGCGCGCCACCGCAAGCTCCGAAGCCGGTACGTGCCCCTTCCCAATGAGGTGTGGGCATCCGCGGGCGAGCAAAGCCCCTATGACATTGGCCAGCAATATGCGATCTGGTGGTTCGACAATGCGGCCAATGAGGAGCAAAAGGACGATGCCCACCTGCTCTCCGGTGGCGGGCTGCCGCCGAATATCGATCGTCCGCTGCTTCAGTTCGCGTGCGAGACGCTCCACGAATACACCTTGACCGAGTCCCAACGCGTGGGTCTAAGGGATGGATTCCACGCGGGAATTCGCGGGATTATGCTGCGCGAAGTATAACCTGACTCCGTGAAGTTTAATCCGACACGGACTATGGAGCCATGACCAGATCCAACCAGGACATGCCCCCACGCACGGCCGGAAGCGGTGCGAACGCCACGCGGGCAACGCAACCGGCGGGGCGCCCCTCCCTGCGGCGCCGACCAGACGGCGAGCCGTTTACTGATGACGCAATCTCCGTGCGCACCACGCTGATCCACATGATCCTGGCCGGCGGAGCGGCGGCTGCGGCGGTTCTGGTGTGCTGGTTCCTCATGGCCAGCATTCAACTGCCGGCCTATAGCAGCAGCTTTGTGGTGCAAGCCCTCTCTACGGCCTGCACGGTAGTTGTGGTGCTGGTGTGCGCTTGGGCGACCTATCGGTGGCTCCACCCGACTCCGGGCGCGGTGAGGAAACCACTTTTTCGACGGCTACTCGAGGCCGTTGTTCACCTCGCGCCGGCGGGGATGGTCGTGTCCACGCTGGGGGTCCCGCTCGCGGCAACGCGGCTGTATCTGGACGGCGTGAGCGTCGATCAAGCGTTTCGCACGCAATTCCTGACACGCATGGCCGACAGCCTGTCCTACTCGGACATGGCGTACCTGCACGAGCCGAGCTTCTACCCCGGGCTGTGGTTCTTCACCGGTGGCGCCTTTGCCAAGGTCACGGGCATGGCCGCGTGGGCGGCTTATAAACCCTGGGCACTGATAACCCTCGCCGCCACCGCGGCGATGCTGGTACCCGTGTGGCGGCGCATCTCCGGCAGCTTGGCGGTCGGCGCCGCGATCGCCATGGTCACCATCACTGTGACCTTGTTCGTCGCACCCGAGGAGCCCTATGCGGCCATGGTGGCCATGGGGCTGCCCGCTGCCCTGATCCTGGCGCGGCGCGCTTTGCATGGTGGCCGCTGGGCTCTGGTCGGGGTCATTGTGTACCTGGGCCTTTCGGCCAACTTGTACACACTGTTTACCGCGGTGACAGCACTGTCGGTCGTGGTGATGGCGTTGATCGCCGCTGTGGGCAACCGGCGGGTCGAGCCAATTCTGCGACTGATTGCCATCGGGGCAGGCTCTGCGGTGCTCGCCCTCATTGGCTGGGGGCCATACTTGGTGCAGCTGCTCACCTCTCCGCACGGGCCGACCGGGAAAGCTCAGCACTACCTGCCGGAGCAAGGGGCGGAGATCCCCATGCCCTTCTTCCAGAGCTCCGCGCTGGGAGTGCTGGCGCTGATCGCGGTGGTGTGGCTGGTGGTGCGGTCCAAGGACGATGACGTCCGGGCGCTTACCACCGGTCTGGTCACCATGTATTTCTGGGCTGTGCTGTCCATGGTGATGACACTGATCGGAAGCACTCTTCTGGGCTTCCGATTGGAACTCCCCATCGCGCTGGTCCTAGGAACGGCCGGGGTGATCGCGCTGGCGGAACTGCGGCTGTCTGGGATGCGGCTACTGCGCCCCGGACTGATCTCCCGGCACACCAGCCGCCTGCTGACCCGTGTTCTCAGCGTGCTGCTGGCCGCGGCGTGCGTGTTTTACGCCACGCAGATCCCCGGCGAGCACCGGGACAAAATCGATCTGGCATACACGGACAGCGACGGTGAGGCTAACCGCGGCGACCGCTTCCCCGCCGATGCCACTACGTACTACCCGGATATCGATAAGGCCCTCATGGATCACTTCGGCTCTCGCTCGGGGACGGTGGTCCTGACGGATGAGAAGAGCTTCATGGCCTTCCACCCCTACCACGGCTACCAGGCCCTCACGGCGCACTATGCCAATCCCTTGGGTGAATTTGAGCGCCGCAACCAGGAGATTGAAAAGTGGACCAAAATCACCGAACCCAAGAAGCTGGCCGAGGAGATGGACAAGGCCTCGGCGACCAACGGTTGGGATGGGCCCGATGCGCTGGTGCTCCGCGGACAACTGGATAACAAGAACCCGGGGAACGGCGAGTTCAGCTACCTCGTCGCCGATGACATCTACCCGAACCAACCAAATGTGCGATTCCGCACGGTGTATTTCCACGCCTCCGCGTTCACCGAGGGCTGGGAGCTGAAACAAGTCGGCCCGTTTGTGGTGGCCATGCGGGATAAATAGCCCCGACTTCTAGCTGCCACACCGGGAAACATCGCAGCCTTGGGAAGCTGTGTTCGGTTCCCAGTTCGTTACAGATGTGACGTAATATAACGAGCCGTGTCAAATGCCCAGCAGCAAACCAGGAAATCCGCGCCGTCGGCCGTGCCGGCGCGCGCAGAGAAGAACGTTTCGCGGCAGGGGCGCAACCGGATCAAGGCCGTGGCCATCATCTCTGGCCTCCTGGGCTTCATCCTCTTCTGCGCAACCCCCTTCATGCCGGTCAAGCAGGTGCAGTCGTCATACTCTTGGCCCCAAGGCGATGACCTCACCAGCGTGACGTCTCCCTTGATGTCCTACTCCCCCGAGTCTCTGGACATCACCTTGCCGGTCAAGGAGATCCGCCATCTGAATCCCGGGCAGACTACTGTCCTGTCCACCGTCCCAGACCAGGCCGAGGATGCCACCCTGCGCGGCATGCTCGTGCGCTCAACGGACGATGGCATGGACGTGATTGTCCGCAACGTGGTGCCCCTGTCTATCGACAAGGAGGAGCTGAAGAAGCTCCCGGACGACGCGAAGCTTCACATCAGCTCCAACCACGAATCCACCCGCGTGTGGGTCCCCGATGCCAAGGACTCCCACGGGCGGCCGTTCGACAGCACCATCCAGTCGGACATCCGCCCGATGCTCACGGGCATCTACTCGGAGCTGAAGACGTCCCCGCAGGACACGCAGGCCGCCAAGGCCGCCGGGCTGGACGTCAATGTCAAGGTGGACTCCCGCTTCACCTCCTCCCCCACCATCGCCAAGTACCTGACGATGTGGCTCGGCGTGCTCTGCACCATCATCGCTCTGTGGGCCCTGCACCGCATCGATATGTTGGATGGTCGCCCTGGGCGCGGTCGGATGCTCCAGCGCGGATGGTGGAAGCCCCGGTGGTTGGACGCCGTTGTCGGCGGAGTGCTGCTCTTCTGGTACTTCCTGGGTGCCAACACTGCTGATGACGGCTACCTTCTGACCATGGCCCGGGCCTCCAACAGCTCCACCTATATGGCGAACTACTTCCGGTGGTTCGGGGTCCCCGAATCGCCGTTCGGTGCGCCGTACTACGACCTGTTGGGCGTGATGTCCCAGATCTCCACGGCCTCGACGTTCATGCGTCTGCCGTCCCTGATCGCTGGCCTCGTCACGTGGCTCATTCTCTCCCGTGAGGTCATGCCACGCCTGGGCACGAAGATCAATCACCGACGAGTGGCCCACTGGACCATGGCGGCCGTGTTCCTCATCTTCTGGATGACGTACAACAACGGCACCCGGCCAGAGCCGGTCATCGCCGTGCTCGCAATCCTGACCTGGGTGTCTTTCGAGCGCGCCATCGCCACCCGCCGCCTGCTGCCCGCGGCCATCGGCACCATTCTGGCCGCACTGGCCCTCGGCGCTGGTCCGACCGGCCTGATGGCTGTGACCGCCATGTTGGTCTCCATCAGCTCATTGATCCGAATCGCGATCCGCCGACTGCCCGCGCTGGATGCCGCGAAGGGCTCCTCGAAGTTCTCGATCTTCACCGGTCTGCTGGCTCAGGTCGCTCCCTTCCTGGCAGCAGGCACGGCCATCCTGACGGCGGTGTTCGGCGATCAGACGTTCCGCACGGTGCGCGAGGCCATTGCCGTGCGCTCCGATCGCGGTCCCGCGCTGAACTGGTACGAAGAGTACCTTCGCTACACCGCACTGCTGGAACAGACAGTGGACGGATCCTTCCCCCGCCGCTTCGCCGTGCTGATGATGTTCTTCTGCTTCGGCGTCGTGATCGCCTCGATGCTGCGCAACGGGCGCGTACCCGGTGTGGCCAAGGGACCATCCACCCGCCTGGTGCTCATCATCCTGGGCACCATGTTCTTCATGACGTTTACGCCTACGAAGTGGACGCACCACTTCGGCGTGTACGCCGGCATCGGCGCCGCTCTCGCGGGTGTCGCGGCCGTCGCCGCCTCGCACATCGCTTTGCGCTCGCGCCGAAACCGCATCCTGTTCTTCGGTGCAACCTTGGGCCTGTTCGCATTCACACTGTCCGGCACCAACGGCTGGTGGTACATCTCCAGCTTCGGCGTGCCGTGGTGGGACAAGACGATCCAGGTCGCCGGCATCGAGGCATCGACGGTCATGCTCATGGTCGCCCTCGCCGTGTTGCTCTGGGGCGTCCTCGTAGGCTTCTTCACGGATGCAAAGCAGGCCCGTGCCTCCTCTGAGGAGGAAGTCGACCGGATGAAGGCCCAGGAGCGCAGCCGGCTGCGTCGCTTCAACGGCGTGTTCTCCGCACCGATCGCTGTGATCACCGCGATCGTCGTGGTCGCTTCCATGGGTTCCATGGCCAAGGGATTCCTGTCCCAATGGCCCGCCTACTCCGTGGGTAAGGGCAATCTCTCGAACCTGAAGGGCAATGCCTGCGCAATGGCGTCCGACGTGATGGTCGAGACCAACACGAACCAGGCCCTCCTCCCGGTTGCTTCGGGAGGGAAGCTGAAGGACTCCCTGACCGAGGGCGGTGGCGAAGGCTTCGAACCAAACAACGTGCCCACTCGTATCAAGCCAGGTGGAGACAACCAGAGCAGCAGCGGCGGGCAGACGTCCGTGAACAGCCAGAATAAGTCCGGCGCGGGCTCCCAGGGGTCCTCCAACGCTGGTTCGCAAGGGTCCGGGTCCGATAGCAGCTCAACGAGCAACAGCTCCAGCAGCAACGCGAGCGGCTCCAATGGTTCGGACAACTCCAATAGCTCCAGTGGATCCGGGACCGGCAAGGACGACTCGTCCAGTGACAGCTCCACGTCCTCGAATGACGTCAACGATTCCGGCACGACAGGTGGCCTGGAGAGCGAAGTCGGCATCAACGGTTCCTTCGCGAAACTGCCGTTCGGGCTGGACAACAAGGAAGTCCCGGTGGTCGGCTCCTTCACGGAGGGGCTGCAGCGCCCGGCACACACCATGACCTCCTGGTACAAGCTCCCCGCGCGCGACGAGCAGCACCCGCTGGTGGTGTTCAGCGCCGCCGGCCAAATCGGGCACTTCGACATGAATGGAGTGTGGCAGTACGGCCAAGAGCTGATGGTGGAATTCGGCAAGGACGACGGCAAGGGCGGATTCCAGAAGGTCGGAGAGTATCTGCCGCTGGATATCGGCACGGGCCCCGAATGGCGCAATATGCGCGTTCCCATGAGCGATATTCCTGAGGACGCCACCTCTCTGCGCATCCGCGCGACCGACACGAACCTGACACCGGACCAGTGGCTGGCGTTCACGCCGCCTCGGGCCCCGGAGATGCAGTCGCTGAACGACTATGTGGGTTCGCAGGCGCCGACCCTGCTGGATTGGTCCGCCGCGTTCCAGTTCCCGTGCCAGCGGCCATACAGCCACTACGCGGGTGTGGCAGAGGTGCCGGAGTTCCGGATCTCGCCTGATCACAGCGCGCGACGGGCGCACACCCCGGTCATGGATTACTACGGCGGTGGTTCCGCTGGATTGGTGGAGATGACCACGCAGTCTGATGAGCTACCGACGTACCTGGCCAATGATTGGCAGCGCGACTGGGGCGTGCTGGATCACTTGACCACGTTCCCCGATGCAGAAGGGAAGTCGCCAAAGCCGGTGTCCCTGAACGAGGAAACGGTGACACGCTCCGGCAACTGGTACAACGGCCCCATGAAGTACAAGGACTAGCGCCCCCTCCCACGGGGGCGCGAAGGGGGGGGCACAGCGCACTCTCGGTGAGGCGGTTCGACTTCCCAAGGGGCCCACGAGCCTCACCTCCCCGGTACAGAGCACACACAAACAGCACGTGCGAAACCTCAGACAAAGGTTTCGCACGTGCTGTTTGTTATGGAAGGTTCACGTCACTCCGAGAGCGACGGAGCTGTAGGGGCGTGCGGGCGGAACGCGCCTATTGAGCTGCGCCCTGTGGAGCCTGCCCCTGTGCGCCGGTCTGGCCTGATTGAGCACCCTGTCCGGCGCCCTGGTTAGCACCCTGTCCCGCGGCATTTGCAGCGCCGTTACCCGCTTGGGGGCCCGCTGTGGGGTTCTGCTGACGGGCGGCAGATGCGGCGTCCGAAAGCTTTTGCATCGCTTGCGGATCAGCGGCGACCTCCCCGCGCTCCAACTTCGCGGCCCAGTCCTGGGTCCCAGCAAAGCCCTTCAACAGCTGAAGGATCTGCTCCACATTGACCTTATTGCCGTTCTGGCCCAGCAGAGCGACGATCTGCTCCACCGGCAGGCGCTTGCCATTCTGCGTGGTCTCGTTGAGCGCGTTCGCCAGTGCGGTCAGTGCCTGGAGCAACTGCTTGCTGGCGGCCACGCGGTCCTTGGACACACCCGCGGCGGCAGCCGCGTCGCTGGCGCGGTCCACAGAGCCGCCCATGCCGTTATTCTCCACGCCGGCCAGTTCGGTCGAGCCCTGGGTCATCAGTGCTTCCGCGGGCAGGCGCCCACCGATCACACCCAGCAGAGTCATCAGGAAGTCGGACGGCAGCGGCACGTTGACACCAGTGGTGTGCTCGATCTGGTTGGCCACTTCCGCTTCGCGCCCAGCCTGCTCACGCGCGGGCTTCATCTGATTGGCGGCATTTCCGGCAGCACTCGAATCGGACATGCGCCCGGCCAGCTGCTTCAACTGCTGATCCGAACCGTAGTACTTGTTCATGTCCACCTGAGTGCGGATTCCGTCGACCTCACCAGCGTCTGAGTACTGCCAGAAGGTCACGTGATCCCAACCGCCCGGGATGCTATTCGGCAGCGAGTCATCGTAGTACGCCAGCCACAGTGGGTACTGGGAGAACTCGGACGTATTGCCCATCTCGTTCTGCCAGAAGCTCACGTAGGTGTAGATGATCGGGTCGCGGCCGGTCTGCTGCTTGATCTCATCAATCCATGAGGACACCCACTTCTTCAGCTGAACGGGGTTCAGACCACCGTTCTGCTCCAGGTCGAGAACGGGTGGCAGGGACGGCTGGGGCCCGGTGGCCAGCACCGAGGCGTAGTAGCGCGCTTCTTCGCGCGGGTCGTTTCCTGGCCGCGCGAAGTGGTAGCTACCCGGGGTAATTCCAGCCGCCTTCGCCTTCTGCGAGTCCTGCGAGAAGTGCGGGTTCGCGTAGCTGGTGCCCTCGGTCGCCTTGATGAATGCGAAAGACTGGCCGTCGGCAGCGACCTGCTTCCAATCGATGGCAGCGCCTCCCGGATGCTGGTGGGAGGCTACGTCGACACCGTTCAATGCCCAGGATGGGACGGGGACAACGTCGGTCGCGACAAGCGTCGCCACCGTGGCAGCAGAACCGAAAATGGCCGCTGCTGTGATGCGTGCGGGGACGGTAGTGCGCACAGAACGGCGCCGGCGTAGTGAAAACATAGGCACCACCCTACCCAACGCTCCCACTATTCACACGAGTAACATACGTATCATTTAGATCATTTTCATCATTATTCCCATGAAATACCGCTACATTGCAGGTGAGAACCCTGTGAGATCTCGGTCACAAGGTGCCTAATTTTTTGGGACGCCACCTACACTCCTGGCAGCTGCACGCATTAGTCGCTTCACGCGCCGCTCGTTCATGACGATGATCGTCACCATGACAGCCACGTCCAACGCCCAAATCACGATTTGAATGAACATCGAGGATGCGGCCGGCCACGACACGTTCCACAGAAAGTGCGTGACAAATCCCAGCCCACCCCACAGCAGGATCTGCCCCAGGCGCCACGCTGTTCCACGAGGCTCGCCACTTGCCCGTGCCCCCTCATACATCGCCCTGCCCAGGCCGTACCCCACCAGCGCTGAAAAGATCAGATGCAGGCTAAAGCCGAAGAGGATCCGCGATCCGAGTATCTCCACCGCGCCGGCCACATCATTCGCGGGGTTCAAAATCGATCCGCTCACCGCGTACAGCATATTTTCGTAGAGTTCGAAACCCAACCCCACGAACATCCCGGCGATCACTCCGTGCCACGGCCTGTTCCACCAGGCGCGCCCAATCCACAACAACAGCCAAATCCCCAGCGCCTTCGTCGTTTCCTCGGGAAGTGCGCCACCGAAGCTGGCCTGCACCTTGTACCACCCGAGTTTCTGGGCAACACTCAACGCGCTATTGGATCCCACCAGGACAGCCAGCATCACCCCCGCACTCATGCCCCACCACACAGCCATCGCGATGAGGCGCGCCGGCGTCCCCACAAAGATCTTCAACCTCCGCACCGCCAGCCACAGGAGGCAGACGAACACCGCAACCTGGACCGCTCCGATGAGCAGCTGCACCAAGGGAAACGAGGGGGAACTGGTCAACAGGACGATCGCTCCCGCGACGCTGCCCACGATGGCGAGAACGAGGAACAGCCAGTAGTTCACATCGCGGTACAGGCGCAATTGTGGGCGTGCGACCCTGGAAGCGAGGGATTGCTGGGGATAAGTCATGATTCAGCTCCCTCCATCGGTTGATCTCCTGCGGCCGAGCACGGCTCCGTCTGTTCGTTCCGAATCGACTGCACTAGCTGAGTCACTGCATGGTCTATGTCTTCTGGGTGGTTCGCAGAGACCTGAACGGTCACCATGGTCTCCGACCCGTGGTTGTCAGGATGCACGAAACTCAGCGCCCGGTTCAGCACCCGCGGACTGTCGCTCTTGGAATGCGATTTCCACGGTAGTGACTGCGGCCCGGTAACCTCCGCGTTGAAGGCCCCAGGGTGATTCGAATGCGCTGGGATGTCCGCCACTCCGGGCGCCTCGTTCTCGTCGCCGCCGGGGACTCCCGCCGTAGGCATGACGCCAGCCGTCTCGTAGGGATCGCTGATCCATACCGAATCCACCCCGGCGCGCGATAGTGAACAGCTACCCATGGCACGTGCCTGCTGCGTGAACCGGTGAATATCCAGGGATTGCGGATTAACTTTGTCGGAGAACGTGATGGCCCGAATCGCGCGGTTGGCCGCGAGTGGAGGATCCTTCACTTCGCCCATGCCGAGGATCGCGAGATCGGTCTTCTCGCATTCAAAGGTCGCGATTCCCAGGCCAGACAGTTGCGTTGGCCGGGTACATCCTCCGAGTGCCCCGAAATCAACGGGCCAATCCTGATAGGTCATGACTTGCTGTTCAAGGGATTCAGAACTGCTTCGATACTGCGTGTCTCGATCGGCGACGGCAGCATCGACCACGATGGGCGCTGTGAGGAGGCAGATGACTACTGCCCACACCCCCATGGTGATTAAGTGCCGGCGCCGACGGGCGGTGGGGGCTGGGTGGAAGCGACCCGCCGGGTTTTCATACGGTGGCCAGGGAACGGCCTGGTTGTTACTCATCCTCACCCAGCCTAACCACATCGGCTCATACCCGTGGTGGCAAATATGCCTCCCGCCTATAGTGGTGGGAATATGCGCACGCATGTGCCAGCGAACCCGAGGACACTGACCCCAGGAGCTGTTGTCTACAGGAACTAGGGTGTTGACTATGAGCGACCAAAACACCTCCATCCCCGACAACATCAGCGAGCTTCCCCACGGCAATACCCCTGTGGAACAGGACCTTTACCGCCATATCAATGGTGAATGGCTGGGCACCCACGAGATCCCCGCCGACCGACCGATCGACGGCACCTTCCTCACACTGCGCGACCGCGCCGAGGATGACGTGCGCGAGATCGTCGAACGCGCTGGGTCCACATCGAGCGCCGAGGAATCGAGCACCGCCGGCACCCGTCGCATCGGTGCCCTCTATCGCAGCTTCATGGACGAAGAAGGCATTGAAGCTGCTGGACTTCGCGCCCTCGACGCCGATCTGGACCCCATCCGAAAGGCCACCGATCTCTCCGCCTTCGCTGACGCACTGGGCGCCCTGGAGATCACTGGCGTCCCCGGTGTCACGGGTTATTTCGTCGAGAAAGATTCGACTCAAGATATTGTTCGCGCCTACCTCGTGCAGTCCGGTCTGGGCCTTCCAGACGAGGCCTATTACCGCGAGGACCAGCATGCACCCATCCGCGAGGCCTACGTGGACTACCTGGGAAAGGCGTTGGCCCTGGCCGTAGACAAGGGCCAGGAGCTGCCGGGGAAGTTCGCAGGGGAGGACGCCACTGCTGCCGCCAAGGCCGTCATGGCCTTCGAGACCGAGCTAGCCGCGGGCCACTGGGACAATGTGTCCAGCCGCGACGCAGAAAAGACCTACAATCCCACCCCGGTCGGCGAGCTGCCCACCGGCTTCCCCTTCGCCCAATGGCTGAACCGGACCGGGGTGGGCGCTGAGCAGACGATCGTCGTGAGCCAGCCCTCGTTCCTCGAGCACGTGGCCGAGATGGCCGAGAAGCAGGACCTGGATACGTGGAAGCTGTGGGCCTTCGCGCGTGTGTTGCACGCCCGCGCCACTGTGGCCGGAGAAGAGTTAAACGACGTGCACTTCGCCTTTTACGGCCGCACCCTGAGCGGTTCCGCCGAGAAGAAGGCCCGCTGGAAGCGCTGCGTGGCGTTCATCGAGGGGCTCGTTGGCGAGGAAGTCGGCCGGGAGTTTGTAAAAGAGCACTTCCCAGCCGAGCACAAGAACCAGATGGTGGACCTGGTCGGATACCTCACAGAGGCTTATCGCGAGCGTATCTCCAACCTGCCCTGGATGACCCCCGCCACCCAGGAGAAGGCACTGGCAAAGCTGGACAAGTTCACCTCCAACATTGGCTACCCGGACTCGTGGCGCAGTTTCGAGGGCTTGGAGTTTTCCGACCAGGGCAGCGACCTCGCCGAGAATGCTCGACGCGGCGAGGAATTCAATCACCGCTATGAGGTGGGAAAGCTGGGCAAGCCAGCAGAGCGGGGCGAGTGGTTCTGCAGCCCGCAGACAGTCAACGCCTTCTACAACCCGGTGAAGAACGACATCACCTTCCCCGCTGCCATCCTCCGGCCACCATTTTTCGACCCGGGGGCGGACATGGCCAGCAACCTCGGCGCCATCGGCGCGGTCATCGGTCACGAAATCGGTCACGGTTTCGACGACCAGGGCTCCAAGTATGACGGCGATGGCAATCTGAATTCCTGGTGGACCGAGGACGATCGGGCCGCGTTCGAACAACTCACGGCGAAGCTCGTGGAGCAGTATGACGGGCTAGTTCCCACGGGCCTGAAACAGCGCGGGATCACCGAGCACAAGGTCAACGGCAGGTTCACCCTAGGCGAAAACATCGGTGACCTCGGCGGCTTGGGGATTGCCGTCGTGGCGCTAGAGCGGTATCTCGCAGATCGCGGAGAGAACGGTGCTGACAGCGGCCAGGCGGACGTCTCCGCGCTGCGAAACCTGTTCTATTCCTGGGCTCGTGTGTGGCAGACTGCCATCCGCCCGCAGATGGCGGCACAGTTCGCCTCCATCGACCCGCACTCCCCGGCAGAGTTCCGCTGCAATGTGGTGGCCTCCAACGTGGCCGAGTTCTACCGGGCCTTTGACGTGAAGCCCGGAGACGGAATGTGGCTCGACGAAGACCAGCGAGTGGTGATCTGGTAGCTCCCCAGTCCTCGCAGCCCCTTTTCTGCGAGGTGCGAGCTAGTCCGCGAAGAGGTCTGGCTCGTGCTGGTCCTCGGCCGCGGGGTCATACTCTGCGATCTCGCAGAGATTCAGCAGCGCGCCCGTCGGGTCCAGGATCGTCGACATCCGACCGAAGTCACTGTTCCACGGCTGCCGGACCACCGAGCCACCGTGGTCCTTGGCCTTCTGAGTTGCTTGATCCACGCTGGCCACACCCATGTACAGCGACCACATGGACGCGGAATCTTCCAGCCCGCTGGTATCCCACAGCCCCGCCAGCGCCGCGCCATTCAGATCGCCGGTGGCATAGCGAAAATCGTCATTATCCGAGGCCATCTTGATGTCCCACCCCGCGAGCTCGTGGTAAAAGTCCAGCGTCTCGGCCCAATTCTTGGCCACAAGCAGCTCGAACCACACCGGGGTCCCGGGCTCGCCGGCGGCGATGAGAGCCTGCTCTCCCTCCGGGTTCTTCAGGGCAATCGCCGCCCCCGCCGGATCCAGGATCACGGCCATGGCCGCATCGTTTTCCAGATCATGGGGTTCCAAAACACTGCTGGCCCCACAGCGCACGGACTTATCGTGCGCATCCTTCACATCCGGGGTGTACAGCGACAGTCCCCACATGGAATTATCGCCCTCCGGAATTTGCGCCAGCCCAGCCACCGGCAGCCCATCGCGCTTTGCCATCGCTAAATGCTCGGTCTTTTCCTCGAACTCCCACCCCAGAACTGCACCGTAGAAGTCCATCGCGCGGCGCAGGTCGTTCGTAGCGAGATCGGTCCACACCGGCATCCCCGGTTCAGCAATAATGGCTGGCATTACACATTCCTCCACTTTTCGGGGTCAAAATCATCGTCAGCAGTGGCTTCATCGAAGTAGTCGCCTAGGTCATCATCGGGATCGTTGGAGCAACTGCCGTTCTCGGGGCACTCAACGACACGTGCGCCGGCGACAATCTGGCCGGCGTCCACAATCGTGACCTCATCCCCGGGTCCCAAGACCTTTCCACGGCGAGTTTCTACGGTCCCATTGACCTGAACCTGCTCGCCGGTGATCAGCTCCTTGGCGATCCCGCCCGTTTCGACGAGGTTTGCGAACTTAAGGAACTGACCGAGGCGGATGTCATCTCTCACGGGGATGTCCGGAATCTGCATGCCTAACAGTCTAAGGGGTAGGCGGAGCGCTGTGGCAGGTGGTTTCTTCTCGCGCCCGGTCGTTTGTGTTCCTTTGCACAACCACGTCCCGTGCAACCCGCAGCCCCCGCGCCTCCTACGCTCGCATCGCCAGATCCGTCGGATTGATGGGGCGCGGCAGCGCGGTCTCCCCCATCAGCGCCCGGTCGACCTCCGCCGCCACGGATCGACCCTCCGAAATTCCCCAGACGATCAGGGACTGCCCACGGCCCGCGTCACCCGCAACGAACACGGGGACCTCGGGGAGATCGGAGTCCGCACCGGCTTGGGCGCGGAACGACTCGTTCCGACAGATCCGCCCTCGGCCATCCACCTCCAGATCCAGGTCCCCGACAATCCCGTCAGTCTCGACGGAGACAAACCCCATGGCCAGCAGCACCAAATCAGCGGGCATCTCGAATTCCGTGCCCTCGATGTTTTCCAGTCCATTCTCCCCGAAGCGGCACTCGGCCCCCTTTAGGGATTCCACCTTTCCATCGCCCGTCAGCTCCACCGTGTTGATCTGCCACGCGCGCTTGCCCAGCGGCCCCCGCTCGCGCTGATCCAAGCCCAGCGCCTCCACCAGCTCCGCGGGCTCCTCGCCCGTCAGCTCGTAGTCGCCCTCCTCGTGAGCGCTCGCCAGTCGCATCTGCAGCGGGAATGTGGGCCACGGAGTCGATTCCGCGCGCTCCTCCGGCGGCTTCGGCATGATGTCGAACTGGTGAACCGACTTCGCCCCTTGACGCAACGCCGTTCCGTAGCAATCCGTTCCCGTGTCTCCGCCGCCGATGATGACCACGTGCTTGCCAAAGGCATCGATCTCCGACCTCCGGCGCTCGCCCGCCGAAGCCTCCCGCTCCGCGATCTCCGCCGCCACGTTGTTCGCCAACGGCAAGTACTCCATCGCCTGGTGCACCCCGTCCAAGTCTCTCCCCGTGACGGGCAGGTCGCGCCCGACGGTGGAGCCAATGGCCAGCACAATGGCGTCGAAACCCTTCAGGTCCGAACCCCGCGGCGCGATCCCCGTGCGGAACACGGTGCCCTCCGCGCGCATCTGCTCCAAGCGGCGATCAATCCACTTCTTCTCCATCTTGAACTCGGGCACACCGAAGCGCATGAGCCCTCCGAGCTTCTCGGCCCGCTCGAATACCGTCACCGCATGCCCGGCGCGGGTGAGCTGCTGCGCCGCAGCCAATCCCGCGGGGCCGGAGCCCACCACGGCCACGCGCTGCCCGGTGCTGAAGGAGGGCTTCACGGGTTCCACCCACCCCTGCTTCCAGGCGTGCTCGACGATGGTGAACTCCACGGTCTTGATGTTCACCGGATCGCCGCTGATCCCAACCACACACGCCCCCTCGCAGGGCGCTGGGCACAGTCGGCCAGTAAATTCCGGGAAGTTGTTGGTTGCGTGTAGCCGGTCGTAGGCTTCGCGCCACCTTCCCTGGCGAACCAGGTCATTCCATTCCGGGATGATGTTCCCCAGCGGGCAGCCCTGGTGGCAGAAGGGGATGCCACAGTCCATGCATCGCGTGGCTTGGACCTGCACCTGGTCGTCGGAGAAGTCCTCGTAGATCTCGTTCCAGTCCAGCAGGCGCAGTGGCACAGGGCGGTGCCCAGCGGCGGCGCGTTGGTGGTCCAGGAATCCGCGTGGGTTAGCCATTACTTCACTTCCTCCATGATGGCGGCCGCAATGCCGTCGCGGTCCAGCCCGCGCTCGGTGGCCTTGTCAATGGTGGCGAGCACGCGTGCGTAGTCACGCGGCATCACCTTGATCATGTTGTCGATGTCGACGGGGACGGTGGATCCGGTGAGGTCGCGGTGGGTCTGGATGATTCCCTCCAGCCACGCGCGCTCGCCGGGGTCGGTGATGGGTTCCAGGTCCACGAGTTCCTGGTTGATTTTGTTGTGGACGCCATCGTGATTGGCGATGTAGGCGATTCCGCCGGACATTCCGGCCGCGAAGTTGTAGCCGATCTCTCCGAGGATCACGGCGCGTCCTCCGGTCATGTATTCGCATCCGTGATTGCCGATGCCTTCCACCACCGCGGTGACTCCAGAGTTCCGCACGCAGAACCTTTCGCCGACGGAGCCGCAGATAAACATGTCGCCCTGGACCCCGCCGAAGGCGAGAACGTTGCCGGCGACCACGTCATTTTGGGCGTCTTCGGAGCCGTCCTGGACAGTCGGGCGGATGACGATCCGCCCGCCGGAGAGGCCCTTGCCCACGTAGTCATTGGCCTCACCGTTGAGGACCATCGTCATTCCGGCGGGCACGAACGCGCCGAAGGAGTTGCCCGCGGAGCCGAAGAAATTCAGCGTGAGTGTGTTCGCTGGGAGGCCATCTCGGCCGGCCTCGCGGGAAACGAGAGAACCGGTCATGGTGCCCACCGAGCGGTTCAAGTTTCGGATCCGATAGTCCGCTTCGAAGCGGGGGCGATTGTCCGGCGCCTGAACCGCTGCCCGGACGGTCTCCTGCACATCCGTGCGGATCTGCTGGTCCAGGGTGCCGGCCAGGCCGTGATCCTGTTCCTTCGTGCAATGCAGGTCCTGGTGCATGAAGGGGCTGTCTGGCTGGGCAAAGATCGCGTTGAAATCCAATGTGTCCGCCAGCTCTTGCACGCGGCGCTCGGCCTCTTCCACGACGGTGGAGTCCCCACCCGAACCCCGCGCCCCGGTGCCGCGAGTGCCACTGCCCGAGCGAGCGAGGTCCTTCTTGCGGAGGCATTCGGTGTGGCCCACGGCCTCCTCAATGGAGCGGAAGCCCAGTTCGGCGAGGTATTCACGCACTTCTTCGGCAATGAAGGTGAAGAAGTTAATAATGTGCTCGGCTTGACCGGTGTATTTCGCGCGGAGCTCCGGGTTCTGTGTCGCGATGCCCACCGGACAGGTGTCCAGGTGGCACACGCGCATCATGATGCAGCCAGAGACCACCAGTGGCGCGGTGGCGAAGCCGAATTCCTCGGCCCCCAGGAGGGTGGCGATGACCACGTCTCGGCCGGTCTTCAGTTGGCCATCGCACTGCACCGTGATGCGGTCCCGCAGGCCGTTGAGCAGCAGGGTCTGCTGGGTTTCCGCTAATCCCAGTTCCCAGGGACCGCCGGCGTGCTTCAAGGAGGTCAGCGGGGAGGCACCGGTGCCGCCGTCGTGTCCGGAGATCAGCACCACGTCCGCGTGAGCCTTGGACACGCCCGCGGCGACCGTGCCGACTCCCTGCTCCGCGACCAATTTCACATGGATGCGGGCATCTGGGTTGGCGTTCTTGAGGTCGTAAATGAGTTGGGCCAGGTCCTCGATGGAATAGATGTCGTGGTGCGGCGGCGGGGAGATCAGACCCACGCCGGGCGTGGTGACCCGAACCTCGGCGATCCACGGGTACACCTTGTGCGGAGGCAGCTGACCGCCTTCGCCGGGCTTCGCGCCCTGGGCCATCTTGATCTGGATGTCCGTGCAGTTGTTCAGGTAGTGGCTTGTCACCCCGAAGCGGCCGGAGGCGACCTGTTTGATGGCGGAGCGCTTCCAGTCGCCGTTCGGTTCCGGTTCGAAGCGGGCGGGGTCCTCGCCGCCCTCGCCAGAGTTGGACATGCCCTTCAGGCGATTCATTGCAATGGCCAGGGTCTCGTGGGCCTCGGCCGAGATGGATCCGTAGGACATGGCGCCGGTGGCGAAGCGCTGAACGATCTCGCTGACGGGCTCGACCTCCTCGATGGGGATGGACGGCCGATCGCTGGTGAACTCGAAGAGTCCCCGCAGGGTCGCCAGGCGTTGCGATTGCTCGTCGACCTTGTGCGTGTACTCCTTGAAGATCCGGTACTGCCCGGTCCGGGTGGCGTGCTGCAGTCGGAAGACGGTCTCGGGGTTGAACAGGTGATACTCCCCTTCGCGGCGCCACTTGTACTCGCCGCCGATGTCGAGCTCGCGGTGCGCTTGCTCTTCTGGCCGGGGTAGAAAGGCGAAGCGGTGGCGCGTGGCCACGTCCTGGGCGATCTCGTCCAGACCGATGCCTGCGATCGGGCTGAATGCCCCGGTGAAGTACTCGTCGAGCACGTCCTGGGCAATGCCAATGATGTCCGCCAACTGCGCGCCGCGGTAGCTCGCCACGGTCGCGATACCCATCTTGGACATCACCTTCAGCAGCGACGTTCCCGCGGCCGACTGGTAGTTCGCCATCGCCTCCTCAACGGTCAGGCCCTCGATCTGCCCTTCTTTCACGAGCTCCTCGATCGACTCGAAAGCCATGTAGGGGTTCACCGCATCGGCGCCGAACCCGATGAGCATCGCCAGGTGGTGGACCTCTCGCGCATCGCCGGCTTCCACCACCAGGGAAACCTGCGTGCGGGTCTTCTCCCGCACCAGGTGGTGGTGGATGGCGGACACGAGCAACAGGGACGGGATCGGGGCGAGCCTCTCGTTGGATTCCCGGTCCGAGATCACCAGGACCGTCTTGCCCTCGCGGATCGCCTGGCTTGCCTCCCGGCGCGCTCGCTGGATCGCCTGCCGCATCCCCTGCCCACCGTGAGCGACGGGATACAGCGCGCTGATCCGCGCCGATTCGAACGCCGGGTAGCGCTGCCCCGCTGCCTCGATGGCAGCCCGCTGGGAGTTCAGCAGCACTGGGGTGTCCAGGTGAATGCGATGCGCCGCCTCCGGGGTGGGGTTCAGTACGTCGGCCTGCGCGCCCAGCTGGGTAAATAGGCTGGTCACCATCTTCTCGCGGATGGAGTCCAGCGGTGGGTTGGTCACCTGGGCAAACCGCTGCGCGAAGAAGTCGAATAGCATCCGCGGGCGGGAGGAGATCGCCGCGATGGGGGTGTCGGTGCCCATGGATCCAATGGCCTCGGCACCTGCCGCCGCCATGGGTTTGATCAGCGTTTCCACGTCCTCTTGCGTGTATCCGAATACCCGCTGCCGCAGCACCGTGCGCTGGTGGTCCATGTCGATGGTCTCGCCGCTGGGGAGGTCTTCCAAAGTCACCAGCTGTTGCTCGATCCACTCCGCATAGGGCTGGCTCGCGAGCTCCCTTTTGATCTCCTCATCGGGAACAATGCGTCCCTTAGCGGTGTCCACCAGGAACATCGTGCCGGGCTCCACGCGGGTGCGCTGCGCGATGTCCTCGTCGGGGAGGTCCAGCACCCCCGTTTCGGACGCCATCACCACGAGGCCGTCCTTCGTCACCGAGATCCGGCCCGGCCTCAGCCCATTGCGGTCGAGCACGGCACCGATGACGGTGCCATCGGTGAAGGTGAGGGCGGCAGGGCCGTCCCATGGCTCCATGAGGGTGGAGTGGTATTGATAGAACGCCCTGATCTGGGGGTCGATCGCAGCGTTCCTCTCCCAAGCTTGGGGGACCATCATGAGCACGGCGTGTGGAAGTGAGCGTCCCCCCAGGTGCAGCAGTTCCAGCGCTTCGTCAAAGCGGCCAGTATCGGACCCCGCGGCATCGCAGATGGGGAGCACACGGTTGAGGTCGCCCAGCAGGTCGGAGTGGATGTGGGATTCGCGGGCGCGCATCCAGTTTTCGTTTCCGCGGACGGTATTGATTTCGCCGTTGTGCGCGACCAGCCGGTAGGGGTGAGCCAGCGGCCACGAGGGGAAAGTGTTGGTGCTGAAGCGGGAGTGCACGATCGCCAACGCAGATTCGATGCGCGGGTCCTGCAGATCCAGGTAGAAGTTGCGCAGCTGCGGGGTGGTGAGCATGCCCTTGTACACGATTGTCCGGGAGGACAGGCTGGGGAAGTACACCGTGTCCTGGCCGGTTCCCTCGCCGGGTCCCTTCGTGCCCAGCTCCCGTTCTGCCCGCTTGCGCACGAACCACGCCTTGCGGTCCAGGGCCAGGCCGTTGAGGGATTGACCGTGCTCGCCCTCGGCGGAGATGAAGAGCTGATACATCAGCGGTTCGGCGTCCCGCGCCATGGCGCCCAAGTCTGAGTTATCGGTGGGAACTTCGCGCCAGCCCAGCAGGGTCATGCCTTCTTCTTCGACGATGGATTCGACGGCCCGCATCGCATCGATGGCTCCCATGCGGGAAGCGGGGAGGAAGGCGATGCCGGTGGCGTATTCGCCGGCCGGCGGCAAGGTGATGTTCGTGTCATCCAGGACAGCCCGGTAAAAGCGGTCCGGGATCTGCAGGAGGATTCCGGCGCCATCACCCGTGTTCTTTTCAGCTCCGGCGGCGCCGCGGTGGTCGAGGTTCACCAGTGCCTGAATGCCTTTGTCCACAATGTCGTGGGACGCGCGCCCGTGCATGTCTGCCACGAAGGCGACACCACATGCGTCATGCTCATGCTGGGGGTCGTAGAGACCCTGTCGTGCAGGAAAACTCGTCATGATGTGGCTTTCTCTTCTACTGCGGAGTCGTCTCGAAAAGTGAGCCAGAGGCGTGGATCTCACTGTGACCAGTCTCATAATGGGGTCTCCACTTTGAGATGGATTACTCACATTTTCATAGGTTTTTGATCTTACGGTCGCCGTTCCCGCTGCGTATCGGAATTCCACACTTTTCTATAAACAATGTGCGGCCGGGTTCTGGACCCATATGCCCCAAAACAGTCCCAAACCCCCGGGATTGCGGGACAATGACCAACTATGACCGCACCCCACACCTCCTTCCCCACCTTGCTCTCCCCTATCACCATCGGCTCCCGGAACATCCGCAATCGCGTGGTCATGGGGTCCATGCACACAGGATTGGAGGATGACCTCGCCGATGCGCCCAAGCTTGCCCAGTTCTACCGGGAGCGAGCCTTTGGCGGGGTGGGCATCATCGTGACAGGTGGTTTCCCTCCTACGCTGGAGGGCAACCTCACCCCATTTGGCCAGCCCTTCAATTCCCCGGAGATCGTGCAGGCACACGCCCAGATCACCGAAGCTGCGCACGATGGCGGCAGCCTGATTTTCCTGCAGCTCCTCCACGCGGGACGCTACGGGTATCACCCGATGGCCGTGTCCGCGTCGGCGTCCCAATCCCCCATCTCCCCCTTCCCCGCCCGCGAAATGACTGCAGAAGAGATCGAATCCACGATCGAGGCTTACGGCACCGCGGCGAAACTCGCGCGGGAAGCGGGCTACGACGGCGTGCAGATCATGGGCTCCGAGGGCTACCTCATCAACCAATTCCTGGCTGAGCGCACAAATCAGCGCACCGATGACTGGGGCGGATCCGCGGAGAACCGGCAGCGCTTCCCCGTCAAAATCGTGAAGCGCGTGCGCGCTGCTGTCCCGGAAGATTTCATCGTGGACTATCGGCTGAGCGTGGTCGACCTGGTCGAAGGCGGTCAGACCCAGGAGGAGATCTTCCAGCTCGCAGACAAGCTTGAGGCCGCAGGTGTGAACATGTTCAGCTCCGGGGTGGGCTGGCACGAATCGCACGTGCCGACGATCGTTACCTCCGTTCCCCGCGCCGGGTTCGCATGGGCGACGGCAGCGCTGCGCGACCACGTCAACGTTCCGGTGGTGGTATCCAATCGCATCAACACCCCCGCGGTCGCCGAATCCCTACTGGATGGGTCGTGGGTTCCGGTGGGTTCGGATCAGGACGCCGCTACTAGCCCAGATGCCGCCAATCACCAGCAGCACGGCGAGCCGGCAGGGGACTTGGTTTCCATGGCCCGCCCGCTACTGGCGGATGCCAATCTGGTGCAGCGCGCGGCTGCGGGCGAGGAGGCTCTGATCAACCACTGCATCGCATGTAACCAGGCGTGTTTGGATCACACCTTTGAGAACAAGCGCGCCACTTGTCTGGTCAATCCGCGCGCGTGCTTCGAGACGGAGCTGGTGCTGCGGCCGGCGGAGAGCCCCAAGAAGATAGGTGTCATTGGAGCGGGTGTCGCCGGGCTATTCGCTGCGGAGGCATTGGCGCAGCGCGGGCACGAGGTCGAGGTCTTCGAGGCTGCTTCGGACGTGGGCGGACAGTTCCGCTTGGCCATGCGCATCCCGGGCAAGGAGGAGTTCGTGCATGCGCTCACCGGGGTGCAGGCGCGTCTGGAACAGTTGGACGTAGCTATCCATACGGAGTCGCCCCGCACTCCAGGGGAGCTGCTGGATGCTGGATATGACGACGTCATCGTCGCTTCCGGGGTGGAGCCACGCATTCCTAACATCCCCGGGTTGGCCGAGGCTAAGGCCGGCGACGTGTCCGGGCTGCAGGTCATCACGTACGCGGAGCTGGCCTCTGGCCAGAAGAAAGCCGGACATACCGTGGCGGTGATCGGCGCCGGTGGAATCGGTTTCGATATTGCGGAATATCTGTTGGACTTCCGCGATGGCGAACCACAGGCGCTCTCTGCGTGGCAGAGGCAATGGGGCGTGACCGAGGATCCAGATTCTCGCGGCGGGCTGACGCAGCCTCGCCCGGAGTCACCCCGCCGCATCGTGTTCATGGTGCAGCGCAAGCTCACCCCGATGGGCAAGGGGCTGAACAAGACGACGGGTTGGGTTCACCGTGCTGCGGTCAAGATGGGAGGGGCGCAGCAGATCGTGGGCGCGGCATACTCCAAGGTGGATGGTCAGGGATTGCACATCACCGTCCCTGAGCAGGACATCACGGAGATTCAGCAAGCCATCAAAAAAGCCAAGAAGGCCGGAGATAAAGAGGCGCTGGACGAGATCCACCAGCGGGCACAGCGAGAACGGATTGACAAGATCCTGCCCGTGGACACCATCGTTTTGTGCACTGGCCAGGAATCTGTCCGGCCTGAGGGCACAGGGGTGAACTCGTCCCAGGATGGCCCGTCTGCTCCCCCTAGCGGTGAGCCAACGACCAGCCGCATCCACATCATCGGCGGTGCCGACGTGGCCGCGGAACTGGATGCGAAGCGGGCAATTCGGCAGGGTGTGGAACTCGCCGCGAGGATCTAGTCCTCCTCGTCGACCCGATCGTCCACCATGCCGATGGCCTGCATGAGCGCATAGCACGTCGTGGGGCCGACGAAGCTGAATCCACGACGCTTCAGCTCAGTGGACATGGCCTTCGATTCCGGCGACGTGCTCTTAATGTCATCAATGTGCCGTGGCCGTTCATGTTCGGCTGGAGTGAAGCTCCAGATCAAGACCGGTAAGCCCGCGGGCAGCCGCTTCACCACACCGCCGAGCACCTTTTCTGCAGGGTGCCCCTCCGGCAGCGCCTGAAGGTCAGGGTCATCCCGCAGTGCGATGGTGGCCTCCGCGTTCGTGTAAACCGCTGCCTGCTTTTGTTGATTCCTGATCAGTCGTTCATCGGCTAGAGCCTCGCGCTTTTGTTCTTCGGTCATCTGGGCAATGCGAGTGGCGTCAAAAAGAGAAAAAACCTCGCGGAAGGCGCGGCGCTTGCGCAGGACCGTGGACCAGGAAAGACCCGATTGGAACCCCTCGAGGGCGATCCTCTCCAGCAGACCGGACTCGGTGATGATGTGGCGGCCCCATTCCTCGTCGAAGTAGTCGCGCTCGAGGTCGGAGCGCATGGCCCAGGGTGGGCGGAGGGTTCCGTCGACGGTGCGCACCTGCCCGCCCGGGGTGTACGTGGCGGTGCTCATCTCCTCTTTCACGCTGGGCTTATCCAATGAAATGGTGTGTACTTCGTTGTCTGGGCTGGCTTTCTTTCGGCCGAAGTCGAAGAGATTCATGGCGTTCCTTCTGGTCGTGGAATACCTGCGCCACCCTAGTCGGTGTGGGGGACCTCACGGCCCCAAGTGGCCACACGCTAGGGTGTTATCCACATCTGGAGCAGAGGTGGATAACCAGATGAGACCACGAATGTTCCAACGTGGGTGTTACATGTGGAGGTTTAGGTCTAAGATGAGGCGTGAACACTTTTTAGCAATCTTTAAGCTAAATTAAAGGTTGAATTTACACGGACGTTCCGCCGTCATCCCAGGCTGCGACCACCCCGGCATCTCGTTGAACCAACACACAACGTGATTGAGCCCGCGGTCGCCTAATTAAAGGAAGGAGTGTCCGCCACATGGTCAATCAGACCCCTGAGCACGACCACTCCTTGGACCCCGAAGAACCACAACCAGGTGATACGGGGACATTCACTGCAAAACCTCCGACTGAAGGTGGGTTCCTCGGCCCCGATGGGCCCTACGACATTGGCCTGCTAAATGGCGAGCAGGCCACTGAGCTACCCGCAATCCAGCCCCTCCCCTTCGACGAAGTGGAGGACGAGGATCATAATCACCCCTTTGTCACCGCACTGATCACGATGCTGATCGTCAGTGGCATCGCCCTGGCGCTGGCCACTTTGCTCGTGTGGAGTCTAGGAAACGATTCGCTGGGAACCGCAGGCGATCTGATTTCTGTGCTGCGGACCACGCTGCACTAGGCGTTCGAACCCCGGGGCTGTGCACCCCTAAAATCGAATCATGCTGCCATTCTCCGCCGGCCGGGCCGCCCTCCTGTCTGCCCTGGAACGCCACGGCGCCGCCGTGGTGCACGCACCGCCGGGAACCGGCAAGACCACCCTTGCCCCGCAATACATTGCAGACGCTCTGGCAGATAAGGCACCGGGCGACTCGCGCCCTGCCCGCGTCGTGGTCACGCAGCCCCGCAGGGTCGCCGCCCGTGCTGCCGCCACCCGTATCGCCGAACTCCGCGGAACCACGGTGGGCGATGAGGTCGGCTACACCGTCCGCGGCGATTCCCAGGTCAGCGACCGCACGCGGATCGAAATGCTCACCCCAGGCGTGCTCCTCCGCCGCCTCCTCCGCGATCCCGAACTCCCCGGCACCGCTGCTATCGTCATCGACGAAGTCCACGAACGCCACATCGAATCAGACCTCGTCCTGGCCATGGCTGCCCAGCTCCGCGAACTCCGGGACGACCTGCAGCTCATTGTCATGTCCGCCACCGTCGATGCCGAACGCTGGGCCGATTTCCTCTCACTACCAACCAGCGGGATTGTGCACGTTCCCTCTCCAATCCACCCGCTCGAGGTTCATTACTCCCCCGCCACGGAGTCCACCATCACCACTCGCGACCCTCGCGCCCGGCCAGGGCAGCCTGGATCCGTCGAAGACCACGTCACCCGCACCATCCTCCACGCCCTTCCCCGCACGGCGGGAGACATCCTCGCCTTCGTCCCCACCATCCGCGGGACCGAAATTGTCGCACAGCACGTCCGCGACCGCGCCCCGCACCCGCACGTGACAACCCACGTCCTGCACGGCCAACTGACCCCGCAACAACAGACCGAGGTCTTGCAGCCGGCGTCCCCACCCGAGGGCGACCACCCCGCCCGGCGCGTGATCGTGGCGACGGACGTCGCGGAATCCTCCCTCACCGTCCCCGGCGTCCGCGTGGTGGTGGATTCCTGCCTGGCGCGGGTCAGTCGACGCGATACCTCACGCGGAATGTCGCTGCTGGTCACAGAGCTCGCCAGCCGCGCATCGACTCAACAGCGCGCGGGTCGCGCCGCTCGCGAGGCGGCCGGCACCGTTTTCCGCTGTGTCAGCGCCGAGGAGTGGGCGAAGCTCCCGGAGTTCACACCACCGGCGATCGCAACCTCCGATGTCTCCGGAGCCGTGCTGGACGTGATGTGCTGGGAAGGCCTCCTCGGCGGTGCACTCCCCTTGCCCGACCCGTTCCCCGAACGAGCCACCTCCGCTGCCCGCGATACGCTCACCCTGCTCGGGGCGTTGGATGGAGATCGGATCACGCCCCTGGGCCGCAGAATCGCCGCGATGCCCCTGGATCCCCACCTCGCGCGCGGTGGGTTGCTCGCCGCGCGAAGAGTTCCCGTGGGTGAGGTGGCCAGGGTTTTGTCACTTGTGGACGCCACCCGCGTACCTTTTCCCCTCACCATCGCCAACGTCCGGCACAACGATCCGGCGGTCAAGCGGATGCGCCGAGTTCTGGAGCGGGCGCTGACCAAGGAGGATGGCGCCAATGATGCGGGTGGCCCAGGTACACCGACTGGCGACGCGGCCATCGCCCTGACCGTGGCCTGCTGCTTCCCTGAATTCATCGCCCGGCGTGTGGAGGGATCGACCGCGCGCGTGCTGTGCGCCGGAGGTACCGGAGCAACCCTTCCGCGGGAGTTACAAGACGATCCGCACCAGTGGTTTGCTATCGCCGATATCGCCCGGCGGGGTTCCGAGGCGGTTGTGCGCAGCGCCATCGGCATGGACTTCTCCTTGCTCGACGGCACGGAGACACGGACTGTGCGGACAGCCATATGGAATGACCAGAAACACCAGGTACAGGTGCGGGAGGAAGAATGGCTGGGCGCCATCCGGCTATCCACAACCCCCGTCCAGGCTCAGCCTGGCGAAGCGAAGGAGGCATTGGTCCGGGCGCTGTCCACCGGTGAGGCGAGCCTGCCTTTGAGCGATAGCGCACTGGAGCTGCAGAGACGAATGTACTTCGCGTTTCGGTCGGGAGTGCCGGGGTATCCCGATGTCTGCACGCTGCCCAGCGAGGTCACCGATTTCGCGGTTCCTGACCTCCTCGCAGGGAGGACTCCTCCCATCGCTGACCTGCTCCGCGGCCTCATCCCGTGGGATCAGCCGATCGATCGGATCGCGCCGGATCAGTTGACCTTGCCCAGCGGCCGGCGAGTAAGGATCCGCTACCCGGAGGTCACAGACTACCCGTCAGATGCGGAGGCCCCGATCCCGCCGCCGGTGGTGGCGACCAAGTTGCAGGATTGCTTTGGGCTCATGGAAAGCCCGCGAGTGGCCGGGGTAAAGGTGCAGTTCCACCTTTTGTCACCCGCGCAACGGCCGCTTGCTGTCACAGATGACCTGGGCAGCTTTTGGTCTGGGCCCTACCACAGTGTTCGAGCGGAGATGCGCGGCCGCTACCCCAAGCACTCGTGGCCGGAGAACCCTGAACAGGGGTAAAACGGGACCGCGCTGTCGAGACCGCGCCCACCGGTGGGCCAGCCCTAACTGATGGACGAGGCCACACCATTCATGGTGATCCGCAATTCCGGAATGTCCACGTTATCTTCGGCCCTTTGGCCCTGGCTGGTGAGCTTGTCGTAGTCCTGGCCGGGCACTACCCGGCTCTGTGGCGCATCGCACGATGTCCACACGCTGAGATCGCATTCGACCGTGACGCGATAGGTATTGCCGTCAGTGTGCGCGGGCACATCCAGTTCCAAGCTGGAGGCATAAGCCTCTACAGTGAGCTCGGCTTGCCGGTCGACCTTCATCTCCTTGGGGATAGCGACGGTGCTGCTACTGGCAATAAAGGACATCCCATGCTGCAGATCCGCCGGCTGAACCTGTGTCACCCCCGAGGACATTGAGGTGGTCCTCTTGTCGCCGCTGCCATTCATCACGAACAGGCCGATGATGAGGGCAATGATCAGGTCAATGAAAAGGAACGCTCCGATCCAAAAGACCGCTTTCTTCCGGGGTTTCTTCGCCTTCCGCGCTGCACCGGTGGGTTCAACTGGTTCTGGATCGGGCAGGTCCCAGGCGAAAGGGGCAGCCCCAAGCGGGTCCCACGCCGGGGGTTCCTGGCGTGGAGGCTCCGGCTGTTGCGGGGCCGGGGTCTCTGGTGTCTCCGGCGCGTATACGGTCGCCGCGGCAAAAGCGCTATTCACCGGTTGTGGCAGGCGCTGGTACAGCATCCAGAACACCAGCCCCACCACAGCCCAGGTGACCAGTAGCCACTGAATATCCGCTTGTGCCGAACCAGCTGAAAGAAAAATCCCGAGGATCACGCTGGCCACGCCGACGGAGCGGTCGTGGCGCAACCGACTGTCTGAGGTGTGCTTCCACAGGGATTCCAGCGGTGCAATCGGCACTCCGTAGCGAGGGAGGACCAGCACCAGCAGCAAATAGGTGATGATGCCCGCCCCCGCCACCAGGGACAGCGCCACGAAGAGCAGGCGAATCAACGTCACGCTCACCTGGTATCGCATAGCAATGCCCTCGGCCACGCCCATGATCCACGTTCCCTGGTGCTGATCCCGGGGCAATCTGGTGGGGCGCGTGTCCCACAGGTCCTGCCATATCGGGCGATCCGCAGGCCCGTTGCTGTTTTCGTTGTACGTGTTCGTCTCCATGTGTTTCATACTGCTGTTGGCCTGCGACTTTTACATCGGGGACTCGCCCTGAATTCAGCTTTCAGGGTAAACCCCGATATCCCTTAACCCCAGCTCGTGGCACACTGAGTTCCATGCCACGACCAGTCCTTTACCCGCAGCTTGTTCGCGCTGATCAAAACCGCGTTCTCGGTGGCGTCTGCGCGGGAATCGCTGCTCACCTGGGCGTGGAACTTACCTGGGTGCGATTGGCCTTCCTCGCTACGTGCTTCATCCCACCGCTGGGCTTGGTTCTCTACCCTGCCCTGTGGATGTTCATCCCCCTGCGCGATCAGCCGCAACGGGCACTCAATCCTGTGTCCATGCATCGTATTGAAACCCGGATGATCGGTGCTCGCGGTGGTTGGGACGCCGTGTCTCGCAAGCCCAAGGCCTGGGATTGGTTCATGGTCATCGCGGGCCTGGGCATGCTGCTCGTGTCTTCCGCATTCTCACAGCGTTCCCCCTGGATGTTGGGGTTGTGCGTGGTTGCGGTGGGTATTTTCCTCATCTGGAAGAACTTCGGCCCCTCGTCCGCAACGATTGAGGACGCCACCGCCTCGTCCGCTCCGCTGCGCCCGAACGCGCTCCAATGGGGAGGCTTGGCACTGGGTGTCTTCCTCCTCTTGGCGGGTTGTGGAACCACGGCGCTATTGTTTCTCACCGCGGATAGGCTGCGGTTTTCCGTTCTTTCCGCCACGCTGATGGCGGCGGTTGCCATCGTGGTGGGGTTCATTGTCACGTTGATCCCGCTGTGGCTCCGACTGTGGTCAGTGGCGTCTGAAAGAGCGAGGGAGAAAGCGAAGGATGCGGAACGGGCGCGCATCGCGGGACGCATCCACGACAGTGTGCTGCAAACCCTCACCCTGATCCAGAAGCAATCGGCGGAGCCCGAGATCGTGGCGGTCGCCCGTAGCCAGGAGCGGCAACTGCGGCAATGGCTGTTCGGTGACGACGAGAGCGTGCGGCCCCAGACCCTCTTCGGCGCGGTGCGGGTCGCGTGCGGCGAGGTTGAGGATACCTACGGGGTGCAGATTAGGCCCGTGATCGTGGGCGAAGATCAGCCGACCGACGAGAGGTTGCTGTCGCTGGTGTTCGCTGGACGAGAGGCAATGGTGAACGCCGCCAAACACTCGGGATGCTCGGAAATCAACGTGTACTTGGAAGCAGAGCCCGAGGAACCGGTGGAGATGTTTGTGCGCGATCGCGGGCCCGGATTCTCTCTGTCGGACGTGCCTGAGGATCGACAGGGGGTTCGGCACTCCATCATGGACAGAATGGAACGAGCGGGCGGTAGCGTGAATATCGACAGCGGCCCGGAGGGGACGGAAGTGATCCTGATGCTGAAGCAACGGCCAAGTGCCTGATAGGGCGTGCTGGATAGGGCCGATTGATCAGCTTTGTGGATGAGCATGAGCGAACAGAAAGTACCGTGACGAGGATGAACGAGATGGCAACGACAATGGATAGCCCCGTGCGAGTGTTTCTGGTGGATGATCATTCGATGTTTCGGGCGGGGGTCCGTGCGGAGCTGTCCTCGGACGCGCGCATCAACGTGATTGGGGATGCCGGGGATGTGCGCAGCGCGGTGGCTGGGATTCGTGAGACGGAGCCCGCGGTGGTGCTGCTGGACGTGCACATGCCGGACGGCGGCGGGCTGGAGGTGCTGTTGCAGTGCCAGGCGGCGGGGAGCAAGGCTCTGTTCTTAGGTCTGAGTGTGTCCGATAAGCCCGAGGACGTGATCTCCCTCATTCGTGCCGGGGCGCGCGGCTATGTCACGAAGAACGTGAGCGGGCAGGAGCTGGTGGAGGATGTGGTGCGCGTCAGCGGTGGCGATGCCGTGTTTTCTCCCCGGCTGGCGGGATATGTCCTGGATGCGTTCACTGGCCAAGCCGCTCCCCAATCGAGCAGCATGAATCCCGCCAGCGACGGCGCCAGGGATTCGGCGGGGTTGCTCGACGAGCTCACCAGGCGCGAACGGGAAGTGTTGAAGTTGCTGGCTCGCGGGTACACCTACAAGGAGATGGCCGGGAAGCTATTTATCTCGGTGAAGACGGTGGAAACGCACGTATCAAATATTCTGCGAAAGACTCAACAGACCAATCGTCATGCGCTGTCCCGGTGGGTCGCGGACCACCGCCTAGATTAAGGGCCCGGGTCAGTGATGACCCGGGCCGGTGGTGATTCCCTGACAGCTGTGCTTCGGGGAGCTCCTCACATCGTTAGGGCCGACACATCGTCAGGGCCTACGCTGCGGAGCTCGAGAAGCTAGAACCCGAAGCCAGGTTGGTTAGTCCTTCAGCTGCAGGGTGCCTAGCGCTACCTAGGACTTGAGTGTTGTGTTTTTCGTTGGAGTTGGGCGCTGGGCCCGCTGCCGGAGATGGTTTCCCACCACCGGCGACAGGCGTGGCCGCGCCAAAGCCTGTTACTGACCGAGCGCCTGTGCACCCGTGGTGGCCGCGCCTCCGAGTGGTGGTACCTGGCGGAACGTCCGCGAGGCGACGAGAGGCGCAGCTGCGACCCGGGGGCCGCGGATGCTGTCGACGAGCGCTCTGTGTCCTGGAGCTCTTAGCGGCGAGCGCCCCGGCCGGTGACAGCCTTGAGGATGGCCAGCAGGATGCAGGCGCCGATGAGGCAGGTCAGGAAGGACCAGAACATGCCGCCGTTACCGTCGAGGATGTTCAGGGCCTTGAAGATCCAGCCACCCAGCAAGCCGCCGATGATGCCGACGATGATGTTGGCTGGGATGCCCATCTGGGCGTCGGTGCCCATGATCTTGGAACCGATCCAGCCAGCCAGACCACCGATGATGATCCAGCCGATGATTCCCATTCCGTCAGTGCCGTTCAAAGCAAGAGTCAAAGTATCCATGTGGGTAATTGTGCCGGTTAATTTTCAGTTTCGCCACAACCTCAGCAGTCACTGGGGTTACTTCACTTACCCCGGCTACCCGAAGACACCCGCCTTGACCAGCACTTTCTCCAGAATTTACACATAAGAATAGACTTAAAAGTTTTTTCTAAATCTCAGGAGAATCGCCAGATTTTCACGTTATCGTAGATGGCTACGCTCTCTTCTCGGCCCCGCCCTACTCCGCCTCAGACCGAAGCAGGTCTCGCAGCCAGTCCCGGATCACAAGAGCATGGTTCTGCTCCGTATCCTTCGCGCCGTACAACAGCACCACACGGCCGCCGTCCGCGGAAGCCCCCGCTTCCCGTAGTTCATTCAGGGCGCTGTCCAATTCGCCCTCATCCAGTTGGCGATCCAGCTCCTCGCGATAGCGTTCCGCGAAATCCTCGAATTCCAGGTTCCCCGCGTGGAACGCCTTCCTCAACTCATTGCTCGGAGCCAACTCTTTCGGCCAACCGTCCAGGTGCAGCCGCTCCTTTGCCACCCCGCGAGGCCACAGTCGATCGACCAGGAATAGCCGCGCATCGTGCTCCGACCCCTCCTGATCCAGGAAGTCGTACAGCCGACCAGCATCGACCTCGTTAATAGCGCGCTCGTTCATAACACTGCTCCTTTCCTCGCGAGAGCTCCCCACTCACGGCCTCGTCAAGAATCGCACCGCATCTCGGGCGTACGCCTTCACCACTTCGGATGCTGGCCTTTCCGAGTGCACCAGCCCCACCGACTGTCCCACATGCAACTTCTGATCTTCGGCAAACTCCCCCTTCCTCGCTGAAATCAGTTCCTCATCAGTGACGTCCCCCTGCCGTGACATCTCCGCGTAGACATCCGTAAAGGGGTTCTTGAGGGTCCGCGTCGGCCATGTCTCCGTATCCCACGGCACCTGCTCAGCCCGGTCGTAAATGTCCGTGAGGACCGTATCCCGTGCCCCCGCGCGCACCGCCATCTCTCGCATATCCGCAGTTCCGGTGCTTTCTGGGGACGCCAGCAAACCCGTACCTATCCACGCCGCATCTGCGCCCGCGGCCAAAACGGCAGCCAGTCCGCGACCACTACCGATCCCGCCAGCAACCGCGGTGGGGATTCCTGGCGCGCGGTTCTCCACGATCGCTAAAGCCATCTGCATCCACACCATCGTGGAAATGTGCCCGGTGTGGCCGCCGGCATCAGCCCCCTGCAGCGTCAACGCATCCACCCCGGCATCCAGTGCCTGCCGCAGCTGCGCCTCATCATTGACCGGGGAAACCACACTGATCCCCGCCTCATGTGCCTGCTCGATGAACGGCGTCGGGTCTCCAAATCCCAGCGACACCACCTTCGGCCGCGCCTCCAGCACGGCCTCCCACTGTTCGGGATTATCCTCCAGGGCGAAGATCATCAGTCCAATGCCGTAGTTTTTCGGGTCCACCCACTCCAGCTCGTCGACATTCAATTCTTCGGCATCCCGGGAGCCGGCAGCGCCTCTCCCTTCTCGTGGCGGGCGCAGGCCGTTGCCGTGGTTGTATTCCTCGATCAGCTGCTCAACCCGGCGCGCATTGTCGATGATCCACTCTCTTGTGCTCTTAGCTCCGGCCCCGAACATCCCCATGCCCCCGCCGATGGAGACAGCGGCCGCGAGGGTGGCGTCCGTCCTCCCTGCCATCGGTGCCCCGACGATGGGCAATTTCATCCCCCACAACCTGGTGAGGCGCGTGGCCAGTGTGCGCTGCCACCGGGAGCGGTCAGCGAGGTCAACCGTAGCCGGGTCCTGCGACGCTGTGGTTGAGAATGTCGGACGTGCGCTGTCCTGGGGTTGCTGGTCCTGGGGCTGTTCGCTGTCCACGGGGTCGTTTTCCTCCGATTCAAGATGATGAGACGAAGAAGTGAGTTAATACCGAATACTTGTGGGCACGGAGGTCCTACTCCTTCCCGATGTTAACCACGGGTCGGACGTATGGTGGGAATCATGAAGAATCCATTTCAGAAGAAGTCCGCACTGTCCAAGATCGCCCCAGCAGATCTGAAGCCAGCCAAGGACGTGAACACCGCCGCGGTGGTGGCAACCGGCTTGATCGGCGGCTGGATCACGGCTCGGGAGACCGGGATCCGCCCCCTTGGCGGGGTCATTCTCGCTGCGGCCGGCGGCTACGCTGCCCGCTCCTGGAATGAGAAGGCAGGCGCTGCCACCGCCGCGGGCCTGACCGCCGGGTATGTCGCCGCTTTCGGGCTGTCTCACCCCTTGGCCAAGAAGATGGGCTCCTGGCCGGCAGTTCTGAGCGTCACCGCGGCGGTCGCTGGCGCAGCGTACGCGCTGTCTGATTCCAAGTAGCCCCATGTCCGGCCGCATAGTTCTTGTCGTTCATCACAGCCCTTCCCCGGTTCTTCAGGGGATCAGTTCCACAGTTCTGGACGCCACCCGCTCCGCCGCCCACGCGGTCGCGGAGGAAACGGGCGATCCCATCGACGTCCGGGAGCGCCAGGCACTGGAACCCGACGTTGACGAGCTGCTTCAGGCGGATGCTGTCATCTTGGGCACGCCGGCCAACTTCGGTTACATCAGCGGCGCGCTGAAGCACTACTTTGATTCCACGTTCCTGTCCGTGCAGTCGGAGAAGAAGGGGCTGCCATTTAGTTGGTGGATCCGCGGCGGGAAAGACACGACCGGCGCGGAAAAGGCGATGCGCAGCATCACCACTGGGCTGGGGTGGGATCTCGCTGCCGAGCCGGTGGCGTTTGTGGGTGATCCTGAACCGTACGAGAACGCGCTCGAGGAGATGGCGCAGACCGTCGTGGCATCACTGGTGCGCTAGCTGATTCACCGGGTCTCCTGGTAAGTCAAGTGCAAGTTTTCACCCGAAAATGACGGCTTGCAATTTCCCATGCTGATGGCAGTTGCTTAGTATGGGAACGCTATGGCCAGCAGCGGAAAAATATTTAGACATGATGTAGAGGGCCTTCGCGGACTCGCGATTGCCCTCGTTGTCGTGTTCCATGTTTTTGTCGGTCGCGTATCGGCTGGAGTGGACGTCTTCCTTCTTCTAGGTGGCGTGTTCTTCTTCGGTTCCCAGCTCGCCAACGCCAGGAACCCAAAGGGCACCACGCTCATCCAGTCGATCATCCGCATCCTACGGCGCCTGTTCCCGCTGTTAGCCGTTGTCGTAGGAGCCACGCTGCTGGCTGGGCTCCTCATGATGAACCGGCTGATGCACCGCACACTGGCCGAAGATGCCGGGGCGGCGCTGGGCTACTTCATCAACTGGCAGCTGGCCTTCAGCGGCCGCGACTACGCTGCGGCCCAGGCCACGGTCAGCCCGTTCCAGCATCTGTGGTCCATGTCGGCTCAGCTGCAGATTTACCTGGGTTCCCTGGTGATCGTGGTGCTGCTGGCGCTGATTTTCCGCAAGTTTTCCAAGGTAGCGCTGTGGATCGCACTGGTGGGTGGCACGCTGGCCTCCTTCATTTTCGCCACCCACCTGCACCAGACTGACCAAGCGCAGAATTACTACTCCACTTTCTCCCGCTTCTGGGAAATCGGGCTCGGCGGCATCCTGGGGTTGTTGCTCCTGCCGCGGAAGCAACGGGAGGGCGAGGCGAAAAAGCCCCTCGTCCCCTCGCTTCCCGCATGGCTGCGCTGGCCGATGGGCATTATTGGCCTGAGCATGATCATCTCCACGGGTTGGGTGGTTGATGGCGCCAGCACGTTCCCCGGACCGTGGACGCTGCTGCCGCTGAGCGGCGCGACCCTCGTTCTGCTCGCTGGGCAGGGTGAAAAGCCGGTCGGTGTCACGTGGCTGTTGCAAACCAAGCCACTGCGCACGCTCGGCCGCATTTCCTACGCGCTATATCTGTGGCACTGGCCGCTGATGATCATCCTGGTCTCCACGAAGAACGTGAACCCGCACAAGCCGTTCACTGGCATCAGCATTATCGTCGTCAGTCTCGGGCTCGCGTGGTTGTCGAACCGGTTCATCGAGAAGCCGCTGCGCCAGGGCAAGCGGCCAGAGCGCTCCTTCGTGGTCACAAGCCCGAGCTACATGTGGCGCCACCTCAAGGTGTGGCCGAAGACCGTGTACGCCGCGGTCATCATCGCGATCGCTGGTTCGGTGTTCATGGCGCCACAGTGGATCCAGCAATCGCACGCGATGGACGCTCGCCAGCAATGGGATGTGGCGTCCGATAGAAGCCTCTACCCGGGCGCCCTGGAGTTCACTGACGGCTACCAACCACCTGCGAACATCCCCCTGACCCCGCCGCTGGACGAGTTCGACGACCTGCTTCCCCCCACCCAACCTGACGGGTGCCAGATTGGGTTCGACTCGGATGACCTGGTTCTCAAGGAGAATTACAACGAGTCCGACAACCCCTGTGTTTATGGGGACAAGGATTCGAAGAAGACGCTCTACGTGATCGGCGGGTCCCACTCCGAGCACTACATGCCTGCGCTGGATTTGGTGGGCAAGCGGTACAAGGTGCAGATCAAACCGCTGTTGAAGATGGGTTGCCCGGTGAACTCCACGGTGCCGAAATTCGATGGCTCGCCGTACCCGTCGTGTAAGACGTGGTCGAAGAAGGTCACCGATTACATCAAGAAGAATCCGCCGACCGAGGGCGTGTTCATGACGGGGACGCGGCCGCAGGAGATCAGCGGTGCGGGCATGGAGAACGTGCCGAAGGAGTACGTGGACCTGGTGAAGAACTTCACCGACGAAGGCATTCATACGTGGCTGATGCGGGATAATCCGTGGTTCATGACGGACGATCGGTTCCCGGCGTACGAGCCGAAGAATGTGCGCCAGTGCGTGGCCGAGATGGCGGAGGGGCAGTTCAACAGCACCGATGAGGCAAAGAGCTTCCCCGGATTCGCGAACCCGTCTGCGCCCACGGCGGAGGAAATTGCGGAGGTGAATGACACCTGCGGGATGACGACGGAGCAGAGTCTGATGCCGGTCAACCCCTCAATCAAGGCCTACAAGGGCTTGGATGTGACGCAGCTGGATCTGTCCGGTTTCGTCTGCCCTGACAACTACTGCCCCGCGATCATGGGCAATGTGGTCGCCTACCGCGACGCGCACCACTTCACGAACGTATTCAGTGAAACGCTGAACGCCGAGATCGGGCGGCAGATGTTCCCGCACACTAAGCAGCCGCCGCTCGTGCCGCGGGACGATCGGAAGTTTGATCCGACGTCGCTGAAGAAGTAGCGCGGGGCGCAGCGCAGGGGTTGCGGCAACAAAGCTGCAGCCCCACCGTGATTGGCCGCGGACCGGCGGTAGTGGCACCCTGCCGCCGCTGCCTACCGCAGCGCGGTCACCAGCTTCTCGGCCAGCTCCTTCGACGACTGCGGATTCTGCCCCGAGTAGAGGTTGCCATCCACCACCACATGGGACCGCAGCGGGAACCCCTTGTTGTATTGCAACCCTGCCTGCTTGAGTTTGTTCTCCAGCATCCACTTGGCCTTCCACGAGAACGGCCACATCCGCTCCTCCAGGTTGGACAGCCCGGTGATCTTCCGTCCTGCGAAGGGATTCCGCTTCAACTCTGACTCGGTGGCGTCTCCCCCTCCGGAGGCTCCCAACACCGCCGCGGGCGAGTGACACAACAAGGCCAGCAACTTCCCACTCTGGAGGCGATCAGCGAGTAGCGCTCCGGACTTCTCATCGGCGGCGAGGTCCTCCATCGGCCCGTGCCCGCCCGGGTAAAAGACCAGGTCAAACTGATTGTGGTCCTGGGTATGGACGTCCTCCGGGTGATCGAGGACGGGCTTCAGCGCTCGCAGCCGCGCCTTCGTTTCCTTGATCTTCTTAGGTAGCTGCCCGCTGAGGGGCCCCAGGCTGATCTTGTCCACGGTCGGGGCCTTTCCGCCCGGGGTCGCGACGGTGATGTCGAAGCCGGCGGCGGAGAAAATATCGTAAGGGACCACGAACTCTTCAGCCCAGAATCCGGTCGGGTGCGTGCTCCCGTCCTTGAGGGTCCATTTGTCGGCGGCGCTGAGTACCATCAAAACTTTGGTCATCGAGGGTCCTTTCCCTAATTCCTGGGGACGCCACCCACGATAAGGGAATCCACCTGGCTCGGAAGTGCGGTCGAGGGGTGGGGCTGGAAACGGCTGCGACGAACACTGATAATGGTCCACAGTGTTGGGCGTGTTTGCTGAGGCTGCTCGCTTTTATCCTGACTTTGAATCCCACGTTCGACTTCACCTACCCATTGGAACCTGGAGGACTGCCGTGATCGTCACCACAACCGCTTCTGTCGAAGGCCACCAAATTCAGAATTATATTCGCATCGTCGCTGGTGAGACCGTTGTTGGAATCAATATGTTCAAGGACATCGGGGCGGGATTCCGCAACCTCGTTGGCGGTCGTTCCTCCGCCTACGAAGGCGAAATCATCCAAGCGCGAGAGCAAGCCCTCGGCGAAATGGTTCAGCGGGCCATCGAGCTGGGAGCGAATGGCGTGGTCGGTGTGAAGATCGACTACGAATCCATTGGCCCCCAGGGCGGGATGATGATGGTCACCGCATCCGGAACTGCTGTGTCCCTGGCGTAATTTGCTGGCCTGAATTGCGGACGTGATTGGCGGGCCTGATTCCAGTCCGGCGGATCAACCAAGCTTCCGTGATTCGACATGCCCTCTAGAAAACCCCAGGTCGTGATTCGCATTTGGCCCACATATGTCGAATCACGGAAGTCAACCCGCCGTGCCGGCGCGGAAATGAGCCGATCTCGCGCGAAAACCCATCAATCTCACGCAAAAGTGGGCCGATTGCGCGGGAAAGTTCGCGAATTCGGTAGTTCAGGCGAGAAATGCCAAGCCCGAACTCGCCTCGCAGGCGATCCGCTACACTGCTGCTCATGCCGATGACCATTGTGCAGCAAGCGCTGCAGTCAGCGCAGCGCCGTGTGCAGCAAACCTCCCAGCACGCCCTGCAGTCAGCGCAGCGCCGCGCGTTGACCTACCCGCAGGTCCTCGCACCGGGTCTGGCCAGCGCCGCAGTACGAGCAATCACCAGCGGCAGCTCCTCATCAGCTCGGCCGATCCCAAAGCCGAATCCCCACACCGCGGTCAGCCGCCGCCCCCAACACGGACTGCACATTGGCCAGCCCGGCGAGCGTTACATCCCCGCCGCCCCGACCAATGGCCGGACCAGCGGGATCGTCGCTGCGCAGTACGCCGCAGCTCCCGCCGCCCCAACCAGCAAAGTCGACAACACCCTCAGCTAGAGCTAACGCTCGATCGGTCTGTCTCAAATCCCAGCTAGCGAAGCCCAAACCACCTACACCTAGGGCCGCGGGACCAAGTATTTCCCCGCCCCCGGCACCGCTTCAACGTCCATCGGCAGCGGTGCAAAACGCTCTCCGTCCGCGTACCCATTGATGCCCGCCATCTCAATCCGCACCCGCCGCGCCCGGTACATCTGGATCCCCTCCTCACCTGCGATGTCCCCAGAAAACACCTTCCGAAACTTCATCGCTGCCCGGGTGCGAGATAGCTTTCCCATCACCGTCACATCCAGCAGCCCATCGTGGTGATCCGCCCGCGGACAGATATACATCCCGCCCCCGTAGGACCTCGTGTTCCCCACCGCGCACAGTGTCGCCTGCAGTTCTAGCTGCCGCTCGTCCGCCGTCCCGGGCTCCAAGGTCAGCCGAGTCGCTATCGAGTGGAAGTTCAGAAATTCCAGAACAATCGCCAGGTTGTACCGGCTCCGCCCTTTCGGCCAGGCAATGTTGTTCGTCCGGTCGCTGACCAACGAGTCAAAACCAGAACAGCTGATCGTTCCAAACCACCTCTGCCCGCGCCGATCCGAGTCACCCGGCTCACAAGTCACTTCCACATCCCCCGACTCGCGCCGACCCGCGTCCCCCGGCCTACTCGTCATCCGCCCCAGATCCGTCACGGTCCAAAATCCATCCGCCACCACATCCGCCGCCAGCACCGGATCCGTCGGAATGTTGTACTCCCGCGCGTGATCGTTGCCCGTACCTGCGGGAATGATGCCCAGCGGCTTCCCCGACTGCGCCTGCTCCTGCAGCGCCAGCCCTATCAGCCCATCCCCGCCGACCACCACCAGCGCATCGATGCTAGCGTCCGCAATCGCCTCCGCCGCGAGTCTCTGCGACCCCGCCGCACTGTCCCCCTGAATCGCCACGACCTCCACCCCACGCTCGCGCAGCCGCCGCTTCGCCCTCCCCGCCGCACGCGAGGCCGCACCCCTCCCCGCTGCCGGGTTCGTTAGCATCGCCACGCGCCCAATTCGCGCCACGCCCACCTCGATATTTGTGGACGCCACCGCCTCCCCCACTCCCACATCCACCTCATCATGCGAGCTCGTCATAGCGCCCTTTCCGCACCCGGCTGCATCTGGAACGTCTTACCCGGATTGAGGATGCCCTGCGGATCCAATTCTCGCTTCACTGCCTTGAGAACAGAAAGAGACAAGTCCCCGATTTCTTGCCCCATCCACGGAAGGTGATCGGTTCCCACCGCGTGGTGGTGCGTGACCGTACCGCCGTGCTGCGTCATCGCCTCCGTCGCTGCGGTCTTGGCTCGCCGCCACCGAGCGGATGGATCCTCCCCCGCACTGGCCACAATGGTGAAGTACAGCGAGCACCCCTCCGCATAGACGTGGGAGATATGGCACATGATCAGGGCGGGAGTGCCATCGGCGACCAACGCATCGGCCAACGCTTTACCTACCGCTCGCTTCAGCCGCAGCACGTTAGACCAGTCAGTTGCGGTTTCGAGGGTTTCGCACAGGGCGCCGGCGTCCATAAGTGAATCGCGGAGCACCGGAGCACCGAAACGTCCCTGTTCCCAGGCACGGGCGGGGCCCTCCCCCAGGGACTCGCCGCCCAAGCTGAGCATGAGCGCGCGAGTTTCCTCATGGCGGGCACGGGCATGTTGCGTGGTGCCTTCGCACACGGTGATGGCGAGGCAGCCCGTGTGCTCCGATTCGTCCTGCTCCCCGATGCGGTCGGTGCTCGTGAGATTGACGGAGGACTCGATTTCATCCGACAACCGCAAAACGGTGGGGCCGGTGCCCGTTTGTTCGACTGCGCGCAAGGCATTAGCGCCTGCGGTGAAGGAGGGGAATGTGAAGGCCTCGTAGATCTTGGCTTCCGGGATGGGGTGGACCCGCACTCGCACTGAAGTGATCACGCCGAGCACGCCTTCGGAACCGAGGAAGAGCTGCTTCATCGATGGGCCCGCCGCGGTCGCCGGCGCGGCCTGGCCCGGGTGGAGAATTCCAGCTGGGGTCACGACGGTCATCTCCCGGACCATCTCGTCGAAACGGCCGTAACCAGCGGAGTTCTGCCCGCTGGACCGGGTCGCGGCAAAGCCGCCGATGGTGGCGTACGGGAAGGATTGCGGGAAATGGCCTAGCTGCAACCCGTGCTCTGCCAGCAGCATCTCCGCGTGAGGCCCAGACAGCCCAGCACCGAGGGTGGCTAGGCCGCTGACCAGATCAACGTCCTCGATCTGATCGAACCGAGCCAAGTCCAGGCTGATGACGGCCCGGTGACCTCCTGCTTCCGGGTTGAGGCCGCCCACGACGGAGGTTCCACCGCCAAAGGGCACCACCGCGATGCCCTCCGCCGCGCAGTATTCGAGCACCTCCAGAACCTGGCCGTCGCTCGCGGGAGCCACGACGAGGTCCGGGGCTGACACGTCGCGATCGTCTCGCCATTCCAACAGGTCGAGGTAGCTCTTTCCGCGGGCGCGGCCTAGGCGCTGATCGGTGGCGTCCGAAACAAACCCAGCACCCACAATCCCCGCGAGAGTCTCCCGGTCGCGCGCGGTCACCTTCGGCGCAGGCAGGCGGACTTCTTCTGCGGTGCGCCGGCGGGTGGGTTCCTGGACCCCGAGCATCGTTGCGAGCATTTTCTTGATCGAAGGCGACAGCGGCTTGGCCTCGTCAGGAGTACCCCACAGGGAGAATTGCATGGGGGGAACCTGCAGGCTGCGCGTCGCCGAGGCGTTCGACGCGCTGGAGGAGAGCTTCGGGGTGTCTGTCATGCCGATAGACTACGCGGGCGGCCGACGCCGGTTGGTGGAGTTGGGGAACTCGGCTGTAGGCGGGGATCGGCGCGCGGGAAGGTCAATCCCCTCTCCCCGCGGGAACGAATGAGTAAGTTCATTAGCTATGAGCCGAATCTCAGCTGCTACCTTCCTTGCGAATCGCACGACTTCCCGGTCCTCTGCAGCTGCCACATCGGGTGACTCCTTGAGCGCGGAGAACTCCCAAAGCGGAGGAACTGAGCATGGCAGTACTGAGCTGCCACTCGGCGGTCCTGAGCTGCCACAATCCGCCCAGATCCCGGAGTTCCACCTGGACTCCGCCGCCCTCAACCGAACCCAACGCGAGCGGGTTGTGGACAAGGTGCGGGCAGGCGCGCACTACGACGTCGTGGTGATCGGCGCTGGTGTTACGGGTGCGGGCGTGGCGCTGGATGCGGTGACGCGCGGGCTTAGCGTACTCCTGGTGGATCGGCGCGACCTGGCCTTCGGGACCTCGCGTTGGTCGTCGAAACTCGCCCACGGCGGACTACGCTACCTTGCCAGTGGCAACGTGGGAATCGCCCGACGCAGTGCCCGCGAGCGCGGAATCCTCATGGAGGTCACGGCCCCGCACCTATCGCACCCGCTCGCCCAGGTTGTGCCCGTGATGACCCGCTTTTCCTGGGCTAATCGGATCCTTCCACGGTTGGGGTTCCTGGCCGGGGACGCGCTGCGGATGCTTGCCGGTACCTCTTCGCGCACCCTCCCCCGCTCGCGCACGGTCCGCGCCCGCGAGGTCGCACGCCTGTGCCCGGGGGTGGACGTCTCGCAGGTCAAATGGGGGTATGTGAACTTCGATGGGCAGTTGAGTGATGACGCCACCCTTGTCACTGCCATCGCGAGAACCGCAGCGGGCTATGGGGCGGATGTGCTGACGTATGCCGAGGCTACGCGCCAGGCGAGCGGTTCGGGACAACGGCAACAAGTGTCGCTGGGGGTTCGTGAATTCGGCGGGGACTCCGAGGCGCTGGACGTTTCGGCTGGGATCGTCGTGAACGCCACCGGAGTATGGGCCGGCACCCTGGAGCCGGAGATATCGGTGCAGCCGAGCCGCGGAACGCACGTGGTGGTGGATGCCGCGGCCGTCGGCAATCCCACGGGAGCGCTCACGATCCCGGTGCCCGGCGCGATGAACCGATTCTGCTTCATCCTGCCGGCGCCTCTGGGGCGGTGTTACATCGGATTAACGGATAATCCCGCCGAGCTGACCGATGAACCGATTGCCCCGGAGGAGGACATCGAATGGATCCTCAGTGTGGTCAACCAAGCCTTAAATAAGCATCTGACCAGGGAGGATGTTAAGGGCTCCTTTGCTGGCCTGCGGCCGTTGATCTCGGCGGGACAGGCCGGTGAGAGTTCCACGGCTGACCTGTCGCGGGAGCACGCGATCCTCCGCTCGCAGGGGATGCTGACGGTGACGGGCGGCAAGCTCACCGAATATCGATTGATGGCCGAGCAGACGGTGGATGCTGTCCTGGAAGAGCTCCCCCTGGCGGGCGAGGCGCGGCAGTACGGTCCGTGCGTCACCTCACAACTCCCACTGTTGGGCGCACCCGACCGCCCCGACAGCGTGGAGACCGCGACGTGCCTGGTGGACAATCCGGAGGAATACATCGCCCCCGGCATCCCCATCACCCGTGCACAGCTCAGCTTTGCGGTCACGCACCAGGGCGCGCTCACAGAATCGGACCTGCTGGATCGTCGCTTCCGCGTGGGCCTCGTGCCCGAGGATCGGGCGGCCGCAAAACCGGCTGCCCGGGACGTGTTAGAAGCAGCTGGGCTGGCCTAGCTGGCCATCGAGAGAGCGGCCGTCACCGCAAAGCCCAGCGCCGTCGCCAGACCGGCGACGTCATTCGCCTTCTCCTTCGCCTCCGGTGCCATCGAATCGATCAGCATCACGAGCAGTGCCCCGGCGGCGAAGCCGTTGATCACCGCGCTGGCCGTCCCGCCCAGCAGGTCAGCCAGCACAAACCCTCCAACAGTGGCGAGCGTGCACACCAGGCTCACCACGATCCACAACTTCAGCACTGTCTTCTTCGATCGTCCTCCTGCCATCATGTCCGCAGAAGAGCCCACGGATTCCGGCAGGTTGGACACGAACACGGCCACGAGCATCGCGGGATTGACGGCGCCGCCGGCAGCCAGACCGATGCCCAACACCGCCTGTTCGGGAATTCCATCCAGTAACGCGCCCAGTGCCATGGGCACGCCCGCCGCCCCCTGCGACCCAGATTGGCCGCTGGGGGTATTCGGATCCGCCGCCGGAGTGGGCATCCTAGACGGTGCCCGGTGGGTTGTGGACGCCATTTTCTTGCCACCACCAGCGGCCATGCCGGTGACAATGCGGTTCGCGGTGTAGTACGTCAGCGCACCCACCGCCAGGCCAACAGCCACCGGAACCGGCCCACCGGTCTTGATGGCTTCCTCGTAGAGCTCAAAGGAAATGCCAGCAATGAGCGCGCCGGCACCGAATGCGAGAACCAGGCCGATTAGTCGGTCAGACCACTTCCTGAGCATCGCCAATATCGTGCCCAGCACCAGGGAAAACGCTGCGACTGCGCCCCATAGAATTGCGCTCCACATATGCTATTGCTCCTCCTTCGCTTGCCCAGGAACGTTCAACGCGATGCGTTAGACCTGGTCCAATGGCTTAATCATGATGGATTCGACATCCATGTGCCGAGGGCGACCGGCAATCCACCTGATGGTTTCCCCGATGTCTTCTGCCACCAGGTTGAGCTTGTCGGCATACACTTCGGCAGCCTTGTCCTCATCGCCCTTGAAGCGGTTGAGCGAGAAATCGGTGGCCACACGCCCAGGGTCGATCTCGCAGACCCGGATCCCATCCTCCGCGAACTCCATTCGCATCACGTCCGTCAGCGCGCTCACCGAACTTGGCGGCGTTATATCCCGCGCCACCGCGGTACGCCCCGCGCCCCGCGACGGAGACGATGTTGATCACCTGCGGGGCCTCAGCCACAGCGAGGCAGTCGTACAGTGCCCTGGTCATGAGGAGAGTCCCCATGACATTGGCCTCGTACATCCACCGCCAATCCTCCGGATCGGTCTCCCGCAGCGGTTCCAGGCCGCGGGCGCCGCCGGCATTGTTGACCAGCAGGTCCACCCTGGATCCAGTGAGCTCTGCCACCGCGGAGGCGAAATTGGTGATGCTTCCCTGGTCAGTCACATCCAGTCGTAGCGCGGTCGCTGTCCCGCCCGCCTGTTCGATGGCTTCAGCGACCGCGTCCAGCTTCTCCTGGCGCCGCGCCGCCACAATGACGTGCCAACCATCAGCCGCTAAGAGCTTCGCCGCCGCTTCCCCAATACCCGCGGAAGCCCCGGTGACTACCGCGTACCGTGATTTTTTCTCATTCTGCGAATTCATGCTCTTCACTCTAGACCCGCTACCTGCGCGGTTGTCGGAAAGTGGACTCGAGCCCGCCATGTACGCATACTTATATGTATGCCCAACAAGACGATCTACATCGCAGATGCCGACATTCCGCTCACCGACCGCGCCATCGACATCGCCGGCGGCCTCTCCCCTGCCGTCATCGAAGGCTTAAAACTCCTGGTCAAACAGCACGAGGCTGCCTCGGAAGGCTTCGATGAAATCCACGTGGAGGACACCCGCAACGGCACGACCACCACCCGCATCTTCAGCGGCCGCCAACTCGCTCGCCTGGAACAATCGCAAGAATCGGTCCGAGAAATTTGGTCGAGCTACCGCACCCCCAAGGGCAATATCGCCGTCGTCCGAACCACGCGCCCCGATTTCGTGGGCTTTTCGCAACCCACCCCTTCCGCTGGGAAGGGTGCATCACAGGAATTGTCGGACGCCGCCCGCTTTGTCTCCCAATTCTTCAACCCCACCATGCCCAACCCTCGGGCGGGCTTCCAGCAGGCGCCAGATCTGAACTGGGCGCTGAAGCTGTTCAACCGGCGCAATCTGGATAACTTTAACCTCGGCAACTTCAACGCCGAACTGGGGAACCTGGGCGATCTCCTCTTCCAGGGTCGGGCCCCGCACTCAGATGGCAACCTGGCTCCCCGGGGTTTCGGCGATGTCATTCCCCACGAAGAAAAAGAAGATGACAAGAAGGATGGCGATCGCACGCCAGACGAACCAGCCTCCCCCGCCGAACCACAACCCGTGGAAACGGGGTCCGCGCTGGAAGTATTCGAAGACACGGAGGCCATGCGGTCCGCAGCCTTCCGTTCAGCGGACACCGAGTCTGCTAGTAGTGCCGGGTCCTCCGACTGCGTGGGAGCCATACCCCCCGCCTTTGTGACGGCCACGGAGCGTGCGCTCAACCATCCGCCGGTGGAGTACCTGGATATTTAGGCCCCAGCCAACGAGCCCCCACCAGCCACCGAGCCTCACGCGGGGGTCATCGGCAGACAGCCGAGCGGATGGCGTCCCCCCCGAAACTTCCTGGGGAACCTAGATGGTCGCGAGGTGCTGCTGGGTGGAAGCCCCAGCTTCGGCCTTGTCCCAGGCCTCGCGGTCCCAGATCCCGGCGCGCTTCGCCACGATGGTGGCGGCCACGGATTGGCCGGTGACGTTGACAGCAGTGCGGCCCATGTCCACGATCGGCTCGATGGCCAGGAGCAGGCCCACGCCCTCCAAGGGCAGGCCCAGGGTGGACAGCGTCAGGGTCAGCATCACGGTGGCGCCCGTGGTGCCCGCGGTGGCGGCGGAGCCCAGCACTGACACGACGATGATCATCAGATACTGCGCGAAGTGCAGGTCAACCCCGTAGAACTGGGCGACGAAGATCGCGGCGACGGCCGGGTACACGGAGGCACAACCGTCCATCTTCGTGGTCGCGCCTAGCGGGATGGCGAAGGAGGCGTACTCGCGGGGCACGCCCATGGACTGTTCGGTCACGCGCTCGGTGACGGGCATGACACCCATGGAGGAACGGGTGACGAACCCGAGGGAGAATACGGGCCACACGCGGCGGGCGAACCCGGCAACCGGGATGCGGTTCATCGCGAGGACGGCCGGGTAGATCACGCCGATCACAATGGCCAGACCGATGTAGATGGCAAGAACAAACTTGCCCAAGGCGCCCAGAGCTTCCCAGCCGTAGGTCGACACCGCGGTGCCGATGAGGGCAGCGGTTCCAATCGGGGCGAGGCGGATGACCCACCACAGGACGGTCTGCACGATCTTCAGCAAGGACTCCATGAAACCGAGGAAGGGCTCGGCGGCCTTGCCGGTCTTCACGGCTGCGACGCCGAACGCGATGGAGACGACCAGCAGCTGAAGGACGTTGAAGTTCAGGCCGATGGAGCCGTCATCCTTAGCCTTTGCACCCAGCCCCAGGATGTTGGAGGGCACGATCGATTGGATGAAGGAAAGCCAGCTGCCGTGGGTGGAGGGGGCTGCTGCGCTGGCGGCGTCCACGGCGGTGCCCACGCCCGGCTTCAGCAGCAGCGCGACGACAATGCCGGCGAGCACGCTGAAGAATGCGGTGATCGCAAACCACGCGAGGGTGGAAAAGGCCAAGCGGGCGGCATTCGTGACCTTGCGGAGATTCGCCACGGAAGTGATGACCGCGGTGATGACCAGCGGCGGGATCATGACCTTCAGCAACTGGACGTAGGCGGAGCCCACGCCGTCAAGCAGGTTGCTCAGCCAGTTGCCACTGTCTTCGTTGGCGCCGCCCATGCCGCGGGCGATGAACCCGAGCACCAGGCCCGCGACCAGACCCAGGAAGACCTGGAAGCCGAAGCTGGTGTACCAGGGCTTAGGGGGAGCGCTGGAGGTGGTGGGTTCTTTATTTGTGGACGCCACGGTGGGCGCTGTGCCACCGCGACGTTCTTGGTCGGTGGATCCAGTAGCCATGGGTACTCCTTGTGTGAGTTGTGCGAATGCGTCTCGCAGTTCGTGGGCGCTGCGAAGAAGAGACCGCAGTGCCGGTGGCGGTTCCGGCGGATTGGATGTCGTTGTCGAAGGGTTGTTGCATTCCAGCGACAGGGTCGACATGCACCGGAAGGTGGAGGGGTCTGAAGTACTTCCTCGACGTTTATGCAGCTTGTCTTGATGCTTCCTTCAGGGACGAACCATTCAACGGGAGAGTACTCCGGTCTATTCCCCAAAAACAAACCGATCTGTCTATTTTCTGCACGGCGGGCCACTGGAATGCTTCGTTGGTCTCGCTTCGTTCGTCTTATTGGGGCGCAGATTTCTAAGGTGGGTGGGGTGATTGATTTTTCGGAGACTGCTGACGTGGTGGCGCCGCAGCTGCTTGGCGCGGTGCTGTGCCGTGGACCCGTGGCCATTAGGTTGACCGAAGTTGAGGCCTATTTGGGTGAGAGCGATCCGGCCTCTCACGCCTATAAGGGCCCCACACCGCGGTGCCAGACGATGTTCGGGCCTCCCAGCCACCTGTATGTGTATGCCAGCTACGGCATCCACCGAGCTGGGAATCTGGTGTGCAGCCCGGACGGTACGGCGGGCGGAGTGCTGATGCGAGCCGGCGAGGTGGTGGCCGGGATGGATGTTGTGCGGGCCCGCCGAGGCGATAAGGCGCCAGAGGCGGGCTTGGCACGCGGGCCGGGCAACCTCGGCCAGGCCTTGGGTTTGGACCTCGATGTGAACGGCTCGATCGTGGAACAAGCCGACTCCATGACGGGGCTTGGCGGTGACCCCGACACCCGGACGTTCACTCTGATTCCCCCGCAGGAGACCAGCGACTATGTGCAGGGGCCGCGAATCGGTATTTCGAAGAGCCAGCACGCGCCGCTGAGATTCTGGATTCCAGGCCACCCCACCGTCTCCACCCCGAGGTCCAGGCCGCGGCCGACCTCCTAAGCGGGGAAACCTGTAAGAAGTCACCAGTGAGCCACCTGCTGCGATGTCTAAGGTGGAGAACATGACATCTTCTCCCACTGCCCCTGCCAACGGTGAGTACACCGACAACGGTCGCCCGAAGAGCTTTTCCAGCCTGACCCCGTTCGTAGCCTTGGTGGATCCGAAATCTGCGATTGACTTCTACACCGAGGTGTTCGGTGCCCGTCTCATCAACTCCACCGACATGGGCGGGGTCATTGCCCACGCTGAGCTCGATTTCGGATGTGGTCGTTTGCAATTGGGCGCTGCGCAGGAGGCCTATCATCTGCGTGCGCTGGACCCGGAGGCTGAAGACGTGCAGTTCTCGCTGGGCGTCTACGTGACCGATGTGGACCACGTGGTCGAGACCGCCGTCGCTCGCGGTGCTGTGCTGCGCGAACCTGTCGTCGGCTTCGTCTCGGGTGACCGCTTTGGGAGCATCCGCGATCCATTCGGAATCCGATGGTCGGTCATGACCCGTGTCGAGGACCTCAGTGATGAGGAATCCGCTCGGCGAGTCGATGCGTGGGCTGCGGACATGAGCGCTCAACACGACTAGCTACCCTGCCTATCCGGCCGTTCACCCACGAGTGGCCCGCGCTATGCCATTTCCCTGCTGCCAAGCGATGGAGGTGGAGACGATGGAGCTGTGAATGGTCGAGCTGAACTCGGTGGAGCCTCAAGCGATGGAGCTGGGCGCCTAGCCGGCACAGCCGCCGAGTACACCGGCGATGGCATCCTTCTCCGCGGGCGTGATCCACAGGCGGTACGCGGTCTTGACCTGCACCTGCTTGGACACATAGGCGCATCTGAACGCCTTGTTCGGCGGCAGCCACGTGGCGGCATCGCCGTCGCCTTTCTTCATATTGGTCGGTCCATCCACCGCCAAGAGGTTCTGCGGGTCGTTCGCGAGCTGCTCGCGCTCCTCCGGGCTGAGCTGCTGCGCGCCCTTTTGCCACGCGTCAGACAGCGCAACCACGTGATCGATCTGCACCAACTCGCTGGTGCCCTGCCCACGATGAAACTCGATGGTGCGGCCCGTATACGGATCCTGCAGGGTGCCGCTCACCACCTTGCAACCCTGGGGCGCCACGACATTGGTGAGATCGCGAGCCAGAATATCGTTGCGCTGATCGCACCCGTTGCGATCGATGTCCCGCCACCTCTGGCCGAATTGTGTTCTCGAATATCCCGTCTTCGGCGCACGCCCCTTCACAGGCAGGGTATTCAGCTCATCGAGGGCGCGCTGGTACTCCCCCGCCGCTCCCGGGGGTACCGCTGGAGGCGGGGCCGCCTGGCCAGGCGCAGAGTTGGGCTCACCACTAGGCGCGATGGGCGGCGGCCCGGCCGGCGGAGGTGACTGGCCGTCAGGCTGATCGGCGCCAGCTGAGGGGACGCCATCATATCCGGGTATCGGGGCGTGGTGACCCGCGGCCGCCCCGATTCCTGCCGACCCGTTCCCCGATGCTCCCGCATTTCCCTGCTGAGGCTGCGGGAGCCCAGCGCCGCACCCGCTCAGCAGCCCACTAATCGCCAGCGCGGCCAACGCCGCCGTGGCCCCGTGCTTGCGTCGGCTCATGACTTGTCGCTGGCGGGGTCGGACGAGGCGAGGGCTAGGGGGTGGCGTCCGGAAAACATCTGAGACCGGGCAGCCACCAGCAACAACACAACGAACAGCGCGATCCCCGTGAGCCCCTGGGAGTTACCCAGCAACCACTTCACGGGCTCGAAAGTGAAGGTCTTCTGTTCGTCGGGGTAGAGGGAGTGCAGGCCCAGGACGTTGGCCAGCAACAACGCACCCACGGCGACCGTCAGCGGGGTGCGCAGCGGAAATTCCTCCAGGCGAAGGACCAGGACAGCGAACAGCGGAATGGCCACCACAATTCCGGACCAGTGGTGCGTCACGGCAATCGGGTTGGCGATGCAAATGCCCAGAATCACCAGCAGGAAACTGGCGGTGTGGTGCCCAGCTCGTTCCAGGCGGAACGCACCCCACACGGATAGCGCGGCGATGACCAAGAACCCGGGTCCCATGATGGTTGTTGCGAGGTCGCTCGACATACCGGCGCGTGTCAGCAACCCAGTCAGAGCCTGGTTCGGTGGGTACGGAGGCGGCCCGCCACGATCCGAGCGGAAAAATTCCACCGTCCAGTAGTACCAGGACTCCTGAGCGCGAACGAGAAAGCCGATCACCGCCGTGAGCAGGAAGAATCCACAGGATCGGGCAACCGACGCCCAATCCCTGCGCGCCAAGAAAACCACGGCATATGCCGCGGGCGTGATCTTGATGCCAGCGGCCACGCCGATCCCCAGGCCGCGCAGTTTCCGAGGCATGAAACCGAAAATGTCGGCGGCCACGATCAAGATGAGGAAGATGTTGATCTGGCCGTACATGAGGTGCGCGCGGATGGGCTCCAGCCACACCGCGGCGCCTGTCAGCCCCACGGCCCACATCCACCACGGGCGCAGCTCCAACCGCCGCACAGCCATGCCCATGGTGCCGAAGACCGCCGCCACGGAGGCAAGGGTCCACAGGAACTCCATCAGCTGCTCCGGAAGGACCGCCAGCGGGGCGAAGAGCAGGGCGGCGAAAGGCGGATAAATGAAGCGGAAGCCGGAGCGAGTGGGAAAATCCTTCGAATACAGCGGTTCGCCGTGCAGGAGAGCCGCACCAGCATCGCGGAACACCCCCACGTCAAGCAGGTAATCCCCCAGCACATGGGAGATCTCGCGCCCCAGGCACACCAGGAGCGCGATGGCTCCCAGTGCCGCGACCACCGGCGGAAGCCACGGGGGCACGGTTCGGCCGCGCTCCGCCGACGCCCACGAGGTGGTCACCGGCCGACCGGTCGCGGAGCTGGACTCTTCGGAGGGTGAAAGCATGGAGGAACTATATAACGGCACCCCCACACGACCGCATAATCACACGACAGTGCGCCCCGTCGGGGCGCCTCCCCCGCCCGAGCGCCGCACCGCAACACCCGGGAGGGTGACATCATCGCCGCACCCGGGAGGGTGACATTATCGCCGCGCAAACGCCTCCAGGGAAGCCAGCGCGCCAGCGAACACCACCATGTCCGCCCCGTTGAAGCGGCGCTCCTCGTCCCACGGTCCCCAACCGTCGTCCTCGTAGTGGATGGAGGCCACGTAAAGCCCGTACTTCCCCATCAGGGAATCCCCATCGCAGTTGGAGTCCACGAGCGCGCGCGGCGGCGGCATCTTCACCATCCCCAGGTCCTCGGCAAACGCGGTGAAGTCCTGGAAGCTCCCACCGAGCAGGTGCGCCACGCGCCGCCCGGTGTCCAGTTCCGGTCGCACCACGTGATCGATGCCCATTCTCGAAAGGATCTTCGCGTGGGCATCGGAATCAGCCTTCGCCCAGATGTGTGGGATCTCCAGGTCCACCAGGTTGGACGCCACCAAGATGCTCGATTCCAGATCCGTTCCGATTCCGAGAACCACATACTGCATCTGATCAATACCCAATTGCTTCAGGGTTTCCATGTCGGTGCAGTCTGCGGTGACCGTCTGGGTGAGCAGCGGGGCGCACTCCTGGACCATCTTCTCGTCTCCATCGACGCCGAGCACCTCCACGCCGTGCTTCGCCAGTTCTAGGGAGACACCCATGCCGAAACGGCCCAGCCCCAAGACTGCTACGGGGGGCAGGTGAATGCGGGCGCGTTCGTTGACGGCGGGCAGACGGTGTGGGCGACGGAAGTAGCTGAACTTATCCAATGTAGGGCCTTTCAGTGGGGAGTTCGTAGCGCCTCTGAGTGTTTCGGAGGGCGAGTGCGGTCACGAGGGTGATGGGACCGATGCGTCCGAGATACATCACCAGTATGAGCAAGATCTGGGAAGGTGCGGAAAGGGCGGGCGTGATGCCCGTCGTGAGGCCCACGGTGGCGAAGGCACTGATGACCTCGAAGGTGATGCGATCGGAGGTGAACTGCGGATCGAAAACCTGGATCGCGCCGATGGTCACCACGACCACGCTGATTCCCAGGGTGGCGACCGTCAGAGCCTGGCGGACCACCGTGTGGTCGAGGCGGCGCCCCCACAACACGGAGGACTTTTCGCCACGGAATTCGGCAATGATCGCGGCAACGAGGACAGCACAGGTGGTCATCTTGATACCACCGGCGGTACCGGCCGAGCCACCGCCGATGATCATCAGAATGTCCGTGCCCATCAGCGTGGTGGGGTGGAATTGGCCATAGTCCAGGGAATTGAAACCCGCGGTACGGGGCGTAACACCCTGGAAAATCGACCCGAGAATCTTGTCGTGGGTCGGCATTCCTTCCATGGCCCCGTTCCATTCGCCCAGTGCAACCAGCAACACGCCGAGCACGATGAGGACGGCGGTGCCGACGAGGGTCACTTTCGTGGTGATCATCAGCGGAGTGCTCAGTCGCAAGCGCGAGTCCCGGCGGGGGCGGTGGCGGAAGAGGTCTGCCCACACAGGGAAGCCCATACCGCCGATGACCAGTGCTGCACCGAGGGTCAGGACGATCCAACCGTCTCCAACCCAGGTCATGAGGCTGTCTTGCCGCATGCCGAAACCAGCGTTGTTGAAGCCGGAGACCGCATGAAACAGCCCCCACCACGCTGCCTTACCGAAGCCCATGCCGTAGTGGAAGAAGAATCGGCAAAAAAGAATGACGGCGGCGCAAAGCTCGACAACCACGGTCAGCAACAGCGTGGCGATGACGGTCCGGCGAACATCGCCGGCGGACTGGGCGCGTCCTTCCGCGGCGGTGTTGAGGCGGGTCCTGAGGCTCAGCTTGCCCGTCAGCGCCATGCCGGCGAGGGACGTCAGGGACATGATGCCCAGACCGCCCATCTGAATGAGCGCCAAAATCGTGGCGTGACCGAATTCGCTCCAGTGCGTGCCGGCGTCCTCAACGATGAGGCCCGTAAGCGAGACGGCGGAGGCCGAAGTGAACATCGCGGAGAGCACGGGCGTGACCGACCCGTCCGCGGAACTGATCGGGAGGGTGAGAACTAACCCGCCCAGGATGATGAGAGTGGCGAAACCCACGGCAACCATCTGCGCAGGTCGCAGCTTGTGTTGCTGAAAGTGTTTAATCACTGTGCACAGAGTAGACCCGTCTAGCTAGCGTGTCCACACGTCCCAGGTCGAGGTGGGTTGTGGGCGCACGCATGAGCACGGCGGCGAAAGTCGCGAGCGTAACGGGGTGGGTAATGGAAAGCTGCTGCGCTCCCACCTGCATGTCTCGGAACATCGCCCTGCCGTGCCCCAGGCTTTCAGCGGCATAGCGGCCACGCGGGGACCTTCAGCCACGCGGGGAGCTTCAGCAAGGACGGCCATCCGCAGACGCTGCCAGTAGGCGCTGCCAGCACACGCTGCCTGCTGACATTGCCAACAGACGGCTGCCAGCTGCTCGCGTCGGCGTCCCATCCCCCCACTCCTCGGTCGACCGCGTGCAACAATAGTCCGTGTGAACCTCCCCATTCGAAAGCTCCAGAAGTCCCTGACATCCCTGGTCGACCCGCAAAAAGTCGTGACGACGTTGTTCGCGCACCCCAATGCCGCTCGGCGATTTTTCAACGCGTGGGGCCCACTGCTCGGTTCTGGGATCAAGATCTCCCACATTTCGGATGACTGGTCACACGGGACTCTGACCCTCAACCTGCGCTGGTGGAATCAGAATATGCACGGCGCCGCTTTCGGAGGAACGCTGTTCTCCATGACCGACGTCCTCTTCGGCACCCTGGTGATGCGGCGCATGGGCACGGATTTCGAAGCATGGACCCGCACCGGCAGTTTTCAGTTCATCTCCCCTGGTCGCCCGGGCGCTACCCTTGAGGTCGAAGTGAGCGATGAGCTGTTGTCGTTCATCCGCGACAGCGTGGCCGAGGACGGATACTGCAACGTTCCATACACATCCGTCATTAAGAACCGGGACGGCAGCGTGGTCGGGATCGGCCAGCAGGACCTGCACGTCCGGCCTCGAAAGGGAGCGACGCGCGCACCGGAACCGCAGCAAGCCAAGGTCGCGCGGGGCATGGTGCTCGAATCGCTGGCGACCGCCGTGGTGTGGCATTGCTTCCGCGACGACCCAGCCACCCTCACCACGCTGATGAGCGAGCAGCGCCGCATCCCCAACCCGGAGCAGCAAATGTCACACGTGGTTGATGCTGCGATGGAAAAGAAGGCAACATCCCCCGAGGATCTCCGTCAGCTCGGCGTGCCGGACCGCTTCCTCCAGCGGTAACCTTCCGCGATTCGACATCCCGCCCAAAAACCCGGCCGCCGACCTGCGGAAACACCGGGGGCATGTCACATCGCGGAAGGCACCCTACGCCAACACCCGCGGCCGCAGCGCCTTCAGCCTCGCCAGCCCCTCCCGCAACTGCCGGTTCCCCGTCGACCGCGCCACCTCCGGGTGCTTTTCCCACACCGCATCGGCCCGCACCTCCGGGGCATTGTCCTTCTCTGCGCGCAGCAGAGAATTCGGCAGCGTCAGTTTCAGAATCGTCTTCTGCACCTGCAGAAATTGCGCCGGGAAGCTATCCACGTTGTACGGCAACCCAAACTCGTCAGCGATCTGCTCCACCTCGCGCCCAATCTCCGCGAGGTGATTGCTCGGCATATCCGGGAAAAGGTGATGCTCAATTTGGTAGTTCAGATTCCCGGACAGCACGCTCAGCACCTTCCCGCCGCGGTAGTTCGCGCTCCCCAGCATCTGCCGCAAGTACCATTCGGCCTTGCTCTCCTGCTCCAGCGTCCGCTTCGTGAAGGTCTCCACATCATCCGGAAAGTGCCCGCAGAAGATGCACGCATAAGCCCACACATTTCGAATGAGGTTGGCCATCACGGCCGCCTGCCCCGCACGCGTCGCTGCGTGGATCCCCGCGTGGATGGCGTCATCCCTCAGGGAACCCTTCTTCCCCACCAACCGCATCAATCCCCGGGCGACCTTCCCCGCGGCCCCCTTCCGGCCTCCCCCGCGCCCGGCGCGTTTCCGGCCGCGCACCCCTGCCACCGCCCCCGCGACAACCCCTGCGACCAGCGGAAACGCGATGTAGTCCTTCCCCATCTGCGACCCCACCTTCCGAAGGGTCTCGGCCAGCTTTGGCCGCGTCTCCTCCCATGATTGCCGCCCCTTGAAGAACTTCACCAACTCCACGTCATAGAAGGCGACGGCGTACTGGAAGAGGGACGCGAGCAGCACGTTCGTCACCGGCTGCAGCGCCGTGGCGGGGGTCCACGGCTTGTCACGAGTCACGCGCAAAGTCCCGTACCCCACGTCCGAATCCATCCCGAGGATGTTCGTGTACGTGTGGTGGTTCACGTTGTGGGTGTGCTTCCACCCGCTGGAGGGGCCGGAGTTGTCCCACTCCCACGTGCTGGAATGGATCTCCGGATCGTTCATCCAATCCCATTGGCCATGCATCACGTTGTGCCCGATCTCCAGGTTTTCCAGGATCTTCGCCAGCCCGAGGACCGCGCCGGCAGGAAGGCGGAAGGCGGGGTGGGCGATGGTGGCCACGCGCGCGCCGAGATCCAGGCTGCGCTGGAGGCGAACCAGGGTGTGGATATAGGCGGCGTCCCGCTCGCCGAGGGAGTCGCGGTGCTTCCTCTCGATCGCGTCCAGGCGACGGCCGATCTCTTCGATGTCTTCGTCGGTGAGGTGGGAGTATGCGCGAATGTCTTGGATTGCCATGAGGGCCTTTCTGGGCTGGTCGCGGTGGGTTGTGGGCTGGGGTTAGTTCCTTGGGGACGCCACCCGCACTCGCCCTGCGGGGACACACGAGCACGTGCGGATGTGCTCGCCTTCGCCGTAGCAGTGGCCGTCGCGGAGGTCGATGGCGGCGCCGGCTTCGACGGTGGTGATGCAGGTGCGGCAGATGCCCATGCGGCATCCGTGGGGGAGGTGGAGGCCGGCAGATTCGCCGGCTTCCAGAATTGTGGTGGTGCCGTTGGTGGCGACGGTGGGGCCGTTGTCGCCGAATTCGATGTCCCCGCCGGGTTGGGGGTTGGTGGTGGCGAGTGTCGCGCCGCTGTCTGTCGGAGCGCTGGTGCGCCGGCCCGCGTTGGTGAAGAAATGCTCGGTGATGGTGTGGGGGAACTTCTCTTTCATCGAGTCGAGCAGTTCGCCCGGGCCGCAGGCGTAAATGGCGCGGTCCTCGAGATCGGGCGCGAGCGTGGCGATGTCATCCGGGTCGAGCCGCCCCCGTTCCGATGAATTCCAGTGGCTGAGGCGGTAGTTCGGCACACGGGTGGCGAGCTCGTGCAGTTCGTAGCCGTACGGCGCGGACGGGGTGGCGGCGCGTTCGGAGTGGATGTGAATAATGTCTGGCCAGGCTTGGCCTGATGGGTTCGGCGAGTGGTTGCCGGTATGGGTGCGGTTGTGCCCCACTCCCGGTTGTCTCACTCCCGTGGCATCGATGGCACGGTCTCCGCCGCGCTTCGGCTCGCCGCATTCCTGTTTCAGCCAGCGCAACATCGACATCACGGGCGTGATCCCCGCGCCGGCGGTGATGAACAGCAACTTGTCGGGCACCGGCTGCGGCAAGTAGAACTCTCCGCCCGGCGCGGTCAAGCGGATGAGCTGCCCTTTCCGCGCCTTATCGGCCAGGTGATTACTGAAGGTCCCGTCCGGGACGGGTTTGATGCTGATTGCGATGTCGCGCAGCGGCAGCCTCTTCGCCTGTGGGTCCGTGACCTGCGGCGGGTTGGTGAGCGAGTAGCACCGCCACCGCCACACCCCATCGATCTGCAGTCCCACGCCAATGAATTGGCCGGGCTGGAAGTGGGCGTACAGGCCAGGGCCTGGCTTTATGCGAATGGTGGTAAACGAATCTTGGCGGTCCACGTCCACAATGCGCCCGCGGATCTCGCGGCCGCGGAGCGGGTCGAAGAGTCCTGCATAGTCGTTGGGTCTGAGGGGAGCGGTGAACCTGGTCAGCACGGCTTTGGTGAGCGTGTTTCCCAGATCTGCCAGTCGCCGGGTTGGGCGCTGGGAGTCGATCATCTCGGTCCTAAGGTTTCCTAAACAAATTATTTTGCTGCAGAACCCTAGCATCGGGCGGGCAATGTGTCAGGGTTCCCCGCACCCACCCACGCCTTCCGCGATCTGACATCCCCGCCAATTTCCGCCCCGCCGAGCTGGCCTTTTATCTCCACCCTGTCGAATCACGGAAACCGCGAGTGTGACTATCCACACGAATATCGGGCGTCGCGTTGGTTTTCCACAGGTGGGTCGCTCCCCCACTCACCCCGCCGAAACGAACTGTAAATATATAGTCCCAAAACCTCTCGCACGGCGACATCACGACGGGGGAAGTATGCAGCCACAGCTAGAGTCCACCACCCCGCTTACCCCGCAGCACCTCATGCGCGCGGCCATCAATCGCACAATCCGCCACAAGCCAGACGCCATTTTCACGGGGTGGGCAGCATTGTTTCTGGCTGGCGTCCCCCTCCTTTCGGAGCGCGAACCCATCGACATCGTCTGCACCGGAGGCAACTACCACCGATCGTCGCGCGGGTTCCGGCGGGTCAGTTACCCAACCCTGCCCCCGTTCGCCCTGGTCAGCGGTGGCATCCGGATCGTGCCCCCGGAAGCAGCGGTCGTTCGCGTACTGACATTGATTTTCCGCGGCGATTCGCGCTGGCCCGTCCCCCGGGTGCCGGGGTTAGGAGCGGAGGAGGTCCGGGCGGTCCAATTTTTGGACGCCACCCTGCGGCGCCAGTGTCTCTCTTTCCGCAGCGTGGAAAGGGCAGCGGCGAGGCGGGTTTCACGGCGTCGGTTGAGGCGGGTGTGGCAGTTGTCGGCCTCAGGGGTGGATTCGCCGCCGGAGACGGTGCTGCGGCTGATTGCGGAGAGTGTTCGGCCCGGGGTCAGTGTCCAGGTTCCGGTGTTTCGTGACGGCGGGATGGGCGAACCTCTGGGGCGGAGGATGGTTATGACTGGTGGTGGAAGTGATGGCAGAAGTGGCGATGGCGGATGTGGCAGAAGTCGTGGTGGAAGTGAGGGTGGCGGCAGAAGTCGTGGTGGAAATGAGGGTGGCGGCAGAAGTGCCGGCGGGCGCGGTGGTGGAAATGGTGGCAGGAGTACAGGATGCGGTGGTCGTCGTCGTGGGGATTGTGGCTACAGGGGTCCGAGGCTTGGTCGTCGCAGGTCACGCGAGCCGTGGTTGACAGTGGCAGACTGCGGTTGGCCCGAGTTGAAGGTGCTACTTTTCTATGACGGTCAACACCACCTGGAAAGAAGTCAGCGAGACAGGGACTCCACCATTTCGGCGGAGCTGCGGCTGATGGGGTTTGCGTCGCTGCGGGTTACGTATGGGATGTTGCAGGACGCGGAGAGGCTGAAGGGGTATATCGAGGATATTCTGGCGGAGCAAGAGCGCAGATTACAGCGCAAAAGTGCCGATTGAAGACAGCCGATACATGGAGATGGCCGGCTAGTGCCGGTAACCGGCTACGCGAGATGCCTGGCTGGCGGAGATGGCTGCTTCATCATGGTGGCGGGCAGCTAGTGGAGGCAGCCACTTCATCATGGTGGCGGCCGGCTGGTCGCGATGCGGCGCCTGCCGTGCTTTGACAGTCCTCGAACTGACTTCCCGCCGCGAGACTGGCCATTTCGGGCCGGCAGCACGAAGCGACCTTCCGTGATTCGACATCAACGCCCAATTACGCTCTCGCGACCAGGCGAAATGCAGCACCCATGTCAGATCGCGGAAAGCATGGCCATAAACCACGGAAAGTTCGACCTAAAACTTCCGACCTCAGACTGCGGAAGCCAGCCCATAGTCAGTAATCCACAAAAACCAGCCGGGATGGCCGACTCTCAGGTCGTAATGAAGAGTTGGCCGCCTCGAGCAGCTCCCCTTTCAGCAGCCGCTCCGCCAACTGCCCCGGCATCACGCGCCAACGCTTTTACAGTTCGCGCATTCCCCCAAAACAAGCGCCATCCTCGGTCCTACACCCCCGCCGTGCCGACGCACTAGCGCCCCCGGTCCTGCATCCCCCCCTCCCGGCAGACCAGCGCACTATCGCCCCCGGTCCTACATTCCGACGGCGTGCCGGCGCCCTATAGCCTCTCGGTCCACTCCCCCCAGCAGACCAGCGCCCTATCGGTACTGGTTGTACGTGCCACTCGGCGCGCTAGCCCTCGCAGCTTCAATCCGAGTCGGCGTGGCAGAAGCAGTCACCGCGGTGCAAATGATCCCCGTCAGCGTCACCAATTTGGACCAGTCACCGTCCAACAGGCCGCCGAGCACCACCCACATCAGCACCGCGACCAGCGCCAATGCCACAATCACAGCGCCAAACAACTTCTCATTCCCGGTCCCAGAAACCGGAATATAGACAAGGCCGACCAACACGCCGACCACTCCAGCCACAGCCCCGATCATCAGCGCCGTCGGCACCCCGCCGGCCACGTAGTTCGGGATCATCCCCACCAGCATGTCCACGATGAACACCACCGCGAATGTCAGCGCCGCCGCCAGCAGCCCAAAGATCACCAGGTTGATCGCGACCTTCTTACCATCGAACTTCCCAGCCAACAGCCCGTTCCCCCGCGGCTTCTGCGGCTCGCGCGCGACCGGCTGCTGGCCGTAGCTGTCACCTCGTGAATCCCAGTAGTCTTCCTGGTAGCCACCATTGTCCCGATACACGGGACCTCGCGATTCGCGCTGGTAGACGGTCTCGGGAGCATAACCATCGTTGCTGGATCCGTAGCCATCCGCGTATTCGTCGTAGCGACCATTGCCACCGCGCGACGAGTTCAGGTTCAGCTGCTGAGTCTGGTCGTTGGCCAGGTCATCCGACCACTCGCCGCGTCGACCATTGTTCTGCGGGTAGTTCATCGTTTCCTTTCGCGCCTCGTCCACGCCGGTCTGTGACCGCGCGCTAGGGGCTTGAATTGCGTGCAGACCACGATGGTACCCACGAAGGAGGGGATTAATGTAGTGGTGACCACCGCTCAATGTCATCGACAGCAAACTCCAGGGTGCCTTTGAACTCTCTGGTCCCTCTATCGGAGGCACCACCCCCTACCCGGTCAAGGTCACCGACCCCGGAGCTCGGGGCGCCCTCGTTCTTGGGGACGCCACCCTCTACCTCATCACCGACACCAGCCTGTGCGACCTGCGGGGATGGCTCTTCTCTTCCTTCACGAGCGACCCGCACCAAGTTCCGCGCCAACGGAATCTGATGAGATGCACTTTCCAAAATGTGCATGAAGTAGCCCGCCGTGTTGGGGATCGCGACGATATCCCCCGGCACCACGCCGTCGGGGAAAACCATCCGGCGCCTGATGATGACCTCATCCTCGATGCAGTAGGCCCCCACGAGGAACGCTTCCAGTCCGGCATTGATCCGGCTGAGGGAATCGTCCGATCCGGGTTCCTCAGGCGTACCGCCGGTGTTGAGATCACCAGCCGGAACGAGGATCGGATCCAGCAAGATGTCGTCCGACGTCGTACGGCATTGCGTGCGGTTCATTGCCAGTCCCACCAGCGGCAGACCATCACTGCGTTCCTTTACAAAGGCCACTTCCGCCAGGATCACTCCTCCCCCGTCGAGGATGCTGCGCCCCGGTTCCATGTGAAGTGCGATGCCCTTGTCCCGCAGCACCTCCGCCGTGATGCCGTAGTCCGGCAGTTCCCTGCTCAGCAATTGCGTCAGCCACTCGCCCCGCACTGGTGATTGGTGGAAAGGATAAGTATTTACCAACGGATCTCGCTTCCAGGTGAAGGCCTTGTCGCCCGTGTGCTGCATGCCGCCACCGTTGACATGCTGCAGGTCGCTCCCCTCACGCTGCTGCAGGTCGGCCCCCTCACGCTGTCGCAGCTCACTACTCTCACGCTGCCGCTCCAGTGCCCTCCGGAAATCGGCCCACTCCCGAGCGTCATCCAGATAGCTCATCGGCACCCCGCCGCCGAGGTCCACGAACGAGGGATTGTGGCCAGCATCCCGCAGGTTGTCGATCAGCCCCACCGCATCGGCCAGCCCGATGCGACGATCAGCCTCAGAGTATCCATGCAGGTGAAGGTGCACGCCGACGACGTCCAGCCCATCATGTCCCGCTTCCCCGGCAAGCGCATCCACCCACACCCCAGGCCGCTCGCCAAACCGCGTCGCCGGCAACTTGTCCGGGTCGGGCGCAATCCGCGGCGCCACCCGCGCCACCCCGCCACCAGCAACTTCCCCACCACCAGCGACCTCGTCACCCTTACCGACCTCGCCCCCCTCAGTGACCTCACCAGCCGCACCGCGCGCCTTAGCCACCCGACGAATCCGCGCCAGCTCCCCCACCGTGTCCACAGAAATCGTTACCCCGGCCCCCACGGCCTCCCGCAACAGCTCGTCCGACTTCACAGCCGCGCTCACAATCACATCCCGCGGATCCGCCCCACGTCCCAGAACCTGCACCAACTCCCGGTAGCTCGCGACGTCCACACCGTGCCCGGCGCCTAATGCGGCGTCCACAAACCCGAGCGCCTTGTTCGCCTTCCGTGCATAAAAAACGCGCACCTCGACCCCCGCATCGTCCCCGGCGGCGACCAATTCGGCGGCGTTGCGCGGGAGGACGGCGGGCTCCAGCACATTCACCGGCGACCCATGATCCCGGACCAGCGCGCGACAGGTTTTCGCGTTGGTCACCAGCTCTTCCATCCACGGCTCCAGGCGAGCGGTCAGCGGGTAGTTGGCGTGCATTCGGCGTTTCATTGTGGCTCCTCCGTGACTCAATCCAGTTCTATGTCTCTCGATATGAAATGCGAGGTAGATAACGGTCGTCGCGTGACGTCTCGGCTGGTCACCGCACCCCGGCCCGGCTGGCAATCATGTCCGCCCACCGCGGGATTTCGCGATGCATGTCGCGGCTGAGGGTATCCAGCCCCAGCACAGTGCCCTCCACATCGCGCCCAACCACGGCCAGGGTCGCAGGCCCGCACGTGGGAACGGTGGCATCCTCGCCGGACAGGACCGCGTTGGTGGAGGGATCCCTCTTGAGGACGCCACTGTCTACCAGCTCCGCCGTCACCGTCCCGGGAACGATCCCCGGGGGCGGGATGACGGCATCGGCGAGGATCACAGTTGTGCCCGCCGGCGAATCTTCACCTGCCTCCGAGTCGCTGTGTTCGTTCGCCGCACTGTCACGCCTCGCGTCCTCGCCGCTATTCAGCCCATTGGCCCCCTTGAGAGACCGACGCATGGCGGTCGGGTCGATAAGACCCGAATCGATCCCGTCCAGCACAGCGCGGGCGGTCACGGCAGGTGGCCCGAAAGCCACCCTTTCCATCCGGTGGGCCAACGCGTCCCAGCGCTCGGGGTCCAGCAGGTGGGAGCGGCCACCATAAGAAAGTCGCGTGACCAGCGCGGAGTACACCCGACGGAAGGCCTCACCCACGGCCCATGCGGCGGAGGGCTCGGCCGCCCCCTCCGCCACGTGGAGAGAGGCACGCAGGTCCGCGACCGGGTCGCCCGAGCTATCGTGCCCGGCGAGCACGTCCGAGATGGCTACCTCGCTAGCCTTCCCGCCAGCGGCGGCGAGCAAACCAGCGGCCGCCAGAGCAATGGCGGCTTCAATGTCCTCGGTGCTGCGTGCGGCCTCGATGGCCTCGGCAGCCCGGCCCACGTCAGCCGAGTCGAGATTGCTGAGCGCACCGGACGGATCTGGCTTGACCTCCATGAAGCGCCCGCTGCGGCTGTAGGGTTCTACGGTCACCCCGTCAATGGGATGGGCGCGTAGCCACATGATCAGGTCAATGAACGTTAGGGCCGCGCCCCGCACGACGATGCGACTTCCCGGCGCGATACCGCGCACATTCTCTTCGCAGCCATATCGGAGCGCGCCGTCCGTTCCATACACGGGCACGGCAGTTGACGTCGCCCGGACAGCCCTCGATTCTCGGCCATCCCTCGAGCTCGGTGGCTGATGGCTGAGCGCGCCGGGCCAATCAGAGGCATGCCCGGTGGCGAGCAACACGTGGTCATAATTTCGCAACAAGTCCTCGCGGACCTCGGCAGCGTTGACGGCACGCGGGACATGCTCCACTCGGCACGCCTCCGGAAGCGCCTCCACCAGGTGATTCCAGGAACGCTCCAGAAACAGCCCCACGACCTTGCGCGGAGGGAAGCCATCGCCGACCTGATGTTCTGGGCAGAAGTCGGCCAATTCGGCGGCGTTGTCCTCTCGCCACGAATCCAGCGTGCCCATGTGCGTCCGCACGGCGGAAGAGCGCACATTGAGGCGCCAGCACCCCGGCTGGTCAGTGCGATACACCTGCCCCGCTCCCGGGTGACACGGATCGAAGACACGCACGGTCAGTGTCCTCTGCGGAGTATGACGCCACCGTGCGACCAGTTCTTCCGCCGCCCAGAGCCCGCGGGGCCCTCCGCCAACGATGGCCACCTTGACGGGGCCGAGGCTGCTGGGCCGCTCCCCTACCAAGCGCATGCTTGCTGCACCCGCGCTTCCAGCTGATCGGCTGACAATCCCAGATTCTTCTCCACCCAGGTGTCGTTGTAGATCGACGAGGTATAGGCCAGCCCGGCGTCGTGAATAATCATCGCAACCGTGGACCCACCCGGCATGTCCGGTGCCAGCGCGCGAACGGCGGAGGCCACGGCCCCTCCGGAGGCGCCGGGCATCAGACCCTCCTGGCGTGCGAGAATGCGCGCCCCGACCACCGCTTCGGCATCGGGAATGCGCATCACCCTGTCCGGTTCTAGTCCTTCGGCCAACGCGGGCAACACACCGGCACCATAGCCAGGGAGGTGACGTTCTCCACGCTTTCCCTCGAAGAGGACGGAACCCTCCGCGTCCACAGCGATGACCTGCGTGGCAGCCCCGATGCGGCGGAGGTGGCGCATGCACCCACCGATGGTTCCAGTCGTGCTGACCGCCACGAAGAGGTAATCCGGCGGTGTGCCCAGCTGATCCACGATCTCAGTCATGGTGCCGTGATCGTGCGCGTCGTGGGCGGCGGTGTTCGAGTACTGATCCAGGGTGATGGCGCCAGGGATCTCCTCGACGAGTTCGCGGACCTTCGTGCGGCGGGCGATCAGCCAGTCACCCGTCTCCGGGTCTGGGTGCTCGAGCATGTGCACCCGGGCGCCGAAAGCCTTCATAGTGGCGACCGTGGCCGCGTTGACCCGGGGGTCGACCACGCAGTGGAAATCCCAGCCATTGATGATGGCCAAGCGGGATAGAGCCATCCCCAGATTTCCAGAGCTCGACTCGACCAGAGTGGCGCCGTCCGCGATGTCCCCGTGGGCCTTCGCTTTCTCGATCATCGCCCAGGCCGTGCGGTCCTTGGCGCTGCCACCGGGGTTGAATTGCTCGAGTTTCGCCCAGACTTGGGGGCCGTCGGTCGCAATATCGCGCATGTCCTCCCGGGATTCGCCCTTCAGCTTCGCCCGCTGCCCACCCCGCAACTCTGCTGCGAAGCGGTCCATTCGGACTAGCGGAGTGTTGCCAATAGCTCCCATGAGCGAGGCGTGCACTGCTGGAGGTGCGGAACAGGAGCTTGTCATAGCTGCGACTGTAGCTACGGGAGATCGCGCAGCGCCACCACCAGGGGTTTAGGGGTAACAGCGCCTGGATGGAGTGGCGATCACTGCTCAAACACCCCCAAAAGTGGTTATCAATGGATACCTTGAGGGCTTCTGCGGAAGTTTTTTCTGAGAGTTTTTTGGCAGAAATTTCGTGCGCTCGGTGAACTTATTTATGCAGGGCACAACCTTCTTAGCAGGATTGCAGCTCAGGGCCTTTTAATTTCGCGGCCATGCACCGGCCAGGCTCCGGCCGGGCGTATCGGTCGCGGAGTGCTCCGCTGCCCCTTACAGTGGTCCTCGTAATCGCCTGCAGGGTCAGGCGCTTGCAGACAAGACTTGTAATCTACACACGTAGGGAGATCAAAATGATCGAGACCAGCACCTCTTTCCTGTCCGACGCCGTCGAGCTGGCCACCAACACCGTGAAGTCCGTGGCTGACCTCTTCGCTAGCCTGTACAACTAATTCAGCTTTTCGCTGAAGCACTAAGCCCACCGGATTTTTCCGGTGGGCTTCTTTGTGTCTTCATACCTCTGGGCCAGCCCTTGGACCGGGCCTGCTCCTACATCGAACCGGGTTCATCAATCGAACCGAGTTTATTTCGGTCCACGAGAGCAGCCCCCCCAGAGTCACAGTCGCCCTACCCCTCAGCGACTAGGCCGGAAGTGGCGGGTGCAGAGTCTCCATCGTCCACAGCCTCTGCCTGCGCGCCGCCAGCGATGTGATGAGGAAGCAGACCAACCCCACGCCGACCAGCGCCATGATCGCCACCGGCAACCTGTGGTCGTAGTAGCCATAGACCACCTGGCGGAACCCGTTCACCGCATAGGTCATCGGGTCAAACGGATGCAAGAATTGCAGGAATTTGTTCTGCGTCTCCACCGGGTACAAACCACCGGATGCCACCATCTGCAGCATCAGCAACGCCAGGGCGGCCACACGGCCCGGCCCCGCGCCCATGGTGGCGATACACATCTGGTTAATCAGCATCCATACAACGCTGACCAACGCGCCGAAGCCAAGAAGTCCCCACAGGTTAGCCGGGTGCAGCCCAACGGCGAAGACCGTCACGAGAACCACCACGACCGCCTGCAGCACGGCGATGAGCCCGGCTGGCATGAACCCGTCCAGCGCCACGCGCCAGCCGCGCAGCCCGGAAGCGATCGCCCGCTTCTGCAGCGGTCGCAGAATCACGAATGTAATCACGCCACCGATGAACAGCGCCAAGGCGAAGAAGAACGGTGCCAGACCAGCGCCGAAGGTGTGGGTGCCGGAATCATTCGAGGAGTTCAGCGAGACTGGCCCGCCGATCGTATCCGCGTTCTTGAGTCGCTGGGAATCCGTCCAGTGCGGCACCTGCTTCGCCCCGTCATCCAGCTTCTTATGCAGCTCTTGGGCACCGTCATCCAGCTTCGCAGTCCCGTCCACGGCCTGCCCAGTGCCCTGGTGGAGCTGTTTCGCGCCGTCCAGCAACTGGCCATGCGCTGTGTGCAACTCCCCGATTCCGTTGTCTAGCTGCACGGCCCCGTCCTTCAGCCGACCGGAACCGTCCACGGCCGTTTGCATGTTGGTATCCAGCTCGTGGGCTCCATCGTTCAGCCTGGACACCCCGTTCTGTAGCTCACCGAGCTTGCCCGGAAGCTGGTCCGTCCCGCTTTGGAGCTGGTTAAAACCACCACGGAAGGGCGCGTTCGGGTCGCTCAGCTGGTAGGCCAGCTGCGACGTCCCATCCGACAGCTGCTTGATCTGGCCCGCCTGAACCGAGTCCGGTCCCAGCCCCTGGCTCCGCATTGCCGCCGCTGCCTGGTCGAGCTGCTGCACCGCATGTTGCACTTCGGGTGCCGGGATGGCGCGCAGCGCATCTGCAGCGCTGGTCAGTTGGTTGGCCTGGTCAGTTTGGAACTGGGTCACTTGGTTCACGGTGGACTGAAGTTGTTGGACGCCACCGTTGACCGCCTGTGCCCCCTGGCCCAGCTGGTCGACTCCGCCGCTGAGCTGGGAAACGCCACCGGTGAGCTTTGTCAATTCCCCGGCCGCTGTGGAGACCTGGTCATTGAGCTCCTGGGTTCCCCCGGCCAACTGCCCGGAGCCGTCCTTGAGCTTGATCAGACCACTGTTCAGCTCTCCGGAACCGTTAACCAGCTGGCCCGAGCCACCTTTGAGCTTCTCCGAACCGTTGTTGGCCTGCACTAGGCCATCTTCAAGTTTGCCCGCGCCATCGTTCAACTTGGTGGATCCGTCACGCAGTTGCGACGAGCCCTGGGCGAGCTGACCCGCGCCCTCGGCTGCCTGCCCCATGCCCTTACCAGCATCCACGACACCCAGCAAGACCTTGTCCACCGCCTGGGCACTGATCTTCGACCCAACGACGTTGAGCAGCTGATTCATCGCATTTTGTCCGATGATCGTAGAGAGGTAGCCGTTGGCGTCATTAAAGGTGGTGAGAATTTGGGCCTTCTCTGGGTTGTCTCCCGAGGGGGACGCTACGGCCTTGGAGAAGTTCTTGGGCAACTCCATGGAGAAGTAGTACTTGCCATCCGCGACGCCCTGCTTGGCCTCCTGCGCGCTGACCTCCGTCCACTTGAGCCTGTCATCGTTACGGAGGCCGTCGACCACCTCGTCGCCCGCGTGGAGCTCCTTGCCCTGCACCGTGGCGCCCTCGTCGGAGTTGACGAGGGCGATAGGGAGACTGTTGACCTTGGAGAACGGGTCCCAGAAGGCCCAGAGGTAAAGAGCGGAATAGAGCAGCGGCATCAAGATCAGGGCGATGATCGCGACGCGCGTCAGTCGGGAGCGCTTGAAACTGCGAAAGTCTGTGTTGAGCCGAAACCCAGCGAGCATGGCTACGAGTCCTTTCGGTGGTGGTGAGCGGGGGTGTGTGCGGAGTGAGAGGCGTGCGCGGGCATGGCGCCGGGGTCCCTGTGTTCGGGCTGAACGTGAGACGTGTTGGTGGCCAGCTCGATGGAATGGTGCGGCGGCGATCCTTCAGGGAGAGGGTTGGCAGTATTAATGACGACCGGCATGGACTGCGCGATATGGAAGAGGATCCCCAGCAGGTGCTCTCGATCGTGCTGCTCGGCGACCTGATCCAGGTTGTCCATCACCAGCATGTTGATCTCGTGCTTGTGGACGGGCTGGAGAGACAGGGCAATGCGGAGCAGGAGGCGGTCCAGCGAGGAGATCTGGGAGATGTAGTTGTCCAACGGGGGAAGTGATCTGTTGCCGTAGACCGGTCGGCAATAGCGTTCCAGGTCCTCATCCGTGGCCCGCGGGGTGCGATTGAACCAGTGGGAAGACCAGGCCATGTTCTCCGAGACGATGTCGCGGACGGTCACGGACCGGTCGAGTTCGTCCAGTTGGTTGACGCCAGCGATGGCGACAGTCTTGCGAATCTGTTTCGGGTCGCTCATCCCCAGGACGCTCAGGGACCCTTCGGTAGGCTTCATCCTTCCAGAAAGGACGAGGGCGAGGGCGGTTCGTCCGGATCCGGCCCGCCCGGTGAGCGTGGTGAGTCCGCGCGCTGGGATGCTGAAATCTAGGGGGCCGAAGACGGGCCCTTCATCGCCGGTCAGCCCCATTCCGGTAGCCACCACTGCGGAGCGCGATGGATCGGCTTCGCTCATGGTCGCAGTACTTTCCATGGCTTCCATATGGTTTTGTCCTTTACAACTAAACAGCGGCCTTAACTTATCAGCGGTGCACGCCTCTGCGCACAGAGTGCAACTATTGAAGTGTATATTTTGATAACTGGATAGTCCACGTGGGGACCTTTGGACTGGTCAGCCCTGTAGACCGCGTGTCCTCCGATTGAGATCTGAACCCAAATTTGGCCTCCTACCAGCGCATTTGTTTTACAATGCAATACATATAAATTTGGTTACACTTTTGCCTGATCATGGAAACTTGCCCGTGACTGAACGTAGCCTGGGCCGTGGAAAGGCCTAATCACGGAAGAACTTCTGAGCAGCTTTCCGAAAGCCACTGCCCAATCACCACCCGAGGAGCGTCCACATGGACTTCACGCTACAGCTGCAAGACATGGTCGAAGGGCCATTCAAGGACTTGATGCTGCGCATCTCCCAAGGCCCACTGTTCAATATTGTCACCCCGCCGCCAATCCAGGTCGGCCCACAGGAAGTGGGCGACATCAACCTGGGATCTACGTTCGAGGCGTCCCCCGATCTCGGTTCCGCACCTGACCTGGGCCTGGGATCCACAGCCGGTGACTTGGGGTCCACCAACGACCTCACATCCTCGCCAGATCTGGGATCCGCTCCTGACCTGGGGCTCGGCTCCACCGGTGGCGGCGTAAAACTGCCATCCATTTCTTTGCCGGGAGCTTAGCGGAATTCGCTCATCGCAATTCGCTCCACGCATGAGCGCGGCGCGGGCCTGATTATCGGCCCCCGCCGCGCTTTTTGCTTTCCAAGAGGCCACCCACCTCTACTTATCTCTGCGATCGCCTCGACCGCTAAGCCTCGGAGCGCGACACCCGAACGACGCGAAGAATCACTAGGCAAAACACGGCGAGCACAATGACCCGGGTCAGCGTCGACGGGAACCACACAGATAAGCACAGCCCGATAATCACCGCTGGGGCGCCGAACATGGCCGCGCTCTTCTCCCGCTTGACGATCAGGAGATAACCAAATCCAATCAATCCAACAGCCAGGGGAATGAGCCACATGGCGTCCGATCCCCCGAACTCAGGAGTAGTCGCGTCGTTCTCCACCGAAAGTTCGATGCACCCTGCAAATATCAGGCAATAAGTGGCGAAACGACCCCACCTTAGATTCACGCTTCAGCTCCCGTCGTTATTCTCACAAGCCGCCTCAATGAATACCTGAAACTAAAAAGGAGGCCACAAACTCTCTCGAGTTTGTGGCCTCCGACCATCACGGCACTCGGCCGCTAACTGTGGGCGAAGGGGGACTTGAACCCCCACGTCCCGAAGGACACTGGCACCTGAAGCCAGCGCGTCTGCCATTCCGCCACTCGCCCGTGGCATCTGCTTTCGCAGTGGTGTCACTACCTTAAACCGGCCAAGCTGATTTCACCTAATTGGCGATACCTGCCCAGTTCGTCGCGAAGGTTGATCCCTTCAGCAGCAACGAAGTGAAACTCTAGCACGCCTCCCGCACGCCTCCAAAAACGACAAATAACCTCGCACGATAGGAAAATCGCGCCCCCATCCCGGTATAATGGGCACATTACACACGCGGTGCAGGCTCAGTTTTCCGCAGAACTGCCCCACCTCTCCCACTCTCGCAAAACTTCACATGTGCGTGGGCCGACCTGCGCTCCTTTACCGTTACTGGCCCCCTCACCCGGCCTTTACGCGGCGGGCACCGACCCTCACACGGTGGCTGCCCACGACCAGGAAGGAAAGACAGCAATGGATCTTTTCGGAAAGTTTCGCAAGCTTGACAGTTCACTTCAGCGGGGACTGGATAATGGCTTCGCGCGCGTTTTCGGCGGTGAGGTAGTCCCCGCAGAGATCGACGAAGTGCTCAAGCAGCAGGCCGCGGATTCCGTCATGGTTGATAGTGAAGGCTCCCGCCTCGCCCCCAGCTTTTACACCATTTTCCTATCCCAAAAGGACGTGGACAGTCTCCTGGACCAGCACCCTCACCTGCCAGAAGATCTAGCCGATCGCCTTAGCCGCTTCGCCCGAAACGAGGGATGGGGCACGAACGGCCCGGTCGAGGTCCGCATCATCCCCACCGACGAGCTCCATTCCGGGCAGCTGAAGGGTTCTGCTCGCTTCGATGCCCCCGCGGATTCAGAGGTGGACGCCAACCCCTATCGCCACTCCGATCGAAACGAAGAACAAGCTCAGAACAGGGACCACAACCCTCATGACAGCGGTTCTTCGGCTCCATTCGTCCCCGGCTCTGCCGAGTGGCCCGAACAGGCGGTCAAGCGTCCACGGCGCTCGGCGGCACAGGACTATGATGCACACGCCGACGAGGAGCAAGCTCAGGAACAGGCCAGCCGTCGCAGCGGCGCCCAGGGCTCCAACGATCGAGGTAACGAATCGGGCGACCTCCAGTCCCGCGACCAGGCCGACGGCCCGAATGACGATTATCGCGCCGAGCACACCGGATCCAGCGCCGCTGACCGCACCGGCATGTCCTCTTCTAACATCCCCGCCGGCGCCAGCTTGGCCGACGTGGTGAAGGTCGGTCCGAGCAACGCCCCCGCAGGTGTTCGCCACCCCGGCGAGGATTCCTACGGTAGCCCCAATTCCAGTCATGCCGAGGCCGATCACCAGGACCGGAGTCGCCCCGAGCCGAATCGCCTGGAACCCAATCGCAATGAGCCCATCGAACCTGAATCGGACTCCCACGCGGGCACCCCGGGCGACTTTGGCTCCGCTGAGCACTCTCACATCTCCCCCGATAGCCACCCGTTCACCGATGAGAGTTTCGCCGAGGAGAACTATGCGGGCAATGGTGAAGGAAACGGCTACGACGATGCCTTCGAAGTAGAGGACGATAGCTCACGTTCACGCCGCAGCACCTCAGAGAATGAGGAGCATGAACCACACGTCACCGACTCCCCGGTATCCGATGAGTTCGCGCACCCCACCAGCTACCCCGGCACCACCGTGATCACGCACTCTGCCAACGAGGAACCCCACCGGATGCAGGGCGAAACCGGAGAGCACGACGGCGAAAGCCGCGACCTCACCGTGACCTTGGTTCTGCGCGATGGCAGCGACCGCAACTTCACGCTGCACCGCGGATCCAACCTCATTGGCCGAGGAAACTCCGTGGACCTGCGCATTCCCGATACGGGCGTATCCCGCCAGCACGCCGAAATCCAGTGGGATGGATACGACGCGGTGCTGACCGACCTGCAGTCCACCAACGGCACGTCAGTCAACGAAATCCCCATCGAGAACTGGCTCCTCGCGGATGGCGACATCATCGCGCTTGGTCACTCCGAAATTGAAGTGCGCTTCGAGCACGACGGGAACTAAACTAAGCTATCCACAGCACCACAGTCTGATGGTTGAATGATGGCCTCCCGCCGCGGCCCCGGATGACTGAAAGGTCGCGCGAACCCGAAGGAGTTGACGCCCGTGCAAACCACCCTGCTGTTGCTGATCAAGATCGGCCTGCTGGTCATGCTGTGGCTGTTCATCTGGATGGCAGTGCGCGCCCTTCGCAAGGACACGCAGATCGCCTCGGGCGCCGCCGCCGGTGCCGTGCCTGCAGCGATCTACGGTGGTGAATCAACGGGCCAGTCTTCCGGGCGCAGTTTCGGACTGCGGAAGAAGAACGCGCCCACGTCACTGACCGTCACCTCCGGCCCTCTCGCGGGCACGTACCTCGACTTCGCCGGTTACTCCGAAATCACCATCGGTCGTTCCTCCACCTCCACGCTCGTCCTCGAAGACGATTTCGCCTCTGGATCACACGCGCGCCTCACCCTGCACGGGAAAGACTGGTTCGTGGAAGACCTTGACTCGCGCAACGGCACCTGGATAAATAGCCAGCGTATTGACCAACCAGAAGAACTGTATGCCGGCAAGGAGATCCGCATCGGACAGACCAACGTAAGGATGGATTCATGACCGGACAACGCCTGGCCCTGAATTACTCAGCCTGTTCCGACCGCGGCCTGGTGCGCGGGAATAACGAGGACTCTGCCTATGCAGGTCCCCGTCTCCTCGCCCTGGCTGACGGTATGGGCGGACATGCGGCCGGCGAGGTGGCGTCCCAATTCTTGATCGAGGCCCTGGCCCCCCTGGACACTCCCCTGATCGACGAGCCCGAGCACCGCGAGAAGCTCACCACCCTCCTGGCCACCGCCGCCGAAGAGGGCAATCAGGACATTTCTGCCCATGTTGATGAAAATCCGCAATTGGAAGGCATGGGCTGCACGCTCACCGCGATTCTGTTCCGCGGGAACTCCGCGGGAATCTGCCATGTGGGTGACTCGCGCGCCTACCGGCTGCGCAACGGCGAGCTGACGCAGATCACTAAGGACGACACCTTCGTACAGTCCCTGGTGGACGAGGGGAAGCTCGACGCCTCGGACGTGAGCTCTCACCCACAGCGCTCACTCATCTTGAAGGCGCTGACCGGGCGCGAAGTCGAACCCACCCTGAGCACCATGGAGCTGGAGGCCGGCGATCGCCTCATGCTCTGCTCCGACGGGCTTTCGGACCCGGTGAGCTTCGATACGATCCGCGAGATCCTCGCCGGTGGCACCCCAGAGCGCGCCGCCACCAAACTTGTGGAAATGGCACTGCGGGGCGGGGGCCCGGACAATGTGACCGTCGTGGTCGCCGATGCTGTTCCCGTGGATTCGGACGACGAGCCTATCGACCGCGAGGTCACCCTGCCGGACCAGCCTGTGTTCGCCGGCGCCGTGGCTCCAGAAACCCACGAGTACCCGCGACAAGACTCCCCCGCGGCCCGAGCTGCGGCCCTCGGGGCGATCGTGAAGCAATCGCGGCCCGGCGCGCAGCGGTCGAAGCTCAAGGGCGCCGATGGCGATCCCACCGAGGACGAGGAGGGTGAACATCCCCAGCCTCGGAAGCGCCGCAGCAAGGCCCCCTTCATCGGAGCTGGTCTCGCGCTTCTGATGTTCCTCATCTTGGGCGTGGGTGCCCTCATCGGGTATCAGCACCTCAAGGCCAACTATTTTCTGGCAGAGAAGGATGGGAACATCACCATCAACCAGGGCGTGGCGGCCACCGTTCTGGGAGTGCCGTTGGAAAAGCACGTCCAAGACGTCTGCCTGGACGATAAAGCCTCGGTGCGGCTTGTCGATGCGAACACCGGGGGCAAGGACTGCCACCGTTTCAACACCTCTGACCTGCGCCCTGCGGCCAGGGGAACTCTGGAGGGCATGCCAGAGGACAACTACGAGAACGTCGTGGGTCAGGTGCGGCGCCTGGCTAGCCAGACTCTCCCGGTGTGTGTCACCAGGGAAAAGAGTCCCAAGCCCGGCGATAACACGCCTGGTCAACCTGGGCAGAACCAGCCGGCGCCGAACCAGCCGACTCCATCGCCCGCTGCGCCCACGAAGGCCACTAATCCGAACAACTCCACCGATCTTTCTCACAGCGCACCCGAGGACCTCACCACGCCAGGAGTGTCCTGCCGGGAGGTGAACTGACATGACGAGCCACAACGTAGAAGCGCCCGCTCGGGCCACAGGGTTTAACCTTTTTGGACGCAAGATCGAAGCGGGATTGCTTCTTCTGTCCGCCCTCGTGCTTCTCGCCGCGATCGTGGCCCTGGAACTGTCCCAGGGCAATGAGCTCACCGGAAACATTTTTGTGGTTACTGGTGGATACCTCATCACCTTCCTGGTGGCTCACCTGGTGATGCTGTGGAAGGCACCGGAGGCCGATCAGGTACTGCTCCCGGTCGCTGCGATGCTCAACGGGCTCGGCCTGCTGATCATCTACCGGCTCGATCTGGCCACCGGTCTCAGCCTCGCCAATTCCCAGATGATGTGGACCGTCATCGGCGTGGTTCTCATGCTGCTGGTCCTCGTGTTCCTCAAGGACCACCGCTCCCTGCAGGACTACTCCTACATTCTGGGGCTGGCCGGGCTGGTGCTGAACGCACTGCCGATTGTGTGGCCGACCTCCATGAACGCGGATGCGAACGTGTGGATTTCCATCGGCCCATTCAGCATCCAGCCCGCGGAATTCGCCAAGATCATGCTCCTGCTGTTCTTCGCGATGCTGCTGGTCAACAAGCGACGATTGTTCACCGTGGCCGGCAAGCGCGTGATGGGCCTGCAATTCCCGCGCGTGCGCGACCTGGGCCCCATCCTGCTGGTGTGGGGCCTCGCGCTGGTCATCTCCGCCGCGCAGAATGACTTTGGCCCCGCGTTGCTGCTGTTCGGCACCGTGCTCGGGATGCTGTTCATGGCCACTGGCCGATCCTCCTGGCTCGTCATCGGCCTCGGCCTGGCGGCTATCGGCGCCGTGGGCGTGTACCAGATCTCCGACAAGATCCAAGCCCGCGTGAGCAACTTCATAGACCCCATCGCTAACTACGACGGCAATGGATTCCAGCTCTCGCAGGCGCTGTTCGGCATGTCCTGGGGTGGTATCACAGGCACCGGCCTGGGAGAGGGCTACCCCCAGCAGATCCCCGTGGCTCACTCGGACTTCATCCTCGCTGCCATCGGCGAAGAGCTGGGCCTCTTCGGCCTCGCGGCTGTACTGATCCTGTACGCCATCTTCGTCTCCCGCGGCTTCACCACCGCCCTGTTGGTCCGCGACTCCTATGGCAAGCTCGTCGCCTCCGGGCTGGCGCTGACCATCGCCATCCAGGTGTTCGTGGTCACCGGCGGCGTATCCCGCCTCATGCCCATGACCGGCCTGACCACTCCCTTCCTGGCTCACGGTGGTTCCTCACTCCTCGCGAACTACGTATTGCTGGCGCTGATCCTCCGCATCTCTGATGTGGCCCACAAGCCAAAGGAGGCCCAACAGTGAATCGCTCCATCCGCGCGGTGACGATTTTCAGCTTCGTGTTGATCCTCGCCCTCATCGCGAACCTCACGTTCATTCAGTCCTTCCAGACGGATTCGCTGGCCCACAATCCGAAGAACTCCCGCCAGTTCCTGGAGGCGCAGATGCGCCAGCGTGGCCAGATCTCGGCGGGCGGCCAGGTCCTCGCGCAATCGGTGGCCGATGAGAACGGCGTGTACCACCGGAAATACGTCACCAGCCCCGAGACCTTCGCGCCGGTTGAAGGCTACCTGTCTCCCCGATTCGGTGCGGCCGGCATTGAATCCAGCCAGAACTCCATCCTCACCGGCGAGGATGATGCCCTGTTCACGCAGCGCACGTGGGACAAGCTGACCGGCAAGGAAGCCCGCGGTGCCAACGTGGAGCTCACCCTGGATCCCGATGTGCAGCAGGTGGCGCACGACCAACTATCTGCTAATGGGTACTCCGGTTCCGTGGTCGCGCTGCGGCCGTCGACGGGTGAGGTCTTGGCGATGGCGTCCACCCCCTCCTTCAACCCCAGCAGCCTGGTCGAGGTCCCGGGCGACCAACAGGAGACCAACTTCAACCAACTGTCCCAGGACCCCGATGCCCCGCTGCTGAACCGGGCGACCCAACAGACTCAACCCCCGGGCTCAACCTTCAAGGTGATCACGACGGCGGCGGCGCTCATGGACGGCGATTCCAAGGACACCCCGGTCTCCGCCGCGCAAAACACGACCCTGCCGGGCACGGAGACCACGCTGGAAAACTACAACGGCAGTACCTGTGGCGGCGGCTCTGAGACGACCCTGTTCGAGGCGTTCCGTCGGTCCTGCAACGTCCCCTTCGTGGAGACGGGCATTAAGCACGGCACGGACAAGTTCAAGAAGGTCGCCGAGGACTTCGGCATCGGCGGGCGCGAGGACAAGATGGGCCTGCCCGTTCAGCCCTCCACGATCGGTGACATCCCGGACGCTGCGGCACTGGGACAGTCCGCGATCGGGCAGCGCGACGTGGCCCTCACCCCGCTGCAGAACGCCGAAATCGCCGCCACCATCGCCAACGGCGGAGTGCGCATGAGCCCCTACCTGGTGAGCAAGGTCACCGGCGCAGACCTGAAGCCGTTGATCACCGGGAAGCCGCACAAGGCGGGAGAGGCCATCCCCAAGGACGTCAGCGACCAGATCACAGAACTGATGAAGGCCTCCGAGAGCTGGGGCAATGGGCAGTCCGACATCGCCTCCAAGACCGGCACCGCGGAGCACGGCGAGGATTCCCGTAACTCCAACCCGCACGCCTGGTACATCGCCTTCTCCACCACAGGCGACGTGGCTGTCGCCGTGCTGGTCGAAAACGGCGGTAACCGTGGGCAGGAAGCGACCGGTGGTAGTGTTGCAGCCCCCATTGGACGGGCCGTTATTAACCAAGCAGTGAACAAGGCGAAGTAGTAACAGCAGCATGTCAGATAACACACGCGAGAATTCCCAGCGCATCGGCGAAAAGCCCCTGCGCAATTCGCCCTACCGACCCGGCGGGCCCGACCGCACGGACATCGAACGGACGCAACGCCTGCTGGGAGGGCGTTACGAGCTGAACTGGATCGTGGGGCGCGGCGGCATGTCCGTCGTGTGGCTGGCGTGGGACAACAAACTCGAGCGCGACGTGGCCGTGAAAATCCTCAAGCCCGAGTACACCGAGAATCACGAGTTCCGCACGCGCTTCCGCAATGAGGCCGAGGTCGCCGAGAAGATCATCAATGACAATGTCGTGCGCACCTATCACTACGGCGAGGTGCAGGACAACGGCGCGAACTTCTGCTTCATCATCATGGAGTACATCCGCGGCGAATCCCTCGCGGACGTCCTCTCCCGCGAGCGTGTCCTCCCCGAGGCCATGGTGCTGGACATCCTCACCCAGGCCGCCATCGGCCTGCAGGCGATCCACGGCTTTGGCCTGGTCCATCGCGACATCAAGCCGGGCAACCTCCTGATCACGTCCCAGGGCGTGGTGAAGATTTCGGACTTCGGCATCGCCAAGGCTGCCGCCGCCGTGCCGCTGACCCGCACGGGCATGGTGGTGGGCACGGCGCAATACGTGTCGCCGGAGCAGGCCCAAGGAATGAGTGTAGGGCCGGAATCCGATATCTATTCCCTGGGCGTGGTGGCCTACGAGGCGCTGATGGGCGAACGTCCATTTAGCGGCGATAATTCTGTGTCCGTCGCGATCAAGCACATCAATGACGCGCCCGCGCCGTTGCCGGAACGCATCTCCGATCCCATGCGAGCGCTCGTTGAGATTTGCATGCGCAAGGCGCCGCACTCCCGCTACGCCGACGGCGATGAGCTGGCCAAGGCCACGGTGTTCGTGCGCAATGGGGAGCTGCCCCCGCGCCCGCACCGGGTGCCCGAGGTCCCCGTCGATGACAATCCACTCACCGACCGCATCGCCCAGGTCGCGACCGGCCCGGGTAACACCGTCCCCCCAGTTCACGATGATTTGGGACGCCGCCCTGCCCCGGTTCGCCCTCGCGAGGACGTGTCCCCGTCAGGGAATATCTCCATGGCACCCCACGTCGCGCCGGCGCGCCGGCCGGGCGCCAGCGCGGCGAACAAGCCAGAAGACCGGAAGGGCACGCTGCCGCTGCTGATCGTGGGTGGCGGCGGGCTGCTGGCTCTGGGCATTCTGCTGTACGTGCTGCTCAGTGGTAATGACGCGCCCGCTCCGGGCAACTCGACCACGACAATCACCAATGAGGTGACCTCCACCCCGGAGAGCGGAAGCGGCGGGGAGTCATCGGGTGGCCAGGGTGGCACTTCCGGCGGCGAATACAGCACAGACACCAGCGGCGGGCAAGCAGACCAGCCTCTGGAGGGTGGCTCCGGGAGCGAGCCCGGGCAGCAGGCGCCACACGAGCAGCCCTCGCATGAACAACCATCTAGTGGGCAGCAACCGGGCAACGGCAACCAGGGCGGCCATAACTCTGGCAATGGCAACGGCAACGGCGGGGCCACCACCGGCCACAACAATGGCAATGGGAATGGTGGAGCGAACACCACGTCCTCGAATGGTGGCTCCGGTAACGGGCAGGACCAGTCAACCGGAGGCGCCTCCACGGAAGGACAGTCCGGCGGGAATACGAATGCTGGCCAGCCCTCCGGCAACGGTGCTGCGGGGCCGTCGACCGGCGGGAACGGCGCTTCAGGAGCGTCGGGCGCCGACGTTCAACCGACCTCGGGCGCCGGGCAGGCAGGTACCGCACCGCCGGCCGGGTTGACGATATAACCTGCAGAATGGTGTTACGGGTGCGTTGGAAGTGTCAGTTGTCGACTATCCTGTAACGAGGATTTCTTTAACCGCACCACGTACCTGAAGACCACGTACACGAAGACATAGCCACAGAGCGAGGAAAGAGGCCAGGAATGGATCGCAACGGCACCACCCTTGGCGACCGCTATCGCCTGGGGGCAAAGATCGGCACCGGCGGCATGTCCGATGTCTACGCGGCGACGGATGAGCTGCTGGGCCGTGACGTGGCCGTGAAGATGATGCGACCCGATCTGGCCCGCGATCACACTTTCTTGGAGCGCTTCCGCCGCGAGGCACAGAACGCGGCGAAGCTGAATCATCCCGCGATCGTCGCCGTGTATGACACGGGCCAGACCAGCCCGGCCGATGGCGAGGTGCCGTACATCGTCATGGAGCGCGTGTACGGCGAGACACTGCGCGACATCATCCAAGACCATGGCAAGATGCGCCTCAACGATGCGGCATCAGTGATGTCCCGCGTGGCCGATGCCCTGCACTTCTCGCACGAAGCGGGAATTATCCACCGCGACATCAAGCCCGCCAACATCATGATCACGAACACGGGCGCGGTGAAGGTGATGGACTTCGGCATTGCCCGCGCTCTGTCCGATTCCTCGGCGGCGATGACTCAGACGGCCGCCGTTATTGGTACGGCGCAGTACCTGTCACCGGAACAGGCCCGTGGGAAGTCGGCGGATAGCCGCTCAGATATTTACGCCACCGGGTGTGTGTTCTATGAGCTAGCCACCGGCCGTCCACCCTTCGAAGGCGAGTCTCCGTTCTCGGTAGCCTTCCAGCACGTGCAGGACGAGCCCACTCCGCCGTCCAAGGTGCCGGGCATGCACCTGTCGCACCGCGAGGCCATCTCTCTGGACGCGATCGCGCTGTACGCCATGGCGAAAAACCCCACGGATCGCTACGACGATGCCGCGGAAATGGCCACTGACCTGCACCGTCTATCGGAGGATCAGTTGCCGCTGGTGGCGCAGGCCTACGCGCCGGACGATGCGACAACGTCTGTCATGCCCTCCTCCGGCAATGGGACGGGCGGGGCTCATGCCGCTGCTGCCGGCACCGCAGGCGCGGCGGGCGCGCATGCCCTGGCCGATCGCCACAATGACGAGCCCGGAATGGCGTCTGGAATGGAGGGAGGGCAACCGCCCGCGGGCCGTGACCTTCCCGCACACGACCCGGAGCGCGAGCCCGAGTACTACGAGGCGGAAGACCGGCACCGCAATCGCTGGTGGATCCCCGTGCTGTGGACCCTGGTGGTGCTGGGTGTCGTTGGCGGGGGCGCCTTCGCCGCCTACCACTACCTGTCCCAGGACAAGTCGCCGGCTCCGGCACAGCAGACGAACGTGAAGGTCCCCGACGTGGCTAACCTCCCGCGCGCGGAGGCCGAACAAAAGCTGAAGGATGCCGGCTTGAAGGTGGATAGTACCGATCGGCCGGACGCGAATATCCCTCGGAACAATGCGATCGGCACGGAACCCGGCGCGGACTCCACGGTTCCCTCTGGAACACGAGTGAACCTGCTGGTCAGTACGGGCAAGGAAATTACGGATATTCCGGATTTGACGGGGATGACGACCTCGCAGGCCCGCGACGCTTTGCAGCAGGCCGGGCTTGAGCTGAATCCCACTGTGAAGGAGCAGCCCAGTAAGGACGTCCCGAAGGGGCAGGTCATCACCCAGAATCCTGCGCAGGGAAGCCAGGTTTCGAAGGGGACAAAGGTGAGCATCACCGTCTCCACCGGCGTGGAGCAAGTGCGGGTTCCGAATGTGACCGGGCAAAACCTCGACGGGGCGAAGGCCAACCTGGAAGCTGCCGGCTTCACGGTGAACACGACTCTGGTTGATTCCGAGAAGCCGGAAAACACGGTACTGTCCGCATCCCAGGAGGGATCGGAGTTGCCGCGAGGTTCCGAGGTGCAGCTGCAGGTCAGCAAGGGCAACCTTTTCTCCATGCCGAACCTGAAGGGCAAGACCTACAGCGAGGTTCTTCAGGAACTGCAGCAGGCCGGATGGCGCGGAAGCCCAGATAAGCTGTCTCGCCACAACACGAACACGAGCAACCTTCCGGATGTGGACAAGATCTCGGATCAGTCTGTGCAGCCCGGGGCGATGGTGAATCGCGATAGCGCGATCACGGTGGGCGTGTACGTGTTCTCCCTGTTGCCATAGGGTTTCCCGGCCCCCATTAGGGGCGGTGGCCAGCAGCGGGGGGCTTTGTCGCCCCGAAATGTATTCCCACTCACCGTGTTCCAAAAATTTCGCAATGCGCGTGACCCTCTTGCCGTCGTCCCCGGCGGGCTATACAGTTGTATTATACATTCGTATAGTACGAGAGGTTTTGAGATGTCCCGTGACACATGGTCCTTTATCGTCGGCATCGTCATGGTGGTTGGCGGGGTGGCGCTGTACTTCGCCTTCCGCGACACCGAGACTCCCATCATTGGTTTGCGGCAGGCTGGCGCCGTGATCGCCGTTCTTGGCGTCTGCGACGTGGCGGCTACACTGTGGTCGAAGAATCACTCTGACAAGAAAGAAGAGAAATAGTATTTGATGGGATCCACGCGCATCCTGGAGGGCGTCCTCAATGTCCTCGCTGAGCGGGGAATCGGTGCCCTCAGCGTCCGAAGCGTCGCGGCGGCAGCCGACGTATCCCCAGCTCAGGTGCAGTATTACTACCGCACCAAGAACGATCTAGTTCGGGCGGGCTTCGACTACGTCGGCGAGCAATTTGACCGGGACCTAGCCAGCGCTGAATGCGACACCGTGGCCGACTACGTCGCACAATGGTTGCCGTTGGATGAGCATCGCGATCGACGAGCCCGCGTGTGGATCGCCTATACCTCCCTCGCCGTCAATGACGAGAAACTGCGAATGGCCGCGGAGCAGCTCGATTCCGAGATCCGGACATGGTTCACCACTTTCGGGATGTCAGATGCCCAGGCCGGCCAGCTGTTCGCCATGATCGATGGGGTGACCACGCAATGCCTGATGCTCCCCATGCCTCAGCGGAAAAGATTGGTTGACCAGACGATCGGGAACTTCCTCGAGGCCATGGGTCACCCCGGTTAGGCCGTCGGTCACCAGGGTCCCGCTCAGTGAGTCCCGACGACGTCCAATTGCTCCTGCTCAAGGCGATTGAGCAGCGCGGGATCAATGACAGCCCCCGCCTCCTCCAACCAATTGGCGATCATCCGATGGCCGTACTGAGTCATCACGGACTCCGGGTGGAATTGCACGCTGTGGATCGGCAGTTCGCGGTGCCGCATCGCCATGATCATCCCGCTGCGGACTCGCCCCGTGACAGTCAGTTCCTCCGGCACCGTGGCCGCATCCACGGTCAGGGAGTGGTAGCGCGTTACCTGGAACGGGCTCGGCACGTCCCGCAGTACACCCGTTCCATCGTGCTCGACCAGCGAGGTCTTTCCATGGCACAACTCGTCGGCGCGCACCACCGCGCCCCCGAAGTACTGCCCGATCGCTTGATGGCCCAGGCACACCCCAAATAGCGGAATCCGCTGCTCGGCAGCCACCTCCACCACCTCCATCGTCCGGCCGGCCTGGGACGGCTCTCCCGGCCCGGGGCTAATCATGATGGCGTCAAAACCCGAGAGCACCTCCCCCAACTCACCGCGAGTAGACCCGAAACGGTGAGAGTTGTTCCGCCACACCTCGCACTGCTCCCCCGCGAAACCCAGCTGGCCGATGTATTGAACCAGGTTGTACACGAAGCTATCGAAGTTATCGACGACGAGGATGCGCATGGGCAAATCCTAACACCGCACCAACTGCTAAAATGCAGCGAGATAACGCAGACCCCCGCGCACGCGGGCGAACACAACCGCAGATGGCAGATCTGTCCACCACCAGATGGTCGCAGACAACTGCTGGACACCGCGAAGAAACCGTGAGGTGCATGAATGCCAAAACAGAAGGTCACCCAGGACGACGATCAATACAGCGATGGCGGCGCGTCAACCGTTGATCGCCGCACGCCTGTCAAGCTGAATTCCACGGGCACTCCCCGCTGGTACCTGTTCATCATGCTCGGCCTGATGTTGTTGGGCTTGGCCTGGCTGGTGGTCAACTACATCGCCGGCCCGTCCATCCCCTTCATGGAGGGGCTCGGACCGTGGAACTACCTGATCGGGTTTGGCTTGTTCATCGCTGGCCTGCTCATGACGATGGGATGGAAGTAACGGCGCTGCGGACAGCACCCCGAATACACAATCACCCCCGGCCTTCCTTTCTCGGAAGAACCGGGGGTGATGCGCTTTCTAGCCGCTAGCGGCGAGAAGCCAGGTCCACTAACCCAGACCTACTTTTGAATCTCCACGGACTCGATGACCACGTCCTCGTGGGGGCGATCCATGCGATCCGTTGCCACGCGGGAGATCTTGGCGGCAACCTTCTGGGAAGATGGATCGGTCACCTCACCGAAGATCGTGTGGTGGTTGTTCAGGTGCGGGGTGGCAGTCACGGTGATGAAGAACTGGGAGCCGTTCGTGCCCGGGCCCGCATTAGCCATGGCCATCAGGAATGGGCGGTCGAACTGCAGCTCCGGGTGGAATTCGTCCTCGAACTTGTAGCCCGGGCCGCCGCGACCGGTGCCCGTGGGGTCACCGCCCTGAATCATGAAGCCGTCGATGATGCGGTGGAAGATGGAACCGTCGTAGAACGGGCCCTCATCAGTGCCGGAAGCGTTCTTCTCGCTGTAGTCCTTGGTTCCCTCGGCCAGGCCGATGAAGTTTTCCACGGTCTTCGGCGCGTGGTTGCCGAACAGGTCCACGGAAATGTCGCCCTGGTTGGTGTGCAGAATTGCGGTTGCAGTCTTAATACTCACGACAGCCATCATACGTACCCACTTTCGCCGCGTGCCCCCGACCGAGTTATTTCGCGCGCTTAAGCACTGCCCTGGCACTCAGAATTTGCATAGTATGGGATTAGCTGTTTTGAACGTGACTAGAGATGAAATTAGCCATTGATCGCGCGCAGATTGATCGGTTCAAGGACATCCTCACCACAAATTCCCTAGGAGACTGTGTATGAACCCCACGACCTTGCGTCTCGCGCTGACGGGCGCGAAGCAGGCTCGGGCCGTTTTAAAGAAGCGCAAGGAGAGGAAGGCGCAGGAGGATTTCGATACCCTCGCCGCCCTCCGCGATAGCGGACTCACTGATGAGGAGCGCAAGCAGGCCTTTTCCAACTCGCCCGCTACTGCCTCCGCCGTCGCCCAGCTCATGCTGAAGCAGGAGGGTGCCGCGAAGGCGCTCGACCAGGCGCGGGCGGCGAACGCGGCGCATAGCGAGACCCGTCACTTCGAGGCGGGCGAGGGCGCGCAGGCCGCGGAGGTTAGCGCGAAGCCACGCCAGGGCGAGTCCGGGAAGGATTTGCGCCAGGGGCTGGCTGCGGGTGGCGCTGGGTTGCTGTCCTCTATTTCAGACGCCACCGATCAGGCCGCCGACGCTGCCCCCGACAAAAAGGATTTAAGGAAGAAGGCAAAAAAGATGAAGAAGAGTAATAAGAAGAAGCTGGCCGGCCTGATTGGTACTGCCGCAGCCGCTAATAAGGCCGGCGAGAAGTCCGCCGAAGAGCTGAAGAAGAATGCTCTCAAGGCGTTCAAGAAGAACGCTAAGAAGGCAAAGAAGAACACGCCGAGCCTGAAGGAAGTACAGTCCAATATTTCCGATTTCGGCGAGTCTGCTCTGAACACCGCTCAGGACGTGCGCGACGAGGCCCTCAACATCGGTGAAGAGGCTCGCAAGAAGGCCGAGAAGAACGTGAAGAAGGCGGACAAGAACGCCCGGAAGGCCGGCAAGAAGAACGCCAAGCTGGCCCGCAAGCGCGCTAAGGAAGCGAAGAAGAACGCGCGCAAGAACGCGAAGTCCATCAGCAACCGGGCGGAGCGCAAGGCTCAGAAGAAGCTGAATAAGAAGCAGAACAAGGGCAAGAAGGGCTTTACGCTCCTGCTGTTGGCTCTCCTGGCCGCAGGCGGCGCAGCCTTTGCATACCTGCGTAGCCAGAAGAAGCCCGTCGCAGGGTCCACCCCGCGCGTGCAGGATTACTCCAACAAGCAGTCCACCGGAACCCAGTCCAACGGACCGACCGTGGCCGACAAGGCCAAGGCCGTGGCCGAGGACGTGAAGGACAAGGCCGGCCAGGCTAAGGACGTGGCAGCAGACAAGGCTGCGGAGGCCAAGAAGGTCGCTGCGGAGAAGGCCGATGAGGCCAAGGACGCGGTGCAGGACTCCACCGAGGAAGCAAAGCAGAAGGCCGACGAGGCTCGCGAAACTGCTGCGAAGAAGATGGAGGAGACCAAGAAGGAGTCTGCTCAGGAGAACAAGGAGGCCAAGGCCAATCTGCGCAAGGCAGAGAAGCCCTCTGAGGGCGTAGCCCCACAGGCCCCAGGCGCACCCAAGGGTGCCGCCGCTCCGAAGCCAGGTGCTCCAAAGCCGGGCGCTAGCGCACCACAGGCACCCGGTGCCCCCAAGCCAGGCGCCCCGAAGCCGGGCAACAATGGCCAGGGAAACAACGGCAAGGATGACAACGACGAGGGTGGCCGCCACCGCCTCTAAGTCAGGCCTGTAGCCACCCCACTCTGCCCTTCGCCAGCCAGCTCCGCCCATCCCGTGGCGGCAGGACCGGCGGAGGGCAGAGCCATGCTTACAGCCCGGTAGGCTGACATGAATGCAGGTCCGAACGATCTCATGGCGCACCCTCCCCTTCGCGGTGGAATGCTCGCAGCAACAGCTCACCGCCACCACTGCGGCTCTGTTCGACGCACTCTTCGGCCGATCACACTGCGCGGCCTTCCTGGACAATGCGGACTTTGGGGCCTCGAACTCCCACCCAAACTCGCGTGCCACTGCGCCCGCCCCGGACCCCATTGCGATCCTTGCCAGCGCCGACGGGCCCCATGGTTTTCGGCTCCAGCCACCGGAACATGAGCTGGAGAATAAAGAGCTGGGCCAGGTCTTCGATCAGATGAGATCCGCGCTGTACGGAACGGCAGATTCCGAGCCTCCACTGCAGATCCCGGAGGATGTGCCTTGCGAGTTTGCTCTGGGAATTGTTGGCGCGCTGCCATACAACCCCGGCGACCAACCCAGCGCCCTGATGTTCGCCGATCGCGCCGCCGTGGTGGATCTCGCTGCTCGGCAAGTACACCTGCTAGCGATAGTGGAACAGGCTCCTGAAACCGCCACCCCGACCTCGACGGACGCGAACCACGCGTGGCTCGACGAGGCCGAACGCATCGTCCAGGACGTGGACGATGAGACGCGATCCCTCGCGCAATTTCCCAGCAACCAGGATCCCGGTCACCGGAATCCCGCTAATCCGTCAACGCAACCCACAGTGTGTCAGCATTCAGTGCCTCAGCGCACCCCGCCGCTGCCCGGCGCGCAGTTCCGCTTTGACCAGGCCCACGACGAGTACCTCCGCAGCATCAACCGCGCGCTCGAGTACATCGCCATGGGCGATAGCTACGAGGTCTGCCTGACCAACACCGCCACAGGTCCTGCCCTCCCCGATCCGTGGCGTGCCTATCTGCGCCTGCGCCAGGTCAGCCCGGTCCCGTACGCGGCGTACCTCAAGTTCCCCGGCGTCCACATCTTGTCGGCATCCCCGGAACGGTTTTTGCGTGTGGATGCTAAAGGTGGCGTCCAGACCAAACCCATTAAGGGAACGCGCCCGCGGGCGGCGACGGCGGAGGGTGATGAGGCACTGCGGCGGGAACTCCAGCGCAACCCCAAGGATCGCGCGGAGAACCTAATGATCGTGGACCTGCTCCGCAACGATCTGAACCGCGTGTGCGCGCCCGCCTCCGTCCACGCGCCCCGGGTGTTCGAGGTGGAGAGCTACAGTCATGTGCACCAGTTGGTGAGCACCGTGAGCGGTGAGCTGGCTGCGGGTTCGACCGCGGTGGACTGCGTGGAGGCGGCTTTCCCTGGCGGGTCGATGACGGGCGCCCCGAAGATCCGGACGATGGAGATCATCGATGAGCTGGAGCGGCGCCCGCGCGGGTTCTATAGCGGCGCGATCGGCTGGCTCTCCCCTAACGGCGCGGCAAATCTATCCATCGTGATTCGCACCGTCGTGGCCTCGGCCGAACAGACGACCTTCGGCGTGGGCGGAGCGATCGTGGCAGATTCGGATCCGGAGGCAGAGTGGGAGGAGATTCTGGTGAAGGCGTCCGCGCTGCTGGAGGCGCTGGGCGCGCAGCTGGCGTGACAGGACCGTTTTCAATAGGTTTTCAATAAGGGGATTTCCGGCTACAGTCGTACGCATGAACACGGGTCACGCGCACACTCACGGCCATTCGGTGCACCGCCATGCCTCCTCGCACAGCCACGGCTCGCACGCCCATAGCGCGCACGGCCACGCGCCGTCCTCCCTGCGCGCGCTGGGGTGGGTCTTCAGCCTCACCTTCGTGATCTTCCTCGCCCAGGTCGTGGGCGGGTGGGTGTCGCACTCGCTCGCCCTTATTTCGGACGCCGCGCATATGCTCTCTGATTCCACCGGCCTGCTCCTGGCGTTCATCGCGATCCTAATTGGGCGCAAAAGCGCCACTCGGCGCGCCACGTTCGGCTACCGGCGTGTGGAGGTGTTCGCGGCAATGATTAACGCCGCTGCAATCATCGCCATTTCGGGCTGGATTCTGTTTCGCGCCTTCCAGCGTTTGGACGGGCATCAGCCGGTGGATACCGGGGTGATGTTGCTGGTGGCCGTTATCGGGCTGCTGGCAAACGCCGGGTCGGCGCTCATCCTGCTGCGGCAGGAGAAGGACAGTCTGAATATGCGCGGTGCGTTCCTGCACGTGTTGTCTGACCTGCTGGGTTCCGTGGCCGTGATCGTGGCTGGGCTGGTCATCCGTTTCACCGGCTGGATGGCGGCCGATACTGTTGCGTCATTGCTGATCGCGGCCCTGGTGGTCCCGCGCGCGCTGAAGCTGCTGGCAGATTCCGTGAATGTCATCCTGGAGCGCGTGCCCAGTCACGTGGATCCGGGCGAGGTGAGGGCTGGGTTAGCGCGCCTCCCCCTGGTGCAGGAGGTCCACGACCTGCACATTTGGACTCTCGACGGCACTGATCTGCTGGCGACCTGCCACTTGGTGATTCACACTCCGGCTCGTGGGGAGTCAGCGCACGGAGGACACGCGCAACCAGCTGTGGACCTGGCGGATTGCGGGGTGCTGGATGATGCGCAGGCGCTGCTGGAGGGGTACGGCATCAATCACTCGACCATCCAGCTGGAAACGGGTGGCCATGCGGAGCACGAGGAGGTTTGTTAGAGCGCCTTTGAAGCGATCTGAGATCTGCACCTCGAAGTGAGGCTGGCATATTCAACAGCTGCGGGGAACTAGGCTTCCATCGTCGAGAGCTCCGGAAAAGTAATGTTTTGCCCTGCCGCGAACCTGCACAGCTACCAAGGATCAGAGCTTGTTGAATAATTGTGGGTAGCGATTCTTCATCGCGGCAGTGAGATCGGAGTCGGTAAGCAAGCAGGTAAGTTGCGCGAGAAAGTCGTCCGGGTGGGAAGTTACGGCATGGGACAGTGTCGCGGAGAGCTCTTCATGGAAAGCATCTTTGAGCTCCTTAATCCTTGTGAGCATTTCGCGCCCATGGGAGGTCAGAGCATGGAGGGTCGCACGTTTATCAGTGGTGGATTGTGAGGTCTTAGTGAGAGATTTGGCCGCGAGAGTGGCAAGAAGCCGGCTAGGGCTGCCAGATTCACAGATGAGGAACTCCCCTACTTCACGTGTACTTAGGGGGCCATGGGTACCAACTATCTCTACGGCTTCAGCTTGGGAGCTAGTAAGTCCGAGCTGCCCGAAATGGCTGTTGAGCTGTCGGTTACCTTGGCGTTGAAGCGCCAAAATGAGGAAGCGGAACTCTTCGGGGTGTTCTGCGATAGTGCTGATCATAGGATTCGTTTCCTAGCTAGCGTGGTTATCGAGTGTTTGGGCTAGGCGTGTAAGACGCTTGGCTGGGACAAAGGATGCTTCTTGGCTGCCAATAATGGCTACGGAGGGGCCAACCTGGGTAATGGTATGCGTGATCTGCGTTCCATTCCGCTGAGGCTGCAAGGTAAAGGCAGATTTTTCAGTGAGCCCCGGAATGACGATGTGAAACTCAATGACCTGGGTAGTCGGCCGGTCACATTTCAGCGTGCCTTTGAGGAAGCGATGAACAGTGACGTCATGAGCGCCGTCGGCGTTGCGTGGACCGACGTGACTGAAAGCAGGGTTCCAGGCGGGGAGTCTTTCAGCGTCGCCAAGAAGTCTCATAATGACCTCTGGCGCATACGGCAGGGTTAAAGTTGCAGAATTTTCACTTTTACATGTCACGTCACTCACTGTAGCCGATGAGCATGAGACAAATTTCGAACTCTAGGTTCTCGGTGCGACAAGGCCTTACCCCCGCATTAGGGAAGTTAACTCTTCACGATCAGACAGAGCAGTGGAAGTGTGCCTAAATATAGATGACACCGCATGCATGTTGTGTCATTAATATATTTTGGAAGGATGCTCGCATGATCCAAATGCTGTCTGGCACTCCGCAAGCCAACAACTCCAGGACTCCAGCTCGCCTGGACGCAGAGACCCACCTGTCTTCCATTGAGGACATCGTTGCCGATATCGCGGCCGGAAGAATGGTTGTCCTCGCAGACGATGCCGACCGTAAAAACGAAGGCGATCTGATTATGGCCGCTCAGGCAATTACCCAGGAGGCAGTCAGCTTCATGATCACAGAAAGCAACGGCCTCTTGTGTGTCCCGATGACCGCTGAGCAGCGCAGTTAGCGAAAGGATGTAGGCAGTGCTTGTTTCATTTGTGCAACGCCACGCCAAGGCAGTGGCGCTGGTGTGGGTGGTGCTGTTTGCTCTCGGCGGACTGGGTGCAATACACCTCAACGATGCGGTCAAAGCTGGTGGTTTTAATGATCAGCATGGCCAGTCTTTTACTGGTCAAGAGGTCAACAAGCATGCGTTCGGCGACCCTGACAATGAACTGTCGGTGGTTCTCAAATCTGATGGGCCGATCGACTCATCAACGCTTGATGCTGTGGAAGACTCCATCAAACAGCTACCACATGTCACGCGCATCGCTGACGGACGCCAGGTTCAGCAATTAGCTTCCAAGTCTGGCACTGCACAGATCGTGCAGGTTGGTATCAACGCAGACAACACCACCACGCAAAACATGGTGCCCAGCCTCCGCGACAAGGTAGCTAACGCAGTCGACGGGACGGTCGTCACTAGTCACGTCACAGGCGCCGCCGCTTTGGACTACGACCTCAACATCCAGTCACAGCAAGACGCTCTCCATGCAGAGATGATCGCGTTCCCACTACTGATCCTCGTACTGCTGTTTATCTACCGGGCATTAGGGCCAACGATTGTGACATTGCTTATCGCCGGGGTCTGCCTCGCTGGAACTCAAGGAATAGGCACCTTGTTGTCGAAGTTCATGGATGTGTCCAACATGTACATCACGGGGGCCTCCCTGATCGGACTGGCTGTCAGCGTGGACTACTGCCTATTTCTCATAGCCCGGTACAAAGAAAACCTCCAAGCAGGTCAAAGCCGGCCAGAATCTTTACGGTTGGCCACCCAAACCGCTGGGCACGCGATCCTCTTCGGAGGCCTTAGCGTTATCGCAGCATTGTGCGCTCTGTTTATCGCCCGCAATATGGTCTTTTCTTCTATTGCATTGGCGGGCATCGCTGTAACCACGATTGCATTGCTAGCACTATTTACCCTAGTTCCAGCACTTATTACCCTGCTGGGTGGCAAGCTGTTTTTCGGCAAGTTACCAGGCTTTAAGGATGCAACGGCGACACGAGACGAGAAGAGCTCACCCGTACTGAAAACCGCACTTGCTAAGCCTGTCGCCGTGGCTCTCGCCGTAGCGATCCCACTGGTCGCTTTCGCCACCCCCTTGGCGGGGATCACCCTACAGGTTCCGGTGGCTAGCTCATCGATCCTTCCGGAGGGCAAGGATTCCCGTGCCGGTATTGAGGCTATTCAATCAGAACTAGACGCTCGCGCACTATTCCCCACCAGCGTCACATTTGAAGGCGCCCCAGGAGAGTCAGCCGAGTCGGTGCAGGCCCGCTCCACAGCAATCGTCGATCAGATCCGTGCCGTAGAACACATCGACCAGGTGTTAGCTCCCGGCACTCCCACTGAAAAGCGCTCACCTTACCCCCTGACAGGCTCCGCGGATGGAGTGAACTATTCCCGGGTGTTGATCACTTCCACGGGATTGCCTGATTCCGATGAGGCTCACACCATGATCAAAGACATTACGCACATTACGACTGATCAGCCTGGGGTCTACGTGTCGGGAGCAACTGCTCAAGGCAATGATTTCGATCAGTTAGTCGAAAAGTCCATCCCATGGATCATTGGCGCGGTACTGATGATCTCCTTGGCTCTGCTCGGGTGGGCATTTCGCTCGTGGCGCCTCCCCCTGTTAGCTGTGATCCTCAACGGACTCGTCGTCTCTGCTGCGATGGGATTGTTGTCACTGCTATGGAAAGCGTTCACTGGCGATTCCATTAATTCGGTAACTCCCATCGTCATCTTCGCGATCGTGTTCGGTTTGTCGATGGATTACATGGTGCTCATGGCTTCGCGCATTAAGGAGGAATTTGCCCAGGGAGCAAGTCATGAACGCTCAATCATCTTGGGTGTCACGAGAACTTCATGGCTTGTTACATCCGCCGCGATTATTATGATCGGCGTTTTTCTATCCTTCATGGTCGCAGAGATCAGTATCGTCCGTGAGCTGGGACTGGGCCTTGCTTTGGCTGTGGCGATGGATGCTCTGATTGTTCGCCCATTGCTGATGCCATCCGTGCTCCGCATCATGAATCCCTCAGTGTGGGGCGTACAACACACGTCAATGCTGCAAAAACGAGGGGATGCAAGTAGTGAACTCTGATGCTGACAGTCAAGTGGAATGGCCTTTGAGTAATGAAGACATTGTGAATATTCATCCAGTACACCTACCCCTTGAAAAGAATCGGTAGCCCCGGAGGATGCCCGCTTCTAGCGTCGAATGAGCACAGGACCGCATTTTGGAGATGCGGATTTCTGTTCATCTTCATGCAACTTTCCTGTTGCTGAACCTATGAAGAGCTAGCGTGGCAGCACCGCCGCCACCAACCCCGTCCAGCTGCGTCCTTCCGCGAGCTCGCATTCAGCGCTATCTGCGCGCACACCCCCCTCCCCAAAAAGCCAGCAAAACCTCCAACTTTTAGGCGATGCGCTCAGCCCGCCCCGTCCCTACGCTGGACCACATGACAAGGGCGAAGAATGAACCAGCAACCAAGAATAAATGGGCGGCGCTCACCGTCCTGGCCTTCGGCCTCGCGCTGATTGTCCTCGACGGCACCATCGTGGGCGTATCCATGCCCACCATCATCCGCGAGCTGGACCTGGATCTCACCGGTGCGCAGTGGGTGACCAGCCTGTACTCCGTCGTGTTCGCAGCCCTGCTTCTCACGGCCGGAAAACTGGGCGACCGGTTCGGGCGCCGTACGCTGTTCCTGTCAGGCCTCGTGCTCTTCATTCTCGGCTCGGTGTTCGCCGCCCTTTCCGGCGGCGCCACCAGCCTGATCATCGCCCGCGTGGTCCAGGGCGTCGGCGGTGCTGCCATCCTCCCGTCCACCCTATCCAGCGTGAACTCCCTGTTCCAGGGCAAGGATCGTTCAGCCGCCTTCGGCGTGTGGGGCGCGGTGATGGCCGGCGCCGCCGCCGTGGGCCCTCTTGCCGGCGGACTGCTCACGCAGTACGCCGGCTGGCGCTGGATCTTCTGGGTCAACGTGCCAATCGGAATTGCACTCGTCGCCGCAACCCTCGCCCTCGTGCCAGACACCAAGGGTTCCCAGGATCCGGGGAAGGACATTGCCGGGTTCCTGCTGTCCGCCATCGGCTTCGGCGCCCTCGTCTTCGCCATCATCCAGGGCCCGAAGATGGGCTGGTGGCCCGTCCCCGGCATCGTGGGAATCATCGGTGCCCTCGCAGTCATCGCCTTTGTCACCGTGGAGAGGCGCCGTCACGGTCGCCAGGATTCCGTTCTTTTGGACGTCACCCTGTTCCGGCACCCGACCTTCACTTGGGGAAACATCACCGCCCTCATGGTGGCCATCGGCGAATTCGCCCTGGTGTTCATCCTCCCGCTGTACCTGGTGAATGCCATTGGACTGTCCACCATCACAACCGGCCTGGTCCTGGCGGGCATGGCACTGGGCGCCTTCTTCGCCGGCGCCGCAGCCCGGCACATCGCCGCGAAGATCGGCGCGGCCGGCACCGTCCTGCTGGGTCTGGCCCTGGAGGTTTTCGGCGCCCTGCAGCTCACCGCGGAGGAATCCCCCGATCAGCCGCTCTGGCTCATTGTCTTCGCCCTCGTGGTCTACGGACTGGGCCTGGGCCTGGCCTCCGCACAGCTGACCTCCCTGGTGCTGGCGGACGTTCCGGTCGAGCAATCCGGCCAGGGATCGGCTACCCAGTCGACCATCCGCCAGCTGGGTTCCGCCCTGGGCACGGCCGTCGGCGGTGCCGTTCTTTCCGCGGGGATGGCCTTCCATTCCCGGGACCTCACCGGCCAGGCCAGCCAACTGGCAGATGCCGCCCGAACCTCCGCCGGGTCCTCCATCCCCGCAATGCAGGCGAAAGGCATGCCGGACCAGCTACTGCAGCCGGTGATCTCCGCCTTCTCCGGCGGGACCCAAATGGCCCTCCTGTCGGCGGTCATCGCGCTGGCCATCGGGCTGCTGGGTGCGCTGATGGTCAAGCGCAGCCAGTAAGTTGAAATCACAATCGCACAAATTTAGACAATGGCGTCCTAAAAAATCTAAGGAGTTCACCCCATGAAGAAGTGGTACTACGCGTCCTTCATCTACCTGGTCCTGGGCCTGCTCGGCGGCCTGTTCTACCGCGAATTCACTAAGGCTCACGACTTTCACGGCGAAACCCAGCTGGGCGTGGTGCACACGCACCTGCTGGTGCTGGGGTTCATCGTTCCGCTGGTGTTCCTGGCTCTGGATCGGCTGTTCAACCTCTCGGAGCACAAGACATCCACCATCGGCTTCTGGCTCTACAACGCGGGCGTACTGGTCACCGTGGGCATGATGATCACCCACGGCATCATGACCGTGAATGGCAGCGAGGTCAGCCCGGCGATCTCCGGAATCGCGGGTCTGGGCCACATCCTGATGACCATCTCCACGATCCTGCTGATGAGCGCGCTGGGCTCGGCCATCAGCACCTCCCAGGCGCGGGACACCCTGCGGAACCGGGACAGCCTGGGGAACCCGGAGAACCAGCCCGCCTCAAGCTCCTAGAGCGCGCCTAGAGCTGGTGCAGCTCGTAGAGCTTCGCGTGGGTGACGTACAGGTCGCCCTGCCCGCCGGGTGACTGAGCCTCCTGCTGCAGGAGCTCCATCACCACACGGCGGGCTTCTTCTTTCGTGGAGTACAGCCCTTCCACCTCGGAGGCGTGGGAAGCAGCGCCAGACTTTCGGGTGCGGATCACCGCGTAGGACCGATTCGGTTCCCCCGTCAGGCGCGTGCGCACCCCGCCGTGGTCGTTGGCAAATACGTCAAAGAAGTAATAGTCAGTAGACATAAATAATGCGCCGAGCTAGTTCGCCGGGGTGATGCGAACGTGGGTGGCGTGGCCGGTGTTTTCCTTATCCTCGCGGTTCAGCTCGATGCCCAGCAGGCGGATCACTTCCTCGCGAGCGGAATTCCAATCCGGGTACAGCCCCTCGACCTTCGCCTCGGATTCATCGGTGCGGTTGATGGCCTCGGAGACCACCGCATAGGTCATGCCCTCCTCGCCCTCGGTGGTGCGGGTCGCATCGGTGGAGGGGTCCGCGTAGGGGTCGTTGTACTGGTACTTCGCCATGTCAGCGCTCCTTTGTGGTGTATCGCAGGTGGTGTTTATGTGGTGAGTGGGTCCCATTTTTTAGGACGCCACTGCACTGCGGTGTTCCCGAGCGTACCGAAAACGTGCCATGGAAGAACTGGCCGAGGGGACGGGGTGCGCTCCCCTACAGCGTGCAGTTGGGCTTCACGAAGCAGCTGACCTGGGCGACGCCCTGAAGTGTTCCCTCAACCGCGTCCTTCATAGTGCGGATCGTCGTGCCCTCATCGAGGATGCCCAGCTGGAACAGCGGGGTGCTGGCCTGCAGACCCGCCTCCATGGAATCGACCAGCAGCGGGGTCGGATCGATAGAACCCAGGCCCGGCGCGGGTGCTGGAGCGGGGGCCGGCGCGGGTGCGGGGGCAACCGCAGGTGGCTGCGAGGACAGCTCCGGTGCCGGCGGGGCGTCCTGTGCGGCAGCCGGAGTGGCCAGGGCCACGGCGGCCGCGCCGGCGAGGGCGGTGGTGGTGAAAGTTTTTTTGATGCGCATGCAGGCACGGTAACCCAGGCAGGGCTGTGAACTGCCGTATGACACTCGCCTGGGGTTGGCCGGGTCACAGAACGTGATTGGGGGTCAGACCATGCATTTCTGCACTCATGGAAAAGTTCATGCACAATGAATCGATAGCTGCGTTTCAACGTTATTTTGCATTCAAATACGATTGTAGCGGCAAAACAAATCGACCATGCGCAACCAGCCCAGAAAGAGCATCCACATGCACCACAACCACCGCCACATCACCACCGGCCTGCTCTCTGTAGGCCTGGGCCTGACCCTCACGGCCACCGTCGCCGCTGTCCCAGCCAACGCGCAGGCTCCCCAACACACGCCCGCACCTCTGCCTTCCGTGGCGAGGACGAATCCCATTCAGGGATCGATTGATCAAGCTCAGCGCTCCGCCTCGGGCGCTGCGACCGCCGCAGAAGTGGCGGTGCGCAACCTGCCCTACGAGGCCGACGGCAACCGGGGCTCGTTCCCCGACGATTCGGTCCACTGGATCGATCGCACCGCCACCTCCAAGATCGTTATCGTCGCCCCACATTCCGTGAAGCACCACCGCGCAGGACAACAGAAGGAAACGGACACGTACACCGGCGGCATCGCCGAAACTCTGGCCGATCGTGTGGGCGCCAGTGTTCTCACGGCCACCGGAGAGGTCTCCGACTGGGGCGATAATTGGGACCACCGTGATGACGACTTCGCACGCGCATTGCACTCTTTGCCGCAGGACTCGATCATCGTGGATCTACACGGGATGAATGACAGCGCGAAGAACGGCGATATCTCCCTGGGAACGTCGAAGAAGAACAGCGAAACCACCCAGCGACTCACACAACGAATCCAGGATTCATTCGCCGGGAAGACCACCGTCAATCGGAAATTCCCTGCCAAGGCCCACTACACGACCACCCACCACATGCAGGAGCGCGGGATGGATGCGATCCAGGTTGAGCTTTCCGAACAATTCCGGGATCCAGCCCAGCTGCGCGTGGGCGAGGCCGTCGGGGCCCTGCAGTCGGCGCTGTCTATGACCGAGAAGATGGACCGCTAAAAGGCCCGTCCCCTACCGTCCACGGCAAGGCCAGATCACCAACGTGGACCTCACCCACGTACTCCTGAACCGGCCTGACCTCCCCCGCACCCTCAAACACAGACTCCGCATAACGGTGACCAGTATCGGGTGCCAGGAACAGCACCACCGATTCCCGCGCCGCCGGGGAGTTCGCGCCGACAGCCTGTTCGTAGGTCGCTGCCGCATAGGCCGCGCCACTGCTCAGACCCGCGAAGATCGCGTGGTCACGCAGCAGACTCACCGCACCCGCGCGCCCCACCTCGAAGGACACCCAATGCATCCGGTCGTACAGCTCGCGCCGGACGTTCTCAAATTCAATGGAGCTTCCAATGCCAGCGATGAGCATATCCGGATCCTCCACCGCCTCCGAGCCGAAAGTCACGCTTCCGAAGGGCTGCACGCCGCACACGGTGGCGTCCAGCCCCCGCGCCTTAAGCCCCAGCGCGAACGCACCGCTGCTGGCACCGGAACCCACCGGAGCGACGAGGGTCACCGCCCGCGCACCATCGCGTTGCAACTGGTCAGCGACGTTTTCGGCGATATCCCGGTAGCCCAGGTAGTGCTCGGGACTGTGATACTGGCGCATCCAATGCCAGGTGGGGTGCTCCTCCAGCAACTCCTGGATGCGGCTCACGCGACGGTTCTGATCCATCTTCAGCGACTGGGACGGCGGCATCTGCTCCAGCTGAACCCCCAAGATCTCCAGCTGGGCGCGCAGAGTCGCATCCACCGTGGTGGAACCCACGATCACACAGTTGAGACAGAATTCGTGGCACGCCATCGCCAGCGCGTGGGCATAGATTCCGCTGGAGGAATCGATCACCGTATCCCCCGGCGCGATCGTCCCCGCCTCCAGGTGGTGCAGCAGCGCACGCCGGGCGCTCAGTGCCTTCATCGTTTCGAACCGCGCGACATACATCCGCGGCTGCAGTTGCAGCAGGTCCGGCTCACCGATGACCTGCGAGATATGGGTCTTCACCGATCAATTCCTCTCTCACTGTAATGTCCAAACCGGCCTCTACCAGCAATGTTCGGCACTGCTGGGCCCGCGACGCGGACCGCTGCCGGCACTCCGGGTGCGCATCGAAAAGCACCCCGGCCACCGCGCCGGAATGAGCCACTTGCACGCCCACGCCCCCGCACTCCCCGCAGATGCCAATCAGGGTGGGCAGGTGCGGGTTCGGCAGCCACGCTTGGTTCATCAGCGAACTGTGCGTGGCCACCTCACCGACCGCGCGGGCATCGGCGCTGGCCAGGGCCTCGCCCAACCAATCGGCCAGGCCGTCGTAGAAGTTCAGCGCCCGCTGCGCTACCTGGGAACGCTCCGCATGCAGCCGCATGGTCTCCACGGGTTCACCCCACTGGCAGCCCACCAGGAGCATCGGAGGCAGGCCCGCGCGCCACTGGTGGATCGCGCGCCCTTCGCGTTGCGCGAAGAGGGTCACCCCCGCACCCTTCGCACCCATCACCGGGTCTGCCGCCCCTTCCGCTGCCACCGCGAGCCGTGCCAGGGTTGGGGACGCCACTGTGGAACCCAGTGCCGCCGCCACCGCCCGCATGCTGGCCACCACGTCGGCGGTCGACGACCCGAGTCCCAGCCCTTCGCTGATGCCGCACTCCACGGTGAGGTCCCCGCCGAGGGGAAGCTGGGATTCGGGAGTCCGCGGCTGGGTTTGCGTGAGGTGGTCGAGCATGAGCTCCGCTGCACGTCGAGCCTTCGTTCCGCACTGTCCGCGAATGCCCGGCCTGGTGAAGCTTGGGGTAAAGCGCGCGTGACTTCGCAGGCTCGCCACGGGGAGGGTCACCAGGCCGGGAACACTATCGCCGTGGCAGCTGAAGCAGCCTTGGAGGATCTCGCCGTGATGGCCGCAGGCAGTGCCGGTTCCGAAACGCACGCCGCGGTGCGGTGTTGCTACTCGGCGCATGCGACCCTTCGGGTTCCGAAGGCGCGCCACGTCCACGCGCACATCGCTACTCCCAGCAGCGTGGTTCCGGCCAGGACAAGGGCGATGCCGGGCCAGCCGCCCAGGGCGTAGCCCGCGCCGGCAAGGCTGGCTCCGCCGAAGGTGCCCAGGGATTGGGCGGCGCCATTGAGCGCCAGCACTGTTCCGCGGGCGCTGTCGGAGCTTCTGACCAGCAGGGTCGTGACCACCGCCGCGATGACGGCGTGGGCGATGGCCACCAGCGAGGTCATGGCGGCGGCGACGGGAAGCAGTGGCGTCCAAAAGAGAACGAACACTGCGAGCGCACCGACCAGGACGGCGCAGGCGGCAACCACCACCAGCGTCCCGTGCCGGCTGACTTGGCGGATGAAGCGACCACCGAACCAGTTGCCCAGGAAGAAGCTCACACCGGACAGGCTCCAGACCAGGGAAAACGCCCCCGGCTGGAGGTGGAAAACCTGGTTGTAGAGCACCGCAATGAAGGCCAACTGGCCCATGAACGCGGCCGTGCGCAAGGCCGACAGGCCGACCAGCGGGAGCACCGCGGGGATGCGGGCGGCCTTCACCAGTGCCTTCGTATAGCTAGTGCGAGGATTTGCGCCGGTGGGCTTGCCGAACGAGGAGAACCCGAGGGCCACGGCCCCCGCTGCGGAAACGGCAGCCACCGCCACGAAGTCGCCGCGCCAACCCCAGAGCAACGCGGGCGCCGCGAGCACCGGCGCGGCGAGCACCGCGGTGAGTGTCATGGTGGAGCTCACCATCGTGGCGGCCCGTCCAGCCGTGGCCTGATCGGAAAATCGGTCGGAGGCAGCCGCGGAGACGGCGGGGTTCAGCAGCGCGGTGGCACCGCCGACGAGCAGGCAAAACGGCACCCAGGCCCAGGCGCTCCCGACCGCCCCGAGCAGGCATGCGACGGCGAGCACTCCCAGCGATGCAGCGGCAACCGCCCGGCGCGACACACGATCCAGCAGTGGGCCCAGCACGATCCCGGCGATCAGCGCCGCGACCCCGCCGGTGCCGCGAAGTGCGCCGAGCGTTCCTGCCTCGGTGCCGGAATGCTCCGCGATCTGCACCATGAAGTTGCTGTACATGGTGAAGGGCACCAGCCCCAGCGCGGCCGCCAGCAACCCCGGCGCGATCCTGGCTGCGATCTCCCGGTCGCCAAGGTGGGCGTCAGTCATCGGCACCCCCGACCCCCGCGCTGTCATGGCCACCGACGTTGTCTTCGCCACCAACGTGGCCAGCGCGGTGCTGTTCTGCGTCCGCGCTGTAGCTGTAGCACGGGGACTTATCGGCGCTGAACTGCGAAAACGGGAAGTGCTCAGCGTGCAGCCCTGTCACGCCAGCGCCCAGGAACTCGCGGACGATGGCGGACCCGGATTGTGCGTACACGACCATCGGTATTCCCCGGCTCAGTGCGAACTCCCGCAGGCGATCGAAGCTGCCGTCCACAACCGTCATGCCGGTGACGAGCAGTGCATCGACCTCGCCCTCGCTCACCAGCGCATCCTCGAGGTTCGAGTGCACGGCCATGCCCAGGCACTCGTCTATATTTCGATCGCACAACACCGGATGCGCCCCGCTATCGACCATTTCCCGGATCATGGGGGTCACCACGCCCACCACTGCGATTCGTTGCTGGGGTTGGGGGTTCAGGAGATTGAGGACGCCACGATCCCGCGCGATGGCCCTCTGCATGGGCGTGCCGGTGGGGAAGGAATACGCCCTGGCCAGAGGGTGGTTCCGATGTGGCTGTTGATGGGCCAACCACGCATCGGCCGCCGCCATGCGAACCGGCGCGGGCACGTCGGGGTGAAGGAGGTCGAGGAGGTGGCGTCCGGAATAGTCCGCGACCGACTCGTCCGCGGCACCCTCCTCGAACGAGCAGGCACCGAAGGCGTCCCCGACCCGAACGAGAACGTAGCGGTTGAAATACAGCGGGTCCTCGTCCGCGGGCCCCTCCCCCGGGCTGCCCAAACGGGTGCCATGTTTCACGTGAAACACTGAGTGGGCGATGGTGGGTTGACCTGCGGTTTTTCTGTCTTCCTCCTGCTTTTTGATGCGCGAGAGCACATCTTCGACTGAGGTGGGTCGATCCACATGCTCGGTTAGGATCACCGGGCCTCACCCCCTGCCTGGGCGTTGACCTGCCCGAAGTAATCGGCCAACTTTTCCGCCAAATCAATGTTGCGGGGGCTGCTGACGGCCTCGGCGTAATCGATGATCTTGATCTGGTCATTCTTGACCGCCGGTGAGTTCTTCAGCGGGGATTCCTCCTTGAGGAAGCGAATCTTGTCCTCTACCGGCTGCTTGTTGTAATCGATGACAACAATGGCCTCCGGCTGGGACTTCACCACCGGCTCCCAACCGACGGTGCTGAAACGCGCATTCACATCCCGGGTGACAGACTCCCCGCCTGCCAATTCGATGGCGGAATTGAGTGCCGTGCGGTTCCCGGTCGTATAGGGCTCGTCGGTTCCGGAGTCATACGCGAACACGCGCGGCTTGTGAGCAGATGCCGTCTTGTCACGCAGAGTCTTCTCCCTGGCCTTCAGATCAGCGACGAGCTTGTTGGAACGGTCCTTGACGTTGAAGATGTCGCCCAAGTTGTCCATGTCTCGGTACATGGCCTGCAGCGGGTCGAGGTTTTCCTTCTTCCCGCCTTCGTAGTTGAAGCAGGTTTCCTCTTGCTGGTAGCTGTTGATGCCGATCTTCTTCAGCGATTCCGGAGTGATCCCTCGCTCAGGGGAGAATCCGGCCTGCCACCCTGCAAAGACCCAGTCGGCCTTCGCATTGACCAGGGTCTCCTGCCCCAGCACGTCGTCGCTCAGCGTCTCTACTTTGTCGTAGTCCGCCTTGTATGGGGACTTCGGAATGACACTCTTCACCGTCTTTGGCATCACGATGCCCCGCATCTGATCCGCCAAGCCCAGGCTGAACATCTTCTCGATCGTGGACACGTCGTAGGCCACCGGCTTAGTTGGCTTCGGGTACTTCTGCTCGATGCCGCAGTTGTGGACGGTTACTTGCTCTCCCTCGGTTTTGTTCTCCACCTCGGCACCGCAGGCCACCAGCGCTCCCCCGCCCGTCGCTGCCACCAGTACCGCGCCGACCACGCGGCTAAATTTTTGAACTTTCTTCATTTTCTTTCTTCTTTCTCTTTCGTTTGTTCTGCATTGGTCCTGCGCGCCCTACGGAAGCCCGGTGATTTCGCGCCCGGAGGCGCGCTAAATGTCGAACACCATGCGTGGGGCGCCCGTCGTGGGATGCCTTACAACCCCGGGCCGAACGCCATACGTCGCCTCGATCTCGGCCGGCGTGAGTACCTCCTCCGGCGGCCCGATCGAAGCCACTTGCCCATCGCGCAGGACCGCTACGAGGTCGCATTCCATGGCCAGGTTGAGATCATGCAGGGCAGCGATCACCGTCCGGTCCCGCATCTCACGCAGCATCCGGAACAGCTCGATCTGGTGCTTGAGATCCAGGTGGTTCGTCGGCTCATCCAGCACCAGCACCGGCGTCTGCTGTGCCAGTGCCCGCGCGATCAGCACGCGCTGCCGCTCTCCCCCGGACAGCCCGAGCATCCGGCGCTCCGCCAGGTGCCACACGCCCGTTTTCTCCATGACCTCGCGGCAGACAGTGGCGTCCTCCCCCTTGCTCTCCCCCACCTGCACGGCGAACCTGCCCATCTGCACCACTTCCCACACGCGGAAGTCCAGCCCGCCGTCTTCGGCTTGCGGGAGCGCGCCCACTAGGCGGGCATTCTCGCGCAGTCCGTGCGCGTGGATGTCCTGCTCGCCGACCGTAATGCGCCCGGAGTCGATGGGACGCGCGCGGTAGAGGGCAGATAGAAGCGTGGACTTTCCGCACCCGTTGGTGCCCACGATGCCTAGGAATGTTCCGGCCGGGACCTGCAGGTTTAGTCGATTCAGGATCGTCCGCGCCGCACCGCGCCCGCCCACGGAGATGCAGACGTTTTCGATGCGGACATCCGCGGGGGTCAACGTCCGGGGGCTCATTTTTGGCCTCCGAAGACATAGTTGCGGCGGGCCATGAGGGCCAGGAAGGTCGGGACGCCAACGAGTGCCGTCATGACTCCCAAAGGAAGCTCGCGCGGCGGAGTCGCGATACGGGAGAGCACGTCCACCCAGACCAAGAGGATGGCTCCGACAAGCGGCGCGAGGAGGATCAGGCGGCGGTGTGCGGGGCCGAGGAGCAGGCGCATCACGTGCGGCACGACAAGGCCGATGAAGCCGACCGTCCCGCTGACCGCGACCAGGGCGCCGGTGCCCAGGGCGGTGAGCAGGAACAGCAGGCGGCGCATTCGGCCGGGGTCCACGCCCATGCTGGTCGCCGCCGAGTCGCCGGAGCTGAGCACATCCAGCGCGGGCGCGGCGCGAAGCAGGACCAGGAAGACCAGCACGACGGCGGCGACCACGACCGGGAGCTGTGCCCAGTTCGCGCCGCCCAGGCTGCCCAGCAGCCAGAACATCACGGCCCGGGCGGCATCCCCGCGGGGTTCGAAGAACACGATGGTGCTGGTCAGAGCCTGGAAGCCGAAGGAGAGAACCACACCCGTGAGGATGAGGCGGTTGGGGGCCATGCCGTGGCGTCCCCCTGCGAGGACGTAGACCAGGGCGCTGGCGGCGAGCGCACCGAGGAACGCGGCGAACGAGAGCGCGTAGATCCCCAGCGCCCCGAATATCCCGAGGGCAACGACGGCGGCCGCGCCCACGGAGGCACCCGAGGACACGCCCAGGATGAAGGGATCGGCGAGGGGGTTGCGCACCATGGCCTGCCCCGCGATGCCCAGGAGGCTGAGGCCCGCACCGACGAGGGCTGCGAGGACCACGCGCGGGGCTCGGAGGTCCGCGACGACCGTGTAGCTGGTGAGTTCCTCCTGGGAAATGACGCCACCGCTGATCGCCTTCCACAGATAGCGGAGCGTGTCCCCCAGCGGGATGACGGCGGCGCCGAGGGCCGTGGCGGCCACGAGTGACGCGAGGAGGATGAGGGTGAGGAGGCCGGCCAGCGCGGCTGATCGGGGCTGAAGCATTGCCTAATGATAACGGTTGTCATTTGTGTTAGGCAATGGGGGTTGCTTTGGCGCGAAAAAACCCGCCCTCCGCTGGAGATGGTGCGGAGGGCGGGTGGGTTTGCGGGAACGGTTGTGCGGAGTGAGCGGTGCGGCTGTTGGCGCGAAGGGCGGGTGGCTGTGCGATGCGGGCTGTGGGCGAATCGCCACTAGCCGCCGACCGCGACCAGCTCCTTCTCCTTCCGCTTCTCTTCCAGATCCACCCCGTGGTCGATGTCCTTCATCGTGCGGCGGCCAACCTCACGCAGCAGGATGATGGCGGGGATGGCGACGGCGACGGTGAAGAAGGTCGCGTAGTACGCGGGAGCCAGGTTGGTACCGGTCTTCTGAACCAGCAGAGTAGCGGCGAAGGGCGCGACCACACCGAAGAGTGCCGTGGCGACGTTGTAGGAAATGGCCATGCCTGAATAGCGGCCGATGGCCGTGAACTGCTCGGGGATGGCGCTGGCAGCAACGGCGCTCCAGCCGGCCGCGGGGATGGCCAGGACGATCACGCCGAGGGCGGCGATGACGATCCCCTTCCCTCCGATGAGGAGGTAGGCGGGAATGGTGGTGACCAGGAAGATGGCGCCCACGCCGGTGAAGATCGCGCGGCGCGAGAACCGGTCTGCCAACCAGCCGAATAGTGGAGTGACCAGCACGACCACGATGCCGGAGAGCGTGCCCAGCATGAGGGAATCGGAGGTGCTGAGGCCGTAGGAGTTCTCCAGCATCGTGGGGACGTAGGTGATGTTGAGGAAATAGGAGACGGAGCCGACGGAGGAGATGAGGAAGGCCATGGCGAGGGCCTTCTTTTGGTGACGGAAGACCTCCATGAGTGGGTTCAGATCCTTCAGCTGCTCCAGCTCCTCATCTTCCTGGCTGCGGTTGAAGCTGTCCGTCTCCTGCAGATGGCGGCGCAGCGGGAGCATGATCAGGGCGAGCACGCCGCCGAGGGCGAACAGGACGCGCCAGCCCCATTGGTCCATGCCCTCGGGGGTGGCGATTTTTGCCACGATGGCGGCGGCGCCGGCGGCGAACAGGGCGCCGAGGCCGCTGTTGGCCGCGCCCCAGCTGGCGGTGATGCCGCGTTTGCCCGGCGGGGCGGATTCGACCAGGTAGACCATGATGCCGGTGTACTCACCGCCGACGGAGAACCCGGCGAGGCACCTAAGCGCGATCACGCCGACGGCGGCCCACATCCCGATGGAATCGAAGCCGGGCATCGCGGCGATCCCGAACATGGAAGCGGCCATGAGGATGATCGACACGATGAGTGATAGCTTGCGGCCGAAGCGATCCCCGATGTGCCCGAAGACCACGGCTCCCACGGGTCGGAAGAGGAAGCCCACTGCTCCGATGCCGAGGGTGAACAGGAGCCCTTCGGTGTTGCCGCCGAAGATGACGGCGGAGAGTGTGGTGGAGAGATAGAAGAAGATGGAGAAGTCGTACCACTCCACCACCGTCCCGAAGGCGGCAACCGCGTTGGCGTTGCGGCGCTGCTTGGGGGTTTGCCAGGCGCCGGACAGCGCGGAGCTGGGCACGGCGAGTGAGCGAGTGACTTGAATCTTGGTGCTGGCCGTGGTGAGGCGAATCTTTTCGGCTTCGTCGCCGCCGGCTGGCTGTTGCGGTTCATCGGCTGTCATGATCCAGCCTTTCTGTGGGGTGTCTATAGGCAATAGAAGCAAATTGCCTTCGACGTTAGCGAAGTTGGCTGGGTGAGGTCGGGGGTTCGGCCAGCGTCTCAATATGTCTCGACGTGAGCTTCCTTCGCATCACGAACTTCGCCTCCCACTACAGGTAAAAGCACCACAGTTCGTAGATTCTGAGCAATTCGCACCACTTTCGATCAAATTACTAGTCTTCGTCTCCCTCTACTAGCGACCTGAAATAAGCGCGAACTTCCTGCGAAGTTTTCTCAATGTGCACTGAGCTGATAAATATCAACCCCAGGTTAAGTGAATCAAGCAAGCTCTTTGTCTCTGGATATGTAGCACCTGGAACTGCACGGATCTCTCCAGATATCACCCCTGGCAATTGAAGAAGTTTATTGGGGTCGCAGCCGGATCTTATTTGACCTGGCTTATCAAGACTTAAAAATTCAATAGAGGCTTCAATTCGTGATGGCTTATCATCCGCCACCACTTTCGTTTCTGCCACAGTAGCTACTTCAGAATGCAGCTGCGAGTCTCCGGTTAGATAGTACGTTTTAAGTGGGTGACCAGCACCATGTGGTCGTGCTCCCAAGTCAATCAAACACGGACCGTTACTATCCAGAATCACTTCCGCGTGAACTGAACCCTCTAGATGGCGGAGTCCGTCCAAACATGATTCCACGTAACGTCTTAGTTCAACACCAAGGGGAGAATTTACATCCAACCAGCGAAGACGGTCATAAACCAGGGCTCCCGAGGATGACTCATGTTTATCATAAGTACAAATTGCCTTTACCTGGTGGACCCCGTTGTGTGAAAACGTATCGACGACATATTCACGCCCTTGCACAAATTCTTGAACGATAGCTTTCGGATTTTTGCCCCCAAAGAAACCTGGGCTTTTGACTATTGCCTCCACTGCATCCAAGCCTTCATCCACACTGTGAACGATTCGGACGCCGACGCTCCCCGCTCCGACATCTGGTTTAACAAGGACCGGATAGCTCAAGGTCTCCAGCTTTTCCTTACCACATTCGGCACGCCAGTCTTCTTCATCAAAAGTTGCGAAGCACCTTGGCACTCGAACCTTACTTTCGTGCAAGATCTTGTACATGAGGTCCTTCTTCCAGAACCTCTCGCCATGATCGCCAAAGGCCCCCGAACCCAACCCCAGACGGATCTTCAGGAGCTCGCCGACGGGAACCCCAGACTCGGTACCAACGATCACGCTATTCACCCCGTGTCTAGAGCAAAGGTCCAACATCTCATCAATATCGCCCATGGAGACTTGATCAGCGATGAGGTTTGGTACGTCAGTGCTCTCGGCAAAACCGCTATCAATTGCTCGCTGAGTCCTGAAGCTCACAAACGGCACATTGAGCCGGTTTAGTAGTTCAGGGTAGTGAGAGCCCGAGCTGAAGGGGTCAACCAGGAGTGTTGTCATGAGTTGTTCCTCTTTAGGTTGTTATTTTTGTTCGCTTCTTTGTTGCAAGCACTAATCCACATGAAAAAAATGTAATTACAAGGAGTATTAGCCAGGTTAAACCGCCCATATTAAAGAGGAGCCAACTTCCGATTCCTGGCCCAATGGCGGAGCCGGTTGCCTGGAACGCTGCAAGTTGTCCTTGGGGTTTGGATTGACCTCCTAAAGGAGCCAGCTCTGCTACATAGCTATTGGACATCGGTGCGAAAATGCATTCACCGATGGAAAATAACACCCATCCTACAATAACAATGACGGAATAGGTCGAAAAATATCCAGCAATAAATACACCGGCTCCCATAACCAACACTCCGATACTTAGAGCATTTACTGCGCTCAGACGCTTGGTAGCGTAGCTCAACGGATACTCTAAAAAGATCACAATCACTGGATTAATAATCAATAGGAGGGAATAAAGGCGTACTCCCCCGGCAACTTCATTTAATTGAAGTGGAACAGCACTTTGATGCTGAGCGTAGATAATCATCGCCAGAGCCATCGCGAAATAGATCAGCACTAACGACCAATTCGGTGCACTCAAGCGATAGTGAGTTTCGGGGTCTTCATCTGCCTGTTGACTCAGTGAGGCTGCCAAGCCTGAGCGATCAGCTGCGGAACCTACCCTCCCAATGAATAGTATCAATAGAGTTAGCGCAGAGACACCAGCTGAGATAAAGAACAGAACGTCGAAATGATTTCGACCGATAAAACCTACAATGACAGGCGCAACGATACTGCCCACGTTTATAAAAATACGATAGAACGCGAATCTTGTTACCCGTTCATTTCCTTCTGATGACTCAGCAACAAGTGCGGACGCGGGCCCTACGAAAGCTTGTGATGCAGCGACGCTTAACGCTGAAATACCAATAAGTAACAACGCATTTCTATAGTCAATCTGAGATAAAATAGCTAACAAAACTACGTTAATAAGTGTACTGTACTTCAATACGTAACTTTTACCAACGCTGTCTGCTATCGCGCCTCCAGCCAGTGATCCCACTATTCCCGCTATTCCTACAGTAAGGAGAGCGGTTGTAACCAAGCCGCGAGACATCCCTGTCTGAGTAAAAAATATCGCAGCAAAGAGACTTAGAAATCCTGCTGCCCTATTGAGGAATGTCGCTATCGAAAGAAACCAGATATCTTTTTGTACTTTTCCCAACATAGCGACTTGAGCTTACCCTGGCGGGTGGAAAGTTTCTATATTAGGCATAAATATGGCTCACGCGGTCAACAAGTCTTCTTTCCCCTGGTCGCTTCCCCACGAGTGAATATTCGCTCCATTATTGAAGCCATTGACTCTTGACACTATCGCATGTGGGGGCGGGAGGTGTATCTCGTCGATATCCAGCCATCCCTAGCTCTCCAAGTTGGCCTGGCTCTCATGCTTCCCGATGATGTCAGCACCGAGTGGATGGCAGGCTTCATTGGTAGACGATAGTGCGTTAATAGTGCAGTAGTACCGCCACACAACCCCTTTGGCGGTGGTTGCACAGTTCAATGGTCCTGCTTGCCCCCTTCTCACACATTTCTGGTATGTACCTGCAGAGTTATCCTTCAAAGTTAACTATGGCGATTACAGGCGTATCTGAAGCCGTCTGAGGCATGGTAGCGGACTGACAGCGGACCACCCCCAAGCACAAAAACAGGGCCGCTCCCGAAGGAACGGCCCTGCCTGGTGTTTCATCTGTGGAGCATAGGAGAATCGAACTCCTGACCTTCTGCTTGCAAAGCAGATGCTCTACCAATTGAGCTAATGCCCCGAATCTTCATTCGAAGTGTGTCCGAATGGTGGGCCTAGGAGGACTTGAACCTCCGACCTCTTCGTTATCAGCGAAGCGCTCTAACCGCCTGAGCTATAGGCCCCTCGAACAAGAAAGAACTTTACATACCACCCGGGGACAACACCAAATCGCCTGGTCAACCCCGGTTTTATGCGGTTCTACTTGCCTGATCGCCCGGTTGTTTTCAGCCGCACGCGCAGCCCGCCAACCATGCCCACTGCAGCGTTGTAGATCATCGCGCCCACCGGAGCCAGCAGCGTCATCACCGCGGTCTCCAGCAAGCCCAACACAATCATCGTCAGGAAGTACTGCACAGCGCCGAACGCCCCAAAGCCGGTGATATCCGCCAGCAGCGAATCCAGCTTGCTCCACACGCCCGTCACAGCCAGGATCAGCCACAGCAGCACGGACGCAACCAGGAACACCGCGCCCACACTCGCGCTCAGCACGAAGCCGACCCGCAGCGCGCTCTTGGGGTCCACGTAGGTCAGCTCGCGCTCGTCCCCGAGCCCCGCCGCATCCTCGCCCCTCGCGGAGGCCAGGAACGTGTTCACCACGCCCGGCTTCTCACCCTCGGCCTTTGTGGTGCTCACCGTTGCAGAGTTTGTGGACGCCACCTTCGTGGCCTTCCCCGGCTTCTCAGCCTCTGCAGCTTTGTCCTTGGTCGCAGGTTCCGCAGTCGGTGCGGACTTGTTCTTGTCCGCAGCGGCGTCCCCAACCTTCTTGATCTCCTGGGTGGACTCAGCGGAAGGCGAAGGACTGCCCTCAGCCTGCTGGCCCTTCTTCGGCTCCTGCTTGGGCTTCTGGGCCTTAGTGTCCTGCTCAGTCTTCTTGGCCTGAGACTTCGCCGTCGGCGGTGGGGTGTGGTGGCGCTCGGGATTTCCGGGGCCGGTGCTTTTAGGTGTCATCCCTTCAGATCACTCCCCTACTTGTCATCGTTGCCATCGACGGTGGCGGCCGTTTCCTCGGCCTCCTCCTCGATATTGCGGTCCACGGCGATGAGCTCCACGCCCTTGTTGAGGTCCACCAGGCGCACGCCCTTCGTCGCGCGGGAGGTGGTGCGGACCTGGTTCACCTCGGTGCGGATCACACCTCCGGCGCTGGTCATAGCCAGGATCTCATCGTCATCGGTCACGGTGAGTGCGGCGATGAGCTTGCCGCGCTTCTTGTCGTACTTGTAGGCGACAACACCCAAGCCGCCGCGGCCCTTGGCCGGGTACTCCTCCATCGGGGTGCGCTTGCCATAACCACCGCTGGTGGCAACCAGGAGGCAGGATTCCTCCTTGACCACCGTGAGGGCCAGGAGCTTGTCGTCCTCGCGGAAGCGCATGCCCTTCACGCCGGCGGTGGCGCGACCCATCGGGCGCAGGGTGGCATCATCGGCGCGGAAGCGCATGGCCTGGCCCTCCTCGGACACGAGGAGCAGGTCGTCCTCAGAGGTGCACAGCTGGGCGCCGATGAGGCGGTCGCCCTCGTTGAGGTTGATCGCGATGAGGCCGCCGGAGCGGGCGGTGTTGTAATCCGTCAGGCGGGACTTCTTCACCCGACCCTGCTCCGTAGCGAGGACGAGGTAGGGGGCGTCCTCGAAGGACTGGATCTGGATGACCTGGGCGATCTGCTCGCCCGGCTGGAACTCCAACAGGTTGGCCACGTGCTGTCCGCGCGCGGTGCGGGTGGCCTCCGGCAGTTCAAAGGCGCGAAGGCGGTACACGCGGCCGTAGTTCGTGAAGAACATGATGATGTCGTGGGTGGAGCAGACGAAGAAGTGGCGGACGATGTCGTCTTGCTTCAGTTCGGCGCCACGCACGCCCTTGCCACCGCGGCGTTGGCTGCGGTAGCTGTCCACCTTCGTGCGCTTCGCGTAGCCGGTGGACGTGATGGTCACGACCACGTTCTCGCGGGCGATGAGGTCTTCCTCGTTGACCTCCCCGGCGGCGGCGATGATCTTGGTGCGACGCTCGTCGCCGTACTTCTCCACGATCTCCGCAAGCTCGTCGTGGACGATGCGGCGCTGGCGCTCCGGGCTGTCCAGGATGTCCTTGAGGTCCGCGATGATCTCCTCGAGCTCAGCGAGCTCGTCGATGATCTTTTGGCGCTCCAGAGCGGCCAACTTGCGCAGCTGCATGGCGAGGATCGCATCCGCCTGGATCTGATCCACATCCAGCAGATCCATCAGGCCCTCGCGGGCGATCTCCACCGTCTGGGAGCGGCGGATCAGGGCGATGACCTCGTCCAACATGTCCAGGGCCTTCACCAGGCCGCGGAGGATGTGCGCCTTCTTTTCGGCCTCTTCCAGGCGGAACAGGGTGCGGCGGACGATCACGTCGATTTGGTGGTCCACGTAGAACCGCAGCATTTGGTCCAGGCGGAGGGTGCGCGGAACGCCGTCCACGATGGAGAGCATGTTGGCGCCGAAGCTCGTTTGCAGCTGAGAGTGCTTGTACAGGTTGTTCAGCACCACGCGCGGCACGGCGTCCCGCTTCAGGGTGACGACGATGCGCATGCCCACGCGGTCCGAGGATTCGTCATCGATCTTCGCGATACCGGCGATCTTGCCGTCGCGGACCTGATCGGCGATGGAGGCGACCAGGTTATCGGGGTTGACCTGGTACGGCAGTTCGGTGATGACGATGACCTGACGGTTGCCGTCTTCTTCGATGTTCGCCACGCCGCGCATCTTGATGGAGCCGCGGCCAGTGGTGTACGTGTCCTGGATCCCCTTTTCGCCCACGATCAGGCCGGCGGTTGGGAAATCCGGGCCGGAGACGCGGGCCAGGCAGGCATCCAAGGCGTCCTGCTCCTCAGCGTCCGGGTTATCCAGCAGCCAGTAGATGGCCTCCGCCAGCTCATTGAGGTTGTGCGGCGGGATGTTGGTCGCCATACCGACGGCGATGCCGCCGGAGCCGTTCATCAACAGGTTCGGCACGCGGGACGGCAGCACCGTCGGTTCGTTGGTCTTGCCGTCGTAGTTCGGCTGGAACTCCACCGTGTTCTCGCGAATGTCCCGAACCATCTCCATGGCCAGCGGGGTCAGGCGACACTCGGTGTAACGCATGGCGGCGGCGCCGTCATTGCCTCGGGAGCCGAAGTTCCCCTGCCCGTCAACCATCGGGTAGCGCATGGACCACGGCTGCGCCATGCGCACCAAGGTGTCGTAGATCGCGCTGTCACCGTGCGGGTGGTAGTGACCCATGGTGTCGGCCACTGGCTTTGCGGACTTTACGTAGCTGCGCTCTGGCCGGTAGCCATTGTCGAACATTGCGTAAAGAATGCGCCGGTGCACGGGCTTGAGTCCGTCGCGGACCTCTGGGAGCGCACGTCCCACGATCACGCTCATCGCGTAATCGATGTAACTGGACTGCATCTCCTCTTGCAGGTCGATCGGGGTAATCCGATCGTAGAGGGAATCTCCGCCGTTCGTATCGTCGCTCACGGGGTCAGTGAACCTTTCTTCTAGGGTCAGACCTGCCCATTTTAGCATTCACGAGTACGGCGGAGGCTGAGCTGTGACTGCCCAGAGGCAGTTTTTCTCCCCTCGCTAGTCGCCCACGGCGGTGGTGGTCACGGTGGATTGATGAAACACGAGAGGCGCCGGTTCTTCATCCGGTTCGTGGGCGCTTTCAACCTGGAGGAACGCCACGATGTGATCGCCCACCTCCACCTCCTGCACCAAGGTGGTGACCAGTTGCACCACGGCGCCGTCGACCAAGACCGCCGAGCCCTGGCTGTGCCAGTCCACCTGCGTGAACCTCTCCTCCCGCGGGCGCGCGAACTCCCCGATGATCTCGTAGTTCTGCTCACCCAACACGCTGATTCCTATGGCGTCCGCATCCCGCAGCCGTGGCCACGTCCCGGACGTTTTTTGGATGTTGACGCTGACCAGCGCCGGCTCCAGGCTCACACTCGTAAACGAACCGATCACCATCCCGTGCGGTTGGCCATCGACCAGCGCTGACAGGGTGATCAAGGGCGTGGGAATACCGGCAAACAGGGCCCGGAGCTGCTGCTTGTCGGCCAGATCGATGCTGGGAGTGATCGGGGCTTCCAGATTCGGGGTTGCGATGGTCATGTCGTGAGGTCCTTTCCCTCGTCGTCCTCTAAGTGGTGGTTTCTTCCAGGTGGTGGTTGTGGTCTGTGACAGATGGAAATTGCGATAGTTGGCGGTCGCCTAGCTCACGAAAGGCACCAACTGTTCGGCCTGCGCTTGGCTCGCATCGAGGTTGTTCGCCTCGTGGTTCTTCACTGTGATCCCCTGCTGCTGCAGTGCAGGCACCACGCCCTCGCCGACCTCAAAGGCCTCCTCCAGGTGCGGATAGCCAGACAGGATGAAGTGCGTGAAACCGGCCTCCCGATACTCATCGATGAGGGCGGCCACCTGTTCATAGGACCCAACCAGGGCGGTTCCCGCCCCGCCGCGAACCAGCCCTACCCCGGTCCATAGCCCGGGATAAATCTCCAGGTCGTGGGCATCAATCCCCTCCTCAAATTCGTGACCCTGCCCGTGTAGGTCGGTCATGCGCCGCTGCCCTTCGGATTGGGAGCGAGCCAGCCCGCTCTGGATGCGCTGCACATCCTCCGGGTCGATCCCGTCCAAAAGTTCCTGGGCCTTCGCCCACGCTTCCCGCTCCGTAGCGCGCGCAATCACGTGCAGGCGCACCCCGTATTCCAACTCACGCCCCTCGACCGCAGCCTGGGCCTGCACCTTCCGGATCTTCTCCCCCGCCGCCTCCGGAGGCTCTCCCCACGTCAGATAGACATCCGACCTGCGCGCCGCCACCGCGATCCCCGGATCGGAACTGCCGCCGATATATACCGGCGGCGCGGTGGCCGGCCGGCGCGCGAGGGAGACGTTTTCCACATCCAGATACTCGCCATGAAAAGTCAACGGCGCCTCCTCATTCCACAGGGTCTTCGCGATCTCCAGCGCCTCATCAGCCCGTTCGTAGCGCTGCTGTTTATCCAGGAAGTCGCCATATTGTCGCTGCTCGTGATCCTCACCGCCGACCACCACGTTGATGGCCAGCCTCCCGCCGGACAGGTCCTGGAAGGTGGCGGCTTGTTGCGCCAGGAGGGTGGGGCTAACGGCTCCGGGTCGAAACGCCACCAGGAATTTCAGGGTGTCGGTCACGGCAATAAGGGAGGACGCCACTTGCCAGGCCTCCGCGCACCACTGCCCCGTGGGGATGAGGACAGACTCGAAGCCGTTTCTTTCCGCCGCTGTGGCCAGCTGGGTGAGGTAACCGAAATCAGCCGTCCGCTCGCCGCGGTGAAGCCCCGAGCCGTGGCCGCCCGCCATGATTGCTCTGGAATCTCCGTAGGTCGGAAGGAACCAGTGAAGTGTGATGTCAGAGTCTGTGTTCTGTGTCATACGGCTAGTAGACCATTCTGTCTAGGTAGCGGGCTAGAAAAATATTCTTGGTGAATCTATGTGCCGCCGCATCCAGTTGAACTGCGAAAATACCGCGACCGATCGCCCCAAACCATTTCGGCAAAACCGATTGACAGACAACTCTGTCTAGTCAATACTTAAATGCCATGACCTCCCCAGCAACCTGCGCTCCGGCCAGTTCCCTCCCGGCTGGTGGAACCTCACGTTTGGTCACCTTCACCCGACCCAGAACCCCCAGTGCGCAGTGCTTTCACATGATCCGCACTACCCCGGGGATCAGCCGCCAGGAGTTGAAAGACGTCCTCGGGCTGTCTCAGCCCAGCGTGGCCAGACATGTGACCGCCCTGATCAAGGGCGGACTCGTTGAGCAAGGTGCGCCGATCGCTTCACGTGGAACGGGCGGGAGCGGTGCCACAATCGACGACACGACAACCGGGCGTCCCACCAGTGGGCTATTCCCCACCGGCCAGGGCCCCATCGGACTGGGCGCCCACATCGGTCTGCGCAGCACGGCGCTGGTCGCCACCGACGCGCTGGGCCACCCCCTCGCCCAGCGCACACTCGGTCTCTCCGTCCCGGACGCCAGTCCGGAGGATGCACTAGAGGCCATTGGCCACGCGCTGCTCTCCTTGGCCCGGGAACAGGGCGCGGAGACCGAGGATCTGCAGGTCGGACTAGCCCTCTCCCCGCATGTCGACAACCGTGGACGCGTGTCATCCCGCACCTTCGGCTGGGAGGATGTTGACCCTGGCGCGATCATCGCGGAAATCACTGGCGTCCCGACCTCCATCTCCACCGGCGTGAGTGCCATGGCTGGGTTTCAACTCATGAACACGCCCCTACCGTCGCGCGGGGCGGACAGTTTCAGCTCGACCTTGTATTTTTACGCGCGAGAGCTGGTCGCACACGCCTGGATTTTTAATGGAGCCGTGCACAAACCACATACGGGGACGTCTCCGGCGGCCTTTCGGCACATCGCGGCGTCTGGAAGTTTCGCGGGCGCCCCGGAGGGCGCGCACCCGCTGGGGACAACGAGCCTGTTGCGCGCGGCCGGCGAGCGGGGAATTAGGGCGCGGACCCTGCAGGAGCTGGTACGGCGCGGGCAAGAAGACGCCCGTGCTCGCGCGCTACTGGATGAACGAGCGCACCTGCTGGGGAAACTGCTGTCGCTGGCCGTGGACGTGGTGGATCCAGAAAACCTCGTGGTCGCAGGCGAGACATTCACCACCGATCCGCGGACCACCAGGATCGTCGCGGATGGACTGCGACGGCACGAGGGCCCACGCAGGCGACTGCACATTCATCGGGCGGGTGAGGACATCCTGGCGAACGCCGCCAGCGCTGTGGCCCTGAACGAGTTTCGTCACGACCCCCTGAAGGCGCTGTGAGGGTTCGGATCTTGCCCTGCTGACTGCGCTGAAATCCACTGCTGAACGCGGCGAACAATGGCTTCCGGGTTCCGTGCCCAACGATTGTGTCCTAGCTCCTCCGGGAGCTCCTCCAACTGGACGTGCGCCCGAGGGATCTGCGCAGCGAGGTTGTCCATAGAAGCTCGCGGGCAATCCTCATCGCCCGCGAAGCGGAGGAGCAGGACTTGAGGGGTGATCTCCTTGAGCCGCTCGGGATAGGGAACGTCGGTGGTGTGGACCTTATTGAAGTTATTGGCCAGGGCAAGGTGAGACCACTCGATAACGTGCCTCCTGGCCTGCATTCCATAACCAGCGAGGTCCAGGATCCCCTCCGGTTGATAGCCAATAAATGTGGACGTCAGTCGCATGAGCGGAGCGCCGATGGCTAGCCGCCAGCGGTTTTTCCCTTCGAACCCCTTGAAATACGGAGTGCCGGCTCCCACACCGATCATCCCAATGACGTTCAGCTCGTGGCATTCCGGACGGGTGAGGAACAGGGTGCCGATCTGACCGCCCATGGAGTGGCACAGCAGTACGGTCGGATGGTCGGGTTCCAGGCCAAGACGAGCCTTGACCCCGCGGACGGTGCGTGGATAGTCCTCCGAGACCATGTCGTGATATCCCCACGTCTCAGAACGGGAGGGGCGGGCGCTGCTTTCCCCCTGGCCCCGTAGTTCCCCAATGGCTGTGGGGAATCCGGCTGCCGATAGGTGCTCCGCGAGTGGCCGGTAGTAACGCGCGCCCATGCCCCACCCCGGCCAAATCATGATCAGGGGTTGAGACGGATCCCCTGCATAGGCCCGCGCCTGAGTCGTCGAGGTATCCCCCATGACGACGGGGACGTACTCGAATTTGTTGTCGGGCCTGGAAGTAGAGATGCTCACATAATTAATTTATGACGTTGTTCGGGGAATGTCAGGCGAAGTCGTTTCTGAATGTTTCACGTGAAACATTGAATAAGCCCCGGCACCTCGTGGGGTGTCCGGGGCATCATTCCGCCGTATGGCGGAAAGGGATTGCTACACGTCCAGGAAGCGGACGTCTCGAGCGTTGCGAGTGATGAAGCTACGGCGCGCCACCACGTCATCGCCCATCAGCACGCTGAACAGCTCATCGGCCGCTGCCGCGTCCTCCAGCGCAACCCGGCGCAGAGTACGGGTGGTCGGATCCATCGTGGTCTCCCACAGCTCCTTGGCATTCATCTCACCCAGGCCCTTGTAGCGCTGAATGCCGTCATCCTTATTGATCTTGCGACCAGCGGCCAGGCCTTCAGCCAGCTGCTCGTCCCGCTCCCGGTCGGAGAACGCGAAGCCGGGATCGCCCTTGCCCCACTTCAGCTTGTACAGCGGTGGCTGCGCGAGGTACACGTACCCCTCCTCCACCAGCGGGCGCATGAATCGGAACAGCAGGGTCAGCAGCAGCGTTGCAATGTGCTGGCCGTCGACATCGGCATCGGCCATCAACACAATCTTGTGATAGCGCAGCTTCTTGATATCGAATTCGTCATGAATGCCAGTGCCCAGCGCCGTGATGATCGCTTGGACCTCCGCGTTCTTCAACACCTTATCCATGCGGGCCTTTTCCACATTCAGGATCTTGCCGCGCAGCGGCAGGATGGCCTGGTACATGGAATCGCGGCCGGACTTGGCAGAGCCGCCTGCGGAATCGCCCTCCACGATGTACAGCTCGGACAGCTTCGGATCCTTGGAGCGGCAATCGGCCAGCTTGCCGGGCAGGCCGCCCAGATCGGATGGCGACTTGCGGCGAACCAGGTCCCTCGCCTTCCGTGCAGCAGCACGGGCATGGGCAGCGGCAACGGCCTTGTTCACGATGGCCCGCGCCTCGGCCGGATTCGCATCCAGCCAGTCGGACAGGTGCTCGTTCAGAGCGCGCTGCACAAAGCCCTTAATCTCCGTATTACCCAACTTCGTCTTGGTCTGGCCCTCAAACTGCGGGTCCCCCACCCGGACGGACACCACAGCGGCCAACCCCTCGCGCACGTCGTCGCCGGAGAGCTTGCCGTCCTTGTCCTTCAGCAGCTTGTGCTCCCGCGCGTAGCGATTCATCAGGGAGGTCAGACCAGCGCGGAAGCCCTCCTCGTGAGTACCGCCCTCGAAGGTGTTGATCGTGTTAGCGAACGTGTGGACGGACTGCTGATAGCTACCATTCCACTGCAGCGCGACCTCCACCTCGTGGTCCTCGCCCTTGGCCTCGAAGTCGATAACCGTCGGATGGATGGCCGTCTTCTTCCGGTTAATGTGCTGAACGTAGTCCTTCAGCCCATCCGGGTAGTGGAAAGTCTCCGTCTTGGGTCCCTTGGCACGCTCGCGCTCTTCCTTCTGCTCCTCGGCAGACTTCGGAGCCGCCGCCTCCTCGGTGGCGTCCTCTTCCAAAATATCCTTGACCTTGGCATCTTCCCGCAGGTCAGTCAGGGTGATGCTGAGCCCCTTGTTCAGGAACGCCATTTCCTGCAGGCGCTTGGCCACCGTGTCGTAGTTGAAGTCCAGCGTCTCGAAGATCTCCGGATCCGGCCAAAACCGCTGCGTAGTTCCGGTCCCCCGGGCCTTCTTGACCTGCTCCAGCTCGGCCGGAATCGCCGCATTGAACGTCTGCCGCCACAGGTGCCCATCGCGCTTGATTTCGGTCTCCATGTGCGTGGAAAGAGCATTCACCACGGAAATGCCCACACCGTGCAGGCCGCCGGAGACCGCATAAGACTCGGAGTCGAACTTGCCGCCTGCGTGCAGTTGGGTCATGACCACCTGCACGGTCGGCGCCCCAGACGGATGCATCTCGACAGGAATACCACGGCCATCATCCGTGACCTCCACTCCCCCGTCTGCCAGAAGCGTGACCTCAACCTTGGAGGCATAACCAGCCATCGCCTCATCAACGGAGTTGTCCACAACCTCCCAGATGAGGTGGTGAAGGCCACGCTCACCAGTGGAGCCGATGTACATGCCGGGGCGCTTACGGACGGCCTCCAGCCCCTCGAGGATCGTGATCGATCCCGCGCCATAATTACTCTGTGATTCTGGTGCACCCACGGTGGGTTGAACTCCTTCGTGTGCCAGTCTCTTCAACAACTGCGATTCAGTCGTGTAACCCCACCATTCTAGCGTGTCTACTACCCATAATCATCGCGTTGGCCCCGGCCGCGCACCCGCAGTCTCCCAGATCGTCGCGGTCCCACATCCGGATTGAGGATCTTCAGTTGCTCCACAACATCCGGCCCCACGTGATTCGCAATCTTGCTCAGAATATTGGCCTGCATCAGCCGCAGCGTGGAGGCAAATGAGGTCGAATCGCATTGAACATGCAGTTCACGCCGCCTCTTTTCGTACTTGATCACAAAGGTGTGCCGCCCGATCTCCGGCCCCACGATCATGTCCCACTCGTTCGCCAACCGTGCCGCCGCCAGGTCCTTCCCCCAGCCGCGCCGTGCGATCTCGGGCTTCAGGACGTCGCCGATGAATTTCGGGTCGCGGAAGCTCATGTCGAGTCGCCCATCCAGTCGCGTCACCATCGGCCGGGGCTTGAGGTACCTATTTTTGGACGCCACCGGCTTGACCTCACCCTGGGTCTTCGCCCCAGCCCGCTGAAGAGCCTTGAGCGTCTCGGCCACGGCGTCCTTGGCCTGCTGCGCCCCCCGTGCCGGGTCCTTGTCATTCATGGGTAACCCCACCTTCAGCACCGGATTCCGGGTCGCGCAGCGTCGAAATCCTACCCTCATCAGTGAGTTCGGCCTCCACGTTATGGATCTGCGCGATGCTCCGCAGTTCCTCGGGGATGTCATCATCCACCGCGGCGGTAATCAGCACTTGCTCGGCCTCCTGCAGGACTGCGACGAGGTGGCGGCGTCTCGAAGAATCCAATTCCGCGAATACGTCGTCCAGAATGACAACCGGCTCGACCCCGTCCCCGCGCTGCATGAAGAAAGCTGCGAGGCGCAGAGACAGGGCGAAGGACCACGATTCGCCGTGACTGGCGAAGCCTTTGGCGGGCTGACTTCCCAGCATGAGGATCATGTCGTCCCGGTGCGGTCCGATGAGCGTGGTCCCGCGATCAATTTCCTGCTCGCGACGGGCGGCGAAGGCGTCGAGCAACGTGGCTTCCGCGATCTCCGGGGACAAAAGCGCAGGTAGCGGTGTTTCTATGTTGGCGGGATCGGAGTCGGTGGTAGTGAACTGTCCCTCGCGTGCCGCGAGGTCCCGTTTGCCCAAGAGGATCCCCCGCTCGGAGAGCTCCGCATCGATGGTGGAGCTGTACACCCCGAATGCCGCGCGGGATTCCGGCGCCAGTCGCTGGTACGTCTTCGCGAGATGAGGCGCAAGGTCATGGACGATCTGCACGCGTGCGGACATGATCTGCGCACCGAAGTGGGCTAACTGCGAATCCCAGACATCCAGGGTGGTCAGCGCTACCTGCACGTCGTCATCTGCACCTGCATCAATTCGCCCTTTGACGTGATTTCGCAGCTCAAAGCTGGAATTGCGCAACAGCGCGTTCCGCTGGCGCAGCGCCTTGTCATAATCGGCTTTGATTCCCGCCAGGCGGGGATAACGCGCGACCATGATTTGGTCCAGGAATACCCGGCGCTGCTCCGGCTCTCCCCTGACCAGCGCGAGATCTTCCGGCGAAAACAACGTGCTTCGCACGATGCCCAGCAGTTCCCTGGTGGCCCCCAGCGCCGTGCGGTTGATGTGAGCTTTGTTCGATCCGTGGGGCCGAATGGCGATATGTGCCGTAAGCTCGCGGCCGCCGTTGACCGCGGTGGCGGAAACGCTGGCTAGGTTAGTCCCCTCCCGCACAAGCGCGGCATCGGAATTGATCCGGTGGCTACCGAGGGTCGCCAGGTATCCCAGCGCCTCGACAATGTTGGTCTTTCCATGACCATTCGGCCCGAGAAAGACCGTAACTCCCGGCGAGAGTTCCAATTCCAGTGAGCGCCACGAGCGGAAGTCCTCCAGCTGCAGCGAGCGAACGAACAACCTCAGTCCCCGATCTAGCCCGGCAGGCGCACAGGCATCAACAAGTAGGTAAAATCGGTCTCCGGAGTGGGGAAATTGCCCTCTTCATCCGCCTCCGGCAGATTCTCTGGTTCTGGAATGAGGATCGCCGGCCGGGATGGCTGCGTGAACCCGAAAACCACGCGGTCAGTGTGCACCGCCGCGAGCCCATCCTTGAGGTAGGAGGGGTTAAACGCAATTTTCAGAGGGGAGCCCACGAAGGAGCAGTTCAGGGTCTCCACCGCTGAGCCCACGTCGCTGCCCCCCGCTGAAAGGGTGACGCCATCCTCAGCAAAGTCCATTCGAATCTGGGAATTCCGGTCTGCCACGAGCGAGACGCGGCGAATTGCATCCTGCAGCGGGGCGATCTCCACGCTGGCGAGGCTGTTGTGAGTCTTGGGTAGAAGTGGACGGAACTTCGGGAAGTCTGCGTCCAGCAGGCGCGTAGTCGTGTGGCGCTGGTCGGTGGCGATACCAAGTAGCCCGTCCTGGCCAATGTTCTCTCCGCCGCCGAGGGCGATTTCCACGGGATCGGTGGTCTGGGTATCCATGGTCCGGGCGGTATCCGCCAGAGTCTTGGCGGGAATCAGCAGTTCGGCCTGGGCCTCCGCTGCGGCCGGGTTCCACATGAAACGGCGCACGGCAAGACGGAAACGGTCGGTGGCTGCCATCACGACATTTTCCCCGTCAATCTCCATGCGAATGCCGGTCAGCATCGGCAGCGTGTCATCTTTGCCGGCCGCAATGGCCACCTGCCCGATGGCCTCACTGAATAGCTGTGGATCAATGGTGCCCGTCACCCTGGGAAGTTCCGGAAGCACCGGATAATCCTCAAGCGTCATCGCGGGAAGCTCGAAGCGGGAGGAACCACACGTCACGATGACTTTGGATCCTTCGTATTCCATGCTGATGGACTTTTCGGGCAGGGACCCCACAATGTCCGATGCCAGCTTGCCAGCGACCAACATCTTCCCCGGTTCATGAACCTCGGCGCTGATGTGAACACGGGTGGACACTTCCCTGTCGAATCCGAAAAGTTCCAGTCCGTCGTCATTCGCATGGATCAACACGCCACGGAGGATGGGTTGAGTGGGCTTGGCGGGCAGTGAGCGCGCAATCCAGGCCAAAGCTGACGACAAGTCATCCTTCTCCGCCGAGAAGCTCACGTTGTGCTGGTCCATTCTTGTCATTCCTCCATGTACGCGGATCCGAGGTGGGCCGTCTGCACGGATCTTGTCATTCGTCCTCGCAAGTGTTCTTGCTTCCTTGCTGAGAACGTCCGGAAGACGGCGATCCGTGAAATTGAGACTCCCAGATTATCCCACAAGGCCTATTTCTGTTCTTTTCCCATATTGGGAGATGCAGTAGTGGCAGTAGGGGTTGTGAGCGCTGTGGAAAAGTTGGTCTTTCCCCAGTTCAGATGCAGTTTTGAGGTGTGTAGCTGGCGTGAACTCGCCTGTGGATAACCGTGGCGTCCTGTGAATGATTTCCACAGTCTTCGAGTTATCCACAGGTTCTCCACGACAGGATACCCAAGCAAATCGGTAGTTTTCCCCAAGTTGCGGGGCAAAAGTGGGTCCGGTTCACTCGGTTCGTTCACCCCCGGAATTACAAGTTTGTAATTACACCTGTGGAAAGCGCTGTGGAATTGTGGATAACTGGGGAGTGTAAAGGTCAGTTACCGGAAGTTATCCACAATTTTTGGGAGTTATCCCCCGTCAATCTGTGGATAACTGTGGATACCTGTGCACAATCGTGCCTGCGGTCCGGTTCGCCGGGGGGTTAATTGCGTGCGTGTGATTTAACGCGTTGAGTAAGCTCCTGGACCTCATTGAAGGTCTTGCGGTTCTCCGTGAGTGCCTCGCGGATGCGCCGATCGGCGTACATCACCGTGGTGTGGTCCCTGCCGCCGAACTCCGCGCCCAACTTCGGCAGAGAAAGATCGGTGAGTTCGCGACCCAGATGCATGGCGATCTGCCGAGCGTGGACGTACTTCTTGGACCGCGCCTTACCCGTGATCTCGTCGACAGTGATGCTGAAGTACTCCGTCACCACGTCAAGGATCGTCTGCATGGTGATGACCACGTCTTCATCGCTGGGCAAAATGTCCCGCAGCGCGATCTTGGCCGTCTCGATCGTGATCGGCTCCCCCGCCAGCGAACAATAGGCATATACGCAGTTGAAGGCGCCATCAAGCTCACGCACCGACTTCTCGTAGCGGCTCGCGATCATCTCGATCACGTCCTCCGGCATCACGAGCTTTTCGTTTTGAACCTTCTTCGACAGAATCGCCATGCGCGTCTCCAAATCCGGGGACTGCACATCGGTGATTAGACCTCCCTCGAATCGGGTCCGAAGGCGATCCTCCAGGGTGGTGAGCTGCCGGGGCGGCCGGTCCGAGCTCAGCACAATCTGCTTATTCGCCTGGTGGAGCGCATTAAAGGTGTGGAAGAACTCCTCCTGTGTGGACTCCTTGCCCTGCAGGAACTGAATATCGTCCACGATGAGCATGTCCAGGCTGCGGTAACGCCTTTTGAACTGGTCGCGGCGGTCATTGGCAATCGCGTTAATGAAGTCATTCGTGAGCTCCTCACTGGAGACGTAATGGACCTTCATCGACGGCTGGAGCTCCAGGGCGTAATGCCCGATGGCATGGAGGAGGTGAGTCTTCCCCAGTCCTGAATCTCCCCAGATGAACAGGGGGTTGTACGACCTCGCGGGTGCTTCGGCCACTGCCCTGCAGGCTGCGTGGGCGAATTGATTGGAGCTGCCGATCACGAATGTTTCAAATGTGTACTTCTTATTCAGGATGGCACCGTTTTCCTGCCCGCCCGTCGCGCTGGTGGCGTCCCCCCTTGAGGGACCGAAACTCCCCTGGCGGTTCACTGGGCGGGGACCATCCTTCGGCGGCTGGTTCGCAGTGTCCGCCGCTGGGGTGGTCAGGTGTTGCCAGTTGGGAGGGGTCGGAGACGGGTACTGGGGTTGTTCCTGCGGGTGCTCGTACTGTTCCGCGAAAGCAGCCGCCGCCCGCTCTTCGCTCTCGCTGAACATTTGGGTCTGGACGCCGGGCTGTGAATATTCGTGCTGGTCAAGAGGGCGATTGTGCCCTGGCGTGGGTGCCGGCCGAGCGGGATCGGCCGAGCCTTGGGATGGAGGTGCAGCGTTCGGCGCTGGCGATTCCTGGGCGGGGGCGGGGACGTCGTGTGCGTCCTCAGCTTGCTGCGTGGACTCGCGCACGGAAAGAGAAATGGTCACCTTCTGCTGGAGTTCTTTTTCCAGGACATCCTCCAGCGGACGGGTGAGTTCGTTTTCGATCTCGTCTTTGGACCACTGGTTTGGAGCGGTGAGCACGGCAATTCCGCCGACGAAGGTGACAGCTCTGATCTGGCGCAGGAGGGTCCGACGGCGGGTCGCGATGCGGGGGAAGCGGTTCTCGCGGCCGTCGGAAGCTGTCCAATCGTCGACGAGCTGGTTCCATACCCGTGGAAAATTCGCGGCCAGGTATGCGTCTTGCTCCGGGTTCATCGTTGTGCGGCTCGCTTCCGTGCTGGTTAAAGGTTGGTGTTCTCGAAGGTGGTCCGTGGTCAATATGTAGGTGGGTGGACGTGCGGACGGCGGAGGCGCGGCTCTGGGAGGCGATGGGTGTACCTGATACCTCCAGGGGCGCGTGAATCCTACGTGGGTGCGCTGGCGCCTTTCACAATCCTTTGCACATCTGATCCACACATGAAATGACGTGCCTACCTGCTTGTCCACACGCTCATCCACACCTGTGGATAACTTTTGTTCACATTTGTACCCAATTTACCCTCTACCTGTGGATAACTCTAAAGTCACTGTCGATTTCGTCTTGACCTGGGGTTTTGTGGCCTCAATTGAGGGTTGAGGGTTTGGGGGGAATGCGGTTTTCCACAAGTAGTGGATTCTTGTACACAGGATTCACATCGTGTTATGTGCTCTGGAACCCCAGGTAAATCCCAATCACAAGGATGTAATTCCACCTGCGGTTATGGGGGTAGTAGCTGGATTTTGTGATCTGCGCCCTGTGCACGTATTCTTGAAGCGTCTGTGACATGAACTGTGCGTATCAACACACCCCCGGCGGGTGTTCGCATCACTCACTTCATGTCTTTATGTGCCAGAGGAATTGACTTTTTACCTCCTCGCCCCGCAGTCGCACGTCCGCGCGGGGTGGGACCCTCGTGGAGAGTCGATCGTGCTCCTGGTACGCCGTCCATACATAGAGGGCGCGTTGGTTGTGTTGCGGATTCGAGCCGCTGCAGGGCCGGCAGTGCACTCGTTAGCAGAGTTAGGAGTGAAGTACCGTGGCCAAGGGCAAGCGGACTTTCCAGCCAAACAACCGTCGTCGTAACCGCAAGCACGGTTTCCGCGCCCGCATGCGCACCCGTGCCGGCCGTGCCATCGTGTCCGCACGTCGCCGTAAGGGACGTAAGTCCCTTACCGCTTAGTCGGCGGTTTAACCCCGGGCCTTTGAGGCCCCACCAGCCACCACCGTGCTGCCTCCCGAATCCCGTCTCCGATCCTCGGAGGGATTCGCCCGCGCGATTAAGACCGGGCGCAAGAAGGGAAGTCGCACGGTGGTGGTTTATGTATTGCAGGGAGACGGGATTATCCAAGACGGACCACGGGCCGGTCTCGTGGTGTCGAAGGCGGTGGGGAACGCGGTGAAGAGGCACGGGGTCTCTCGTCTTATTCGCCACGCCCTTCGAGATATCTTCGACGCCGCAGCCGCTGGAGATCCGCCCTCTGGCTCCGAGTGGTGGGCGAAACTTCGTCCGGAGGGGCGGTCACCTGACTGGTACTCCCCCGGCACGCTGATTGTTGTTCGTGCCCTCCCTGCGAGCGCTCACGCCACCTTCAAGGAGGTGAGGGCCGATGTCGCAAGTTGCATCCGGCGGGCGTCCAAGTCCTGAGCCCGGAGATCGTCTCGGTTCAGACGCCAATGTTTCACGTGGAACATTCACATCTATCGCCATCAAGGGGATTCGGTTTTATCAGGACTATGTCTCCCCGATGAAGACGACCTCGAGTTGCCGGTTTGAACCCACGTGTTCGAATTACGGCCTTGAGGCCTTTCGCCTCCACGGGTTCTTCAAAGGCAGCTTGTTGACTATCGGACGCCTGGCTCGGTGCGGACCCTGGCACCCAGGTGGATGGGATCCCGTGCCCATGCCGCGTCGCCGTCAATTTCGGCGTAATGGGCCCGAGTCTGGTTGACTATTCGTTGAGTTGAATCAGGCCTCCACAGTATGAGGGCTGAACGCCTCTTGACCATTGGTTCTGGACCTGAATTCTCGCCACGCGGCCTTCGCTGCTGGCAGGATCATTTTGCTGGTTGATCACAACTACGTTCTAGGAGAACTTCCTCGAAGTGTTTTCATTAAATTTCATTTACTATCCGATCTCAGCGGTGCTGTGGTTCTGGCATAAGGCATTTAGCTTTGTGCTGAACCCCGCGTCCGGCATCACATGGGTTTTGTCCATCATGATGCTGGTGTTCACTATCCGCATCCTGCTTCTGAAGCCGACCATCAACCAAATGCGTTCATCCCGGCGGATGGCCGAGTTCCAGCCCAAGATGCAGGAGCTCAAGAAGAAGTACGGCAACGATCAACAGAAGTTGATGGAGGAAACGCGCAAGGTTCAAAAGGAGATGGGTGTTAACCCGCTCGCCTCCTGCCTGCCGGCGTTGGTGCAGATGCCGATCTTTATTGGTCTGTACCACGTTCTCAAGTCCTTCAACCGCACGGGTCATCGCTTCGCCGAGCTCGGAATGACGGTCGAGCAGACCCGGAACACTCCGAACTACATCTTCGGTGTGGATGAGGTCCAAAGCTTCCTGGATGCCCGACTTTTCGGCACGCCGCTGTCTGCGTACATTTCGATGGACCCCGCTTCCTTCGGCGCCTTCTCCCCCGATGGGCAAGCCGCGGACTTCACTAAGACCAACATCATGATCGTGCTGCTGCCGCTGATCCTCGCCTCTGCGGTGATCATGCACTTCACGGCGCGCATGAATCTGGATCGGACGAAGAAGCGTCAGGCTGCCAATCCGAACAAGCCGTCCAACCCCATGGGTGAGCAGATGCAGGCGCAGATGGACATCATGCAGAAGATGATGCTGTGGTTCATCCCGGTCATGTACCTGTTCGGTGGTTACTTTTGGCAAGTCGGCCTCGCGATCTACATGTTCTTCAATAACGTGTGGACTCTGGTACAGCAGAGGATGCTGTTCTCCAAGATGGATAGTGAGGAAGCAGCTGAAAAGGCTGAGAAGATTGCCCAGAAGCGTACCTCCGCTCCCAAACCGGGCGTGCGCCCCGACAATCCAAAAAAGAAGCCGAAGAACAAGAAGGTGTCCGGTTCCGGTGCCAACGCGGTGACTGACAAGGCCACGAGCGACAAGAAGGATCAGCTCAACGAGAAGGTCAACGTCGCAAAGAAGGTCGAGCAGGGGGACGCAAAGCCTTCAAACTCTAGTGACGGGTCCGCCCAAGTGGCGGGCGAGAGCGGCGGAACGACGAAGCCAAAGCCAGGAGCGCGCCCGAACAAGAACAAACGGAAGAAGAAGCGCTAGCGCGTTTCACGTGAAACCGCGAATTCCAGAACCATGCACAGCCGGCCGCAGGGCCGGCTTTTTTTATGCGCAATGCGGCTTCAGGGTGTCACTCTCGATAGACTGTTTCACGTGAAACATGACGACAGGGAAGGCAATGGCAATTGCAGGCCGGGGACCGAGGAGGCAGCCCCAAATAGCGAGCTGGGGCCTACTCCCCCGGCGGCACACAATGTGTTCGGGGACAGAACCCCGCTGGCTGAATCCTATGCACGGTTCCTCTCCGTTGAGGGGATACAACGCGGCCTCATCGGTCCTCGAGAGGTGCCACGAATCTGGGAACGGCACGTTCTAAATAGCGCTGTACTTGCAGAGCTCGTGCCGAAAGGCGCCCGTGTCATTGATGTCGGATCTGGGGCTGGCTTGCCGGGTATCCCGCTGGCCATTGCTCGGCCCGATTTACAGGTTCAGTTATTGGAGCCATTGCTTCGGCGGACCACCTTTCTGGAGGAGATCGTGGATTCCTTGGCGCTAGAGGTTGAGGTCATTCGAGGACGTGCCGAGGAGAAGTCGATCATCAAAAAACTAGGCGGTGCAGATGTGGTGACATCCCGCGCGGTCGCACCCCTGGGAAGGCTCACTCAATGGTCGCTCCCCCTTGTCCGTTCTGGTGGAACGATGATCGCGCTCAAGGGAAGCTCTGTTGAGGACGAGCTCAAGAGGGATCGCCAGACTATCGAAAAGACGGGCGGACACACAGCCGAAATTCAGCTCATTGGAGAGTCTGTCTTGAGCGACCCGACCCATGCGATCACGATTCATCGGAGATAAAGAGCGGTCGAAGCCCAGTGGCATTGAATCCGCCCCCGGTATCCCGCGAGGGTGGAAGGCACTAGAGTAAGTCGAGATGTAGTTTCACGTGAAACGTGGGAACCAAGTGAGGATGTACATGGCAAAGCCTGAATGGGACGACACCCCCATTGCCCAAGCCGCTAAGCAGGCGGCTCGCATGCAGAACCCGACCAACCTCAAGCTGCCGAAGCCCGGCGAGTGCAGAAAGGTGACCATCGCAAACCAGAAGGGCGGCGTGGGTAAGACTACGTCGACGGTCAACCTCGCTTGGGCTCTGGCTCTGCACGGGCTCAAGGTTTTGGTTATCGATCTTGATCCCCAGGGCAATGCCTCCACAGCTCTAAATGCTGAGCATCGTCTGGGAACTCCTTCGAGTTACGAGGTTCTGATCGGAGAAATGTCGGCCTCCGAGGCAATGCAACAGCATGCGGAGAACGAGAACCTGTACACAATCCCCGCTACCATCGACCTCGCTGGCGCGGAAATCGAATTGGTGAGCATGGTGCGCCGCGAATACCGGTTGCGCGATGCCATTGGCGATGAGGCAATGCAAGCGCTTGGCTTTGATTATGTCTTCATTGATTGCCCGCCGTCACTGGGCTTGCTGACCATTAACGCCATGTCGACAGCCACAGAGGTGCTGATCCCCATCCAATGCGAGTATTACGCGCTAGAGGGCGTGGGTCAGCTTTTGAACAACATCACGATGATTCGAGAGCAGCTGAACCCCGAATTGCACATTTCGGCGGTGCTCTTGACCATGTACGATGGACGTACCAAACTGGCCAAGCAGGTCTCGGATGAAGTCAGGGAACACTTCGGCTCCGTGGTGCTGGATAATCACATTCCGCGGAGCGTGAAGGTCTCGGAGGCTCCTGGCTATTCTCAGACCGTATTGGAATACGATGCCGGATCGACCGGTGCGCTGGCGTACTTTGATTCCGCTATTGAATTTGCCAAGCGTGGGGACTACAAACCATCGGTAGAAACCGCGCCGATCGGAATTGCCCCGGAATTGCATAATGGGGGCCAGTACTAATGGCAACTGAAAATAATGGGAACAATAAACAGTCTCAGAGTTCGCCGAAAGGTCCTAAAATGCCTGCTGCTCGCACGGGGAGCCAGGCGCGTAGAGGCGGGCTGGGTCGAGGCCTTGCCTCTCTGATCCCGTCTGGCCCCTCCAAGCCATCGCTGGGAACTGGCGCCGCGGACGTGATCCTCGGGCAAAAGGCTAGCCCCTCCCCTACCCCAGGGAACGAAGCTTCCAGGGAGTCGACGCCGACTCCCGAGTCACGGGCAGACTCCAAAGAAAAGGGCAAGCGCAATCCATCGGCAGATCGAGTGGCTGAACCAAAGGGCCCTCGGAAGCCTCAGGCGCGAGATTCGGAGGCTAGCCGCAAGAGCGGGCACGGTGATTCTTCGGCGGGGAGCAAAACTCTCACATCTGGCGAAGAGATGCGGACGGCAGACGGTGGCGTCTCATATGATTCCCCTACCCCAACTAAACGTCACAGTGACGAAACTGCGGAAGACTTCGGTGCCACCTACCAAGAGATCCCGCTTGGCCAAATTCGCGCGAATGCGAAGCAACCGCGCTCCGTGTTCGACGAAGACTCCCTCAAGGAGCTTGTCCACTCCATTCGTGAATTCGGGCTCATGCAGCCGATCGTGGTTCGTCGAGCCAACGACGGTGAGACGGAATTCGAGCTCATCATGGGTGAGCGTCGACTTCGAGCTTCGAAGGACGCGGGACTTGACACCATTCCCGCCATTGTTCGGCAGACGGACGACGAGGCCATGCTCCGCGATGCGCTGTTGGAAAATATCCATCGCGTCCAATTGAATCCGCTGGAAGAGGCCGCGGCATATCAGCAGCTGCTGGAGGACTTCGGAGTAACGCAGGCTCAGTTGGCAGAGAGGCTGGGTCGCTCCCGCCCGCTCATCACGAACATGATTCGCCTGCTGCAACTGCCGGTGGCGGTGCAGCGGCGGGTGAGCGCGGGAGTTCTCAGTGCCGGTCACGCCCGAGCTCTTTTGGGCGTGCAGACCGGCCCGGAGGACCAGGAAAACCTGGCGAAGCGCGTCGTAGCTGAGGGGCTGTCCGTCCGCGCGACCGAGGAGGCCGTGGTGTTGCTGAACGGCCAGGGCGGCCAGCAGAAGCGCAAACCGAAGACTCAGCGGCCGCGGGACCTCCCCTCCCACGTCTCGTCGTGGGTGGAGGAATTCCAGGATGCGCTGGATACCAAGGTATCCGTCCAGATGGGGAAGAAGAAGGGCAAGCTGGTTGTGGAATTTGGAGGCCCGGAGGACTTCGACCGCATTGCCGAAATACTGAAGTGGAACAAGTCAGAGTAATCTAGGGCAGTTGCCGGGCACGGATTCCAGAAGGAAGCGTGCCCTGTAGCTGCCTTTATCCATTAAATTGACCATCTGTTTCACGTGAAACATCCGATTCGTCCTCGGAGGGCTCAAAACGCAACTAGAATTCCTTCTGGATCAGGCACGGTAAGTTCGCGCGCAACAATGCAAGCGCCTCGAAACTTTTGCCGTGCTCAGGACGACTGATCATCGCGCCGACCCCAAGAACGGAGGGAACCTGTGGAGGTGGACATTCGGGCCATCACACCGGAGACAGCCAGCCACATCGAGCAAACCTCCGCTCGGAGCATGTTCTGGGTAGTCCCCGGCGAAGAATACCGAGAAGTGTGCAACAGCCCGGATGCCACCTTTGACAAGCAAGTGTGGATCCAATCCGTATTGATGAACTGGGGGATCTGCGGCTACACCGCCTTCGTCTCGACAGGCGATAAAGGCGCCACAGAGGTTCCCGCGGCGACCGTCTTCTTCGCTCCCGCACACTTCTTTCCCGGAACCATGGTCATGCCCACCGCTCCCGTCTCCCCGGATGCGATCCTCATCTCAACTGTGCACGTGAACAGCGCATACATGGGCCTGTACCTGGAACAAAAGCTCCTTGAGACGGTGCTCACAGAAGCGCAGCGCCGGGGAATCAAGGCCGTAGAAGTCTTCGCGCGTAACGAAGAGGCCGAGGAACTGTGGGAATCGGAGGAGGATTGGGACCCGGAGGGTCACTGGGGGGTGACCAGCAGGTGGGCCACACAAGATCACCGGGAGCGCGGGGATCGCTGGGGGGATGACGAGTGTTGTGGGGAGGAGGACGCCACTGTGGGGCGTCACAGCTCCATTCACCCCTCTTATGAAGACCATTCGTTGCATCCAACCAATATTGGGCGACACAGGCATTCTCTGGCCTCCTGGCAGCCAATGCGGTCGGTGGAATCATCCTCGGGCGACCATCGCCTTTTCCCCCGCAGTGCGGGCGGAGACCCTGGCGGATATCACCCGGAGGCCTACGGCGGCTGGAGGGATGTTCGCCGCGATCCCACGGGCGACCATCGGGAGGACTGGATCAGCACCGCTCCCCTGCTGTCTAGCGACATCCTGGATGAAGAGGGATTCGAGGTGAAGAAGCCGCATCCCCATTACCCGCTGTATCGGCGTGAGATCGACAGCCCCGGCCACCTGTTTGCGCAGTTTGAGGAAGAGGAGCACCTGCAGCTCAACGGACCGGAAAAGCTCCCGACAGTCTTGGGAGTTAAGGCGGAGAGGGCCAAGGAACGCCGCCGCAGGAGCCATGTCCGCACCCGTTTGGCAAACCAGAAATGGCAGGGGCGCGGCCTCCACTCTTAGCCCTCACCCGCGGCGCCGACCACCGGGCACGGAAAGCAGCTTAGGCGCGGTTGGCCTCTTGGCGAAGCAGCTCGGAGAAGCTGTATGTGCCGGTCGAGTGCACATCGGCCTCGAGGAGGTAGAGGCGCTTTACGGAGACGACAATCGCCTCGGCGATGATGTCACGCATCTTCGGGTCGGTAAGAATATTCACATCCCCGTCATTGGTCAGGTATCCGGGGACCACCTGGACGGCGGGCATGTGCGTCAGGCGCAGCAGGTCCCACGTCTGACGGTGGTTGTAGCAGTTCGTCAGCGGGGTGCGGGTGGTGATCTCGCGCTGAATGAACCCGGAGAGCTTCTCGCCGATCATCGAGGAATAGCCCGCATTGGAGCCAAAGTAGAACGAGGCGGAACCATTGGCCTTCGAGTTTTCATAACGATCGGCCTGGAGGGAAATGACCAGGTCAGCGCCGAATGCGTTGGCGATCCCCGCCCGATCCAGAACAGAGGGATTGGCCGATTTCGGGCGGGAGAGGATGGTTTCCACCCCGGCGGAGATCATGCGGCCCTCGATGCGCCCGGCGAGGTCCCAGAGGATCTCTTCTTCGGTGATGGACCCGAAGTGCCCATTGACCTGCATTCCCTTGTCCGATCCGCCCAGACCTGGATCGATCACCACGCGCTTGCCGGTCAACTGCGGGCCCGCGGCACGAATTTGCTCCTTTTCCCGGATGGATTGCGGCGATCCGCCGGTAATGCGGCGTCCCAAATAAGACAGCGCCCGCAGTGTCTTGGGGCCGACGATTCCGTCATTCACCAGGCCGTAATCACCCTGATAATTGACGACCGCGGAGTGGGTCATTGCCCCGAAGTGGCCATCAACGCGGGAGGTGTAAAAGCCGAGGTCGTGCAGTTGGCTCTGAAGCTCGGCGACATCGTCACCGACAAATTGATTGGCCTGGAAGGACAGCACGCGCGCGCCGAGAGAATACGAGGCTTCGCGGAGTGAGCGGAGGGTGCCGTCGGTGATGATGCCGTCGGCGATGATTCCGCGCATCTGCTGGAAGCCGCGCAGTGCGGTGGCGAGGTCCTGGTCGAAGTATTGTTCCTCGTCCGTGTACTGCTGGGCGTTCTCCCCCGAGGCAACGCCTTCGTAGCTTTCCAGGAGCCCCAATCGCGCTAAGGTACCGCGGACTTCAGCGACGCGCGGGCTGCGGTCACCGACTTTGAGGGCTTGCGTACTCACTTGGGGAAAACTCCGTACTCTCTTAGGGGCTCACATTCACCGGCGATGAGGGCGAGGTGCTGGGCTGGGGATGTCATCAGTAGCTGGGTCGCAACGAGATACCGGGACCAGTGCCAAACCAAAGGTTGTGGACGCACCGACCCGGCTCGCTCCTATTTGGACTCGTGGCCCGATGAAGATGCGCGGTCCAGCGCAGCACGCAGAGTCTCCTTGTCCTGAACTCCCGTGAACTCGTCAATCTTCTCGCCATCCTTGAAGATCATGAGCGCGGGAATGGACATCACTTGGAACATAGCGCCCAGGGCACGCTCCTCATCCACGTTGACCTTAGCGATTTTGGCGGTCCCATCAAATTCCTCGGAAAGCTCCTCCAGAGCGGGGTTCATCCGAAGGCAGGGTTGACACCACTCGGCCCAAAAGTCCACGAGAACCGGGGTCTCGCTCTCGACAACCTCAGAGCGGAAGCTTCCTTGGGAAACCTTGATAATGCCAGCCATCACTGCCTGCCTTTCACATCGGTCTTCGTTCGAAGGACCTCCGATTCATTGTCACTGCAACCACAATAATCACATTGTGCACAACAGTCACTGATCGTCGCGAGACCTTCAGCGCTGGAAAAGATTCGGACAACGAACCTCTCAGGGGTTATAGCCAGATTACCGGCAGCGGTGAGCAAATTCATTCACCGCGGTCGGGATGGCGCGAGAACCCCGAAGACCTACTTGGTCGCCGCCAGATAGCCCTCGGCATCCAAGGCGGCCCGACAGCCGGAGCCCGCGGCAGTAATAGCCTGCTGGTAGTGGGAGTCCACCAGGTCGCCGGCGGCGAAGACCCCCGGAAGGCTGGTGCGCGTGGAAGGCTCATCAACCTTGACATAGCCGTTGTCTTGCAGCTCAACCTGACCGTCGAACACCGAGGTGCGGGGGTCGTGGCCGATGGCGACGAACATGGCGTCCACAGCCATCTCCCTGGTCTCCCCCGTGACCGTGTCCTCAATGACCAGCCCCGTGACCGCGGATTCACCCAGTACGCGAGTCACCCGGGAGTTCATCACGAAGTTGATCTTGGGGTTTTCCTGGGCACGTTCCACCATGATCTTGGAAGCGCGGAACTCATCGCGCCGGTGGATGACGGTGACGGTCTTGCCGAACTTGGTGAGGAAGTCCGCCTCCTCCATGGCGGAATCACCGCCACCAACAACGGCGATGTCCTTGTCCTTGAAGAAGAAGCCATCGCAGGTCGCGCAGGCGGACACGCCATGGCCCAGCAGGTCGGCCTCGCCTGGGCAGCCCAGGTAGCGCGGCTCTGCGCCCGTAGCCAGAATGACGGTGCGGGCCTGGAACAGCTGGCCGTCAACCCACACCTTCTTGATATCCCCGCTGAGGTCCATCTTCTCCACCAACTCCATCCGCAGGTCCGCACCGAAGCGTTCGGCCTGGTCGCGCATCTCCTCCATCAGCGCGGGGCCCATGATGCCCTTGGAGAAACCGGGGAAGTTTTCCACTTCGGTGGTCTGCATGAGCAAACCGCCGTACTCGATGCCCTCGAAGACCAATGGGTTCAATTCCGCGCGGGCCGCATAAACGGCTGCGGTGTAGCCCGCCGGCCCGGAGCCCACGATGATCACGTCGTGGATGGTGGAAGCATCGTCCTGGCCCTGGCGATGAGCGTCGGCCTGACCTTTGTCGGCGGTCTCGGCGCCGTCCTGGTTGGTCTTGGCGTTCAGCCCAACGGATGCGGTCAAAAATGGCTGGTCCATGAGTTCCCTTCTCCACCCTTCTCCCGCAGAGAACTGGGTTTGTGGCACGTGGTCAAGTGTTCTTTCGCGCCTTTAATCTAACCAGGCGCTCACCACTCAAACTAACCAGCCGCCCGTTGCCGATATTCCGTGCGCGCGCTGTCTTCTCCCGTCCGGTGCGCGTGACCGCGATAGTCGCCACGGCGCAACCAGAACTCCAGCTGCCGACACGCTCGGTGCTTCCGCGACTTGACGGTTCCCGCCGGAATTTTCAGTGCCGCGGCCGCCTCGCGAACTGAATACCCCCACATCACCGTCAGGGCCATGACCTCCCGCAACTCTGGATCCAATCCCCTGAGGTAATGGCGCAGATCCAACCGCTCCTCCCATCGCTCGGAGCTCGCTCCCGGCCGGAGGGATTCGTATGCCGTGCCGATTCCACTGAACTCCAACTCGTGCAGCACGTGAAAGTCCACGACGTGGTGCGAGGCCAGCTTCTTCTCCGACTCCACGTGGGATCGCGCGGTATTTCGAACGATCGTCACCATCCACGTGTACACGCTGCTCTCCCACTGGAACTTCCGTGCAAAGCGGTGCATCCGCAGCGCCCCTTCTTGCAGCACGTCGAAGTGGTCTGCAGTCATGACCCCTGCCGCTCGGATAACCCACCGAAGGCTATGTTCGTGCCGCCGGATCAGACGCCCCAGCGACTGCTCACACCCGGCCAGGTGTCTCTGCAGCAGCTCGTCATCGCTGAGTTCCTCTTGTGTCAGCCCCCGCTTCGGCCGAGCGCACTCCACGGTGCTCAGCGCACTTTTCGGCCCCGATAATTGTGTCTTGCGATCTATGCATACGGTCATGGAAAACCTCCCCTAGGTTGCGGACCCCCCGATCCGCCGATGAACTATTCGGGAACAATGTAACCAGGTTCCCGGCACGTGCGCCCCGTAATCCATCATCGCGTTCTCCGAAACCAAGGGCCCTGTGGAGAACTATCCCACTGTGGACTGCACCGGATGGCCACCCCGGGACGAGGACCCCTGCGGGTCCCCGCCCTCGGGCAGTGCGCGGTGAGTGGTGGACGCCGCCGGGGTTACCGGGCGGGTGCGGGAGCCGGGGCCGTGGTCGCGGAGGCCGTGTCCCCCGCGCCCTGCTCCGGACGCCGCTGCGTATCGGCCTCCGGCTGCCCCTTCCACGTCCCCATGGCGGTCACCTCGGAGATGCTGCCCAGGTTTGGGGTGGGCAAGGCGGTGATCCACAGCAGCAGGCGATTGCCCTTCACCTCATTATCCTTGCCCGGCTGCTCCGACGGCGCGGCAGCCTGCGTTGAGGTGGATTCTCGCTTTTCCGCCTCTGCATGCGGGGTGTCAGTCTCTAGCGTCACCGTCTCCGCCGACTTCTTCACATCCAATGTGTCCAGCAGTTGAGTGTCCTGCAGGGAAGTGACATCCCCATTTGCGCTGCGCAGCTCGATCTTCATGCCCGGAACCAGCCCCTGCAGCTGCACCTGAGTCAGGTTCGTTCCCTCCGGAAGGGAGATCATCAGACCGATGCCGTCCTTCAGCCCGGAGGGGCCCAAGGGGTTTGAATACTCATCCGACTTCCACGTGGTGGCCGGATTCCCGTCGGCAATGTTCTTGGCGTCCTCGGGCGAATCCGGGGTGCCGCGGCCATCCGAAGGAGTCCACTCCACAGCGTTCTTCAGCTGGACCTGCGCTGGCTTCTGCCCGGCCGCATTGGCCGCGCCGTCTCGGATGGAATCGGGTGTCAGTGGATTATCCACTCGGCTGCCACCCAACTGGCTGACGAGCGCCGCCACCACTGCGGCGATCAGGACGACGACAGCGAAGGCGAGCAAACCGGCCGTGGCGAACGACCGTGGCTTGTTCTGAGCGGCGCCGAAGCCGGAACGGGAGGTGGGGTCCGGGGTCTCGTCCGCGTCCACGGTCATCTCGCCGGTCGTTAGAGCGCGCAGATGCTTGCCCAGGGCGGAGGGATCAACATCGTCGGCCTCGTGCTTAATATCCTCCATCGCTTCCATCAGATCCTGCGGAATCTCGGATTCCGGAATCTGCTTCAGCAGGAGGTCCAACACCACGCCGATGCCGCGGATGTCCTGGATCTCGGAATTCTTCGGCAGAACACCGGGGAAGGCCAGCACGGCCGCGCCCTCGGTGCTGATGCGAATGCGGTCGCGGTGATCCAGGCCCATGATGGCGCCGTGGTTATGAGCCCGCGCCACAGCGAACGACAGATCGGAAACCGCATAGCCGGCGGCCATCGGATCGGGCCCGCTCTCCGCCACTGCGGACAGCGGCGAGCCCGCCACCCAATCGGAAATCACAATGACGGTGGTGGGGCTCTCCACCACCTGCCGGATGCGGGCCAGGCCCGGTCCAGTGCAATCCATGAGCGCCTGCGAACGCCGAACGATCTCGCGCCGGGCGGCGATGACCTTGCGCGCCCGATCGGGAATGACGGGTGCAGAGCCGTACTCGGCGCGCACGGCCGCATTCGGGTCCATGATGGTGAGGGCCACGACCTCCTTGGAGGCCACATCGCGAGCCTGCCACAGGCGCGCAGCCGGGGATCCACCGTGATCGGCGAGGAGGCGGAAGCGCCCATCCATAATCGGCGCGCCGGGCACCAGCCGGGGGCCGCGGACCACACCGGCGGACAGCGGCGGCAACGCCGGCAACAGGGCGTTGGCCACGGCGGCCTCCCGGGCGGCGTATTCGGCAGTGGCGCGCTGCGGCTGCATCGAATGTTCGTCGGTGGACAGCTCCTCGTCTTCGGGTTGGCGTCCGGAAAAGAACCGGCCCACCACCGGCAACCGGGACAGCGCGCGGCCCACCGTGAGTACCTCTGGAAGCCCCGAACGCGACAGCGCGGCGCCAGTGACCAGGAGGAACACAATTCCAGCGACGAGCATGCGCAGCAGGAACCAGGGGCTCTCCACGGACTTGAACACGAACTTCAACAGCAGCAGATCCAGCCGCCACGCCACCAGCGCACCCAGCAGCGAGGAACCGAGGGCCCACGCCGAGGTCTTCAGCACCGCCCGGGTGTTCAGCGAACCCAGCGAACGGCGGAGCAAGCGATCACCAATGATCGCGCCGGCGACGAACCCGAAGCCGTTCGCGGCGCCCAGCAGCACCACGACCAGGCGTGGCTCCGTGGCGATGTGCGGGGCGACGGAGGCCAGCGCCAGCTTGGTGATCGTGATGCCGGCGATGATGAAGGTGGGGGTCCACACTTCCTCACGGGCGTAGAACACGCGTAGGTGTAGCAGGACGATCGCGTAAGGGATCAGCGTGAACGCGGAGAAGCTGATCGTCCACCCGAGGACGTTGGAGGCCTCAAGGGTGTACTGGCCGTAGAGGAACAGCGCGCCGGAGATCAGCGTGCCGAAGGCGGTGAAGAACACGATCACGGGGATCAGGGCCAACAGTGTCAGCTTCGTAGCCACCGTGAGGTCCCCCACCACGGCCTTGTCGTCGCCCTCCGCCGCGTTGCGGGACAGCCGCGGCATGACCGCCGTCAGCAGTGTCACGCCGATGACACCGTAGGGGACCTGCAACAACTGCCAGGCCATCATGTAAATGCCGGGCGCCTCGGGGCTGGCGGAGTCCGCGATGCGGTTATTAATAGTCCAACCGACCTGGGAGATGGCGACGTAGACGATGATGGCAATCGCCATGCCGCCGAAGGATTTCAACCGCTCATCAATGCCCCACAGTGGGCGCAAATCGATCCCCGCCTTGCGCAGGTACGGGATCATGATGAGCGCCTGCATCACCACACCGGCGGTCGTGCCCAGCCCCAACAGCAGGATCGACGGGTCCACGATGGTGACGTTGTCCGTCGGCTTCAGCGTGAGGTCATCGGGCAGCAGGTAGTACAGGGACAGCACCGACAGTGTGACCACGTTGTTCACCACCGGGGCCCACGCGCCGGGCTTGAAAATGCCCTTCGTGTTCAACACCGCCATGAAGACGGCGAACATCGCGTAGAACACGATTTGCGGCAGGACCAGGAAGGCAAAGGCCTTCGTCATGCTCACGTTGACCTGCCCGGCCTCCGATAGCTGCACGTCCACCAGCAATGGTGCGGCGGCCACGGATAGGACCGTGATGGTGCCCATCAGGGCCACGGTGATCGTAAATAATCGGCGGATAAACGCCGCACCTCGATCAGGATCTTCCTTTTCTGCCCTCACCAGCACGGGGACCACCAGGGAGGTCAGCACCGCGCCGAGCACAAGTTCGGTGATCAGGTTCGGCAGGGTATTCGCGATGTTGAAGGCGGAGGCGATCGCGGGCCCGAGCGCCGCACCGATCAGGACGGTGCGCAGGAAGCCGGTGATGCGCGAGATGAGGGTCGCGATCGCCATGGACCCGCCTGCCCGCACGACCTGTTCGTCGCTATCGGGGACGTTGTCGTCGTCCTCGCCGTGGGAGGTGGGTCGCTCCGCGGTGCGGACGCCACCGCCCGTCGCCGTGCGGCTCGCCACAGCAGAGCTGTGTTCCCCGGTGCGCGGGGTGGCGGCCTGCGAGCGTCGGTCCGGCGCGGTGCCCAGGTCAGAGTGATCCTCGGCGGCGGGGAAAGCATCCGTCTTGTCCGACTTCGCCGTCGGAGCTAGAGCTGGCGGACGGGCCTGAAGGAATCGTCCGCGTTGCCCGGGAGCGCGCGATGGGTCTTGAGGGTCAGAGGAATTCACTGTCCCATCTTCACCCACACAGCGGGGCTAAACCTAACGACGGCGGGGTGTGTTGCCTAATTCCGCCGGGTTCGCCGGTCCCACAGCGCCTTGCCGACAAGCGCAAATACAAACAGAAGCGCCGTCAGCACGAGCAGTTTCGTCCGGCTCATCCCCGGCACCGACTGCACCTGAACTTTCACGGCTTCGCTGATCTTCACATCGTTTGGGGTGGCTAGCCACAAAGACAGTCCGGACTTACTGGTGCTGCTCTCCGCGTCCGTCTCCACGGGCAGCGTGATGGAACCGCGGGCGGGAATGGCTTGTTCCTTGGGAACCTTCAGGGTCACTCCCCCGTTTTTCTCCTCGCTGTATCCGATTGTCGCCGGCACCGGCAGCGGCAGCCCATTGCGGGCCACCACCAGCAGCGGCGAGGATTCGGATGTCCGGGTCATCACGCTCCCCGGGGGCAGCAGTGACACGCTGCGCCGCAGCGCGCCCACCGTCTGATCCACCCGCTCCAGTCGGCTCCTCACGGCCTGACGCACATCGGACCAGCTCGAGCGCTCTCGCATGCGGTAACTGCTGCTGGCGCGCACCACATCCGCGAACAGCGGCCGAGTGAACGCCTCCCGCGACAGCGCGATGTTCTGATCATCCCGCATGATCTGCGTGAGTTCGTCGATGTACTTAGCCAGGAAACCCATGCGCTGGGCGGTCGCCAAGTCTGCCGCGCCGGGGTCCGTGAACGGCACCGTCGTGTTTCCCAGTGGGAGCTGATCCGGATGGATCCCCCTCGGCGCCATCGCGTTGGCCAGGCTGGTCGGCTCCGCCCGGTGCTGGGACAATGCGGATGTCACGGCGGAGATGAATGAATGCGCTCCGGTGGCGTCCACACTCCACAGGGCGGGGGGAACAGCGAGCACGGGCTCGCCGGTGGAGATCTCCTGGTTGAGCACCGCCACCGCGGTCCCCATCCGCGCGGCCTGAGAATCGGCATCCAACGGCAACCGGGAGTCCGGGTTGGAGTACGCGGCGACCTCCGGCTGTGATCCCGTGGCCTGCAGCACAGTGCCCAGCGCCCCGGAGTACGTCAGGGCCGTGAAGTCATTGTGTGGCGGCTGCGGGGGCTGCGACTGCAGGCGGACCAATCGGCGGTTCCAGGCATCGTCGCGCTCGGCGCTGTGGGCGGAATCGTTCTCCCCGTCACCTGCGCCAGTCGCTGCCACGGGATCGGCATCGCGGAGGGTGTTGACCGTGTTATCCGCCAGTAGCGCGGTGACCGAGGACTGCGGCGGCAGAGCCGGCGCCCCCTTCTTCATCACCTCGTAGCGGGTGCTCATGGAGGCATCGATGTCCTTCGTCTCCCCCGCCGCGAGCAGGCGCACGTTGCCCGGCGCGATCAATCCAGACGGGGGAACGACCACGTTCTCGGTCGGGCGAGTCCCAAGCACGTCCTGGAAGATCTCTGGCCCGCGGCCGAGAGCGTGCACGGCCAGCCAATCGTCCCCGGAGGCGCCGATGGCGTTGAGGTCCGCGCCGCTGTAGGGCAGCGCCACGCTGCATCCGCCCTGCACGAGCCCCTTGAGCTCATCGAGCCATTCCTTCGCGGCCTGCGCGCCCACGCCGGGGCGGGCGCTGTATTCGTTGGCGCGTTGAATCCCCAGTCGGTTGGCGATCTTCGTCTTCGCATCGTCAAAGATCTTGCCCCAGGAATCGCGCAGGCGCCGGGGCTCTTCAGTGGTGGGTGGCACGGTGGGGCCGACCATGTAGCCGGTGCTCATCCGGTGGACGACGTCCAGCAGTTCCGGGTCGATGGCCACGCACGAGGCCTGTCGGAGTTCATCGCCCTGTTCTCCGCGGATCCCGTCCTTGTACGCGTCCAGCAGCGAGTGCAGGCGCCCGCCCGGGGAGAGCTCATCGGCCAGGTGATCGTCCTGCAGATACAGCGGTGCACGCTTGGGGGCATCGCCAGTGTTGCCGGGGGTGACGTGGGCATCCGCTGCTAGGGGCCACAGGAAGGTCAGTGGCGCCGGGGGGTCGCCGTGCGGTTGCTCATCAGTGACGCTGAGGGTTGTGCGCACCACGTCTAAATTTTGGACGCCATTGCCTTCCTCCAGCACGCCCTGAAGGGACATCGCCAGTGGATACGCACCGGCCTCGGCAATATTCGGGGCCGTCAGTGTCCGGTCGGTGGAAGAGACCGTCGAGGAACCGACCGCGAGTTTCACATCCACGGTGGCTGATTCCCCCGGATCCACCGTCTGCGGCAGGGAGATCGAGGAGGGGGTGGATGCGAGTTCGTTGGCGTTCTGCAGCTGGGCGAGGCGAATGGAGTTGGAGGAATCTGCCTTCGACCCTGCGTGGAGTGTGAGGGCCAGCTGGTTGAGCGGCACGCTGGCGTGATTGGTGATTTTCAGTGAGACGGTGGTGTTGCCGTTCTTGTTCACCGCGCTGGGGGTCAGTGATTGGATGCTGGCGGTGACATCGGTGACCGGGTCAGCCGAGCGGGCGTTGGGGTTGGCCCAGTGTGATAGTTCGGAGGCGTCCGCGGGGTTGTGCGGCAGCATCGGCGTGGCTGGGAGTTGGGCGGCGGCGGAGCCAGGTACGGCTGCGAACAACCCCAGCGCCGTGATCGCGGCTGCTGGGGTCCGGGCGGTCAGATGACGGCGAACGCTTGAGAACATGGCAAATGCCCGCGCGCACTAACGCGGGGTGGCCCTCCCCGCTTGTGCTTCGGCGCGCGCGTAGTCCGTGAGGTCGTCGAAGGCTTGACGGGCGAGGCGGCGCTCGTCCGCATAGGCCAGGCGCTCAACCAGCTGATTCACCGGAAGCCACGCGACCTCGGTGACTTCAGGGTCCTCGTCGTTGAGGTCACCGTCCACAAAACGCAGAAGGTGATGGTGCACTGTTTTGTGGATGCGGGTGCCTTCGGAGACGAACCAATAGTCAATAACGCCCAGGTCGGCGATGACCTCCCCTGCCACGCCGGTCTCCTCCCACACTTCCCGCTCGGCGGTCGCGTGCTCGGATTCATCCGGTTCCACGTGCCCCTTGGGCATGGACCACAGGAGCCGGCCTCGCCGATCCAGCCGGCCGATCAAAGCCACGTAGATGCGGGAGAGATCGACGGAACCATCGGGTTGGACGGCCTCGGCCAGCCCGGAGAGCACCAGGCCACCGGCGGAGGTCTCTACGGACAACGGGAGGTCGCTGTCCTGCAGGTTGTGCGCCGTGTGCGTGCGGTGATTGCGGTTGGCCGGGAAGCGGTGGCCAGTGCCCGGCCGTCCCTGGCCGGTGTGTCTGTTGTTGCCATTGCGCTTGGCGCCACCCCGCGTGCCGCGCCCACCGCCTTTGGGCTTCTTCGGCTTGCTCCCCTGCTTTGATCCCTGCTTCTTGGGCTGGTGATTGTTCTTCTGGTGGTTGGAACGGCGGCGTCGACGACGGCGCTGTCCGTCCCCGGTGCTCTGTTCCTCGTTCATTCACTACAGGATAGTAGGACTCGGAGTGAATTACGGAACCAACGGCGTGTGGCGGGTGAGCCGCGTGGGCACCAACCCTGGCCTGGCGGGGGTGTTCGCACCGGAATGTAAGATCATCGGCGTGACAAATCCACAGCAATCTCCCGAAAATCGACCATCACGACAGACGGTGGCGTCCCCAAATAATGGCGGTGACCAGCCAATGAAGCGGGACGTAACAAGCATGCTGGGGAACGCTAGGAGCGCGCTGCAGCGCGAAGAAACCGTGCTGAACACCCTGGCGGAGGGGTTCCACGCGCGCGACAAGGACCTCTACCTCGTGGGTGGGTCTGTGCGCGATGCGCTGCTGGGGAGGATGAGCAGCGACCTGGATTTCACGACCAACGCGCGGCCGGAGGAGATTCAGGAGATTTTGGAGCCCATCTCGGAGACCGTGTGGGATACCGGGATTGAATTCGGGACGGTATCCGCACTGGTCAAGGGTGCGGAAGTGGAAATCACCACCTTCCGCGCCGACCAATACGACGGTGATTCGCGCAATCCCGTGGTCACCTTCGGTGAGAGCCTGGAGGGTGATCTGATTCGGCGCGACTTTCGAGCGAATGCCATCGCCGTGAAGTTGGAAGTCGGCGGGGAGCACCGGTTCGAGGATCCCCTGGGGGGGTTCGAGGACATTGTGGACGGGGTGTTGGATACTCCCGACAGCCCGGAAATCAGTTTCCGCGATGACCCGCTGCGGATGCTGCGAGCGTGCCGATTCGTCTCCCAGCTGGGGTTCCGCTTGCCCGAGCGGGTGAGCACGGCGATGCGTGACATGGCGGGGGAGATCACGCGGATCACCGCCGAGCGCGTGGCCGTGGAGCTGAACAAGCTGATGCTGGGGCTCGAGCCGTGGCGCGGGCTGGACCTCATGGTGGAGACGGGCCTGGCTGAACACGTGCTGCCGGAGCTACCCGCGCTGAAGCTCACGCAGGACGAGCACAAGCAGCACAAGGACGTGTACTGGCATTCGTTGAAGGTGCTGCAAAACGCGGTGAACCTGGAAAGGGAGCGCGGGTTGGAACCCTCCCTGGAGCTGCGCTGGGCGGCGCTGATGCACGATGTGGGCAAGCCCGATACGCGCGAGTTCACCGACAGCGGGGCGGTGACCTTCCACCACCACGAGGTGGTGGGCGCGAAGTTGACGCGACGGCGGCTGCGGAAGCTGAAGTACTCCAAGCAACACGTGCAGGACATTGGCCAGCTGGTCTTTCTGCACATGCGATTCCACGGGTACGGCGACGGAGCGTGGACGGATTCCGCGGTGCGACGATATGTCAACGATGCCGGGGAGCTTCTACCAACGTTGCACCTGCTGGTGCGGGCTGATTGCACGACCCGGAATCGTCGGCGCGCCCAGGCACTAAAGGAGACCTACGACGGCCTGGAGCGCCGGATCGAGGAGCTTCAGGAAAAGGAGGACCTCGCAGCCGTGCGTCCGGACTTGGACGGCAACGAGATCATGCAGATCCTGGACCTCTCCCCCGGGCCCGAGGTGGGCAAGGCCTGGGCCTACCTGAAGGAGCTGCGGTTGGATCGCGGGCCGATGGAAAAAGATGAGGCGATCGCCGCGCTACGACAGTGGTGGGACCAGGAAAACGAGCGCGGGTAGCGAGAACCAGTGGTGAGTACGGCACATAGTGCGTGGCACCGGATTGCCCACGGCGCCCGCGACGTGTTCCCCGTGGCGCTTGGGCTGTTCCCGCTGGGCCTGGCCTTTGGGATCCTCATGATGCAAATGGGTTTCGCCTGGTTCTGGACACCCATTGTGAGCATTCTCATTTACGCCGGGTCCATGGAATTCCTGGCGGTCAACATGATCACGGCCCCGATCGGCCCGGCGACGGCCGCGATATATGCCCTGTTGGTGAACTTCCGGCACGTTTTCTACGCCTTGAACTACCCGGTGCATGCGCTGAAGAACCCGGTGACCACGTTCTATGGCGTGTATTCCCTGACAGACGAGGTGTACGCCATCTTAAGTTCGCGGCCGGACACCGCCTGGAACCAGGGGAAGATGATGGGCGCGCAGTTCACGCTGCAGTTCGGGTGGGTGAGCGGCGGCCTGGTGGGTGCGCTGTGCGGGAATGTGATCCCGGATAGCATCCAGGGCTCGGAGTTCGCCCTCGTGGCCCTGTTCTTGGTCTTGCTCATTGAGGCCTATGACGCGCGCCGGGAGCCGCTGATGATCCTCGCTGCGCTGGCTGCCGGCGGACTTGGGCTGGCCCTGTCCCCCGACAACACCTTGTTAATTGGAATGCTCCTCTATACCGGCGTGCTGATGCTGCGCTACGCACGAGGTGAGCGCGCATGAGCAATTTTGGTCTCCCGGACGGGACGCACCTCGGAAACACCCTGGCGGTCCTCGCCGCCATCGCGATTGTGACCTTCGCCCTGCGCGCGCTGCCGTTTGCGGCCCTGAGGTTCATGCGAAACTCCTCATTGGTTGCCTGGCTGGGGCTGGGCATGCCCGTCGGCGTGATGACGGTGCTGGTCATGTACACCTTCTACGGCCAGAAGGATGCCCCGGGTGGGCTGATGGCGACCTTCCTCGCTGCCGCGTTCACCGTGGCCCTGCACCTGTGGCGCCGTTCGGCAACCCTGTCCATCCTGCTGGGAACGGTTTGCTACATGGTCCTGGTCAATACGGTCTTTGCTTAGGCGGGGCCGGGCCTCGGTGGTTCGTGGTCGCCCAGCGTTTTCCTGGAGCCGGCTGGGTCGTACACTGGGCCCATGCCTACCCCAGAATTCATCCTCGACCTGCGCAAACGTATCGGACACGACCCCCTGTGGCTGCCCGGAGTCACCGCAGTGGTGGTCAAGCCCGTCGGTCCGGACGCCGCAGTGTGGGAGGTCCCCGAGGTGCTCCTGGTTCGCCGCGCGGACGATGGGCAGTGGACGCCGGTGACGGGGATCGTCGATCCGGGCGAGGAGCCGCACGTGGCTGCTGTTCGCGAGGTTGTCGAAGAGACGGGGCTTCACGTGCAGGTAGAGGCTCTGCTGGGCGTGGGGGCGGTCGGGCCGGTGGAGTATCCGAATGGTGACGTGACCAGTTACATGGACACCACCATGCGGTGCAGCGTGGTGGACCCGGAGGATGCGACCCCCGGCGATGAAAGCCACTTCGAGCCGCGGGTGGCGGATGATGAATCCACCGCGGTGGGCTGGTATCCCATCAGCCAGTTACCACCCATGCAACCCCGCTTCCGCCTGGTGATCGCAGATGCCGTCGCACAGATGAAGCACCCGGCGGGCTTCCGGCCGCGCATGGGGTATCGGAAGCGCTGAACCCCACTCCCCTGCGGGCTTTGGAACCTACCAGGTTCGGGCATTCTCTGGATCGCGTTCGTAGCGCTGGGCGTATGAGGACGCGCGAATCGAGCAGATAATCAGCTGCACCTGGTGGAAGATCATCAGCGGCAGAATCATCATCCCCAGCCCTCCGTGGCCGAACATCACCGCGGCCATCGGCAATCCGGAGGCCAGGGATTTTTTGGTTCCGGCGAATTGGATGGCCACCTGATCCTGGTAGTTGAAGCCCAGCTTGCGAGACACGGCGCTGGTCACGCCCAACATTGCGTACACCAATGCGCACGAGCCCACGACCAGCCCCAGGACTGTCCACCAGCTCACGGAGCTCCAGATCCCTTCGACCATGCCCTCCGAAAAGGACACGTAGACCACCAGGCCGATGGAAATTTGATCCACCTTCTTGGTGGCCGGTGACTTAGCGATGCGTAGCACCGCGGGGATGTTCCGCAGCACTTGCCCCACCACAAAAGGCAGCAGCAATTTCAGTCCGATATCCAGGAACGTGCTGGCGTCCACCTGCAGGCCCCCACCCGAGGACATCAGCACCATCACCAACAGCGGCGTGAAAAACACCCCCAGCAGGCTGGAGGCGCTGGCGGCGACGATGGAGGCAGCGACGTGGCCCTTCGCGATGGACGTGAAGGCGACCGAGGACTGCACCGTGGACGGGACCAGGGTGCAGAACAAAATTCCCAGGTAGAGCGGCTGCCCGATCAGACCGGATACGGGCTTCAGGGCCAGGCCGATCAGGGGGAAAAGCACGAAGGTGAAGACGACGATCAGGAGGTGAAGTCGCCAGTGCATGAGGCCCCGAAGCGCCTCCCGGGGGCTGAGGCGCGCGCCGTACAGGAAGAACAGCAAGGCGATCGCACCGGTGGTGACCCAGTTGGCGACGTGCGCCGCCTCCCCGCGCACGGGGATCAGGATCGCAGAGACCACCCCGAGGGCGATGAGGACGATCAAGAAGTCCGGACGGTAGTTCAGGATTTTCTTCAGCATGGCCTCACACTCATTGTTCCCACCTTAGGCGGGAACCCCTCCCGTGCGAGGCGACATGGGGAAATGTCCGGAGGTGGCGTTGCTAGTTCACGGGGGCGTCAACGTCCCGATGCACGGTGACATCTCGCGGGATGAAGAAGGAGGCTGCCACCGATACGCCCAGGATGACCGCGCCCAGGATGAAGGCGGAGGTATACCCGGCCGTCGAATCCGAGCCCATAGGGGATCCCACGACCATCACCGCGGGGAGGATGGCGAAGGAGATGCCGGCGCCCAGGTTGAAGGCCGCCGAGTTCATGCCGGGGAGGAAGCCCTCGTTGTCCGCTGGGGAATTGACGACGCCGAGGTTGTTCAGCACGATATTGCCGATCCCCGCATACGTGATGCCCAGCAGGATAACTGCGAGGATGAGGGCCCACTTCGAGTGGATGCCAATGATGGCCAGGAGTAGCAGCAGCGCTGCCGAGGCGATGTTGCCAATCCGGAGCAGGCGAGCGTAACCCACCCGCGGAGCCCAGCGCCCAGCGAAGGGCCCCACGAGCCACCCGATGATGGCGTATGGGGTCAGCAGTGCGAGGGAAGCGGTGTCTGGCTTCATGCCGAATCCAGCGTCCGAGTTCTGGGCGAGGGACAATGCCACCCCGTTCACGGCGGCGAACACGCCGGTCATCGTGAGCACGGTGGTCAGCAGCAGGCCCCAGGTGGTGCGGCGGCGCAGGTACTTCGGCGCGACCAGCGGATGGTCGTGGCGATTCTCGTACGTCCAGAATCCCGCGAAGACGATCAGGCCGAAGACGAAGAGCCCCAGGACCATCAACCAGTTCGCGGCGCCGCCCTTGCCGGCCTCATTGACGGCCCAGGTGATGGACAGCACGGAGACGACGAGGATGGCGGCGCCAGCCCAGTCCATGCGTACGTTATCGGAAGGCTTGGATTCCGGCGCCCACAGGGCAACGACAGCCACGGCAAGGAGGCCGATGGCGCCGATGAGCCAGAACACAGAACGGAAGCCCAGGTGATCGGCCATCCACCCGGACAGGATCACGTCAATGCCGGCCACGCCGCCGTTGATGGCGGCGAGCAAGCCCATCAGCGTGCCCAGTCGCACCTCGTTCTTCACCTGTGAGCGCAGGATGATGAGGGTCATGGGGATCGTCGGGCCGGCCACGCCCTGCAGGGCGCGGGCGGCGATGAGCAGATGGATGTTCGGAGCCAGCGCTGCGAGGAACCCGCCCAGCGCCATCAGGCCCAGCATGAACAGCAGCACCTTCCGCCGCCCGATGATGTCCGACAACCGCGGGAGGAACAGCCCGCACATGGCGCCGCCGGTAAAGAAAGCGGTCTGGGTCAACCCGGCGGCCGCCTCGTCGGTATTCAGCTCCTGGGCCATGGTGCGAAGGACTGGCCCGAGCATTGAGGCGTTCAGCTGGAACGCCACTGCGGCGGTGATCAGCACGAACATCAGCAGGCCGAGCCCGCCCTTCCGGCTGTCAATGGGATCGGCCGGGGCGGCGGCACTGGCGGCGCCCGCGGGTTGTGTCGAGCTGCTTGGCTGTGAACTCATCTCATCCTCCGTGGGCCCTAGCGCCCACTACGGTCGGTGGCTGCCTCGCCCGTGTCCATCCACACGGCGGTTCGCATCCACGTTAACGTTTTCACAGCTTAGTATCGTGGGCCTCACCCACGAAAATTCGTGGATCCAATACGCTCTAAGGCCTCGACCAGCAGTTCCCAGAAACGATCGGCATCCACGTCCACGCCCACGCGGTGGTGGATGGCAGCCCCGTTCTCCTCGGTGCCCGCGTAGTCATCCGCCGTCGCCAAGGCCGTAGGATCCCCGTGCTCCCCCGCTTCGGGCGTCCACCACGTCCGGCGGAGGTCCACGACGGTCATCCCGCGGGTGAGCTCGCCCTTGGTCTCCACGTCGATCGGGGCCCGCACAGTGGTCAGGAGCCCCGGATCTGCCACGGATGCGACCGCCAACGGGTCGTGCATCGGCGGCCCCGGGTAGCGCCGCTCCTGCTTGTATGCCGCGCCAAAGAACTCCACGAGCTCCACGATGAACTCCGCGACGTCGGTCCCGGTCGCCGCGAGTTGTTCCATCCGCGAGGGCACCGCCAGGACTTTATGTGTCACATCCAAGCCCACCATGGTCACCTCCCACGGCGTGTTGAAGACGACCTGTGCCGCCTCCGGATCAGCAAGGATATTGAACTCCGCGGCCGGGGTCATGTTGCCTCCGTGGTGGGTTCCACCCATCAGCGTGATCCCGCGTACTCGCTTCACCAGGTGCGGATACCGCCGCGCGAACAGGGCGATATTGGTCAGGGCGCCGGTGGGCACGATCTCCACGGTTCCTTCGGGTTCCCGTTCGATGATCTCCGCGATCAGGTCGATGGCGTGGGCTTCCTGGAGGGGGACGCCAGCGCTGGGAAGCTCCGGGCCATCTAACCCGGAATCTCCGTGAATTTCCTCGGGAATGATTTGCGCGCCCACCAGTGGGCGGGATGCTCCTGCGGCGAAGGGAATGCCTGTGATTCCGCCGACCTTGGCCACCGCACGGGCGTTAGCGGTCACTTTCTCGAGGGTCTGATTTCCTGCCACAGTGGTCACTGCCAGCAGATCGATGGCGGGATGACCCCAGGCGAGGAGCATGGCGACAGCGTCGTCATGACCGGGATCGCAGTCGAGGATGATCTTGGTGGGTTGTGTTGGGGCGGTCATCGCATGAGTCCTTTAAGGGTCAAGATTCTGGGGTGTTGTCTGGTGTGTTGTTGAGGGCCGCGTGAGCAGCTTCGGCGGCAAGTGCTTCCACTTCCGCGCCGGGCGCATAGGAGGCAGCAGCCCCTGGTTTCTGCGTGGCGAGGCTTCCGGCGGCGGTGGCCAAGCGAGTGGCGTCTGACATGGGTTGGCCACGGGCGATGCTGGCGGCGAGGGTGCCTGCGAACGCGTCCCCCGCGCCCGTGGTGTCCACGACGTGGTCCACGACCGGTGAGGGGACGGTCTCCGTGGAATCCTGCGTGATCACGGCGGCGCCTTCGGCCCCGAGGGTGACCACGGCGGAGGTAGCTATTTGGCGCAGGGCATCGTACAGCTCCGGTAGCGGAGTCTCGCGTGGCTTGCCCGTAACGTCTGCCGCCTCTAGCTGATTGACGATCAACGGGTCGGCGGCGGCCAGCAGCTCGGGATCGGTGGTGGTGACGGGAGCGAGGTTGAGGATGAGCCGTGAGTTCGTCTGGCGGGCCAGGGCGGGGAGCTCGGCCGAATGCTCGGCGGTGAGCTCTCCCTGGGCCAGGATGATCGGCCCGGGCTGAGTGTTGCCGGCAGCCCCTTCCCCACTGGGGCCGTCACTGGCGATGCTCGTCTGCGTGAGTTGCCGGAGGTCCTCGTGGAAGTCGGCGGGCGAGACTGTCTCGTTGGCGCCGGAGGTAACGATGATGATGTTCTCTCCGGAATCATCGTTCATGATGAACGCCTGGCCGGTGGGTTGATCCGTGTGGCGCACGAACGACGTATCCACCCCATGGGCACTCAGCTCCTTCAGCGCGAGCGTGGCGAGCGGATCCAGCTGATCACTGCTAGAGGTGGGTTCGGGGTTGCCGACCGCCGAAAAGAGCACGGTACGCACGCCCATCTTGGCGCTGGCAGCGGCCTGGTTCGCGCCTTTGCCACCCAGACCCTGCACACCGCGTTGCCCGATGGTGGTTTCCCCGGGGGTGGGGAACGCATTGACGTGGACGAACGTGTCGATATTCGTGGAACCGCAGACCACGACGATCGGTGAAGAAGAAGTCATGCAGCCCAGGCTAGCGGTCCCGGGGGACAGCAGTTAAGCCTTCTCGTCCTGAGCGGTGACAGCGCGGCGCGCGGCGTCCATATCGACGGCCGCTCCCCCGCCCTCGCAGGAGCCGTTGAGCGAGCACGAACCGCAGGCCTGCCCGCTGCCGCAGGCCTCGGCAGAGGCTGGCCCGCAGGCAGCTGCAGATCCAGCTGCTCCGCCGGCCGCGCCACCCGCGGAGCAGCAGCCCTCGGCGGCCCGCTCGGCCTCTTCCGCCTTCTGACGTTTGGCATCCACCTGCGCCATGGTGTGGGCGGCGACCGCGGAGCCCAGGCCCCACAGGAAGAGCGAAGCGACGACCAGCAGTCCCAGGATCAGCCACAGCCAGCCGGCCACCCTCGCGGACGTCATCGCTGCGGCCATCATCGCAGCGCCCGAGCCCATCCACGCAGGCGCGGCGATTTTGTGGGCCATCACCCAGTTCTCGTGGCTCTTCCGAACCTCAGGGATTCTTAGACCCACGACCGGGTTCCCCGGCAACTTCCCCACCTGACTCAATAGTCCCACTACAAAGGCAGCGAGACCCACGACGGCCAGGATCACGGTCAGGACAATCATGCGAAACAGTCTATTACCCGGTCTATTACAATGACCAACCATGACTAAGCCTGTGCCGAGCAATCCCGTGCCAGAGAATTCCGCCGACGGCGGATCCACTCCGTACCGCTACACTCCGCAGCTAGCGGCGCAGATTGAGCAGCGCTGGCAGAGGCATTGGGCGGAAGAAGGCACGTTCAATACCCCGAACCCCGTGGGCGATCTCGCGGCGAAGGATGGCGAGCAGCTCCCCCAGGACCGCAAGTTTGTCCAGGACATGTTCCCCTACCCCTCCGGGGTGGGCCTGCACGTCGGCCACCCACTGGGTTACATTGCGACGGATGTCTTCGCGCGCTTCCACCGGATGAAGGGCGCGAACGTCCTGCACACGCTGGGTTATGACGCCTTCGGTCTCCCCGCAGAGCAGTACGCGGTCCAGACCGGCACGCACCCGCGCACCACGACGATGGCCAACATCGAAAATATGGAGCGCCAGCTGGGCCGGCTGGGCCTCGGGCACGACAAGCGCCGGTCGGTCGCCACCACTGACCAGGACTTTTATCGCTGGACCCAGTGGATTTTCCTGCAGATCTACAACTCCTGGTTCGATCCCGAAGCGGAGAACCCCTCCGGATCCAAGGGTCGCGCCCGCCCCATCGCGGAGCTGGAGCAGAAGCTGGCCGCCGAGCGGGATGATTGGGACGACCTCTCCCCCGCCGCGAAGCAGGACATCCTGGATGAGTATCGCCTGGTGTACCGCTCCAACTCCACGGTGAATTGGTGCCCGGGGCTGGGTACCGTCCTCGCGAACGAGGAGGTCACCGCCGACGGCCGCTCCGAACGCGGCAACTTCCCCGTCTTCCGCAAGAACCTCCAGCAGTGGATGATGCGGATCACCGCCTACTCCGACCGGCTTCTCGATGACCTGGAGACCTTGGACTGGCCGGAGAAGGTGAAGTCCATGCAACGCAATTGGATCGGTCGCTCCCGCGGCGCCCAGGTCACCTTCCCCGTGGAGGGTCTCAGTTTCTCCGCAGGTGGGGACGTCACCGATGAGCCGGTCACCGGCATCGACGTATTCACGACGCGTCCCGATACCCTGTTCGGCGCCAGCTATATGGTGTTGGCACCGGAGCACGAGCTGGTGGATGAGCTGGTGGCGCTGGCCGGCGACAATGCCTACGAGGGTGCGAGCGAACGCTGGACGTTGGGCAAGTCCTCCCCCGCCGAGGCTGTTCAGGCTTATCGGGATTCCATCTCCGCGAAGTCTGACCTCGAGCGTCAGGAGAACAAGGAGAAGACGGGTGTGTACCTGGGCGTCCAAGCTACCAACCCGGTGAATGGTCGGCAGATTCCCGTGTTCATCGCGGACTACGTCCTGACGGGATACGGCACGGGCGCGATCATGTCTGTGCCGGCACACGATGACCGCGACTTCGACTTTGCGCGGGAGTTCGACCTTCCGGTTTATGAGGTCGTGCGCGAAGCGGGAGCCGGGGAGGCAGGCGCTGCTGGCTCCACCGATAATGCCGGCGATCTGAGCGAGCCCTTCACTGGTGAGGGCGTAGCAGTTAACAGCCGGAATGAGGATGGCCTGGACCTGAACGGGTTGCCCATGACGGAGGCAAAGGCTCGCGCCATCGAGTGGCTCGAGGAGCACGGCCATGGCGAAGGTACCGTGCAGTTCAAGCTGCGCGACTGGCTTTTCGCACGTCAGCGCTACTGGGGTGAGCCCTTCCCCATTGTTTATGATGCCGATGGTGTGGCTCACCCATTACCGGAGAGCATGCTCCCGGTGGAGCTGCCAGAGGTAGAGGACTACCGGCCCGTCAGCTTTGATCCGAATGATCAGGACACCGAACCTCAGCCGCCGCTGGCCAAGGCGAGGGACTGGGTTGAGGTGACTTTGGATCTCGGCGATGGTGAACAGACCTACTTCCGCGATACGAATGTCATGCCCCAGTGGGCGGGCTCCAGTTGGTATCAGCTGCGTTATATCGATCCCACCAACGACGAGAAGTTCGTTGACCTGGAGAACGAAAAGTACTGGGTTGGACCTCGCGACGGCCGACCTAGCGGTGGCGTGGATCTCTACGTCGGCGGTGTGGAACACGCGGTGTTGCACCTTCTGTACAGCCGCTTCTGGCACAAGGTGTTGTTCGACCTCGGCCACGTGACCAGCTTCGAGCCCTACCACCGCCTGTACAACCAGGGCTATATCCAGGCCTACGCCTACTTGGACGAGCGTGGCGTGTACGTGCCCGCCGAAGACGTGGTGGAGCGTGACGGCAAGTTCTTCTACACCTGGCCGGAAGATGCCAGCTCCGCGGGCGAGAAGGCTGGAACCGAGGTTGAGGTGTTCCAGGAGTACGGCAAGATGGGCAAGTCATTGAAGAACGCCGTCTCCCCCGACGAGATCTGCGACAACTTTGGCGCTGATACGCTGCGGGTTTACGAGATGGCTATGGGGCCATTGGACACCTCCCGCCCATGGGCAACAAAGGACGTGGTGGGCGCCCAGCGGTTCCTGCAGCGCGCCTGGCGGCTGGTTGTGGACGAAGCTACGGGAGACACCAAGGCAAGCGAAAGCGCCGACCTTGGCGATCTGTCGGAAGATGATCTAAAGGCGCTCAACCGCACAGTGGCCGGCGTGCACGAAGACTATGCCGAGCTGCGTGACAACACTGCCGTGGCGAAGCTGATTGAGTACGTCAATCATCTCACCAAGGCCTACGGCAGCGCCGGAAGCACGCCACGTGCAGCGGTCGAGCCCCTGGCACTGATGATGGCGCCAGTTGCTCCGCACATTGCGGAGGAAATGTGGCAGCGCTTGGGCCATGAGGGCGGAGTGACCTACGAGTCCTTCCCGAGCTGGGATGAGAAATGGCTGGTCGACGAAACGATCGAGCTGCCTGTCCAGGTGATGGGCAAGGTGCGCGGGCGCATCAACGTCGCTGCGGACGCCTCGCGTGAGGACATTGAGGCCGCCGCCCTGGCTGATGAGAGGATCGCTGCTCAGATTGCAGGCAAGACGGTGGCGAAGATCATCGTTGTGCCAGGCAGAATGGTCAACATCGTCGCGAAATAGCGCGAACGTTCGGGGAACACCCGGACACGGCGAAACCCCCGAGCCACTGCGACGGTGGCTCGGGGGTTTTGAAACAGAAGAGGTGGCGGCGCCCACCCGCAGGTCAAGAGACCTACACGGGGCTCATCACGACCGGAACGGGGGAGTGACGCACAATTTGGTTCGTTGAGGGACCGATGAAGACTCGGTTGTGCTCACCCAGGACGGACGACCCGACCACCAGCAGGTCTCCCTTCTTCCACTTCATCGCGTTAACGGCGCCTGACCAGCCATAACCCGAGCCGGTCTCCGTCTGCACGCTGAGGTTCGGGTGCCGCGACTGCGCCCGATCACGGCCCCGATCCAACAGGGCGAGGGCCTGCTCGCGCCACTCGACCATCATGGACGCGCGATCGAAGGGCACCTGCGTGGGGTACATCGTTGCGCCGCGGGGACTGAAGGCCACCAGGCGCAGCGGCACATTCCATCGCGCCGCGAGATCCGCTGCATGCCGAAGTGCCTGGTGCGACTGCTCAGTATCGACGTAGGCACAGTTCACGCGGGTCACGCCCCGCTTCGACAGCTTGGCATTGCGCGTGGCCAAACCGAGCGGAAAAGGGGAGCAGTGCAGCAGTGCATCGGCGGTGGAGCCGATGGAGAATCGGCCGCGCTGCGCGCTCGGGTGGCTCCCAATGACCATCAGGTCGGCGTCAAAATCCTGGGCAGCCTGGATCAACTGCCCGGTCTCGGAACTGGCGTGGGTGACCACCGACGTCTCGTCCACGTCCAACATATCCGCTGGTAGCCCGGCTGCCATCAGCGAGGACTGCGCGGCGCGGATGCACTGGTGGGTCTCTTCGTCGAGCCAGGATTCATATTCCTCGTCCGGCGCGGCGCTGGGCTGCTGCGCCCAGACTCGGGGGATGACGGTCGCGGTGCGGACCTGGACCGGCTGGGTTCGAGCCAGCCACGCCACCATGTCGGCGGTCTCATTGCCGGCGGCTTCGGGCCTCCAGGTCATAAGAATGCGCAGAGGCCGGCGCTGATCTTTCGCTCGGTCCTCTGCGCTGCGAGAAGGTGAGAGAGTGCGGGAAGTGGTGCTCAAGGCGCATCTCCTTTATGAAAGGGGCGTCGTCGTAGTGAAAAAAGATGTGATCAATGAAAGGGATACTGTATCCGAGCCTAGTGGCCGGATTCTTCAGCCTCGAGCTCTTCCTCGGTAGCGGCGGAAAAACGATCCAGGATCATTTGGATCACGGGGACGAGTTCCTCCGTCTTGGCCAGCTCCTCATCGGTGAGGCCTTCCAGCATGCTGGCGAGCTGCAGTGCGCGGTCCTCAGCCATGCGGTTGAGCTCCTCGTGGCCCTTGTCCGTCAGCTCGACCCGCACGCCACGGCGGTCGCTGACATCCCGAGTGCGGGTGAGCATGCCCATTGTCTCCAGTTGATTGATCGCGTTGGACGCGGTGGGCATGCGAATGGATTCCATCGCTGCGACCTGGCTGATGCGCAGAGGGCCATGTTGGCCCAGGATCATCAGGATGGACAGCTGCGCCATGCTGATGTTGGAGTTATCCGTCTTGCGGAAATACAGCAAGTACAGCCGCGTCAGGGCTGGGCGCAATTCTTTTGCGATATTTAGAGCAGTCGACGACATAAAGTCCAACCTACCCCAGCTAGAGCACACGAATCCCGCCTAGTGGGCACTAGACGGGGAACTGTATCCAGAACTTTATATTTATGTATCAGAAATTGCAATAGCCTGGAAACAAATTGTAACTTCCGAGCAACTAGGCGCCGTTGATGAACTCTTCCAGCTGAGCCCGCGCCACGTCATCGGGCAACTGCACTGGTGGGGACTTCATCAGATAGCTGCTAGCGGCGTCCACAGGGCCGGCCACGCCACGGTCCAGAGCAATTTTCGCCGCGCGCACCGCGTCGATGATGATGCCCGCAGAGTTAGGGGAGTCCCACACCTCGAGCTTGTACTCCAGGTTGAGGGGAACCTCGCCGAAGGCGGAGCCCTCCAGGCGAACGTAGGCCCACTTCCGGTCATCCAGCCACTCCACGTAGTCAGACGGGCCGATGTGGACGTTCCGGTCCTCGACCTTCCCGGCCAGCGGGCCGCCCTGCAGGTTGGAGGTCACCGATTGCGTCTTAGAGACCTTCTTGGACTCCAGGCGCTCACGTTCGAGCATGTTCTTGAAGTCCATGTTTCCGCCGACGTTCAGCTGCATCGTTCGATCGAGCCGGACGCCACGGTCTTCGAAAAGGCGTGCCAGAACACGGTGGGTAATGGTTGCACCCACCTGGCTTTTGATGTCATCACCGATGATCGGCAGACCCGCTTCGCGGAACTTGTCCGCCCACTCAGGGTCGGAGGCAATGAAGACAGGCAGGGCGTTCACAAAGGCGCAACCTGCGTCAATTGCGCACTGAGCGTAGAAACGGTCTGCCTCTTCGGAACCAACTGGAAGGTAGCTGACCAGGACATCCGCCCCTGCCTCCTTCAGAGCTGCCGCGACATCCACCGCTTCCTCGGCAGACTCCTCGATGGACTCCTGGTAGTAGCGTCCCAGCCCGTCGAGGGTCTTGCCGCGTTGGACCTTCACGCCCAGCTGCGGAACATCGGCAATCTTGATGGTGCAGTTGCGGCTGGATTGGGTGGCGTCTGCCACGTCCTTGCCCACCTTGTCCGCATCCACATCGAAAGCGGCGACGACCTTGACGTCGCGAACGTGGTACTGCCCGAACACGGTGTGCATCAGACCGGGGATGTCCTGGTTGTCCTCAGCGTCCTTGTAGAACTGAAGTCCTTGGATCAGCGAGGTGGCGCAGTTGCCGAGGCCGACGATGGCAATGTTGACCGTCGACGAGGAATCACCGGAACCCTCGGAGCGCGCCTGGGATGAAGCATCAGAATTTTCCATGATTGCGAACCTATCGTTGAATAGCGCCAGTTCAGCCATTGTGAGGTCGCTTTACCGATCAAGTGAGCTGGGTGAACCGATCAAGTACCGCGTTGGAAGATGGCGTCCATAACTAGGGCGAGACCCACCCTCCTGAGCGCGGATGGGGTGACCGACCGACCCCCGGGCGAGCGAGCGACGCTGTACTGTACAGAAAACCGCAAGCTCAGAGATACCTAAAAAATAAGGTCGAGGGCGTAATGTAGTGAAGATCCATTTTGCGGTGGTGACGGTGAGGGCTGCCCTCGGCGTGCTAGTGCCAAAATGATTGACCTCAGAATGTGACGTCAACCGGGAGACGAGTCTCATTGAGTAACGGCAAGAATCCGGCGAACCGAAGGGGAGCCGAGAACCAGGCGGGCAACCAGAAAAGGCCTGCTAACAAGCGCACACCTGCGAGTAGCAGCGGCAACAAGTCCGCGAGGCAGGGGAATATCACCGCGCGCACACGCAAAAAGTCCAACTGGCGTGAAGGTGGATTCCGCAAGAAGGTTCTGACCACGCTGGCGGCCATCATGGCCGTGGTCATCATCGTGCCAATGGTCGCCTTCTTCGCAGCCTACTCCGTCACGAAGGTTCCGGAGCCCAACGAGCTGGTCAACAACCAGACCTCCTACATCATGGCCTCCGACAATGAGACGGAGTTGGCACGCATCGTGCCACCGGAAGGCAACCGGCAGAACGTGGACATCGAGGAAATCCCCAACCACGTGCGTAACGCGGTCTTGGCCGCCGAGGACCGGGACTTCTATGACAACCCCGGCTTCTCCATCACCGGATTCGGGCGTGCAGCACTGGGGCAGCTGTTCGGAAAGTCCGGGGCTGGCGGAGGTTCCACCATTACCCAGCAGTACGTGAAGAATGCGCTGGTGGGCGACGAATTCTCGCTGACCCGTAAGGCCAAGGAGCTCGTCATCTCCTCGAAGATGGCACGCGAATGGTCGAAGGACGAGATCCTGGGCGCCTACTTGAACACGATCTATTTCGGGCGCAATGCGTACGGCATCAATGCGGCGGCCCACGCCTACTTTGGCAAGGAGGTCAAGGACCTGACCCCGGAGGAGGGTGCAGTGCTTGCCGCCTCCATCCAGGCGCCGTCCCAGCTAGACCCCTGGACGAATAGGCAGCGCGCAGAGCAGCGCTGGAACTACGTCATGGACGGAATGGTGTCCATTGGCGCGATCAAGGATTCCGAGCGGAAGAGCGCTAAGTACCCGGAGGCTCAGGACCCTGCGCAGGCACAGCAGCAGGTCGCCGCAGAAGGAACGAACGGGCTGATTAAGCAGCGAGTGACGGCGGAGCTGGCCGATGCTGGCATTACCGAGCAACAGGTAAATACCGGCGGCCTGCGCATCCACACGACTATCGACCCGACCGCCCAGGCTGCTGCGGTCGACCAGGTCCACACCAACTTCCAGGGTGAGATGGACGGTCTGCAGGGCGCGGTGGTATCCGTCGACCCGAAGTCCGGCGGTGTTCGTGCCTATTACGGCGGTGACGATCCGGTTGGCTGGGACCACGCGAATGCGCCCATGCAGACCGGCTCGACCTTCAAGATCTTCGCCCTGGCGGCCTATCTGGAGCAGGGTGGCTCAATCTATGACACCTTCGATTCCTCGCCGGTGACGACAGGAGAGACCAATGTCACCAATGTGAACGGGGAGTCCTGCGGCACCTGTGCCATCAACCAGGCCCTAAAGATGTCCCTCAACACCAGCTTCATCCGCCTGACCCGCGACCTCAACGGCGGGGCGAAGGCCGTGGCGGACATGGCCCACAAGCTGGGTATCGCCGAAGAAATCCCGGGCTTCGGCAAGACCCTGCAGGAAGAGGGCGGTAAGCCTCCATACGAGGGCATCACCCTGGGCATGTACCAGTCTCGCCCGCTGGACATGGCCTCTGCTCTGGCCACCCTGTCCAACGAGGGCAAGTACTACCGGCCGCACTTCGTCGAGAAGGTGGAGAACTCCAACGGCGATGTGCTGCTGGATAACACCAAGCCGAAGAGCGACCAGGTGGTCAGCCGCGATGTGGCCAATAACGTGATGGCCGCGATGGGACCGATCGCCGCTTACTCTCACGGCAACTCGCTGGCTGGCGGGCGCCCATCCGCTGCAAAGACCGGTACGTCGCAGCTGGGCGACACCGGGCAGAACAAGGACGCCTGGATGATCGGCTCTACCCCACAGCTGGCCACCGCCGTGTGGCTGGGTACCGCCGACGCACGGCCGCTGGTGAACTCCTCCGGTGGCGTGATGTACGGCTCGCAGCTCCCCGCGACGATCTGGAAGGGCGTGATGGACCGCGCCCTGGAGGGTAAGGACATCGAGTCCTTCGGCACTCCGGGATCCACGTCCAGTGGGTCCAGCAGCTCGGGCAGTTCCAGCAACAGCGGTTCCAGCTCCGGTAGCTCCAGCAGGGGTTCGGGCAATTCCAGCAACAGAGGCTCGGGCGGCAGCGCCCAGACCAGCGAGCAGGCGCCGACAAGCGCCCCGGAGCAACCGTCCGCTCCGGCGACGCCCCCCGCCAACCCCGGCACCCCGGCTAACCCGGGCGCGCCGGCCAACCCGGCTAACCCCGGCACCCCGGGCCAGGGCGCTCCATCACCCGGCGGCCCCGCTCAAGGCAACGGCGGCAACGCGCCACAGCCGGCGCCGAACCAGCCTCCGCCGCCGGACGTGGGGCAGTTGATCGATGACTTCTTAAAGCCCCAATAATCCTGAAGCCCCAATAAGTGGGGCTCAGGGGGAGCCGAAAAGGCCGGCGCCTGCTTGGCAGCCCCCAATCCCATGGGTTGACTAGAATCCCATAGTGATGAGCCACCCCAAGCCAACCCGCAGTAACACCACCCGCGTACTGCCCAGCTCCACGGAGCCGGCAGGACGCGGGTTTGTTGATTTCATCGGTGGCCCACCGGGTCGGCATGCCCTCATCGGTAGGGCCAACTGGTGGACCCCCCTGCGGATTCTCCTCGCGGTGGCCGCCGCCTTCACGGCGCTGGGCTGGTTACAGAAGGCCAATTGCACTCGCTCTGTCATGGGGGCGGGAGGCCCTGTTGTTTCCTGGTCCGGCAACCGCCAGTACACCTCCGGCTGCTACACGGATATCGTCACGCTCTATGGCAGCCGCGGGCTCGACCAGTTGGCCTTCCCGTACCTGCACTCCTGGCAATCCGATGGCGCGACTAGGTACATGGAATACCCCGTGCTCTCCGGAGTGTTTCAGTGGCTGTCTGCCGTGGTCGCGCGCCCAATCCACACTGCGTGGGACGCGATAGGCCTGCCTCCGGTCGCTCCGGGGGCCATGTATTTCGCTGTGTGCGCCTTCTTCCTGGCCGCCGCGTGGATCGCCGCTGTCGGCCTGGTGTCCAACCTGACCGGGAACCGTGTGTGGGACACGGTGCTCATGGCGGCCTCCCCGCTGGTCATCGTGCATATTTACACGAACTTCGATGCCCTGTCCGTGCTCGCCGCCGTCGCTGCACTGTCACTCTGGGCTCACCGCCGCCCAGCCTGGGCCGGTGCTGCGGGCGGCCTGGGCATTGCCCTCAAGCTGTGGCCGGCTTTCCTTCTGGGGGCCCTGGTGCTGCTGTGCATCCGGCACCGCGCGTGGGTGCCGATGGTGCGCATGATGTCCGGTGCGATCATCGCGTGGATCGCCGTGAACCTGCCCATCATGATCCTCGCGCCCAAAGGCTGGGGGGAATTTTTCCGCCTCAATTCCCAGCGCGGGTGGGAGGGCTCCACGCTCTACGCGGTCATCGCTCACATCATCGGGGACTCCACGTGGTCGGGGGTCTCGCCAGATAAGGCCGTTCCCCACGTGGGAGTTCTCAATGTTCTGAGCTTTGGGTTGCTCGCTGCCTGCCTGGTGGGGGTCGCCGTGGTCGTGTTCTTTTCCCAGACGCCACCGCGAGTCGGTCACATCGTTTTCCTCACCACGCTGGCGTTTCTGGTGACTAACAAGGTGTGGAGCCCGCAATACTCTCTCTGGCTGGTACCTCTCATGGTGCTGGCCGTGCCGCGGTGGCGACTGGTGTTCGCGTGGGGCGCTCTGGAGGCCGTGTACTGGTATGTGCGGCTGTGGCAATTCCTGCCCAGTAACCAGGCCGCTCCGAATTGGCTGGCGGATACCCTCACCGTGGTGCGCTTTGGTCTGCTGTTTGTCATGGCTGGGCTGGTGATCAGGGAGGCCATGGGGCGAGGCAGTGGCGTCGATAAAATCCGGGAAGCCCACGGTGGCCGTGACCCACTCGCAGGACTTCTGGAACCTAGGGCGCCCGGCCAGCGCGATGAGGACCTGTCGGACGCGCGGGCTAAGGTGAAAACATGAATGAGATCGCCTTGCTGGTCACGATGGCCAGCGTATTCATTGGCTTCCTGTTGTTTGGGGCTTCCTACTACAGCTTCAGTTACAAGAAGCCCCAGAAGGTCACGTGGACGCTGTTTTGTCTGGCGGTGGTCTTCCTCACGATCGTGCCCACCACGGTCGCGGTGGGGTGGGCGGCCTAAGAATCGGGTGCGAGGCCTGCGGGGGAGTGGTAGCGGGGTTTGTTGTTTGAGCTGGTGACCCAGTAGTCTGATGAGGTTGCTGACGCAACGACCCTCCTGCCATGCCCAAACCCGGGCGTGGCCGAAAACTTAGACCATAGGAGGTGATGAGGTCCGTGCGTCAATACGAAGTGATGATTATCATCGATCCTTCCCAGGATGAGCGCACCGTTGCCCCGTCGCTGGACAAGTTCTTGGACATTGTCCGCAAGGAAAACGGTTCCGTAGAGAAGGTAGATATTTGGGGCAAGCGTCGCCTTGAATACCCGATTAACAAGAAGGACGAAGGCATCTACGTGGTGCTGGACCTGAAGTGTGAATCGGCTACCGTGCAGGAGCTTGATCGCGTGCTCACCATCAATGACACCATCATGCGCACCAAGGTGCTGCGCAAGGACCAGTAACTTCGACCTCCCATCATTCGCGCGAGGGGCATAGAGCTCTGACGAGCGGGCTACAATCGCAACTCAGAAGTACGCTTCCTTCGCGCTGAGGGAAGGCGAGGAACATCGCGGACTGCTGCAAGCGGTCTGGCGGACTGATCCTTACCGGAATTCATCACACTCAACCTTTAGGACTGAAAAGACATGGCACAGGGAGACACACCAATCACGGTCGTCGGCAACCTGGTTGCGGACCCCGAACTGCGATACACGCAAAGTAGCGCAGCGGTAGCTAGTTTCCGCGTTGCTTCCACGCCGCGCCGCTACGATGCCCAGGCTGGGCAATGGGTGGACGGCGAAGCACTGTTCCTGTCCTGCAATGTCTGGCGCCAGGCCGCCGAAAACGTCGCGAACTCCCTGCACAAGGGTGATCGAGTCGTGGTGAATGGCCGTTTGCGCCAGCGCTCCTTCGAGACCCGCGAGGGCGAGAAGCGCACGGTTTTTGAGGTTGAGGTGGATGAAGTAGGACCGTCTCTGAAGTACGCAACTGCGCAGGTCACGAAGACTCCGCGCGGTGGTGGCCAGGGCGGTCAAGGTGGCAACTTTGGCGGCAACCAGGGTGGCAATTTCGGCGGACCACAGGGCGGCAACGCCGGTGGCGCTGGAGGCAACCAGGGCGGCCAGGGTGGCAACTTTGGCGGAAACCAGGGCTTCGGTGGGCGCAATGCTTCCACCGATAGCGACCCGTGGAATTCCGCCCCGCAGTCCGGTTTTGGTGATGACGGCGACGAACCGCCGTTCTAAAAGATTTTGAACACCCCTAAGCACACACTCCATGCACAACGAAAGGCTGGATCATGAAGCTGATCCTCACCACCGCCGTTGACAAGCTCGGTGTCCCCGGCGACATCGTTGAAGTCAAGGCTGGATACGGACGTAACTACCTGCTTCCACGCGGATACGCGATTGTTGCTACCCGCGGCGCTGAGAAGCAGATCGAGGGCATCAAGCGTGCCCAGGAAGAAAAGCAGATCCGCGACTTGGATCACGCTCGCGAGGTCAAGGCTGAGCTGGACGCGCTGAACGGCGTGACCATCCCAGTGCGCACCGCAGAGGGCGGCAAGCTGTTCGGTTCCGTGACCGCTCAGGACGTTGCAGACGCCGTTGAGAAGGCTAACGGCCGCAAGCTGGACAAGCACTCCATCAAGCTGCCGAAGAACAGCATCAAGTCCACCGGACGCTACACCGTTGACGTGAAGCTTCAGGGCGACATTGTCGCTTCCCTGAACTTCGAGGTCGCCGGAGAGTAACTAGCTAACGTGACCACGCACCGCGAGGAAGGGCTGGCGGCCTAGACACCCGCCCAACGCTCGTTTGGGACGCCAAGAAATCGAGTGTCCCACCAGCGGTGCACCACGCGGTCATGTGCCAAGAACTTATTCGCATCCAGGTGGCGGACCTAGACACTCCGGCCACCGCAGGATGGACCAGAATATAGACAACAGCATTCGATACGGGCTCGGCCCGCGCTCTGTGAGAGTCGCGGCTGGGCCCGTATTTCTGTGCGCACATGGTGGCGGCAAGCAGTAGCGCTGCAGAAGTTCAACGATCGTGCGTCACCAGCCGGCGAACTCCCGCTCCAACCTCACCGGATGATCGATCAGCCGCCAAGGGGTGGAAGTGGAGACATGCGGCAGTGGCGCTGCGCCCGGGCCCTTGGCCGCGCCCGGGCTATAAGCCGTGTAAGACAGCGCCCGGGCGCGGGCTGAGGAGACCTCCGCGAGGGCCTGACCGTCCTGCGTGAGCAGGTAGTGACCACCGTGGCGCTCGTTGACGTCCGCCCGAGAATCAGGGAAGGCCGGCAGCCGTAGGTGTACGCGGAACCGAGCCTCGTGCAGGCGGGAGGGGGTATCTCCGGCGCGATGAACCCGCGGCTCTGATGCGAACAGCTCGGGAACTTCAGCGGGCACCACGACGTGCGCGTCGATGGACAGCCAGCCGGTTATCACCGCCTCCACGGCGCCCGGGGCCCATTCGGCGCTCTGGTCGGGGAGGCGGACCACGATGTCTGGCAGGGCGAACACCACGTGGGCGGGCCGAGCCAGCGGGTGGCTGATGCGCTGTGCCAGGGCGACACTCTCGGTGTTCTTTTCGGCACATGCCTGGGCGGGATCGCGTTGGCGTCTTCCCCAATCGGGCTCCGAATGATCCGCAACGGCACCGCGGGCGTGGTGGAAATCGGCGCCCGCGTTCCAGCACCGCCACCCAAATTCCCAGTCCTCACCGCCATAGCCGACCATGGACTTGTCGAACCCGCCAAGCTCGCGAAAGAAGCCTGCGGTGCAGGTCAGCACGGCGGAGATGATGAACCGCCAGGAGGTGTCCGTGGCCTCGCAAAGGTCCCGGGTCTCTTCCCACGCGCGGCGCAGCCAGTCGGGCTCCTGGCCGTCGGCGTGAACTCGAGTGCCCACGACCACCGCCTTGTGGTTTTGGATGGGCGCGGCTACCGCTTCGCGGAGGTAGGAGGCCCGCGGCACCGTGTCGCCGTCCACAAAGCACAGAATCTCGCCCGTTGCTGCCCGCGCACCGAGGTTCCGGGCTGCTGCGGCGCGAAAGCCCTCGTCGCGTTGGTGCACCACTGTGGTGGGGATACGGAGATCATCTGGAACCTCAGGCGGAACGGAGGATCCATCGTCCGCGATGATGCATTCCACCGGCCCCGGATAGTCCTGCGCCTCGAGCGCGCGGAGGATGTCCCGTAGACCATCCACATTATTGAAATACGGAATAATCACGCTCACCAACGGGTGCGAGGGCGCCTCCGCGGTTGCCCCGGCCCACGCCTTCCAGTAGCTCCGCGCGACGTGTTCCCACGTCCAGGTCCGCGGAGCGGGCAGGCGCTCCGAGAAGTCGGCGGGGAGGTTCGTGATCGCCTCCGCCCACCGGTCATCTTTCACCAGGCGAATGTAATCACCCCAGGTGGACGCCATCTCTCGGCTGTAGGGGCTATCCGCCACCAGCACGCGCCTCCCCATGCCGATCCACATCATCAGTGAACCGGAGGCGGAGAAGTGCCGGTGCGCGCACACCGGGATGCGGGTGGCCGCCATGCGGCGGGTGAGCTCGGCAGTGCTCAAGAATCCCGAGATGCTGAAGTGGACCCCGGCATTTGCCGCTACTCGCTGAAGGTGCTCCTCCAGCCATTCGCATCCGTCGGACAGTCCGCCCAGCGCCTCGATGGAGGCGCCCGTCCCCGCCATGGCAGCGATGAGGGACTCGTGCCCCTTGCCGGGGTACACAAACCCCATGATCCCCAGGTCGGGCGCGCCCTCGGTGGGCAACTCAACACCGTCGAGGTCGATCGGGGTGATGGGCAGCGGGATCACGACCGGGTTCACCGGCTGGTGGCAATGGCGCCGGAAAAACCCGGCCTCGTGCTGAGAGTTCACCGCCAGGATGTCGGCGCGTCCTCCCAGCCGCGCGTAGGCGGAGGCGCGCCGGGCGAAGCGATCCTGGCCCTCCTCAGGCTGGGGAATGTCGTGGAAAGACACGCTGAGCCGACCGCCGGAGGCGATGGCCTCCACGAGGTCCACGGCGGCTTCCGGATCTGGCCCGAAGAGGTGATCGGTGAAGCACACGTGCCACCCGCCTTCGGGACGTCCCAGGTCGCCGGATTCGTGCGCGCGCCGGAGCTCCTCCCACGAAGCGAATCGGAGGGCCTCCGGCACACCACCTGCACTCCGCTCGGTGCTCTCGCACTGCGCGGTGACCTTGCAACGCTCGGTGTAGTTAGCCAGATTCGTCGCGTATTCCACCACGCCATGCCGATCGGGGCCCACGATCAGGTGTTGAGGCGGCAGCGTCGCCGAACTCATCGGGCCCCCTCCGCAGCATTCTCCGGCGGGTCGTAGCCCAACCACCGCAGCAGCTGGCCGTGGCGCCGCAGACCCGCCTCGATGAACTCCGGATGCTTCTCATAGAACGCCCGCTGAGCACCAGCGATAACAGCAGATTCAATAACCACCCCACGATCCAGCCACTCGGGGCGCTGGGCATCCACCCCGAGGGCACGGGTGGCGTCCTCATCCAGGGGCGACTGCAACCCACCCAGCAGCTCCCGATCGGGGGCGTGGACCAGCGCGGCCGGGTCTGGGAGATCCGGGAGCAGGGTCCCCAGCACGCGAGCAGCGAGGGTGATGAGGGTCGCGTTGCAGGGGTGATTGAGCGTGTGCCAGAGGGGGAGTTCGGCGAACGTGTCGGAGATGGGGACACAGCCGTGGGCACGCTCGCGGGTGCGCAGTTGGGTCACCGTGTCCTCCAGGCACGCGTGGAAATCGGGAGTGCGGGGGCGTGAGAGACCCGCGATCTCCGCGATCAGGCGCAGGTCGTGGTAGGGAACGACCGGCGGGTTCAGGGACGGGTCCTTGGGGGAGCGAATGATAGCGATGTATGGGTTCAGCGCGTTGAATCGCAGGACCGGGTAGGTGATGGTGTGGCCGCGGGCTGGGAGGTGGCGAGCGAGTTGGTGAGTGCCGCAGGGGAGGTCGCGATAGTTGTCGTGCACGGGTTGGCAGATGAGCGCATCCGTGGAGGCCAGCGCGTGGCGGGCGAAGGGGAGATCCTCGGCCGTCCATTCGTGAATCGGTGGAATGCGAAAGGACTCGACCTGGCCGGAGGAATCCAGCAGGATGCGCAGGGATTCGGCCTGGCAGTTGCCGATCACCGCGATTCGGGGGCGGGAGGTCCGGGCCTCGCTATTGGTCATCGCGACAGGGTCGGCGGGGTCCAGCTGGTAGAAGGCGCCGTAGTGATAGTCGCGCGGGGTGGGGGTCCGGGTGAGTTGCGGAGGGGTGGACGCCAGCCCGTCGTGCCCATCGTTGCCTGAGCTCACATGTCCTCCCGATCGTGGTGTTGGATCTGCTGGCTGTCTGCCCCTCTCAATGCATACCCCCACATCGACGGACGTGCGAGGGGCGGGCGAGACCGGGGGCCGCGAGGCCAGTTCGAGGCGGGGTCCCCTGGGCGCCCGCCCCCGTCTCGAAAACTCACGTATCGTCGAACCGTTGGATGCGGAGCGCGACCTTTGCACTGGTCAACGCTCCGCCGTGGTGCGTGAGAACTGGGAATAGAAAGCGAGGTTAGTGCGCAGTGGCGGTCCTATCGATCCCCTCGGAGCATCCCTACGTCCGTTCGATATACCCACGCCGCCCCGATGCCGCTGTGCCCGTTCTCAGCGACCCGGTTCTGGACCCACACAATCCCAGTCGCTGGTGGCCGCACCCCGCCTTCCGGGCCGAGTGGTGGCGGAAGGATACGCCTGACATGCGGTGGGAGGACAAGCAGTCCATCAGCATGGTGCACGTCCACTTTGGATTCGAGCACCTCACCGTGGGGGAGACGCGGCAGTTCGTCGCGGAGCTGCGAAACCAGCGCCTGCCGCTGGTGCTGACCGTGCACGATCTGGACAACCCGCACCTGCATGACCAGGAGGGCTATCACGAGCAACTGCGGGTACTGCTGGCCGACGCCGCGCGGGTTCTCACGCTGACTGAGCAGGCTCGGGACCGGCTGGAGCGGCAGTTTGGCGTTGTGGGCGAGCGTGTCACGGTGGTGCCGCATCCAGAGCTCGTGCCGGTAGCGCAGCGCACGAAGGCGCTGGAGGTGGTTGGGGCGAAGGCCCGTCCCAGCCCCGTGGCAATCTTCGCGAAGTCCCTGCGCACCAACGTGGTCCAGGACCCCCAGTTCTACGTGGACGCTGCCGCGGAGTGTGTCCGGCAGGGCCAGCGCCTTCGGGTCTTCATCCACGAGGATCAACGGAACACCGAGTTCTTCCGCGCCCTGAATGGGGCTTCGGGCCTGGACCTCATCGTCCACCCGCCCATGGACGACCGCGAGCTGCACGCCACCATCGCCAGCTGCGGGGCTGTCATCCTTCCGTACCGTTGGGGCACGCACTCCGGCTGGCTGGAAATGTGCCGTGACCTCGACGTACCCGTCGCCGCTCCTGACTGCGGATGCTGGGCAGGGCAGGCGGATACCCCCGCTGCCTTGGCGAGCTACCCCACCGCCGATGGCGCGGCCGCCGCGAGGGAGGCACTCGCCCTGGCCGCAGAAGGCCCGATTCCGTACGCGGGGGATCGCCGGGAACAGGCCAGGCGCGTGGAGGCTTTTCACGCGGAAATGTATCAGCAGCTCAGCGGACCCAAGTTCAACATCGCGCTCGTGGCGCCTGCGCGGTTTCCCATCGCGGAGCCCTATGCCGGTGGGTTGGAGGCCTTTTGCGCCAACGCCGTCTCCGCTTACCGCGCCGCCGGTCACCGCGTCGATCTGTATGCCGCCACGGGATCGGAAGGTCACCGCCGCGATGTGGAGCTGCCGGTGGTGGACTGGTCGGGGTACGAGGAGTTGCGCACGGATCACACCTACCCTTCCGGGGGAAGAGAGATTGAGGACGCTGGGTTTGCCCGTCTTCACCGGCACTTAGCCCGGGAATTGCGGGAGGAGCGCATTGATGTGATCCATAACAATTCCCTCCACCCAGAATTTTTCGGCGGGCCCCTTGCCGAAAGGATGGTGACTACCCTGCACGCTCCCGCATTCTGGGAGATGCAGGATGCCATCACGGCCGCGGGCAGCGAGGGTGCTGGGGAGTTCGCCGCAGTCAGCGAGCCCCTGGCGGACTCGTGGGTCCTCCCGGCATCCCCACACGTCATTCCCAACGGGGTGGATGAACAGCTGTGGCAGCCCGGCCCGGGTGGGCGCCGGGCGGTGTGGTTCGGCCGCATCACCCCGGAGAAGGGGCCTCACCTGGCCATCGACGCTGCCCGTGAGCTCGGACTACCGCTGACCATCGTGGGCAGGGTCAGTGAAATGAACTATTACGAAGAGGAGATTGCTCCTCGGCTCGGCGCAGATATCACCCTGTTGGGCGAGCGCGACCAGCGCGAGCTGAGGGAGATCGTCGGCACCGCGGACGTGTGCCTCGTGACCCCCTGCTGGGAGGAGCCCTTTGGCTTGGTCGTCATCGAGGCTCTCGCGGTCGGGACGCCGGTCGCGGCCCTCGCCCGCGGTGGGGTGCCAGCCATCCTCTCAGACTTCCCGCGCGCGTTAGCCGATCCAGAGAGCGGCGCCTCCGGCCTGGCTGAGGCAGCCCGGTTCGCGATGAGCTTGCCCCGCGCAGAGGTCTCCCGTTACGCCTGCGAGCGTTTCGGCAATCGCCGCATGGCCGAGCGTTACGCTGAGCTTTTTGCTGATTTGTGCGCCCCTCGAACACGCGTGGTGGCATCATGAGCGCGCCCATCGGCATGTACGCCCACCACCAAGGGGCTGGCCACCTCAATCGCTGTCGGGCCATCGCGCGCCACCTTCCGGGAGAAGTCACCATCTTCTCCTCCCGCGACGGCGCAGACGTGCCCCTCCCGCTGGATGTGACGCGCCGGGAAGGAGTGGATGCACAACCGGAGGGGGACGTCACTGCCGGCGGGGTGGCGCACTGGGCCCCCTTCGGGACGCCGGGGCTGCACCAGCGCATGGCAATCATCGCGGAATGGGTCCGGAACCATCGCCCTGCCGTTTTCTACGTGGACACCTCGGTGGAAGTCGCGCTCTTCGTGCGACTGATGGGGATCCCGGTGGTGAGCGTCGCGATGCCCGGTAGCCGCAAGGACATGCCGCATGACCTGCTGTATCGCGCGGCTAGCGCGCTCATTGCCTGCTGGCCGGAGGAGGCTCGGGCGGAAGTGGCCGCGCTGTCCCCGGAGCTTGCGCGGGCCGCAGACAAGCTGTACCCGGTGGGTGGCATCTCCGTATTCGAGGGGATTGATGAGGGCACGGTTGGCACAGCCACATTGTCAATCGATCGCCAGGGAGTGGCTGGCAAGAAGGCCGTGGTTCTGCAGGGCAAGGGCGGAACCAATTGCGGGCCAGAATACTGGGATGACGTGGCCCGCATGTGCACGGGGTGGTCCTTCGAGATCCTGGGCGGGGACCAGCGAGTAGCTAATCCAATCCCATATCTGCGCCGCGCTGACCTGGCGATATCAGCGGCAGGGCAGAACTCCATCGCCGATATTGCCCTTGCGAATGTCCCAGCCCTTGTCATGCCCCAGCAGCGGCCGTTTGGCGAGCAGCACGCCACGGCGGACATTGTGGACCGGCTGGGCTTGGCCACGGTTCTCCGTGAACTCCCCGCGGCCGAAGAATGGCCGCGTCTGATCGAAAGAGCTGCCGAGCAGCCCAGCCGCTGGGAGATGTGGCACGTCTCCGGTGCGGCACACCGGGCAGCGGAGGTTATCCAGCAGGTGGCCAAGGAGGTGGCGTCATGAACCTATCGACCTCGCCCGCAGTGACCGTGACGACTTTGGCAGATGCGCACCGGGCGATCAGGGTGTGCTGGCAACACCGGGCGCTCATGCGCGACGGCGGCGATGTCGAGGCAGGGAGGCGCGCGCGGGTGACCCACGGGATCGTGGGCCTGCGGGAGGACCCCGTGGCGGTGGAGGGCGTGGAGCCCATCGGTCAGCTGGGCGAGCCCGGGCTGGAGCTGGCGAGGGCACGGAACATGGCGGGCGACTGGGCGGCGGAACGCGAACCAGACCTGATGATCTTCCTGGACGCGGACTGTCTGCCGGGACGTGACCTCGTTGAGGGGTACCTCCGGGCGGCGAGACAGCACCCGGACTCGGTGCTCAGCGGACCGGTCTCCTACCTCCCACCAGCGGAAACTCAAAGTCTTGAGGGCGGGGAGGTGAGCGCAGCGGAGCTCGTTGCGACGGTTCGGACCAACCCGCACCCCGCGCGACCTGCGCCCGCACCCGGGCAAACGCGCCTCGCTTCGGCTGAAGAATATGACGTGTTTTGGTCATTGTCCTTCGCCGTGACCCCGTTCACGTGGCGCAGGATCCGCGAGGAGTTCGGCGGGTTCGACGAACAGTTGCGCGGGTATGGCGGAGAGGACACGGACTTCGGTTGGCAGTTGTGCGCGCACGGGATCCCCCTGGTGTGGGTGGGGGATGCGCAGGCGTTTCACGTGTGGCATCCGGTGTCCTCGCCTCCTGTGGAGCACGTGGAGGACATTGTGACCAACGCGAACCAATGCCACGAGAAGTGGGGCCGGTGGCCAATGCTGGGCTGGCTGCGGGAGTTTGAAGAGCTGGGGAAGGTGCGCTTCCAGGATGGGAAATGGAGAGTGATGTGATGACGTTTTCGCATGTCGTGGTGGTGATTCCGGCACATAACGAGGAGGCCTTCCTAGGCATGTGCCTGGACTCAGTGCAGGTAGCGGCGAGGTTTGCGCGCTCGCACCTGACCGCAGGGGAGCGGCTCAGCATTGAGGTCGTTGTGGTCGCCGATAATTGTTCGGACGCCACTGCCCGGGTCGCAGCAGAGCATCCCTGTAACGTGCGGGTTCACGTGGGAAAATACGGCCGGGTGGGGCTGACCCGGCATGTGGGGATCGCCGTGGGATTGAGGGCGCTGCCTAAGGATGTGATGGCACGGACGTGGATCATGAACACGGATGCGGACTGCGTGGTGCCGACGGAGTGGATCAGCTACCACCTGGAGCATGCGCGGCAGGCAGATGCGGTGATGGGCACCGTGGTTCCGCAGTGGGCGCCGAGGGAATCGGCTGCGGTGATTGAGCGTTACAACGCGCGGTACACGAATGCGGCGCATCACGGGCACGTCCATGGGGCGAACTTGTCATGTGCGGCCGGGGCGTACCTGGCGGTCGGTGGCTTTCCGCAGGTCTGCGAGTCTGAGGATGTGGGGCTGGTCTGCGCGCTGAAGGCCGCCGACCGAGAGGTGAGCGCGGTGGCGAAGTTTCCGGTGCGGACCTCGACGCGGGTCTCGCGGAGGACACCGAACGGGTTTTCCGGATACGTGCAGTCCATCCGGGACTCGTTGAATACGAGTGTGGCTTCGCGCTGAATCGTGTGATCGATAAGACGGGAATGTCACATGGTCGTGCTCATAATGACCAACAGTGCAATCACGACCGCTGAAATCATGGCGAATGTAATAGCCTTCGACTTACCAACTATCACATAGTCTCCGGATTGATTAGTGCTAACCATTTTCCGAGTGATTCCATAAGTGATGAAAATGAGGACCGCTGCTTCTATAACCCAAACCCACCACGGGTAGTGGAATTTATACATTCCGATAGCAGATCCAGCAGTAATGGCGACTGCAATCCATACTGCATAGAGAAACAGAGGGATCCTGAAACCCGTCGGCGTATTGACAACAGTCCGAGCGGATATATTGCTCATTAGCCTGGCTTTCTTGTCTCGACGTCGATGTATTTTGCAGCCAGCTACAGTAATTCGCAACTCCCAGCGGCGCCACAGCGCAACCGCCTACGCCACCGGTAAGGACCCGGTGGGCCACAAACTAACCCAACACAATTGACGTTACGCCAAGGGTCGGCAGTTTTCAGTGCAAGGAATGGCATCGCTATGCCCGCAGTCCGGATAGATTTCCGCACGGGTGCAGTCGAGGACAATCTCTTCGGAACGGTCTTCTTTAATCCTCAAGGACTAAGAGAAGCGACGAATAAAGAACACATACTCTCTACGGCGCTGTGTTGTTAGGCATAACCTCGATGGTAATTCTCTGGTTCTCCGAGCAGCATTAAAGTGTAGCGATATTCGGGGTTTTGGGAGAGCTATCACAACCCTGGACTCTGGTCTTCCTCCCCGTGGTTGTGCTGGAGTTTACCTGTTTGATGGTGTTGATCATCGGGACTGACTGGCAGAAGTACATCGGACTGATTCCCCTTTATGCTCTCTTCGCGGTAGCCATGGTTCGGACGTGGAAGAAGGCCAAGCAAAAGAGCGGGGGTAGCGCACCCCCGGAATTACATGGACGAAATTCCTGTGGATAACTTTGGGGAGGATTGGGGAGGAAAGCGAACATTCGTGCGATGTAAGCGACCTGCGAATATACAAATGTGCGTAGTTTTGTCCTGCGGATATACCCAAGCCCCTAAGTTTTCCACCGGAAGGATGTCGCAGCTCCTTTGCGAAAAAGTGCGCCTGAACTGCGATAACGGAAGATTTCCCAGGTCAGGGCGTTGGTTGTCCACAACTTATCCACAAACGCTCCTTGGCTTTTCCCAACTGTCCACATTTTGTCCACAAGTTTTCCCGAACCCCTGTGGATAACTCTGTGGATGACAGTTCGCATGAGGCCCGCGAATGTGCTAACTCCATCTCAAATTCCCACGACCTGCGCAAAACCGCGTGTCAGTCCTGGACGTGCTGTGCAGGGTCCCCTTGCGCTCAGTCTCTGTTGGCCCCTAGCGATAGAATCAGGCTCATGAGCCCACAGAATCCACACATGTCTTTCGATGACTCGGCAGATGCGAACCTGCCACCGGAACCCATGGATTCTGCCTTTCCAGACCCCCAGGACGGCGGGTATGTGAGCCCTCCACCCGCCACGAATAGCCGCAAGGTGTGGAGAGGTAACGGGCAGCAGTCCCAGATGCGAGTACAGGATCTCGGACGTGAGATGCCCCAGAACGTGCAGGCAGAACAGGGCGTGCTCGGCGGCATGTTGATGAACAAGGATGCCATTGCCGAAGCGGTAGAGATGATCAAGGAAGAGGACTTCTACCGCCCAGCTCACGCCACGATTTTCGCCACGATCCTGCGTCTGTACAGCGAGGGCAAAGAGATCGATCCCGTGATTGTCGGCGGGCGACTGGACCGTGATGGCCAGTTGAACAATGTTGGTGGCGCGGCGTATCTGCACAGCATCATTTCCCGCACACCAACCTCCGCCAATGTGGGTTATTACGCCAACATCGTGCGGGAAAAGTCGATCCTCCGGAAGCTTGTACGCGCCGGCACCAAGATCGTTCAGCTGGGATATTCCGGCATCGAGGGTTCTGAAGTCGAATCTGTTGTGGACGATGCGCAGCAGGAAATGTTCGCCCTCACCAATACGGCGGCAACAGAGGACTACGAGATCTTCAAGGACCTGCTGGACCCCACGTTGGACGAGATGGATGAGCTCGAATCGGCTGGCGGCACCGCGAAAGGCATCCCCACGGGGTTCACTGATCTGGATGAAATGACCAACGGCCTCCACGGTGGACAGATGATTATCGTGGCCGCCCGCCCGGGCGTGGGTAAGTCCACCTTGGCCCTGGACTTTATGCGCAGTGCGTCCATGCGCGAGGGGAAGACCTCTGCACTGTTCAGCTTGGAGATGAGCAAGTCCGAAGTGATGATGCGCATCTTGTCGGCCGAGTCCGAGGTGCAACTGGCCGCCATGCGCGGCGGCAAGATGCAGGAATCCGATTGGGAGCGCGTGACCCGAAAGATCCCCGAGATTCTGGAAGCCCCGCTTCTCATCGATGATTCTCCGAACCTCACCATGATGGAGATCCGTGCCAAGGCGCGGCGCATGAAGCAGCAGTATGACCTGCAGCTTGTGGTTGTGGACTACTTGCAGCTCATGACCTCCGGTAAGAAGGTTGAGTCCCGTCAACAGGAGGTCTCCGAATTCTCGCGTCAGCTGAAGCTCTTGGCAAAGGAGCTGGACGTGCCGGTGGTCGCAATTTCGCAGCTGAATCGTGGCGTGGAATCCCGCGGCGATGACGCACTGCCTCGCGTGTCAGACCTCCGCGAATCGGGCTCGCTGGAGCAGGACGCGGATATGGTCATGCTCATCAATCGCCCCGATAGCCAGAATCTCGATCACGAGCGCGCTGGTGAGGCCGACATCATTCTGGCCAAGCACCGTGGTGGGCGCATCGGTACGGTCGTCGTGGCCCACCAGCTCAAGTACTCCCGGTTCTCGGAATACCGCGCAGGCTAGCTGTCAGACTCCTCGAAACGCGCGTGAATCTTCCCCAGCAGCACCCCGAGCTGGCTGAATTCCTCTTCAGTCAGCGGGGCCATCAGCAGTTCCCTGACCTTTCGCACATGGCCAGGCGCGGCGTCCTGAAGGGTCTTTAACCCCTCGGGTTCCAACGCAACATAGGCGCCGCGGCGATCGTCGTCGCAGAGCTCGCGGCGCACCAGTCCTCGCTTACACATCCGCGTGATCTGATGGGACAGTCGTGAGCGATCCCAGTGCAAGGAATCGGCCAGGGCCAGCATCCGCAGGCGTTGCTCCGCCGATTCGGACAGCTGCACCAGCACCTCGTAATCGGGGAAGGAGATGTTGCTCTCTGTCTGAAGTTGGCGAGCCAGCTCAGCGTGGACATTGGACCCGGAATTCAACCACAGCCGCCACGTGGCCTGCTGTTCGCTCGTCAACCACGCTGTGTCCCCCACATTTCCCGCGTCCATGGCGCGGTCCGGGTGCGGTTGTAGTCCTTCCTGGTCGTCTCCGCTCATAGTTGTGATTATTACACAACAAAATTAGGTGAAACTTCACCTACCTTCATTCGCAGCGCAGTTCCCCCTTCCGAGCCGCCGTGCATTCCGCGCTGAGCACCGTTGAACCATGCGTTAATGTTGACGCATGTCATCGGCGCGCTCTCACCACCTCTTGCTCGTTTTTGCAGGTGGCGCCGCGGGTTCGCTCGCACGGTGGGCTATCTCCCTCGGGTTCGAATCCCACCTCGCGTTGCTGGTGGCCAATGTGTTGGGCGCGTGCTTACTGGGGTTCCTGAGTTGCCGCCTTCTTTCGGACGCCACCCGCGCGGCCGTATGCACCGGAGCTTTAGGGGGCTTCACCAGCTTTTCCTCGCTGGCTCAACTGGTCAGCGTTGATGCCCTCATGGGCACGGGCGAGCTGACCGGCGGGGGAGCGACCCAGCCGGTGCTGCTTGTCGAAGCGGTGGCTTATGCCGCCGTGAGCATCGCCGGAGGGCTCCTTGGCGCGTACCTCGGCATGGGGAAGCTACGGAGGGCAGCGCGATGACAGATGACCTGGTGCGGGTGTGCCTCGGGGGCGTGCTTGTCGCCGTCGGAGGCGGAGCTGGCGCGATGTTGCGCGCCGCTGTGGATGAGCGGCTGACTCGGCTCTGGGGGCGAAAGCTACTGTCGCTCACAGTGATCAATGTGGCGGGGTCGCTCGTCCTGGGCCTGGTCTGGGCCTACGGGGCCAGCGTTGTCACTGGTAGGGGATGGGGTGCATTCGTGGCGATGCATCTGTGGGCGGTGGGAGCCTGCGGCGGATTCACCACCTTTTCCACCGTGATGGTGGAGGTGGTGAATGCGGGTTCGGCCGGTCGCGGAGGCCGCGCTCTCGCCTCTCTAGCAGCGATGCTGATACTCTCCATCATCGCTTTCGTGCTGGGGATCGAGCTCGGCGGGAGCGCCGCGGCTCACTAGCCGGGCGCTGCTTGCCACCTACCTGCTGATACCCAGCTACATGGTGTAGGCCCACCTTGAGTTGCCCTGGGCCGCAGCGGCAATGATGTTGTGCAGCTGCTGCTCAGTGGCCTGGTAGGCCTTCTTATTCAGCTTCAGCGGATCGTTCACGGTGAAGGTGTTGTCCTTCTTGTTGTATCCCGAAATGTAGACGTAGTGACCGTCGCCGGCGCGAGAGATATCTTCGCCCTCGATGACACCGGTACTGGTCAGCACGATCGCGTGCTTGCCGTTCTTGATCTGATTGATGGCGTTAAATGCGTCATCATTAACCAGCTCCGTGCCCTGCACACCGCGCTTGGTGAGGACGGCGGCGATGTCGGTGGTCCGGAGGTATTCCTGGCCACTGGGCGCTTCGTTGCGCAATTCGGCCAATGCACGCTTCTGGTCGGAGGGGTTGTAGCTACCCGGAACCCGCCCATTGTTCTGCAGCAGGGCCATGAGCATGGATGCTGGGCCGCAATCGACGTATTGCGTCGGCTGGCCTTGGACCTGGCTGATGTATTGGAACTTATTGTCGTTAGATGCCTTGGCCACGGCAGCTGCCACTGGCTGGCCGTGTTCAGGTGCTGGGGCGGCCTGGACAGACTGGGTGATGGTTCCTGCGGTGAGGGAGGCGAGGAAAGCGCCGGCGACAAACCGGCGAACGCTGCGATTCAAGGTGTATATCTCCTTATGAGACGTAGAAGTTTCAGCCTCGGCATAATTTGCGGAGGTAGGCAGAACTCTAGCGTCTGCGGGAGAAGGACGCAGCAAGTGTTGCCTACTTCACAGCGGTGACCCAAATATCGATCTCGGCCTTCATGGGGACCTTGCCTTCGTCATCAGTGAACTCGATGTTGACCGTCACCGTCTGACCTCCGGTCTCCTTCGTGATAGCCGCAAAGTCCGGCAGTTCAGCGGTGGCCACGGCGGTAACGCCCCCCTTGGTCTTCGCCAGGTATTCGGTGCGCATCCCCTTGGGCAGCCACCGGTGTGTCGCAGGCACGCTGGCCTCCGCCAGGGACCCCATCGCCAGCTCTGCTGCGTTGCAGGCTGCAATGGCGTGCAGAGTGCCGATGTGATTCAAGACCAGCCACCACCGGGCCACGCGGACTTTGGCGTACCCGACCCGCATGTCCTGGACGCGGGGGAGGATCGTCAGGAAGTACGGGGCTTTCAGGCCGAAGGCAAGAGAAAAGAGGTTCTTGCCGAACGGTTTGGAGCTGAACTTATTCCACAGCTTGGCGGTAGGTGAGGGATTGACGGTGGCGTCTGGAATGGATGAGGGAGTAGGCACTATCGAGCCCCTTTCTCGTGAACGTGGGGGAACGCGGTGGTCGGGAATAGCAACGCGCGGCAACCGTTGTATGGAATGTGGCAAACGCGCCGGGGTACGGTGAACCCCGTGCTAACGACTCGGCGCGATATCGTAACGACCATTACGTTACGGCCAATGAGAATCGAAAAAGCGCAACTACGAGAAATCACACATAAAAATATGGATTTCGCTGGGTGAGCCTCCAGGTGTGACCAGCGGAGAGGCTGCGCCAGCGCACAATCGTGCGGCGGGAGCCGAGAGCCACCGCGCGTGGCGGAAGCGAACCGACCAATGAACAGGAGCTGACAATGGCAACCATCGAAATCACCGGGCAGAACTTCCAGGAAACCGTGCAGAAGGACGGCATTGTTCTGCTGGACTTCTGGGCAGAATGGTGCGGGCCCTGCAAGCGTTTCGGACCGATCTTCGAACAGGTGTCGGACGAGAACCCAGAGCACACGTTCGGCAAGGTGGACACGGAGGAGAACCAGGACCTCGCGGCTGCGCTGCAGATTCAGTCCATCCCGACCCTGATGATGTTCCGCGATGGCATCCTGCTGGCCCGGGAGTCCGGGCTGCTGCCGGCGCAGGCTCTGAATGACCTGATCAAGCAGGCCTCCGAGCTGGACATGGATGAGGTCCGCAAGCAGGTCGAGGCTCAGGTGGCCGAGGAGCAGGGAAAGCAGCCTAGCGAGGAGAGCTAGAACCCTCCCCGAGCGCATGCCGACCTAGGCAGTTTTCGTTAGGGTGAGTTTGCTGCGCATTTTTGCCCGCAAATCGCTCGAGGAAGGTCGGCGGAACCAGCCATGTCCACTGAGGTCACGAAGCAAGCGTTCACCACGAAGTCAACCTTCGCTTGGCTGGCTCTCGCCGTGGTATGGGTGCTGACCCCCTTTATGGGCGATAACATCCCTGCGCCTTTGTCCGCGCTCTATTGGGTGTTCCTCGCTGTGAGCGTGATCTACGCGCTGGTCGTGGCGTTCAAGCGTCGCTCGTGGGCACTCGGTGCCTTTGCAGTGGTGACAAGCGCTTGCGTGGCCAATCATGCTGTTCGTGATCCTGGCCATCTTCGGCATCAACTAGGCCACAACAACATCTCAAAGCGTACAAGGCGACGCACTAAAAACCCCTGGCCAGAGGGCCAGGGGTTTATAACTGTCTTTGCGGAAAGGACCGCCAGTTAGAACGTCGTCGCGTCGATGACGAATCGGTAGCGAACGTCCGAGTTCACCACGCGCTCGTAGGCATCGTTGATCTGATCGGAATTGACCAGCTCAATATCTGCGGTGATGTCATGCTCAGCGCAGAAGTCAATCATTTCCTGCGTCTGCTGGATTCCGCCGATTGCGGAACCGGACAGGCTCCGCCGCCCGCTAACCAGCTGGCGAGGGTTGACCTCAACATCTGCTGGGGGCAGTCCCAGCAACACCAGCGCGCCGTCCAAATTCAGCATCTCCATGAACGGCTTCAAGTCCAGGGGAGCGGAGACGGTGTTAATAATGAGGTCGAAGTGCTTCTGGAAGGGCTCGTCGAATCCATCCTCGCTGGTCGCAACGTAGTTCTTGGCGCCGAAGCGGAGCCCGTCATCCTTCTTGGACAGTCCGTGGGAGAACACAGTGACCTCTGCGCCCATGGCCACGGCCAGCTTCACGGCGACATGGCCCAGACCGCCCATTCCCACGATGCCGACCTTGGAGCCTTCCTTCACACCCCAGTGTCGCAGCGGTGAGTACGTGGTAATGCCCGCGCAGAGCAGTGGGGTCGCCGCGGCCGCTGTTTCCTTATCTTCCAGGTTCGAAAACTTTTCCGGGATGCGGATGAGGAAGTCTTCCCGGCACACCACGTGGGTGGAGTAACCGCCCTGCGTGATGCTCCCGTCGTAGCGGTCCTTGCCGTTGTACGTGCCGGTGAAACCGTCCTCGCAGTACTGTTCCTCGCCTGCCTGGCACGGCCCGCATTCGCCGCAGGAATCGACCAAGCATCCGATCCCCACCACGTCGCCGACCTGGAACTTCGATACGTCCGGTCCCTTCTCCACGATCTCACCGATGATCTCGTGCCCCGGGGTCATGGGGAAGTTGTCATGTGGCCAATCACCATTGACGGTGTGAATGTCCGAGTGGCAAATCCCCGCCCAACGGATCTCCAAGAGGCAATCGTCCTTCCGGAGCTCGCGCCGGGTTAAAGTCCCCTTGGTCATGGGTGCGCCTGCAGATTCAGCTTTGTAGCATGCAACGTCCATGCGGCCAGTCTACGCTGGACCTCAGACGAGTCGCCTCCCGAAGAGCCAGCACATCAAGGACACCCGGGCTCGTGAGCTGGGTGGGTGGCGTCCCCAAAAATCCCACAAGAAGGAGATCGCACCGTGCCGAACCCATTTTCCAAGGGCTGGAAGTACCTCATGTCCTCCATGGACTCCAAGATCGAGGAAAACGCGGACCCGAAGGTGCAGATCCAACAGGCCGCCGAGCAGGCGAAGAAGCAGCACGCGGATATCACCCGCCAGGCTGCGACGATCATCGGTAACCGCAACCAACTGGAAATGAAGCTGCACCGCTTGTCCGAGCAGCAGCAGAAGCTGCAGGACAACGCACGCACCGCGATCCAGCAATCGGATGCCGCTGCCTCCGCCGGGGACCAGGCCAAGGCTACGGAGCTGGGCAACACCGCGGAGCTGTTCGCCAGCCAGCTGGTCAGCGTGGAGCAGGAGATCGACGAGACGAAGCAGATGTACGCCGCCGCGGTCGAGAACGCCAAGCAGGCCGAGCAGCAGCAGAAGCAGTCGGAGATGAAGCTCAAGGAGCAGATGAGCCAAATCGACCAGCTGCGGGCGCAGGCCGACCAGGCCAAGATGCAGGAGACCAGCGCGAAGACCATGGACGAGATGAACGCCGTGGCCAACACCGATGACGTGCCAACGCTGGATAGCGTTCGTGCGAAGATCGAGCAGCGGTATGCCAACGCGATGGGCGCTCAGGAACTCGCCGAGGGATCCATGCAGGGGCGGATGGCCGAGATCGAAGAAGCAGGAGCGGACATGCGCGCTACCTCCCGCTTGGATCAGATCCGCGCCGAGATGAAGGGCAGCGGGGAGCTCACCGGGGGCGCGCAGGGTGAGATCACCGCTGGGGACAAGGCGAAGAAGGATGCGGACGCCACCGATTCAGCAGAGGGCAACAGCGGCGCCTAGCTATGTCGATGGGAGCTTAGCCATGCCGATGGGCGCTTAGAGGGCGGTGGTCCGCAAGCTGAGACTCGGGTAAGCTCCCACTGTGAATAATGATCACGATAACAACGCTCCTGGCGCGGCCACGCCAGTCGAAGCGGAAAGCTCCACCCCACCGAACGCGAAGCTGCTGATCGGTGTGCTGCTCATCGCAGCCTTCGTGGTAATTCTCAACGAAACGACCCTGTCCATTGCCCTGCCGGTCCTCATGCAGTACTTCGAGGTCTCGGCAGACTCCGCACAGTGGCTGACCACGAGCTTCATGCTGACCATGGCGGTGGTCATCCCGATGACCGGCTACATCATGCAGCGATTTACGTTGCGGCAGGTGTACATCGCCGCGATGGTCATCTTCCTCACCGGCACTATCCTGGCGTGCCTCGCGCCCAGCTTTGCCGTGTTGCTGCTGGCGCGTATCGTGCAGGCGTCCGGAACTGCCCTGGTGATCCCGCTGCTCATGACCACCATCATGCGCCTGATCCCCGTGGAACGTCGGGGCTCCGTGATGGGCACCGTGACCGTGGTGATCGCCGTGGCTCCGGCGGTGGGCCCCACCTTCTCCGGCGTGGTGCTGGGCGCGCTGTCCTGGCGCTGGGTGTTCGGCCTGGTGATTCCGCTGGTCGTCATCGCGCTGTTGATCGGCGCGAAGCTGGTGAAGAACTTCGAGGCGCCCTCGCGCCCCTATCTGGACGTGCTTTCCGTGGCGCTGGCAGCGGTCGGCTTCGCATCCACCATCTACGGCGTGGCGGGCCTGTCGGAGCTGGCCAATGGCGTTCCGTGGGACCGCGTGGGCATTCTGGCGCTGGGCCTGGTCGTACTGGCAGTCTTCTTCACACGCCAGAGCCGACTGGAACGCACAGCCGAATCCACCGGCCGTACCCCGCTGCTGAACCTGCAGCCCCTGAGGAATAAGAAGTACAACCTCTCACTGCTGATGCTGCTGGCCAGCTTCTCCATGTTGTTCGGCTTCATCATTCTTTTGCCGATGTTCGCGCAGAAGGTGCAGGGAATGTCTGAGACCGAGTCCGGGCTGATCGTCCTGCCCGGCGGGCTGGTGATGGGCCTGATGGGGCCGGTCATCGGCCGCATCTATGACGCGAAGGGCACGCGCATTTTGACCATCCCCGGAGCGTTGTTGCTTATCGCGGCGATGTGGGGTTTTGCCCTGATGGGTCGCGACGTGTCCGTGTGGTACCTGGTCGTATTCACGATTCTGTTGAACCTGGGTATCGCTTGTTTGATGACGCCGCTGATGTCCAACGCGCTGGCCGCCGTACCGGATCAGATCGCCTCTCACGGGCAGGCGATCTTGAACACGTTCCAGCAGGTGGCGGGCGGCATCGGTACCGCGATCTTCATCGCGATTATGACTTACGGGGCGCAGAGCTTCGCGAAAAACCCGGAGAATATGCGCGGTGGCATGGATCCGGTGGCGCCCTTGGCTCACGGCATCCACGTGGCCTTCCTGTTCGGCGCGGTGCTGTCGATCCTGGTGGCCGCGTTCATCGTGCTGGTGCGTATTGACGTGACCCGCGATGACCGAGAGACCGAAGCCGAACAGGCTGTCACGGCCTAGGAACGGCCTAGGCGAAGTACTCGGAGACCTTGCCCGCGACCTTGTCCGGGTCATTGAGCAGCACACCGTGGCTGTAGCCATTGACGGTGACCACGTCGCCACCCATGGCAGCGGCCATTTCTGGGGAGCCACTGCCGGAAACAGCAGTGTCGTGGGAGTAGCCGATGTTCAGCGGCTTGGTCTCCAGCGCATCGCCGTTGACGGGCTTGAAGGGGTGCTCCGGGGCAGGCCAGCCAGCGCAGTGCTGGCCGGAAGCGAGTAGGTCCTCGTTCATGCGGATGGCATCCCCGCCGGTGAACATTGCTTCCTGCAGCGGCTGGATGCGGCTGAGGTCCGGGGCGGTGGCGTTCTCATTGCAGATGATGGTGCGATCCAGGATGCTCATGTTCTGCACCTTCTGCATCTCGATATTCATCCGCTCCTCGCTCATGTCGCCCGGCGCTGCGGGATCCTCCGGAGCCTTGTCATCGCGAATGGTTTCAGCGACGTGTGGCCATGCCTTTTCGGAGTACATGCCGGCCGTAATGAGCAAATTGGCCTGGCCGATGTCCATCCCGCGGGTTAGATCGCCGAAGGTGCTCATGGCGTCCATGAAGGTTCCGGACCGCCACTGCGCGAACTCCACAGCATTGATGAGATCCACCGCTGCCTGGCCGATCACGGGCGCATTGCCCACGCTGGACCCGGCGGGCAGGCTGCTGCCGGCCAGCAGGGCGTCCACATCACCCGGCTGTGCCCCCTGTGGCGTGGAGGGGAGGGTGACGTTGTAGTGCTTCCGGACGTACCCGGACCACGCGCGGTAGACCTGTAGCGGCGTGGTTCCCAGGTGGTACTCGGAATCGTGGTCCGCGATCCACTGGAACATCGCGTTGATGCCGTCGATGCGCGCTTGCTTTCGAGTGGCGCCCAGGCGGAACCATAGGTCCTGCGGGGAGACGCTGGAATCGAGCACGGACTTCCCGGTGTGCTGCGGGAACAGCGTGGCGTAGGTCGCCATCAGCGGACCTCCGTAGGACACGCCGTAGAGGTTCAGCTTGTCCTCGCCGAGAGCGGCTCGGGCCACATCCAGGTCACGGGCGGTGTTCTCCGTGGTGATGGTCTGGATGTAGCCAGGGTTCGAGCGGTCGCACATGTCGTGCATTGTCTGAGCTTGAGGGCCGGTGATCATCTGCATCATCTGGGCCGGGTCTTCGGAAATCCCGTCTTGGCATTTCAGCGGCGTGCCCCACGTGAGACCGCGGGGTTCCACGGCTACGAGGTCATAGTGTTCGCGCACGTCAGCGGGAATTTGCACCTTCCCTTCGGGCTCCCCGCCGTTCTTGGTGGTGAACATGCCCAGGGCGTCGCCGCCGGGGCCGCCGGGGTTGCCCGCGATGGCGCCCTTGCGTTCGCCGGTGGCCGGAAGCTTGGACATCATGAGCTTGATGGTCCCCGCGCTCGGATCGTTGTAGTCCTTGGGGGCCTCGAACTCTGCGCACTGCCCGCCCTCGTCGACCATGGAGCCTTCGGGGCACGGCCCCCAGTTCAGTTCCTGGGGAGCGGGTTCGGGGTTGTCAGCTGCGGACGCCATCCCTGTCGGGATGAGGACGGATGCCGAAAGTGCGGAGGCGCACAGTGCGGTGGCGCAGCGGCGGGCTGAACGAGAAAACGAGAGAGCGCGCATTGATACCAAAATCCTGTAGTTGTGCGAAAAGTTTTCAGATTGACAGTATCTGTGGTGGACCGTGGCGTCCAGTCCAATTTTGCTGAAAGTCCGGAGGTTAGGGCGCTCAAACGCGGGCAGCGGCCGCACGAGCGAAGCCCCCGCACCGCACAGTCGATGGCGGTACGGGGACTTCAATGTGAGGACGCCCAGGCGTTAAGACTCCTTAGCGCTTAGGCATGCACGCATTAGAACGCTGCTGGGGAAGAAGCCGAATCCCCACTTGCGGGGGTTGGGCGCCGGTACCGCCAAGAGGGATCAACAGCGAGGCTGCGAGGGCCGAGGCGCACACGGCAGCCGGGCTACGGCTGGTCGAGCTGTGGGTGGTCTTTGAGGGGACAAGGTTAGACACAAAAGGAGGGCGTATAGGTTGGTGAATCCTGAGTTATTGAGAACAATAAGCTGCATAGAACATTGCCCCGAACCCCGACCTGGTCTGCTCAAAACCGCTGCATACGACCCTTTCAGGCCCTGTGCAATCTGCATTCAATCCGAATGTAACCCCTGTACGATCTGCGCGGCGACAGTCGCTAGGGCGTCGTGTAGCTGGGGGCTGGACAGTGGCGTCACCGCCCAAGGCAACGATGCGCACTTCCGGGCGATCCATTCTGCGTCACCCGGGGTACGAAGCACACATGTGTCCCCCTCATCCGTGAAACTTCCTGCGTTGACGGGCAGCGCCTGCATGACCTGCGACAACTGTGCGTGAATCCGCACCGTGTGCGTGGGCTGGCCATCCATGGACATCGGCGGCGGAGGCGTGCGCGGGCGGAAGTGGAACGTCGTGACGTGCAGAGTCTCGACCCGATCCAGCCGAAACATGCGCCAATCCTGCCGATCCAGGTCGAAAGCCTGCAGGTACCATCGCAGATCCATCACTACGATGCGATGAGGCTCCGTGTGGCGAGTGCGGTGGGCTCCATCGCGGGTCGTGTAGCCAAAACGGACCCGATGGTGCTCGCGGATGGCGGGAAGCAGCTCGCGATAGGTGCTGCTCGCGCCGGGAAATCGGTGGATGGTGTGCACGCTGATGTCCTCGGCACTGGGGGTCGCGCGCGAGGCCTGCGGGAGGTGCTGCGCGAGCTTGTGCAGGGCTTGACTCGCGGGTTCGTGCAGGCCATGCATACCCTGATCAGTGAAGATGCGCAGGGCAGTCATGGTTGCGGTGGTTTCGTCCTGGGTCAGGGCATGGGCGGGGACACCACCGCCAGCCCGCAAACTATATCCTCCTCCCGTGCCTCTGCTGGCGTGGATTTGAAAACCCAGGTCGCGGAGGCGCTTGATATCGCGGCGGAGAGTGCGGTCGTCGGTGTCTAACGCTGTGGTGAGTTGCTCGCCCGTCCAGATTGGGCGGGATTGCAGCAGACTGAGGAGCTGGAGACCGCGCGCGAGTGTGCTCATGGGGCGAGTTTAATCCCCAAGTGGCATTGCTTTAGGGCAAAACTTGTCCGGAAGGAGCCTTAGCCTGCGTGGTGTGCCCGGTTGGGGCGCGGATCTCGCAAGACGGACAACCGACAATCACCGACTCCCGGAAAGGGGAACTGACATGCCGTTTTTGGTACCCGACGTTACCGATGAAAACGATGCCCTGGCGACTTTCGCTGGCCAGCAGTTGCGCCAGATGGCCACGACGATGCAGGGGCTGAATGCCGAGCAGCTGCAGAGCACGCCCACCGCCAGTGCGCTGAGTCTGCATGTTCTGGCGCTGCACAGTGTTTCAGTGGTCTACAACGTGGCTGTGTGGATCAACCCGGACCACCCGGTGTGCGCGGCCGATCGCCTGCCGGAGACGGTGGATCTGGCTGAGGGTGTAGATTGCCGTCGGTACAAGGACCTGGAAAAGCTCACCGCCGAGAATCTGATCTCCAGCCTGGAGCGGGCGGCGGAAGATGCTGAGCAGGTCCTGCGCGATGCAGTTTTGTCCGCACTGGTGGTTCACAAGCCCAAGGGTCCGTGGCTGAAGGGAGATGAGCGGTGGAATAACCGTTGGTGCGCGCTACACCTAACTCAGGAGATCGCCCGTCACGTCGGTCATGCCGACGTGATCCGGGAGACGATTGATGGTGGTTTTGCGTACCAGCTCAACGCGCAATTCGACGGCACGAAGTGGCCGCCGGCGCACTTGTTAATAGTGAATTAGCTGGTGCCACTTAGCTGGCTGCGTTGCAAAAGCTCTACTGAGGCCACCGACCAAAATCACTTCAGCATCCATCTCAAAGTGTGAAAATTCCTGGTCCATGTCGGGCCGACACTTTCGTGTGAGTGTCCTTGCTAGCGCATAACTGCGGCGGAACCGCTGGCGGAATAAATTTTTGTTAATCATAGTGACGAGCAGCCGGAAGGCTGCTGTCTCGTTCCTTCTTCCACCTGTCCGGAAAGAACTATTTATGCATTTGCTGCCATCTACATGGGATGTTAAAACATGCCCGCATTGGTAACTCTTTAGGGATTGCAGTGGTACATGAAATAGTTTATCTATACGCCGATATGGCCAAATTCCCTGCTGTATTTTTTGAGGAATCGCTGACCCAATCGCTGGTGTTGTCCTAAAAGGAGATCTGGTCGCCAGGTGGCCCGTCGAATTGCGCGAAACCTTTCCTAGGGATGGTCCAAGTTCCGAATGTAAAACGTGGATCGAAGCGAGGTGTAGAGCCGCCGCATTGTAAAGAAGTCTGGTCGGCTCTCTTGAGCCTTGAACTTTATGAATCCGAATTCTATTTATGCCGTTCGAGAAAAGAGGAGCTATGAGCTCTTCTCCGGATCTGGAGTCCAACTTCTTTAGCTGGGGGGAGACGGTAATTCCTCTTCGGGGCCTCGAATAGGATAGTTCGCCTTCTATTTGTCTGTTGTCATCCGCAGTTGCTCATGTGCCCTGGAAGTAGTGCAACTCCCAAAACTGATACAAAGTGCGAAACTATTGCCAGAAGTTTCGCACTTTCTGTTAGTTACGGGATTGATCGAGTGCATAGCCCGCGTTAGCGAGCTCACGTACTGGATGTTGCGGGTGCATTAGAACGCTGCTGGGGAAGAAGCCGAATCCCCACTTGCGGGTTGGGCGCCGGTAGGTGTGGGCTCGCGGCGGATCCGCCCTCTGTCACCCTTCCCCCAGTAGAAAATTCCTGTGACCAGGGAGAATATGAAGAGAGCGAGCATGATCAGCAAGAGCGGCGTGGGGCCCCAGGCGCTGATGATCGGGATGGACATCGCGGTAATCAAGCCGCCTCCGAAGAAGGGCTCGAACACCATCTGCTTGTAGCCGAAGGCCTCGAATGCCGGGGAATCGTTTTCTGGATCCACAATGCGCATGAGGATGAGCCCGGTGGCAGTCACACCCATGGACTGGCCAAAGTCGCCGATGCCACGCTCCAGCCAGTACTCCGGAATGGTCCGTGGCACGAACCACAGCAGGATGAACATGTTCAGCAGGATGCCGCCGATGCACAGGAGCAGGAATGGAACGAAGTTGTTCGCAATGGCTTTGATGCTGATGGTGGCCAATGCAGAAGTGATCAGCAGGTCCAAGGCGAATCCCTGAATCCGCAGCATCATGTTCTGGTCGATCAAGTGCTCGTGGTTGGTGGCCTTGAGCAGCTGTTGCACGATGATTCCGCCAATCATCGCCAGCGGGAACAGCGGGATGGAGGACAGCAGTCCCACGTCTTCGATGTGGAAGAGCTTCTCCACCCACTTCAGGATCTCCAGCATGACAATGCCGGCACCGATAGCCAGCGCCACGAACGCAAAGTGCAGCGAGAGCGGCTCAATCGAGGACGGCCGTGCGGTCATTTTCGCCGCTACGTACTGCTCGTCCCGTCGGAACAGCCCCCGCTGCTCCTCCAGGGAGCGCTCCTTTACTTCCGTCACAACTTCAGTGCGGCCGGTACGAATTGCCCAGTTGATCACCGCGACACCCAGGATGATGCCGGAGAGAAGGCCAACGGTGGCCACGGCAACGGAAAGGTCGTAGCCCTCCTTCCAGCCGAACTTCTCGAACACCGGCTGCATGCCACCGGCGGTGCCGTGGCCGCCCTCGAATCCGATCTCAATCAGAGAGCCGGCAAATGGGCTCATTCCGAACACGGGCACCAGGACGGCAACGACGAGCAAGAGGCCAACCACGTATTGGCCAGAAGCGAAGGCCACGCCCACGGACAACTGCGGTCCTGCGAGGTTCACCACTTCCTTAGCCTTTGGCAGTTTCTGGCCGAGGAACAAGGTGGCGAACACCACGGAGATCAAGAGGCCCGGAAGCTTCCCCCACACCTCGAGGGTTGTGTCGCCGAACAGCCCTCCTTCGGCGAACATGTCTGTGCCCAGTTTGGAGGCAATCGCGCCCAGCACCTGTGGGCCAAGTAGGAGTCCGAAGAAACCGGCCAAGATCGAGGACGGCAGGAAGAGCTTCTGTGTCCACTTCCAACGGATGCGGGCAATCTTGCCCAGCAGCAGCACGATACCCAGCAAGACAAATGCCAGGCCGATTGCATTAGGTGACAATACTTCTCTCCTTCGATGGTCCGCGCTGGTCAAGCGCCCGAAAAACTCAAGGTCAGTCAACTGAGTGCGCAGCGATGATGTCGAGGTGTCTGCCTCATCACTACGGATCGAGTTGTGTGATGCAGAACATTTTTAACCTATATCACGGTGAATCTGAAAATGTTTCAAAGTGTGCATACAGGTCGTGCAACGCAAAAAGACAACTTCAGCGCGTACAGGCGGGGCAGCATTCGTTGTCGACGGAGTGAAGGTGATGAGTAGTGCCCCGCTCGTTCGTCATAATGGCTCCATGAGCAACGTGGAAAAGCACCCTGAAGCCCGGGTGTGCGCACCAGCCAGCCCCCACACGACAACAGTGGAGATCCTCACCTCCCGCGAGGTGCCCCTCGGTGGCCCCCGTGCTATGCCCGTCCGCCGTACCATCCCCCAGCGCCAGCGCTCCCTGATCGGCCCCTGGTGCTTTGCCGACCACTACGGCCCCGACGATGTCTCCGTTACCGGCGGCATGGATGTTGCTCCGCACCCGCACACCGGCCTTCAGACAGTGTCGTGGCTCTTCGAAGGCGAAATCGAACATTGCGATTCCGGGGGCAACGTCGGTCTCGTCCGCCCTGGTGAGGTCAATCTGATGACCTCCGGGGCTGGAATCTGTCACTCGGAGACGTCTACGGCAGATGTCACCACGCTGCATGGCGTCCAACTCTGGGTGGCCCTACCCCACGAGCACCGCAACTCCACCCCGCGCGCGTTCGAGCACTACACCCCGAAACCTGTGACCTTCGACGGCGGCAGCGCGCTGGTTTTTCTGGGCGAGCTCCTCGGCTCCACGAGCCCGGTGACCTGCTTTTCCCCGCTCGTGGGCGCGGAACTGCGCCTGGATCCGGGCGCCACCCTGGACCTACCGGTGGACCCGAATTTCGAACATGGGCTGCTCGTCGACGCAGGGGACGTGCAGTTGGAGGGCGTCACGGTCGCGCGGGCGGACGTGGGCTACACCGGGGTCGGTACGCCATCTCTCAACATTGTGAACCGTGGCGATTCGCCTGCTCGAATGCTCGTGCTGGGCGGTGAGCCTTTCGAAGAGGACATCGTGATGTGGTGGAACTTCGTGGGCCGCACCAGCGAAGAGATCGCGGAGATGCGGGAGGAATGGCAGGCCCGCGGCGCAAGGTTCGGTCACGTCGAAGGCTATGTCGGCCACGGCGGGCCCGGGAAAAACAAGGCTGGATTATCGTGGCTGCCCGCACCGGAGCTGCCGAAGGTGACTATCAAGCCACGGCAGAATCCGGGGCCGACGGCGAGAAATCCTCAGCGGACGTACAAAGGAAAACATGAGTGATAAGCGACCATTCCTTGAACAGACCCAACCCGAGATCTACAAGGCACTGATTGCCGCCAACGAAGAGGCAGTAAAGGCCAGCGAAGCAGCAGGCGTGAGTGAGAAGCTCACCGAGCTTGCCAAGGTGCGCTCATCCCAGCTGAATGGCTGCCAGATGTGCCTGAGCATGCATGTGCCCGCCGCCCGGAAGGCAGGCGTTACGCAGTTGCAGCTGGACATCTTGCCCGCCTGGACCGAGAGCGATGAATTTACGGAGGAAGAGAAGGCCACTCTCCGCCTCGCCGATGCCCTGACCTTGCTGGATTCCAGCGCGGAGGTGGATGACGCGATCGAGGAGGCCCGAGAGGTCTTCTCCGCGGATCAACTGGCCGCGATCGAGTGGCACATCGCCATCATCAACGCGTTCAACCGCTTCTCGATCGCTTCCAACCACCCGCCGCAGAAGAAGAACTACAGCTAAATCGGCCGAGTACTTCCCGCCCTACTGGTAGCTCACAAACCACGGGCGCGGGGAGACATCCTTGTATGTCTGCTCCGGGGTGAACATCGGCGTGTCCTCATCGAGGAAGTTCTTCCACGCCATGAAGTAATTCGGCTCGTCGCCCGGCCCGTCGTGCACGCCATTGCGCACGGCATCCCAGGTCGCGTACTTCTCTGCGGGCACACCATGCCCGTCCGCGTGAAGAACCATCGCCAGCTCCGGGTGATCGGTGTGCACCGTCTCGCGGTCGCGGATCATCTGCAGCTGGAACTGGTGAATTAGCAGCGCCTTCTGCGGAAGGTTGTTGTCCCGCGTGAACTTGGCCAGCCAGTCTGTCACCTCATTGACCTCGGAGGCCTCCACGTGGCCCACCTCTGACAGCGGCTTTTGGCCGGGCTGGTACTTCCACTCCGGATCCAGGGCCAGTCCCACGTTCGGCTTCTTCAGCAAGTCCTCGTACAGTTTCGCCTGCTTCAGGAAGTTTGCCTGTCCCGGCTGCAGGTCGAGCACGGCGTAGCCGCCCGCCTGGGTGATGGCGTCCACATACTCCTGCAACTCCTCCACCTTGGCCTCGTTGCTGTAGTCGCCGTCCGGGCCTGCATCCTGCGAAGCGACGGTCGCAATGATCTCGAAGGACGGCACCACGGGCCCGTCCTCGAACTTCTTGTAGTCCTCGACCATCTTCTTCACGCGCTCCACGCTGGCCTTCGGGTCCTGTGCGCCCAGGTCCCCGAGCGCCGGGCCGGAGGGGTGGCCGTACAGGGCAACCATGCGCCGACCTGGGAAGACGAGCTCGCCGCCCCCGGGGAGCTCACCTCGACCGGCGAGGCTCAACCGATCGTTGAAGCTGTTGGTGTCCCCGAATTGCGCGCCCAAGGCGAGCACGTCCTGGTCCTTAGCCTCCTGGATCGACTCCTTTGTCGCACGCGGATCCGGCACGTCGAGGACCTTGAGCTCGCCGCCCGCCGCACGCGCCGTCGCCGCTGCGGGAATGCTGGTGGCCTCCGTCGTGAACACCGGTGGCAATTTCTTCTTCGCGTCTTCGTGATCGACCCCCAGGTCGCCGAGGTCGTCCTTGTTGAGGGCCGCGATGTTTTCCACGTTCTTGGCCAGGTCATTTTTGACGCCACGCTCATCAAAGGGCGCCGAATCCTTCGCTTCCGTCTTCGCGCCCTCCGGCACCGAGGCCGGGTTGACCTTCCCCAGCGTGTAGACAGTGTCGGCGCCGAGTCGCTTCAGCTCCTCGTTGATCTGCTGGATTGACCTGTCGTGGGCGGTGAGCATCGGCGCGCCGGCTGCGACGGCCACGCGCGCGGCCTTCAGCTGGTCTTCCGGAACGTCAGAGGCCAGGACGGCCACCTTTGACTTGTCGAAGATGCGTTGGCTGGCCTCAACGCCGGAAGCATCGGCATCCTTGATGACCTCGTCGCCGTTCATCTTGAGCTGCTCGGCGGAACTCCCGCCGAGGCCGCTGCCACCGTCGGTGCCGCATCCGGCGACGAGGGTGGCGGTGAGTGCAGCAGCGACGACGGCTGTGGTCTTCTTCAACGCGAATGCTCCTAAGTATCTTCGATTCCTTAACAGCGTTCACTCTAGCCACATTGGCTAGGCAATTCCCAGGAACACACTCGGCAGTGTTCCGAAAGCCGACGATCTGGCTATGCAGCCAGGTCGTGTGGGTGACGAGGGTTGTCACTGAATGGGAACATCCAGCGACATCTGATTTTCCCGAATCCCGTTGAGCCCCATGCAGAGCTCCTGTATGCAGAGTTCCTGAATGCAGGGCTCCTGAATGTCGGGGAAATTACAGGGGCAGCTTGCGGATAACCCACATCGGCAGGTGCTTGAGGATCATCATGATCGGCTGGAACAGCGGGTGGACCCAAATGAGCGTCTTCTTGTTGTCCACGGCCTTGGCGATTGCCTTTGCCGCGTCCTCCTTGTCCACGGTCAGCGGGGCATCCTCGAGGCCCTTGGTCATGTTCGTGCGAACCTGGCCTGGTCGCACCGTGAGGATGTTGACACCCGTGCCGCGCAGAGCTTCGCCCAGCAGGCGGTAGAAGCCGTCGAGCCCCGCCTTGGTGGAGCCGTACACGAAGTTGGAGCGACGGACCATCTCACCAGCGACGGTGGAGAAGGCGACGATCTGTCCGTGGCCCTGCTTCTTCATCTTCTCCGCGAGCAGGACGCCGACAGAGACGGCGCCCGTGAAGTTGACCTGGGCTGCCTGCACGGCCAGCTTCTGGTTCTGCCACTGCTGCTCGTTGTCTCCCAGCACGCCGAAGGCGACAATGGCCAGGTCCACATCGCCCTTCTCCCACACGCGGTCGATCACGGCGGGGTGGGAATCGAAGTCGATGGCATCAAATTCGACGGTATCGACGGCGGAGGCACCGGCGGCATTCATCCGAGCGGTGGCGTCCGAAAGGTCCTCCGCGCCACGGGCGGCGAGAATGACGCGGGCGGGGCCGCGGGAGAGGAACTCCTCGACCACGGCGAGACCCATGTCGGAGGCACCTCCCAGCAAGAGGATGGTCTGTGGTTTGCCAACGGCATCAATCATGGGGACTCCTTGCGTGTGGATTCGGTTGGGTAAGCGTTCGGTGGGGCTGAATTCAGCGGGGTGTGAATTCAGTGGGCGATGTAGGGACGCGTGATCAGGGGGATCCAGCGAGTTAGTGCAGTTCCAGGCGCCGAGACATGTCGGAAGCGAACACACCGGTCGGGTCAATGGAGTTCCGGGTCTGCAGCCAGCCCTCCAGGCCTGGGTACATCTTGTGGAAGTTCTCCGCGGAGGTGCGAGACTCCTTGGCCAGGTACAGGCGGCCGCCGAATTCCATCACACGGCGGTCCAGGTCGTCCAGGAAGGCGCCCAAGCCCGGCTTGATTGGGAAGTCCACGCACACGTTCCATCCGGGCATGGGGTAGGAAAGCGGGGCGCGATTGCCCTCGCCGAACAGCTTGAACACGTTCAGCGCGGAGTAGTGGCCGGAAGCTTGGATGTCGCGGATGATCTGCTTGAACGGTTCGACCGCATCCATGGGGACCACGAACTGGTACTGCAGGAAACCCTTGGAACCGTAGCCACGGTTCCACTCCCCGATCAGGTCCAACGGCTGGTAGAACTGAGTGAGGTTTTGCACCTGGTTGCGGTATTCACCAGATTTCAGCCACCACAGCTCACCCACGGCCATCATGGACAGCTTATTCATGGTGAAGGAGGGGAAGATGTCCGGCACGGTCATCAGCTGCGGGGCCTTGAACTTCAGTGGATCCTTGGCCAGCTTCGGGTTCAGCTCCTTGAGCTGATCCAGCGTTGCCAGCGAGCCGCGGGAGATCGCGGCGCGGCCCAGCTTGGGCTCTGGATTGATCGCGTCGAACCAGGCGGAGGAGTAGGTGTAGTTGTGCTCCGAGCCATCGGAGTGGAACTCCACTGTCTCCTCGAGCGAATGAGTGAGGTCACCGTCGGCGATGAAGTAGGCGGTTTCCGTCCGGGTCATGTTGATCCGCGCGCGGAGGATAATGCCCGTCAAGCCCATGCCGCCGACGGTCGCCCAGAACAGCTCACCTGACGGGTCATCGGTGGAGCCCTCCGGCTCCAGGTGCAGCACCCGTCCGTCGGCGACCAGCAGCTCCATCGACGCGACGTGGTTACCGAAGGAACCAGCGGAGTGGTGGTTCTTGCCGTGAATATCGGGCCCAATCGCTCCGCCGATCGTGACCTGGCGGGTGCCCGGGAGGACCGGGACCCACAGACCGTAGGGGAGCGCGGCCTTCATCAGTTGATCAAGGGTGACGCCAGCGTCCACATCCACAACCGCCGTATCGGGGTCAATGCTGTGGATCTTGTTGAGTTCCTGCATGTCAATGACGAGGCCGCCGGCGTTCATGGCGGGATCGCCATAGCTGCGACCCATGCCGCGGGCGATCACACCGCGCTGCAAGTGGGAGGGCTTGTCAGCATTGTCATCTGCGACCTGAGCCACCGCCTTCGCGATGGTCTCCACGTCGGTGGTGCGCAGAACATTGGCGGTGGTGGGCGCGGTGCGGCCCCAACCAGTCAGGGTTTCAGTGCTGGTATGGAAAGTCATGGTTTCTACCCTACTGGGCAGGTACGACAACTCCGCTCAGGCGATCGGCGAATCATTGTTTTTATCAGTGTTTTGCCAGAGCGGAGGGGCACTTCCCGGAGGGTCAGTACAGCTCCATGATGTCTCGAATCTCCTTCGGTAGCTCCTCCACATCTTCGATGGTGGGGCCCTCGTACTCCCGAAGCAGTTGATTGACCCGGCGGCGAGACGTGCTGTCCAAGATCGGTAGTTCTTGAGCCATCAGGCGGGTCATGAAGGGACTGAGAGGCAATTGGGTGTGCTGAGCAGCTACGTAGTCCGTGTCCTCCCCGACTCCCCCAACGCGCATCGGCTCCTGTTCCGGCTCCCTCTTTTCGCCGACTAGGGAGTTCTTGATTCGCCGCAGCAATCCGTCGGACTTTTCGCTGGTGCGTTCGTCTGCAGTCATGTTTTCCATACTATTCCTGGCTGCGGTTCCTCTATATCTGCGGTATGAACTCATCCGGCGATCTTCAGCGCGGCTGCATTCCGTGGGTCGGTTCAGCTGCCCGGGCTTGGTTCAGCCGCTCTGAGTGATCGGCTTCCGTGATCTGACATCGATGCCGCATTTCCCCAGCTAGCACTTCTGCTACTGCACAATCGCGGAAGCTTGGCCTCGCCGCCCCGCCGATCCGAACCCCGCATACAATCGCCAGCATGAGCACAGCCGAGCCGACCAGCGACAACACCGAGAACACCGCTAGCGACACAGCCACCACCAGCACCGAAGACACCACCACACCAGCCACCGACACCCCCGCCTCAACCGCCCTCTTCGACCCGATCATGGTCGTGGCCACAAATGGGGAGGTCACGGCAGTGTGGCAGGTCGAAACCGACCCAGCGGTCCAGTTGGGGGACTTTTCCGGTGCGTGGCTCATCACCCCGGACGGTATTGAGGGGTTCGCGGCCACGGCGGAATGGATCGAGGGCCGGGACGATCCACAGCGCATGCTGGACACGCTGCTGCGGTTCGACGTGTGGCCCGCACACAACCAGGACCGCCAACGTTTTGATGAACTGATGAAAGGGCTAAGCGGTGGCGTCCAGAAAAGGATCGTGGACGAAGGTGCCACCGTGAGCGCGGCGCGCGACGCGATCGAGGCAGCGCGCGAGGACTTTGCGGCGACTAACCCCGGCAAGCGACAGCCTGCGTGGGGGACGATCGGGGAGGTCGAGGACGGACCAACGCGCGCGCCCGAAGGCCTGGGGGAGGACGAAACGGCGGTGGTGACAGCGGCGCTGGCCACGGCCCACGGGGTCCGGACGTGGCTGGGCGAGTGGGCAGCATTCGAGAAAACTCGGGCACGGCGTCTGCCAGAAAATCCGCACAGCGAGTTCCGGCGCGCACCGCTACGCTAGGACGCATGAACTCGCAGCAACACACCGTGGGCTGGGCCCATGACCAGGGAGGACGCGTGCTCGCGTTCCCGGGTGCCCACGGCGATGCTGCGCAGAATCAGCCAGGTCGGGGTGGGCGTCCAGTACGCGGCGGTTTTGGGCCCACACCTGCGCAACGCCCGTCGAGGACCGTGAATGCCGCCACCGCGCGCTTCCTCCCGGACCCGTTCACCGCGGAGGCGTTGATGGGGGAGACGACCTGGGACGTGGAGCTGGACTCACCGGCGGATGCTGACCAACAGCCACCGCGCTTCGTGCTGCACGTCGATCATCACGTGGAGGGATCCGGCCACTACTCCCGGCTGATGTCCGTCTCCGGGGCAATGTCCGTCCACGAGCTCGTGGAAGCCATCCTGACCTGCTACGACTGGCCTGAACCCCTGGACAGTTGGAGCTTCCGCGCGAAGAAGGGCGGCGTGATGAAAGTGTTTTCGCGCCGGGATCACTCGATCGGCACGGAGGTAGCCACGGCACTGGGCGCAGCCGGGATCGCCGTGCTCAAGGCTCAGGAGTTCACCTTCTTCATCTCGGTCGCGGACGTGGTCAGGGAACTTCCGACGGGCACAGATTCGGAGGGCCACGATCACGCTGGGGAATTCGCTGCGACCGGTGATGTCGCGGCTCGCGCGGATGCCGAAGCCTCCGGCCCAGGTGCGTTCCCCCGCGCCCTGTTTCCAGACGCCACCACGCGCGACGACACCCCCGATGCCGTCCTCTTGAACGCTGCCTTCATGCCGGATGACATTGTCACCGATCGCGGGATTGTCGCTGGTTCGCATGCCGGGCGGCACCCGCTGCACATCCCCGCAACGGTGGACCTCAGCAGCACGAATATCGCGCTGGCGGGGGAGGATTCGGTCGAACAGCTGATTGCTCTGGTCAACCCCGGATTGCAGGAGCTGTTGCGCACCGGGCAGCTGGCGGATTTCGTGCCCCTGCTGCAGGCGCTGGACCTGGACCGCCCAGCAGACGTGGGAGAGCATGCCGCCGAGCTCCTGGCGGATGCCCCGGTGGAAAGCAGCGCGATCGGACGGGCCGCGGCATGGTCGCGGATCGTTGCTCAATCCACGCTGGCGGACGAGGTGGGCGTGGACCAGACCGCGACCGCCTTCATGGCTGCGCTGGGTTTCACGCGGGGGGACGCCATTGGTACACGTCAGCTGGGCAAACTGAAGAAGACGGAGAGGGCAAGCGACCCCCTGACAGGCGAGGAGATCAAACGCTTGTCGAAGGAGACCGGCCAGCTGCTGGCATTGGCGGGGGCGGAGGGCTGGCAAGTCACCGACACGCAGGACCAGGAGGCGGCAACGTTGCTCACGCCGAGAAGTTCCCTGGTAGAACGCTTGGAAATGTATCGTTTCCTGCTGCAACGGTAGTTCCTAACTAGGTTTTGCCCTGACGAGCGCGTAACCTAACTCTTCGTTTGCAATTCCCCGGTGCGCAAAGGCGCCCCCGATCTGACTTCAACCATCTGACCCCAACCAAGCGAGAGCCCGTGAGAGAGAACCAGCCTGATACCGCAGACGCTGTACCAGATACCGGTGCAACGGACCCGCAGGTAGATCAGGTGGGTGGTACCAAACCGACGGGTCGGAAACGCAAGGTGATGCGGCAGTTCATCCGCTTCGGGCTGGTGGGTGCCTCTGGGTTCATCGTCAACCAAGCGGTGTTTGTCCTGTCGAAAAAGATCGGACATTGGGGTTGGCGCCTCGATGAGCTGCAGCCCTTCCTGAATCTCATGGGTACTCCATTCCATCTGCGCTGGTATCACATCTTTTCCATCATCGCGTTCGTGGTCGCCAACGTGTGGAACTTCGTGTTGAACCGCTACTGGACCTTTAGCGGCACGGATCACAAGCGCTGGTGGAGGCAGCTTCCGCAGTTCATGGCGGTGGGGGTCTTCGGCCTGCTGATCACCCTGCTCATCTCGACCGCACTGGTGAACCCGGAATCCCCGGTGGCGCTTCCTGAGCACATCTTCGATAACTCCACGGGGTTGCGCACCAGGTCCTACTGGGGCAATTTCATCGGCGTGATGCTCGCCGTGCCCTCGAACTTCCTCTTCAATAAGTTGTGGACCTTCCGCAACGCGCGTGAACCCGGGCCGGTCAATTACTCCTAGTGCCCTGGCTGTGCCCGCTACATCTAACCGGAGGACGATGAGTTATGTCTGCTGAGTTGAAAAACGATACATCCGTGCGAGAACCACACCGGGCACGCCGGTCTGGCTTGTCCGCCGCCTCCCTTGCTCAATCCTCCCTGGTGAAGTTCGTGCTGGTAGGGGCTTTCTCGGCTCTCGTTGACTTTGGATCCACCGCGCTGTTTACCTTCGTTTTCGGTGCGAACGACGGGGTGGCGAAGACCCTTGGCTTCATCCTGGGAACGCTCACCGCCTACTTCATCAACCGCCGGTGGACGTTTAAGGCGGAGCCATCTGCAAAGAAATTCGTGATCACGATGATCACCTATGCGCTGACCTTCGCCGTGCAGTGGGGGCTGTACATGCTCAGCATCCCGTGGCTGACCGAGGCAGGGCTCAGTGACTTCTGGGTGCGCCTGTTCAGCTTTGTCATCGCGCAGGGCACGGCCACGATTCTGAACTTCCTGATCCAGCGGTTCCTGATCTTCAAATAATCCGTTTCGCCCGGAACAACATAGACCAATCGGGACAGCCTGCCCCGGCCAGGACATACGGACCAACCTGGACAGTGCCGACCCTAGGGGCGCTCGAACTTTTCCGAGCGCCCCTTCGCATGTAGCGCGAGCCACTCGCGGAACCCCTTCACGTCGCGCTTCTGCACCAGGAAGAACCACCCGAAGCGGGCATACTCCTGTGGCAGCAGCTTTCGCATCCCCGGCTGGTTCATGATGTAGCCCCGGTTGCGGTAAGTGAAGTAGCGCTTGAACTCGTTATCGGGATACTGCGTGTGCATCTTCCCGCCCAGGATGGGCTTGAACTCCTCCGAGCCATCCGGGTGCAGATAGCGCGTGGTGAGACAGGTGCCGAACGGCAATCCGGAACGCACCAAGCGCCGGTGGTACTCCACCTCGTCGCCGCGGATGAACAACCGATAATCCGGCACGCCAATGACCTCCATCGCTGCAGCGCTGATCAGAGCGCCGTTGAATAGCGAAGCGATGCCGGGCAGGAAATCCCCCTCGAGTTCATCGACCCGGCGCCGCCACACCAGCCCCTGGCGCAACGGGAAGGCCAGCCGATCCGGCTCCTCAATGTTGGTCACAATGGGCGAAACTTCCGCCAAACCCTCTCGCACGCCCACGGTCAGTAGAGTCTCCAGCACCTCTGCATCAGCGGGTCGGCCATCATCATCGGCGCACCAGATGGCGTCCACACCCAAAGACAGTGCGGTGAGGAAACCGTAAGCGAACCCGCCCGCGCCCCCGAGATTCGTGCGGCTGGGGAGGTAGATCCCGCGGTCACCGGCCTTGTCCGCGACCAGGTCCTCCACGGCCTGGTCTGCGCCATTGTCCACCACGATGATGTGCTGCACGGGGCGCGTCTGCCGCGCGACCTGGTCCAAACTGTGGGCAAGTAGCTCGGGCCGGTTGTGGGTCACAATCACGGCGGCGATGGTGGAATCGGCGCGCAGCAGGTAGTGATCAGCCTGGTGGCTGGAGGAGGCGGGGGTCTGGGAGCTCATAGGGGCTATTTTGTCATGCGACCCCGCCGCGGCGACGCCGCGCAGCGCCCTAGGCGCGCCCGATCTTGCGCAGAACCTCCTGAACCTGCGCCTTTGCCTCCGGGCCCTCGTAGGAGCCCACGACCTCGTCCACGGCCCCGCACTCGCGCACCTCACCGTGATCGATCCACAGCGCGCTGTCGCACAGCTGCGCCAGGAATTCGTTGGAGTGGGAGGCGAATACCAGGATGCCGGAGCGCTCCACCATCGCGGTGAGTTTCTTGCGCGCCTTGGCCATGAAGGAGGCATCCACGGCGCCAATGCCCTCGTCGAGTAGGAGGATCTCCGGGTCGATGCTGGTCACCACGCCCAGCGCGAGGCGGATGCGCATACCCGTGGAGTACGTGCGAAGCGGCATGGAAAGGTATTCGCCCAGCTCGCTGAACTCCGCGATCTCGTCCATTCGGCGCTGCATGGACTTGCGGGACTGGCCTAAGAAGAGGCCGCGGATGATGATGTTTTCGTAGCCGGAGATCTCTGGGTCCATGCCCACGCCCAGGTCGAAGACGGGGGCCACACGGCCCTTGACGATGGCGTTGCCGCGCGTGGGTTCGTAGATGCCGGAGAGCAAGCGCAGGAGCGTGGATTTGCCCGCGCCGTTGTGGCCGACTAGGCCCACGCGGTCGCCGTCCTGAAGGTGGAGGTTGATGTTTTTCAGCGCTTCCACCATGACGGTGTTGGAGGCGTTCTTGCCGATCTGGCCGCCCGCCGCGCCGAGGAAGGTCTGCTTCATGGAGCGGGACTTCGCATCGAAGATGGGGAAGTCCACGCACGCGTCGTAGGTGTCAATGCTCACCATGGGAGTCTCCTCGCTGGGGTTGGGCTGGTGGTTGGATTCGGTGGGGGAGGGGAAGGGGTCGCGGGGTTCCGGCAGTAGTTGGGGACGCCACTGCTTAGACCCAGTAGCTCACACGGAACCGCCATTGGCGCATGGCCAGAAGCGCCAGGAGCAGGCCCACCACGGTAAAGCCCAGCACGATGAACCAGGAGTGCATGGGCACGGGCTCGTTGATCATGGGGCCGCGGACGACGGCGAGGTAGTGGTACAGGGGGTTGAACTGTGCGATGTAGGCACGTTCGGCGACGGCACCGCCGCGGTCGAGGAGGGTCTGGTCCGTCCACACGATCGGGGTCATGTAGAAGGCCAGTTGCACCAGAGATTCCAGCAGCGGCGCGATGTCACGGAAGCGCGTGGCCAGGGTGCCGAAGAACATGGTGACCCACACCCCGTTGGCGATCAGCAGGAGCATTCCCGGGATGGCCAGGAAGACTTCCATGCCCACCGGGATTCGGAAGATGACCAGGAGCGCCAGCCAGATCACCAAGTTGTGGCACATGAACAGGAATTGCCGCCACACCAGCCGGTAGACGTGTACGGACAGCGCGGAGGGCAGCTGCTTGATCAGGCCCTCGTTGGCAATGAAGACGGTGGAGCCGTCATTGACGCACCCGGCGATGAAGTCCCAGAGGATGAGGCCCACGGCCACGTGCGGCAGGAACTTCGCCAGGTCGATGCCGAACAGCTGGGAGTACAACAGTGCCAGGGCGATGGCCATGACGGCGCGGGAAATGGTGATCCACAGTGGCCCCAGTGTCGAGCGGCGGTAGCGCTGTTTGATGTCCTGCCATCCCAGCGCGAGCCAAAGCTCACGCTGAGCAAATCCGCGCTTCAGGTCGCTCCACGCCGCGGACAGCGTGACGGATCGTGAGGGCGGAACCTCTCCGGTTACTGGTGCGATGAGGCGGTCATAGGTGTTTTTACCTGTGCCGGAAGTCTGGGTCATGTGGCTCAAATCTACCCGCGATGCCTGAAATGGCAGATTTTCCCACGCCGCGCGGGGTGCCGGAGAGGTGCGGATTCTGCTGAGGTACGAATTTTACGCCAGAGATAGTAACGTCTATGGACAGTTCTACGCCCATGCGCGCCCATCGCCATGGCCGGCCGGGGTGTGTAGCGGCGATCAGCCTGATCCCGGGACGCACGTCACCTCGATTCACGTCGCTTCGATGCACGCCATATCGCAGCGAAACTGCATTTTCACGCAGCCGAAAGGAGCCTCAGTGTTCGATAACCCAAGGGTGCGCGGCCTTTACGCCTCCCTGTCGGACGGCTGGACTTACCTCAACGCGCACGATCGCCCGCAGGTGCCGGAGCGCGTGTCTTCTGCTGTCAGTCGCGGGTTCCGCGTCTCGTCGCTGCTCGCCCCGCCGGAGATGCCCGAGGAAGCTGGGTCTCACGCTCGCACGCAGGCGCCGGGTCGCCGGATGGGTCACGATTTTGTGGACGCCGCCCGCATCGCCATCGCTGACCTCACGGGAGCTCGCCCGGAATGCGTGATCCTGGGGCCGAACCGGGCGCTGTTGTTAGATCAGCTGGCCACGAAGATGTCTCGAAAGCTGCGGCTGGGCCAAGAGGTCATCTTGTCGCGAATCGATGACCCGGCCAACATTGCGTCGTGGCAACGGGCCTCCAACCTCTACGGTGCGCGGGTCCGCTGGGCTGAGCCCGACCTGACCACGGGTGTTCTGCCCACGTGGCAATACATGGACCTGGTCGGCGAGGATACCGCGGTGGTGGCCGTGGCCATGGCGAATACGCATGTGGGGACGGTGACGGACGTTGCTTCCATCGGACGGACGGTGCATGCGAAATCTCACGGTCTTTTCGTGGTGGATGTGACGGCGGCGGCGTCCTATCGTTCCATCGACATTGACTCCCTGGGCGCGGATGTCCTTGCCCTCGACCTGGTCCCCTTGGGTGGGCCGTCGGTGGGGGCGCTGGTGTTCCGGGACTCATCGGTTCTGGACGCCACCACCTCTCGCCCGTACACCTATTTCGCCGAAGAGTCGGATGAGCAGGGGCTGCCGGCGAGCGTGGTGCGCGCGCGGCGGGCGCTAGAGGTCGGCGAGGTGTCGGAGGGGCTGCTGGCTGGGGTGCCGGCGCTGGTTGATCACTTGGCGATGATTGACGAGGATGCCTCCGGTACGCGGCGTCGCCGCGTGCGCGCGTCTTTGCCGGAAGCGCAGGATTATCTGCTGAACCTGGCGCGGCACCTGGTGGAGGGGCTGCAGGCGCAACAGGGCGTGCACGTCATCGGAGTGGACGGTGAGTTCGACGAGCCGTTTGGATTCGATTCGGTGGAGCGAATTCCGCGAGTGAGCTTCATGGTGGACGGCGTGCCTGCCGCGAAGGTGCAGCAACGGTTGTTGCAGAACGGCGTGGTTGTGGGGGTCGTTGAGCCGGAGGACTCGGAGCTGTTTTCGAAGATGGGCGTGTTCGAGGTGGCCAATAAGGCTGGGGCGCTGTGCGTGGGGTTGAGCGTGCACAACACTGCGTATGACATTGACCAGCTGCTACGCGCGCTGGCTTCGCTGCGGTAGCTGCTAACCCCGTGACGAGGGTGGCGGTGAGTGGCGGAAGGTGCGCTTGCCAGCCATTTCAACCTGGTGCCGTGCGTGCGGTAGGGTGATGTGCAGCGCACATGTGGTCGCCGAGGTCGGCGGGTGACGTGCGCGCGGGAAGTATGGCAGAGCGGCCGAATGCACTGGTCTTGAAAACCAGCGATGGGAAACCATCCGGGGGTTCAAATCCCTCTACTTCCGCCAAGGGCGAAACCCCAGTTCAGAAATGAGCTGGGGTTTTGTTGTGTTTGTGCCGGTCGAGGCGCTGGTGAATTCTACCGAAAATTCTCGGTCGATCACTTCATCCTTTTAAGTGCATCTGCCTTTGGTGCGTGTAGGTTCGGACCAAACGAACCTAACTAAAAGCTTAGAACTGTTATTAAAGCGTGACCTTATAGGATTCTTTAGGTAGACCTATCATCTATGGGTAGGTGGGGTATATCAGACCAGGTCTACCCCCGAAATTAGGCCTTGCGGTACCCCTGCAAATTTCTAAAAGCTCTTAAATCGTTATCTAAGTTATTCTTAGATTTGAAGGTGACGAAGCTTTGCCAGGTTCGGGTAGTCCAGAGATTCGATCAACTGCAGGACCAGCGCAAAGAGCTTCTTCTGCTCCTCACTCTCTCAATTACAAGCACCGCTTGTGAGTTCATAACCATGTCTTCGAAAGGAACCAAATGGTTAGTCTCTCAGGAAAACCGAACCGGAACCCGGGTTCTCACCGCAAGCCTGTGAAACCGAATCGCATTAAGACCATCGCTGCAACCGGCGCCATCCTCGCGATGGTCACCACCGGCGTGGCTACGCTGAACCACAATCCAGCTTCCCTCCCTGTGGCGAATGCTGCTCAGCAGAACGCCATTCCGTCAGAAGGTAAGTGGCTCGGTCGAAAGACCGTAAACGGTACCGTCTTCCACGACCGGGACGGCAGCCGAGCTTCTGTTCAATCCGCTGATGAAGGTATGGCTGGCGTTACGGTCTACGCGCAATGGCTGGACTACAGCAACAAGGGTCGCGCAGCGTCCCCAGTTTATAGCGCTGTTTCCAAGGCAGATGGCACCTATTCCATCTCACTGCCTGACTGGACCGACGCTTTGGGCAAGGTCCACAAGTGGGAAGCGACGGCCGACCAGAAGCTGCGTGTATGGGTCGACAATCCTGATCCAAATAAGTGGGACATTGCTTTTGAAGAGGGCGATTCCCTGTTCGGTGGGCAGGGTGACCGCTACTTCGGTACGTGGAACGGCACGGCAGGGATCCAGCTGGTTGAAGGCTGGAACTTCTCCTTCCAGGAGCGTTACGTCGATTCGAACCCTGCGGACAACTGGACAATGCTGCCTAGCGCCCAGCGAGTAGATTCCTACCCAAGCAGGAGTGGTGGATACGCTCAGGGAAAGGTTTACTACGACCAGCGTGAGGCCTACGGCGACGTTGCTGCGACTCCGTACTACGAGTCGAATTATGGTGACGTGGCTGTGCCCGGTGTGCCTGTCATTGGCTCTTATGTGCAGGATGAAGTAGCTCGCCGGTTTGATGACTGGAAGAAGAACAACAAGGGTTACACCCTCGATCAGTTCCGGGATGCTCAGAAGCAGATCATGGCCCAATACGAGGCCGAGACTGGCAAGTCTGCCATTGCAGAAACCGTAACGACGGTGACTGATCAGAACGGCAACTACAAGCTGCAGTTCAAGGGTCTTTGGGGCAATAGCTACTCAAGCCAGGGCATCATGAATGCGGGGAACTGGGGCGACCCGGTTCCAACTGCCGCGGCTGGATCTTGGGCGAAGGGCAACCTGCAGACCAAGCACATCAACGAGAAGTACATGTACGTGACTCCGCTACTTCCAGACGGTGTTGACGCTACACGCGACACCATGCGGGACGTCATGTTCCAAGACGGCGCTGGCACCCCGATGCTCGCGACAAACAATGCACAGTCTGGAATTGACAACCTGGACTTTGCCATGCGCATGGCCGATCCGTCCTTCGATGTCAATCCGTACAACCAGACGGATACTCCCGCGCACCCCGGCGACACAGCGCAGACCACTGCTACTGGCCGGAGGCCAAATCAGAACTTCACTGTGGTCTGGCGGGATTCCAGCAACAACGAGGTGGGTCGATGCAACGTTCATCCGATAACCTCGGAACGCTGCCGTCGTGCCCGCTCACGGTTCCATCCGATCTGGCTAAGGACGAGATCTACACCGCGTACCTGTACAACGCGAACGACTCCACAAACTACGTCCTGGCTGCAGACAGCTTCATGGTTCGCGTAACTCCCGCACCTGAATACCAGCCAGTTCAGACGCCAGCGGGCACCACCGCGCAGATCGCTGCCCCAATTTTCAAGGACAGCACGGGAGCCACCATCCCAACCCCAACTGGGACGCAGTTCGCACCTGCCAATGGCGCCCCTGCTGGTGCACAGGTTGATCCGACCACCGGTGCCATCACATACCCCGTGCCAGCGGACGCTGCACCGGGTTCCACGATTACCATCCCGGTGGTAGTCACCAATCCGGATGGTACGACCGATACGGTCAATGCAACCATTCAAGTTACTGCACCAGCTGCTGCTCCGACGTGGCCTGATGCTGCTTCGTCTACTCCGGGTAAGGCTGTAGATGTGCCGAAGGATCCTACGTCGGGTCCGGTGCAGCCGGGTACGACGGTTGATGTTCCGGCGGGTAATGGTACGGCGACGATTGATCCGAATACCGGTGACATCACAGTGACTCCGAATGGTGATACCAAGCCGGGTGACAAGGTTGTTGTTGAGGTGAAGGATCCGAGTGGCAATGTGATCGATACGATCACTGTCACGGTTGGTGAGGATCAGGCTGCTCAGAATGATCCGTCTTACCCTGCGGGTAATGGCAAGCCTGGTGATTCGGTGACGTTGGATCAGACCGGTGATACGACGATGCCGGTTGGTACGAAGTATGAGGTGACGGATCCGAATTCTCCGGTGAAGGTTGATCCGGTTACTGGTCAGGTGACGGTGGCTATTCCGGCTGATGCGAAGCCGGGTGATGTGGTTACCGGTACGGTGCATGTGACGTATCCGGATGGTTCGTCTGAGGATGTTCCGGTGTCGGTGACTGTTGACCAGCCCGC
>JVKJ01000002.1:0-157500 GCA_001054945.1 Corynebacterium falsenii | reverse complement strand
CAGCCAGGAGGTTGGCTTAGAAGCAGCCATCCTTGAAAGAGTGCGTAATAGCTCACTGGTCGAGTGGTTCTGCGCCGACAATGTAGTGGGGCTCAAGTACACCGCCGAAGCCGCGGAACTCACGTTTGTTGTGGGTTGGTAGGGGAGCGTCGTGTGGCCGGTGAAGGTGCGGGGTGACCCAGTGCTGGAGGCTATGCGAGTGAGAATGCAGGCATGAGTAGCGAATGATGAGTGGGAAACTCATCCGCCGGATGACTAAGGGTTCCTGGGTCAAGCTAATCTTCCCAGGGTGAGTCGGGACCTAAGGCGAGGCCGACAGGCGTAGTCGATGGATAACCAGTTGATATTCTGGTACCCGTATGTGTGCGACCAATGGTGACCCAGTGATACTAACCACCCAAATCTGATGATGATGCGCCTTCGGGTGTGTTGTTGTTGGTGCTGCGTGGGACCTGATCTGTTGTAGCCAAGCGATGGGGTGACGCAGGAAGGTAGCCAAGCCACTTATTGGATTGTGGTGTAAGCGTGTGGCCCGTGTGCCTGGTAAATCCGGTGCATGTGTGGGTGAGGCGTGATGCGTACCCGTTTTGGGGATGTTGGTGATCCTATGCTGTCGAGAAAAGCCTCTAGTGAGTGCATGTATGGCCCGTACCCATAACCGACACAGGTGGTCAGGTAGAGAATACTAAGGCGATCGGGTGAACTGTGGTTAAGGAACTCGGCAAAATGCCCCCGTAACTTCGGGAGAAGGGGGACCACTGCTGGTGACAGACTGGTTGAGCTGGTGGTGGTCGCAGAGAATAGAGGGAAGCGACTGTTTACTAAAAACACAGGTCCGTGCGAAGACGTTGAAGTCGATGTATACGGACTGACGCCTGCCCGGTGCTGGAAGGTTAAGAGGACCTGTTAGACCTTTGTGGTCGAAGCGGAGAATTTAAGCCCCAGTAAACGGCGGTGGTAACTATAACCATCCTAAGGTAGCGAAATTCCTTGTCGGGTAAGTTCCGACCTGCACGAATGGCGTAACGACTTCCCTGCTGTCTCAACCACAGGCCCGGCGAAATTGCAGTACGAGTAAAGATGCTCGTTACGCGCGGCAGGACGAAAAGACCCCGGGACCTTCACTATAGCTTGGTATTGGTGTTCGGTTCGGTTTGTGTAGGATAGGTGGGAGACTGTGAAGCTATCACGCTAGTGGTGGTGGAGTCGTTGTTGAAATACCACTCTGATCGTATTGGATATCTGAACCTCGGCCCATGATCTGGGTTAGGGACAGTGCCTGGTGGGTAGTTTAACTGGGGCGGTTGCCTCCCAAAGAGTAACGGAGGCGCCCAAAGGTTCCCTCAGCCTGGTTGGCAATCAGGTGGTGAGTGTAAGTGCACAAGGGAGCTTGACTGTGAGACTGACAGGTCGAGCAGGTACGAAAGTAGGGACTAGTGATCCGGCACCGGCTTGTGGAAGCGGTGTCGCTCAACGGATAAAAGGTACCCCGGGGATAACAGGCTGATCTTCCCCAAGAGTCCATATCGACGGGATGGTTTGGCACCTCGATGTCGGCTCGTCGCATCCTGGGGCTGGAGTAGGTCCCAAGGGTTGGGCTGTTCGCCCATTAAAGCGGCACGCGAGCTGGGTTTAGAACGTCGTGAGACAGTTCGGTCTCTATCCGCCGTGCGCGTTGAAACTTGAGAAAGGCTTTCCCTAGTACGAGAGGACCGGGAAGGACATACCTCTGGTGGGCCAGTTGTCACGCCCGTGGCATGGCTGGTTGGCTACGTATGGAAGGGATAACCGCTGAAAGCATCTAAGCGGGAAGCCTGTTTCGAGATGAGGTTTCTGTTGAGGTTCCCTAAAGATTATGGGGTTGATAGGCCAGATCTGGACGCACAGTGATGTGTGGAGGTGACTGGTACTAATATACCGACATAAACAACACGATTTTTTGTGTGTGAACAACATGTGATGGTCGCAAAATACACTGGTCCCGTTGGTGGGTTGGTGTGGTTGGAGTATTCGCGTCTGCTGTGCAGTGTCTGGAGCATCACGACACACCACCAACCCGTGTGTGGGTGGTGGGTGTGGCTCCTGATTGGTTTGTCGGTGGTTTTAGCGGTGGGGTCACGCCCGGTCCCTTTCCGAACCCGGAAGCTAAGCCCACCTGCGCTGATGGTACTGCACCTGGGAGGGTGTGGGAGAGTAGGACACCGCCGGCATCACAACATAATGTTTGGCAGCATCAACCAGCCCCCGTTTGGTCGGGTGGTGTGGTTGATGCTGTTTTTCCGCATATATGGGGGGCTGAACGCACCGACACCCGCCGGGACGGGATAAGACCCCGACGTGTGCCGGTGCGCGGCAAATCCGGGGTCAGTAGTTACTCACGAATTTCCGCCGCTTCCCGGACAACGGATCAATGAATTGCAGCTCCTTCGCCACGAGCCCCATGGGCTTCGAGAAGTCTTCATCCTCCACAAACACTGGGCTTGGGAGCGCGGCCTCGGGGTTCCACAGCGCTTCGTCGCTCACGTCCTCGTACAGCGGGTCATTGACGAGCGGTAGCCCCAGGGTTCGCATCGCCACGCGCAACTGGTGTGTCTTTCCGGTGGCTGGCCGCAGTCGCCACACCAGGACATCTCTTCCCTCGGGCTGTACCCGCCTTCTTTCGATGCCCTCGACAAAGGTCACGGCATTCGGCTCCGCGTTCGTGAGATACGTGGATAGCCGCCCGCGGATCTTCACCATGTGATGTTTGAGCCTCCACGGCCGCCTCTCGGTCGGTAGATCCCATTCCGCCCAGTCCCGGAACTCGTCAATCGCCCGAAACGGCGCATCTTCCGGTACGGGCGTTATGGCCTCATAGATCTTTGTCGCCTCTCGTCGATCGAACATGGTTTGGTAGGCCCCGCGCACTTCGGGCCGTGCAGTAAACATGAGTACTCCACGCGTCAGCCGATCCAACCGATGCGATGGCGATAGCTCTGGTATCCCCAGCTGTATACGCGCTCTCACAAGCGCCGTCTGAGTGATATGCTGCCCGCGCGGTAGCGTCGACAAAAATGGGGGCTTGTCCACGACGACGAGGTCCTGATCGCGGTACAGAACCCCCAGAGCACCGGGGACTTCTCGTTCAGGGGCGGGCTGACGGTAGAAGTTGATGAACTGCCCCGGAAGCAAGCGATCGTCCGGACTAAGCGCCCGTCCGCGATCGTCCGTTACCTCCCCGCGTGCGAAACGTTCCCGTATCGCCTCCGCGTTGTCATCGGGGTGCCGACGGTTCTGGGTTGAAATGAGGTATTCGAGGAACTCTTGGGACTTCACCGCTCCACCGCCCGCGAAATCACCACGAGGCACCATGACTCGAGAGGGATTCAAACCATTTCTGATTGGTAACGGTGTAATCAAACTGTTATACTTTCTGTTATGGATCTGAATAACATTTTGGCAGCCGTGGGCCAATTCTTCACCACTGACTTCGGTAAAGCCGTCGCGCAGTTCCTCCAGGCCGCGTTCAACTTCCTGTACCCAGCGAATGCGGAAGCCGCTCACGACGTGCCACTTCCCACCCCCACTGCACCGAAGCAGTAGGCGAACGCTCACGGCATTCTCCGCACACTCACTCAGCAGCGATCACCGTTAGTGGTGGTCGCTGTTTTCGTGTGCGGACGCCACCCCTTTTCGTGGCTTCTACCAGCCACAAACCTGCTGTTGGTCGTGACTCTTTAGCTAAGTAGTGGGACAATGGGAGGTGGAGATATCCGATCCTGAAAGGAAGTCGCCACCATGGTGAATCCCAGCACATCCTCCGTTAACAACGACGCACAGCAAGGGGGTGGCGCTGCAATTGTGGTGGCAGTTGATGGCTCCGAAGCCAGCAACGTCGCGGTGCAGTGGGCGGCAAACGCGGCACTGAAGCGCGGCGATTCCCTCAAGCTGGTTTGCGCCTACAACATGCCCCAGTTCATGTACGCCGATGGCATGGTTCCCCCGCAGGAGCTCTACGACGAGTTGGAGGGCGAGGCGAAGGACAAGATCGCTACTGCCCGCAAGATCGTTAGCGATTTTTCCCCGGAGATTCAGGTAGAAGACGAGGTGCGAGAGGCCGCGCCGATCGACTACCTGCTGGACCTGTCCCAGACCTCTCAGATGATCGTCATGGGCTCCCGCGGTCTCGGTGGTCTTTCCGGCCTGGTCATGGGTTCTGTCTCCGCAGCCGTGGTATCCCACGCGGAATGCCCCGTCGTCGTGGTCCGCAAGGAAAACAACGTCACCGAGGAGAACAAGTACGGCCCGGTCGTGGTCGGTGTCGATGGCTCCGAGATCTCCCGACAGGCGATGGCCATGGCCTTCCAGGAGGCGAATGCCCGCGGTGCGCTGCTCCGTGCCGTACATGCGTGGAGCGACGCCCAGTTCCACAGCACCTACATCGGCCTTGCGGAATCCCAGTCCCAGTGGGAGCAGCTCGCGGAATCCGAGCAGGACCTGCTCTCCGAAGAGCTCAAGGCGCTGCGCGAACAGTACCCCGATGTTGAGGTTGAAGAATTGGTTGCGCGCGACCGGCCGATCCACGCGCTCAAGGAGGCCGCCGAAGATGCGCAGCTGATGGTCCTCGGTTCGCATGGCCGAGGCGGCTTCAAGGGCATGCTGCTGGGATCCACCTCTCGCGCCCTTCTGCAATACGCACCATGCCCGATGATGGTGGTCCGCCCTCGGCATAGCTAGCAGCTGGCTCTAAAACTGCATTCCCTGTCCGCGATGTGGCGCGGACGGGGTCTTAGTCGCATTTACGGGGCAATAGGCGCTAAAGTTCTACAAGAGTATTACCGCGCCTTAGACACATTGGTTAAGGCAGGCATGTAGGTTAAGGCTCTGTGCCCGCCCTGATGCCGGTGGACCCAGCCAGCAGTAGATGAGTGAAAGATGTGGAGGACGGATGGCGACCGCTCAGACCCCTGAACGCAAACCGGGTTCTGGAGCTGCGGGGAAGGCTAAGAAGACAACGAAGGCCACGTCCCGCCGTCGCAATCGACCCGGCCCCCGGCAACGTCTGCTCGCCAGCGCCACCAACCTCTTTACCACCGAGGGCATCCGCGTCATCGGTATCGACCGCATTCTCCGGGACGCGGACGTGGCCAAGGCCAGCCTGTACTCGCTGTTTGGGTCGAAGGATAACCTCGTCGTTGCCTACCTGGAGGAATTGGACGCCAACTGGAGAGCGGCGTGGCAGGAAACGGTGGCAGACCGGGAGAAGCCGGAAGATTGCATCATCGCCTTCTTCGACATTTGTATCCGGCAGGAGCCCAGTAACAACTTCCGGGGATCGCACTTCCAGAATGCGGCTGGCGAGTACCCACGCCCCGATACGGAGAGCGAGCAGCGGATTCGCGCTGCTGCCATGGAACACCGCCGGTGGTGCCGTGACACGATGGCGGAGTTGCTCACTGCCAGATTCGGGTACGCCTCGCGTACCCTGGCCGATCAGCTGATGGTCTTCTTGGACGGCGGGCTTGCCGGGGCGAAGATGTCCCGCACCGTCGTGCCGCTGGAAACGGCCCGCGATCTGGCGCGACAGCTGCTGCTGACCGCGCCGATGAGCTACACCATTTAGAGCTGCACCATTCAGACACGGAGATGCAGGCCGGAGAACCCGGTCGCTGCAGGGCCTATTTACGGTGCCGTCCGCCCTTGTGCTTTGTGCTGCGATGCCGGCTGGCAGGGACGGCAGCACCGCGGTGGTGCCGGTTTCTTACCGGGTTGCTTTCTTCTCGCGAGGTATCGGTCTGCACGGCGGCCGTCTGGAGTTCTTGCTTGTGGGGCTCCGCTGATTCAGAATCCTGCAGTTCCTCGTTCGGCACCTCTTCTCCCGCTTGCCGCTGCTTCCGCTTGCGCTCCTTGCGTGCCGTGCGAGAGTTTTCCCGCTTGACCTTTTCGGCGTGCTCCCAGAATTCATCCGTGTAGGGAGTGGTGTAATTCAGGACCCATTGGATGATGTTCGAAGAGGCTAGGGTCCAGAGGTTATTCGTGACCCAGTACATCAGGATGGCGATGGGAAACGGCATCTTCAAGCTCATGAACAGGGGCAGCGGAACCACCAGAATCACCACAATGACGATGAAGCGCATCATGCCCTTCGCAGCCTTGGAGCTGTGGTCCATCGTCTTCGTCATGCGCCAGATGGAGATGATCATGTTCACGGCGGTGAAGACCGTCGCCATGATCACCAAGGGAAGTCCAAGGTGCATCACGGCGGAGTGAGTGGTGTTCAGCGCAGCCAGCTTGTCCTGCGACATGGCCATGTACGCCGGGATAGGAACCCCGAGGAACTCGGCGTCCAAAAATGTGGAAATATCGCGGCCGGTGAGAGGACCGAAAGAGGAGTGGTACTGGGCGCCCACCCCTTCCGGCGGGCGCGCTACGTGCAAGAGGAGGCGGTAGAGGCCCATGACCACCGGGATCTGGATGAGGGCCGGCAGGCAGCCCGCCCTCATTGTGTAGCCACTTTCCTTGCGGATGGCGTCCCGGCGAGCGCGCATTTCCTGGAGCTTCTTTTTATCCTTGACGCCCTTGTACTCCCTTGCCACCTTGTCCATGTCTGGGCGAACATTGGCGAGAAGGCGGGAAGAACGTTGCTGGTGGTACATCAGCGGAATCAGTAGACCGCGGACCGTGACCACGAGGAGGAACAGAGACCAGACCCAGGCCTGGGAGGCATCGAGATGAAGAACCTCCGTCAGGGCAAGGTGCCATCCTTTCAGCACCAAACCAACGAGATACTCCACGAACTTCATGAATATGCAGCATACCGCCCATAACAAGGGGGTGCGACGCGAGTTGGCCCGTCTGAGGTGTCCCCGGGGGCTGTGTAGCATGAAAGACTATGACGAAGCGAGTAGCGCGCAAAGGGATCGATCCGATCGCTGCGTGTGGGGAGATCCTCATTACCTTTGGGATCGTCGCGTTGCTGTTCGCCTTTTACGAGGTGTATTGGACCAATGTGCAATCCGGACGGGACCAGTCCGCGGTGGGGGCGCAGTTGGATCAACAGTGGGATGACCGGAATCCGCGGCCGTTGACCGCGCCGACGGATGGGACGGCGTTTGCTCGGCTATTCATCCCGAGCTTTGGATCGGACTTCAACTTTGCTGTAGTGCAGGGAGTGACGGAATCGGACCTGGAAAAGGGCCCGGGGCACTACGGTGACACACAAGATCCCGGGCAGCCCGGCAATTTCGCCATGGCTGGGCACCGGGTGGGGAGAGGGTCGCCGTTCAATGACTTGGGATTGCTCAAGAGCTGCGACGCCGTAGTGGTGGAGACAGCCGGAAGCTGGAACATTTATCGGGTCCTGCCCATCGATGCTCCGGTGGAGCAGCGGCAGGCCATCGCGGAGCAGTGCATGAGCCCTGAACTGGCCCAGCAAATGTCCACGGGAGACTATGCGGGCGTGAACGGCCGATCGATTACGACACCTGACGATGTGGGCGTCATCAACCCTGTGCCCAACACCGATCGGGTCGACGTGGCTCCGGGGGATGCTTCTCTGCTGACGATGACCACTTGCCACCCGCAGTTTTCCAACAAAGAGCGGATGATCGTGCATGCTGCGTTGGTACGGTCGGAGCCGAAATCTGCCGGGCACGTTCCCGCTGAACTCACCGAGGAGACATAGATGTACGCCGCACTGTGGAGGACGCTGCCCGGACCGTGGTGGATCAAGTTGATCATCGTTGTGGCGATTGCGGTCGGGCTGTTCTTCCTGCTGATGGAAGTGGTTTTCCCCTGGCTGGAGCCACTGATGCCGTGGACCGACGTGGGGGTCCAGCGGTAGCGATACCTGGCGGCACGCGTGCCCGAGGAGGGCAGCGGCTTTTGAGGCGTCAGCGGCCTCTGGGATAGACATCGGCCTTTGAAGAGGGCAGTGGCATCCGGGACGGGGCCTAGAGGTTGAGGTTCTTAATTGTCTCCTCGGCGATCTCCTGCGCCTTGAGTGATTGTTCTTGAGCAGTGAATACGACAACCGCTGTTTCGTCCTTCCAGACGGCGTACACGGCGCCTGAGCCGGCGTTGGAATTGCCCGCGGTACCTTGATCTCCGCCCCGGCGCCCGCCGCTCCAGCCCTCGGGCTGCAGCGCCTTCTGAGTGGAATCGATCGGTGCGGCATGATCAACGACGGCGACTGCCTGGCTGTTGGTTTGCATATGCCGAACCATGACTGTGGCCTGCGATTCATTCTCGTAAGACCAGAAGATGCACGCGGGCGGGTCGAAGCGAGTGTCGAGACTGGTGCTGGTCAGCCGCTGGCCGGTCGTGTTTTGCAGCCACTCACCGTCCACGTAGGGGCAGGTCGCCTGATCGCCTTGCCCCACCTGGTCGGGCAACGTCTCCACCGGAAGTTCACTGCCCGCCACGGGAGGGACGGTACGCTCCTCGCTTCCGGATAACGGCGCGGGCTTGGGCGCGCCGGGATGATCGACGCTGCAGGCGCCGAGGGTCATAAGTGAGGACGCCAACGCTGCCGTCACGATCCGGGTAGAGCCACGATGGCTGCGAAATCGACGGGTGGGGGATGACAAGCCTCGAGTAATCACACCGAGAATTCTACGTGCCAGAGATGCCACAGGGCGGGATCTGATGGAGACACTGACAGTGGGAAGCTGCGGTGGAATTGCTACGACGGAATTGCCGCGACAGACTCACGTCATTGTGTGACCGAAAGCTTACTGATAAGTAATGAATTCCCTATTTATTAATTGAATGAATCTAAATAGGTCGATAGACGCTTTTGGCGACCGATGTTCAGTCGGTCGCCACTAAAGAATTGAACAGCGTATAAGTCGCTGCGCTCAGCGCGAGGTTATGGGCGCAAGGTTTAGGCGTGAGCCTTTTCAAAAGCTTCCACAACATCGGAGGAAATCCGGCCCCGGGAGGAGACCTCCAGGCCATTCTCCTGTGCCCACTCACGAATGCGCTTGTTCAACTCTGGGCTATTGCCGCGGGCAGAGGACGCGCTCCGTCCATTTCGCCGAGCAGTGCTGCGGGTGTTCTTACGTGCCTTGCTAACGAAAGGAGCCAGGGCCTCATCGAACTTGGCGCGGTTGTTCTGGGAAAGGTCCAGAATGTAGTCGGTGCCGTTGACCGAAAACTCCACAATCTGAATCTCATCCTCGTTCAATGGGGTGTTGTCCAGATCATCAAAGTACTGTGTGATTTCACGACGTGCCATAATTAACTTCTTTCCAAGCTTCGAGTTGTCAGGTTAGTGGTCAATGAGTTGAGACGTTAACCTTCGAGATCGCATGTCCAACAAGTAAAGACTGACGATACAAAGCATATAGGAAAGCGGTCAAATGCAGGTAATTATAGATATTGTGTAACAAAGGGGCATCACGGCATACAAAAACACTGACCTCCCAGCGACGAAACTGTGAGGTCAGTGAGTATCGAAAGAAATTAGTGGACCTGGTGATTCGCGGGATCCAACTGGCTCTTATTCAATTCCACAGACTGCCCGACTCGAGCGCGAGCGGATTGACCGTAAAACATTGCCGCCTGCTTGTGATCCTTCCCATCGGGCTGGATGAAGATCCAATCGGTGTGGACGAATTCAGGAGTTACTTGAACCACGGAATAGCCGTGGCCATCGTAATCCAGGTATTTCACGTGGTGGTTCAACCCTTTGAACGCATTCTCTGCGGTGAGGGAAAGCCCATTATCCTCCGGGAGCTTCAGGATGTCATCGATGTTCGAGGAGGTCACAGACGTACACACAAACTCGGTGGCGATGGCGCCTTCCTTGTCATATGCACCCGGATTTTCTGGCACATCGCAGGCCCATGCGGAGTGAATATCGCCAGTGAGCCACACCGTGTTCTTGATGTCGTTATCGCTCAGGAAGCGCAGGACTTTGCGGCGCTCGGCGGCAAAGCCGTCCCACTGGTCAAAGTTGTATGGCATACCCTGCTCTGGGATACCCAGGAGTTGCGTTACGGCGGACGAGGTCTGGGGATCGAGCGGCGGAATCAAAACGGGTGAAATCATCACGGAGTTCCCGATCAAATTCCATTTGGTGGACGAGGAGCTGAGCTTCTTGGTCAACCAATCGAATTGTTCCGAGCCCAGCATGGTGCGATTCGGATCATCGATTTGCTTGGCATCCATGAACTTCACCGGCTGATTGCGGTAGGTCCGCAGGTCCAGCATGTTGAGCTCGAGCAGGTCACCGAAGCCGAAGTTGCGGTAAATATGGCCGCCCTCGGAAAAGGCGGTGGCGCGAATGGGAAGCCATTCCAGGTAGGCCTGGATCGCAGCGTCCCGGCGCGCGTGGTAATCGCCCTCTTCTGGGGAGTGGTTCTCGGCGCCATCGGCCCAGCTATCGTTGGCGACCTCATGGTCATCCCAGGTCACGATCCATGGGCACACGGCGTGTGCATCCTGCAGAGCCTGGTCAGAGCGGTATTGACCGTAGCGTTCGCGGTAGTCCTCCAGTGAAATGATTTCGTGGGGAGGATTGACGGAGCGGATGGAGCCGAACTTGCTGCCGTACTCGCCTCGCGGATATTCGTAGATGTAGTCGCCCACGCACAGTGCGTAATCAATGTCGCCGCGGCGAGCCATGTCGGAGTACGCGTGGAAGTAACCCGCCTCCCAATTGGCGCAGCTGAACAGCGCGAATCGGAGCTCGTCCACGCTAGCGCCGGCAGCGGGGGCGGTGCGGGTCTTACCGACGGGGGATACCTGGTCCTTGAACTCTCCGTCGAGCACCCGGAAGCGGTAGAAGTAGCTGGTCAAGGCATCCAACCCGGAGGCTTCCGGCTTGACGGTCATGTCTGAATCTGGGGTCGCTGTGACCTCACCGTGGGTGACGATATCGGTGAAGTTTTCGTCCTTCGCAACTTCCCACGTCACCGTGGTGGCGGTGCCTTGGTTCTTGCCGGGAAGGTCGCCGGGGTGGGAGCTCACACGGGTCCACAGGAGAACGGAATCCGGCAGTGGATCGCCAGAGGCCACGCCGTGCTGAAAGACCTGGTGCGGGCCGGTTGGCGGTTCGGTGACTTCTGGTTGCGGCCCCAGCGACCCCATGGAGGATTGCGCTGCGGCTTTGCTGGAGAGGGCGGAGGCGGTGGCGACGGCCGTGGCGGCAGCGCCGCCCTGGAGTACGCGCCGCCGGGTGACGGTCTGTGTGCGGGTGTTGTCATCCCGCGAAGAAGGAAGTTCTGGATTCATGAATTTAATGAAAGCATGATCCCAGAGGTTTCGCTGGGCGAGAAGATGACGTTTACCAGCAAAATTAGTGGCGCTTTTGCGCGATCTGAGCCTCCACGAGATCCAAGTCGCGGGAGATAGATCCCAATACGTCCTTGGTCTGGGCGTCTCCCATGGACTTGCTGTTGTCCACAGCCTTTTCCAGTGTGTCCATGCGATCGTTCACGTCCTTGGCGAACCCGGTGGGGACGTTGCCCTTGTCCACGGACTTGCGGATGCGGTCGATGCGCGCCTTATGCGCCGCGCCATCCTGCGCGTACTTGGCCATGTCCGCCGGGACCACGCCCGCACGGTGAGCCACGGACACCTCCTGGGAATTGCGCAGTTGGTTCAGAAGCCGATAGATGATCGGGAGCGCTACCGGCGCCGCGACCCGAGCCGCACCGGCGTAACGGGCCACGTTCTGCGCGTTGAAGGTACCGTTCTTCAGCTGCTGGACAGCGGACTTCGCCATCGCCTGCTCGTGCTTGCGGCGCTGCTTCAACTCCTTGGCCTCGAACTTGCGTACCTGCTTCGCAGTCTTACGCAGGTACTTTTCCTTCTGCAGTTCCAGCTTGGAGGTTTCCTTGGCCTCTGCCTTTGCCCTGACCTTGGCAGCCTTGTAAATCGCCTTACGCTCCTGGCGGCGCTTCCGCATTGCGCTAAGCAGTCCCATGGTGTTCCAAATTCCTTACTACAGATGCGTCAAAAGTCTAAAAAACAGTCCCGATCAACAGGCTTGTCACGCACCACTCTAGCTAAAATCCCTTTCACCCCACACGGGAGCACCGATGTTGACGTATGCCGCGTTCGCACCGGCGATGCCTTGCGGCCTCGGATGTTGAGCTGCCGGATGCTCTAGGCCGGTGCCCTGGGTCGCTAGACTGGGCCGCACTGTGACTTCGCGTGAATCCGATCTTCCGCCAGTGACACCCGCCGATCTATCCGGGTGCCGCTACCGCGCCGTGCTCCGCCGAGCCCGGGACTCAGGCCAGTTGGGAGCACCGAACGGAAGTCAGCGCTTCCCCACTCTCGCGGGACTCGAATTTCGGACCGCATCGATTGAGCACCTCATTACCGCTTCTCGTCGCCGGGAGATGGTGTTTGCCCAGTTGCCCACGCGCCCGCGGATTGGTGAGAAGTTGCACCCCACGCGCGTGGACATCCAGCCGGGTCCGACCGCGGTGGAGGACACCCTGGAGGCGATGGCTTCCGGGGCACGCCTCATCACCCGACCACACCTCGAGCACGGTCCATTTTCAGCCGCTGTGGATCTGCTGGTCCGCATGGATTCTGGCCTCGCTACGGAGGACACCCTGGTCTATGCGCCCGCCATCGTGACGGGGCACTCCGTTGCCAAGTCCGTGCCCTCCGACAGTCGCGCAGACTGCCGCGTCGTCAGCTTGGATGCGCTGGGTTTGGGCACCCCGCTGCCGGTCCGTTACCGCCACCGCACGGCCGCCGGGGAGGCGCAGAAGGTCGCCGTTGCTCACGTGATTCTGGAGTCTTGGGGCTTCGCCTCCGGAGAGGTGTGCATGATTGGTCGCGCCGGGGCGCGGGCCCCTCGCGCCTATTTTTTGGACGCCACCCTGGTTACCCCAGGGCTATCTGCCGCACTCATGACGCCCGTGCCAACCCGCCCCTCGCGGGTGAAGGAGTGCAAGGTATGCGAGTTTCACAATCATTGCCGTGCCGAATTATTGGATCGCGCCGATGTATCCCTGCTGCTGCCGGGGGATCGGAATCGCGCAGTTCGAGAGGAGGGCATTTCCACTCTCTACGAGCTTCGGGATGCCCACAAGGGGGAGCAGTCCGAGCTGGCGGCGGCATGGTTACGCGGTGACGTGGCGGTACGCCGACCACTGCAGCGGTGGATCACTAACCCCGAACTTTGGTGTGGCCATGACTTTCACCTCCCGCCCAGAGGGCACGAGCAGCGGGGGAGGGAGGTTGCGCGCGACGAGGGCCTGCCGCCCACTGCTCCTGGATCCATTGAGAGCCACAGCGAACCACACAAAGAATATGGGCTAGGCCAGGACGGCGAAGCTCTGTCACACCACAACCTCCCCATGCAGGAGGAATTGTCTACCTGCGTGGAATTGGACGTGGACATGGAGGCCCACCCGAATCGCGGCACATTTCTGTGGGGCGTGTTCAACGGCCGTCGATACCTTGCCTTCACCGATTTTTCCCGCGACGGAGACGAGGGGTTACACGTCGCCCAGTTCTGGAACTGGCTGATGGACCAGAAAACTCAGGCGTTGGGAGCGGGCAAGAACTTCGTCGTGTGGGTGTACGCCACCCAAGGCGAAAACCACTGGTTGCGGCACTATGCGCGCGCGTATGGCGGCCAGGATTACGGCGGAATCCGCATGCCCACTATCGACGAAGTGGAGGGCTTCATCGCGTCCCCGCACTGGTGCGATGTCTTCGCGATTGTGCGCCAAGCCCTCCTGGGAACGGACTCCCTGGGGTTGAAGGCAATCTCTCCGCTGGCTGGATTCACCTTCAGCCAGGACGGGGTCGATGGCAAGGCAGCCATTGCCTTGTTCGAGCAGGCCACGGGTTATAGTGCCACCACAGCGTTGGTCGCCAGGCGCACCTTGGAAAAGTACAACCGGGATGATTGTGTGGCCACGCGGTACGTGCGTGAATGGCTCCGCCGCGGCGCACCGGGAATACGTGAGGCCGCTGTGGCGTCCTCTACTAAGAGAGCCCGGACATCACCGTAGGGGACCCAACAACGTCCCCCCCAACGGCGGCGGACGCAGCGATAACAGCCCCCGCGCCGGGAACCAGAGCACAGGAGGCAACAATGAGCAGTTTGTTCGAGAAGATGATGGCCCTGAACTCCACCGGCCCCTATCGGGCGGAGAAGGTCAGTGCCGAGGATGCGCTAACGGGAGGCCGCCACCCGGTGAACCCCGATCCGGCGCCCAATGCGGTGCTGGGAACCCCTCTTGCAGGGGCTCAAGATCCTGCGTGGGAGAACGTCGGCGAGCACGGTCCCTTGCGCGAGGTGGTGCTGGCTCTGGGGTGCTTCTGGGGAGCGGAGCGGCTGTTCTGGGACATCGACGGTGTGATGGGGACCAGCGTGGGATACGCGGGCGGCTACACCGCCAACCCCACATATCGCGAGGTCTGCACCGGCCGGACTGGACACGCCGAGGCGGTCCGGGTGGTTTTCGACCCGGAAAAAGTGCGCGTGGAGGAGCTACTCAAGGTGGCTTTCGAGAACCACGATCCGACCCAGGGCGATCGGCAGGGCAATGACGTGGGAACCCAATACCGCAGCGCCGTGTATGCGCATGATGAGGAGCAGCTGCAGCGTGTGCGTGCCGCACTGGAGACGTGGAAGGAACGGTTCGCAGAAGCGGGCTTCGGCGATCTGACCACCGAGGTGGGCCTTCTGAAGGACGCCGGGTGCGGTGAGTACTTCCTGGCGGAAGACGAGCACCAGCAGTACCTCCACAAGAACCCTGCCGGGTACTGCATGCATGGGCCCAACGGTGTGACCTGTCCGACGGGAGTTTTCTAAGCGCGCTCGGTCACGATAAGCGAGCATGAAAAAGGGCCCCGCAATAGCGGGGCCCTGTCGCCAGTGGGAGGCGCCAGATGATTACTTGTTGGCTGCCTTGGCGTAGCGCTGTGCCACGTCGTCCCAGTTGAAGACGTTCCAGACTGCCTTGACGTAATCAGCCTTCACGTTCTTGTACTGCAGGTAGAAAGCGTGCTCCCACATATCCAGCATCAGCAGCGGGGTCAGGTCGACGGAAACGTTGCCCTGCTGGTCGGTCAGCTGCTCGATAACCAGGCGACCTGCGATGTGGTCGTAACCCAGCACTGCCCAGCCGGAGCCGTACAGGCCCAGGGCTGCGGAGGAGAACTGATCCTTGAACTTCTCGAAGGAACCGAAGTCACGGTTGATGGCCTCTGCCAGCTCGCCGGTTGGCTCGCCGCCACCGTTAGGGGAAAGGTTCTTCCAGAAGATGGAGTGGTTGGTGTGGCCACCCAGGTTAAACGCCAGGTTCTTGGACAGGGCGCGGATCTGATCTGGGTTGGTGCCCTCTTCGCGAGCCTTCTCCATTGCCTCCAGCGCAGCGTTAGCGCCCTTCACGTACGTTGCGTGGTGCTTGGAGTGGTGCAGCTCCATAATCTCAGCGGAGATGTGGGGCTCCAGTGCATCGTAAGCGTAGTCCAGTTCTGGAAGTTCGTACGTAGCCATAATTGGCATCCTCCTAAATAGTTTTATCAAAGCGGTGCCCTGCCCAGTGTGGTGAAAGCTCCGCGGTCCTGCAAGGGGTCCTGCGCGGAACAAGAACCTTTTCACCGGGCGCAATAAGCACAAACCCCAGGATACGTATGTTTATTCCAGCGGGGAAAGAATATGCCGGGAACACAGCATAGGCTGGGAGCCATGAGCGATCACGCGAGCCATGGCACCACACACCACAACCACCCAGAGTCCGCTGACACGACCGATCCGACCACGTTGCTGCCGGGCGGTAGAACGCCCGGCGATGGCGTCCCCAAGAATCCCCACACCCCCACCACCGGAAACAAAATCGTCCTCATCGGCGCCGGCGACGTGGGGGTTGCTTTTGCCTATGCCATCGTCAACCAGGGTCTGTGCGACCACCTTGCAATCATCGACATCGACGAACGGAAAACCTGGGGGCACGTCCAGGACCTCAGCCACGCAGTTCCGTGGGCGGGGCACACTATGCGCGTCACCGTGGGCACCTACGAGGACTGCCGTGACGCGGCCATCGTGGTCAATTGCGCCGGCGTGGCTCAGAAGCCCGGCGAGACCCGGCTGGACCTGGTGACCAGGAACGTCGCGATCTTCCGCTCCATCGTGGGGCAAGTCATGGATCATGGCTTCGATGGGATCTTCGTCGTGGCCACGAACCCCGTCGACATCCTCAGCTACGCGACCTGGAAGATCTCCGGGCTCCCGAGCGCACAGGTGATCGGCTCCGGAACGGTGCTGGACACAGCCCGTTTCCGCTATGCCCTGGGGCATTACTTTGACGTCTCGCCCATCTCCGTGCACGCGTACGTCATCGGCGAGCACGGGGATACGGAGCTGCCCGTCCTCTCGTCCGGATCGGTGGCGGGCGTGCCCCTGCGCAAGAGGCTGGAACACAAGGCCACGGGGTCGGAGGACATTGAGGAGATCTTCACCAAGACGCGGGATGCCGCCTACGAGATCATCCAGGCGACCGGTTCCACCAGCTACGGCATTGGGATGGGGCTGGCGCGCATCGTCCGCGCGGTGCTGCAGAACCAGGACGTGGCGCTGCCCGTGTCCGCGCTGCTGGAAGGCGAGTACGGCGAGGAGGATCTGTACATCGGCACGCCTGCGGTGATCAATCGCCAGGGCGTTCGCCACGTGGTTGAGCTGGACCTGGACGAGGGGGAGGCCGCGCAGTTCGCGCACTCCGCGAAGGTGCTGCGGAAGGTCATGGGGGACGCCGACCTCTGACCCCGAATTCCAGGGGAGGAGGCAGGTGGTGAGGGGAGACGCCAGCCCCTACGGCGCCTTGCCCAGGAACTCCCGAATGGCGGGCATCTCCTTGCGGGCCTGCTGTAGGCCTTGCAAGTAGGCCTTGTTCAGCGACTTGGGGCGGCGATTGCCGTTGGAGATGGTGACCGAATCGGGCGCCCAAATGTATGCCTTGCCCTGGCGTTCCAGCTCGAAGATCCGCTCGCGCGTCTCGTTGTAGCGGACGTGGCGGGTGATGATGGATTCGACCAGGGCCGGGTAGTCGGCGAAGGTGCGCTTCAGGTACCAGCCGAAGCGTCCCGCGTGCTTGGTGTAGCGGCGGGTGCGGGTCAGCACGAACAGGAAGCGGTCAAAGCCATCCTGCTCTGCTGAATCGATGGGGATGCCGCCGGTGGGGCCGAAGGCGCCGTCGAACCAGTGGTCCCCGTCGATCTCCACGGCGGGCATGAATACCGGCAGGGTCGAGGAGGCGCGGGCGCGGATCTGGAAGTCCGCGAAAGTCTTGATGTGCTCGCGGCCCCAGTGAACGGTCTCCCCGGTGCGGCCGTTGAAGCCGGAAATGCGGAAGCGGACGGGGGAATTGGCGAAGGCGTCCCAGTCCATCGCGATGGGCTCTCCGGGGAGGGCAGCTTCGCCGTAAATGTAGTTGGCATTGAAGAACCCATCGCCGCGCAGGAAAGTGCGGAAGCCGCCGAAATTCGGGTTGCTCGGGAACGTGGTGAACGTCTTGCGAAGCAAGTCAGGGGTGCGGGTGACATAGTTCGCCATGTGCGAGGCGGAGGCGGAATTGCCGCACACCCAATCGAAGTTCAGGTCTGCTTCCAGCAGGGCTTGGACCATCGCGGCTGAGTAGACCGCGCGCATGGCTCCGCCTTCGAAGACCAGGGCGGTCTTCGTGACATTTGGCTCCGGCGCGGTGCGCGCCGACTGCAACCCGGTTTTTTCCACCTGCACAGCCTATAACGATGTCGGCAATTTTGTAGGTGCAACCGGGTGGAGCGGGGTGCGCGGTCGCCCCGCGGCGGCGGGGTTGGTTCAACATGCCAAACCAGTACATCCGTACTACAAATGAGAGGCATGGAGATCGTTGCCCATCGCGGTGCCAGCGGCGAAGTCCCCGAGCACACCATCCGCGCCTACGAGCTAGCGGCCAAGCGAGGGGCAGACGGTTTCGAATGCGACATCCGCCTCACGCGCGACGGGGAGCTGGTATGCCTGCACGACCGCACCATGGACCGCGTCAGCGTGGACAAGGTCTCGGGCGGCAGCGGGGTGGTCAGCGAAATGACCCTGGCGCAGCTCAAGGAGCTCAACGTGGGCAGCATCGAGGAACCAGCCAGGGTGTTGCGCCTGCGGACGCTTCTGACGTTCTTCCAGGATGAGCGGCATTCTGCGGGGCGGGGTGGCGTCCAAATCTTTATCGAAACCAAGCACCCCAACCGCTACGGTCCGAAGGTCGAGTACGCGTTGCTCCAGGAATTGAGTGCGATGCACCTGGATCAGAGTGCGGCTGTGCACCTGATTAGCTTCAGCCCGCAATCGCTGGTGAGGTTCCGGATGATTAACCCGGCCACGCACCGGATTCTGTTGCGCCGGGAGTACCAGCGGATGCTGAATCCCGGGCTGGAAAAGCTGGGCGCGGTGAATGCGCATGGGCTGTCCGTGGCGCGAGGTCGGGTGAGGCCGGACATCATCGGACGGTACGGGGACGGGACGTACATGTGGACGGCAGATAAGGAAGACGAGGTGAAGTGGGCCGCGCGCCGAGGGGTGACGTGGCTCGCGACGAACTTTCCGGGGCGGGCGCGGAAGTGGCGCGACGAGGTTGGGTAGGTCAGCTGGGCGCGGATGTGGCGTGACGAGGTTGGGGAGGCCAGTTGGGCGCGGTGCGCGGTAGGCATTGATCCGCGATAGGTTCAGACCCGCGGTAGGCTTTGACCCGTGGCTAAGAAAAACAAGAAGCAAGAGAACCTGCCCGAGGGAATGAGCCGTCGCCAGGCGAAGCTCGCAGCGCGCGCGGCTGAGCGCGCCAAGCTGCAGAAGGACCCTCGGCCTTTTAGCGGATTCGCCATCGAGCCCGACCTGATCGCGATGCAGGAGTTTGTGCCGTCGGCACGCTTCGAGGCAACGGTGAAGGGCATCGACCGGAAGGTGTCCATCGTCACGGTCCTTCCGGGTGCAGTGCACGCGCTGCTGCGGAGCGCCGAGGACGGCGGCGAGGCGATGGTCGCTCTTCAGACCCAGCACCGCGGGGATAACCCCAATCGAGACCTGGCCTTCGCGCTGAACTGGGTGAAGACCGCGGAGCCGGGGCAGACTCTGGAGGTGGGGCTCGCCGATGGGACCGAGCCGGACCTCAAGGAGATTTTGGACGCCGACGCGGTGCCGAACATCGAGATTGCCCAGAACTTTGACTGGTGGCTGACCGACGCCCACCGGGATAATCCCCAGGTGGCGGCGACTTTGCGCCAGGCGAATGACTCGGTGCTGCCCTCGTATCGGGTCGACGCCGATATCACCGGGGCAGCCTGGTGGATTGATCCGGGGGAGAAGGCTCACATTCGATGGGTGCGTCCGGAAACTGAAGGTGAAGGACTGAAGGCTTTGGCGCGCCTGCTGGCGGCGGGGGAGCTCCACCTTGGGGAGGGGTCCAAGTTGGCCGGCGTGTTCCGGACGCATGGAGTGCTGGTTCCCGTGTGGGATCTGGATAACTCGAAGGATCACAGCGAGTGGGCTGCCGGGCTGGAAGCCCTGGATAAGAAGTATGCTGCGGCGCTGGCGAATAAGGATGAGCTGACCGCGGATGAGCAGAAGGCTCGGCAGACGATTGTGTCGCGCGAGGTGACGATCCGGTAGAAGGGGAGCCGGTTCGGAGGGGGCCGGTTGGTGCGGACTTGCGGCGTTTGGTGTCGGGTTTTGGGCGTTTTTTGACATTGCATGCCGCAAGTTTGAACTGGTGAGGCGGGAGTGCCGCCGGCCGCCGGCTGCCAGGCGCCCCGCGCGCTAGCGCATCGAGGCGAACATCTGCTCCGCCGCACCCTCGTCCCACTGCACGGCACTACCGGCGAACGTATCCATGAAGCCGCCCACCGGGACGGTCTCCTGTTTCACACCGCCGGCCATGCCCTTCGCCAGCATCGCCAAGTGCCATACGTGGTCCTTCTTGTTCACTGTCATATTCTTCGACAGCGCACTGATCATCGACATCGCCCGGAACGGATTCGCCAACGTGCTGGCGGAGGACATCTTCTTGTCCAGCGCCTCCAAGAACTTCCGCTGGCGCTCAACGCGGTCCAGATCACCGTTCGCGCTGGTATAGCGCGAACGCACGTACCCCAGCGCCGTCGGACCATCCATCTTCTGGCACCCCTGCTGCAGATCAATACCGGCCATTGGATCCTGCAAGGGTTCGTCGAGGCACATGTCTATGCCCCCGACGGCGTCCACAAGGTTGGCGAAACCACCGAAACCGATCTCGGCATAGTGATCGATGCGCAGGCCCGTCGCCTGCTCGATCGTCTTCTGCAACAGCTTCGGTCCGCCCAAAGTGAACGTCTGATTGATCTTGTCTTCGCCATGACCCGGGATGTTGACCCAGGAGTCGCGCGGGAAGGAGACGATCCGGGTTTCGCCACCACCAGAGGGCTTGTGCACAAGCATGATGGTGTCCGTGCGTCCGACCGACTCGTCGAGCTCGCCGGCCTGCAATCGTGCGGCGTCCTCCGGGCTCAAGCCCGCGCGGGAATCGGACCCGACCAATAGCCAGTTCGTACCGTTCGTGTTCCCGGGCTGGCCGTCCCACTTCTCGAGCGCGTCGGTGCGGGTGAGGTTGTTATCAACCCAGACGCCACCGCCGATCACCAGCACCAACAGCAGCACCAAGATGGTCGCCGCGATCTTGCCGAAGCCGATGCGTGGCCGGCGCCGTGACTTAGGCGGACGCGGGGGATCAGACACGAGGGCTGGGCCGCGCTTGTCCAGGGGGCGCCGATCGCCTCGGCGCCCCCTACCAAGCGCACCGATGGCGCCATCGCGGCCGGCGCGGCCCCGGCGCCGGTCGCGCGGGCCGTTGCCGACTTGTGCCAGGCGTTCCTCGCGCCGGGACGGGATATGTTCCTGCTCCGCTGCGCGTAGGCGAGCTTCGTGGCGGGCAGCGCGCTCGCGCTCGAGGCTCTCCGGGGTCTGGGGCAGCGGCTCGCGCGGGCCACGGTCCGCGCCACCACGGTCCACACCGCCGGGGCCGCCACTGCCACGCGGCCCCTCCGTCGGCTCGGGAAGCGGGCGGCGAACGTACTGCGGCGGGGCCGGAGTGGCGTCCGAACCCGACGGGCGCGACCCCCCGCGCGCGTGACGTGCTCCACCGACGGCGCCCTCTTCCTTCCGAGGGGGAAGGGGTGAGCGTTGGCGAACCGGCCGCCCGTAGCGATCCCGCAGGGGGCGCCCGGTGCGATCACGGGCGATGTCATCGTCACCGTCTCGGCGGCGCGGGCCCTGAGAATCGTGAGGAAAATCCATGCGGATCATAGTAGCGAGCTACAAGCCAGGCGTGTCACCCAGAAATGCGTATCCAGTAAATGCCAGGGTGTCTATCAGCCCGTGTGCAATCACCAGTGGCCATACGCGGCCGGTTCGTTTCCAGTAATAGAGGTAGACCGCGCCCATCACGATGTTCCCTGCGCCAGCGGAAACGCCCTGGTAGAGGTGATAACTCCCGCGCAATAGACAGCTGGCGGCGAAGATCCACGGCCACGGGGTGCGCAGCTGGCGCAGTCGAGTGCCCAGCCAACCGATGACGATGACCTCCTCGGCGAAACCGTTCGCCCACGCGTTCAGAACCAACAGCGGGAGGCGCCAGGGGGTGTCGCCCAATCCGCTGGGGGCGACCTGCTTGGACAGGCCCAGGTGGACAGCCGCGATATAGAAAGCCAGGCCGGGGATGCCGATCACCGCCGCCAGTGCCGCGCCGGGGAGGCACGGGTTTCGGGCTGGGGTGTGGACGCCACCTTCCGGCGGGAGATGCCGCCACAGCAGGAATAGCGCGAGCCCGCCCCAAGCGAAGAGCACGCCGGTGGAGATCAGTTGGAAGGCCGGGTCAAGCCAGGTGAGGTCGGACTGCTGCTGGTTGAGGGTGATGTGTTGCGCATTGAGGGGTTGCGGGCTGGCGAGGGCCTCGATCAGACGCAGCAGAGACCGCAGTCCGGACACACCGAACGTGATCGCGAGGACAAGGCCGATCTCCCAGCGGATCGCGCGGCGGGAGTTGGGGGATGTGACCGGGCCGATACGCGCGGGGAGGCGGACAGGCAACGTGAGACCGCGAGCTGAGGCGGGGCTGTGTGACGGGTGCTCGTGTCCTTTAGGCATCTTCACCGCCGTGAGACGCGTCGGGCGTGGGGCGGTACTCCAGCGCCTCGACATCCCCGGGGCTGTCCAGACTGAGCTGCTCCGGTGGCAACGCCCGAGCAGCCTCACGGACGGCGCCCGCCAGCCACAGCAGCTCGCCCTCCGAGACGCGGTCCCCGACCGCGCCCAGTTGCAGCGCGATCGGCCAGCGCCCGGGCACGCGCGCAGGATCGACAAGCGGCACCGCCACGCTGGCCCATCCCGTCATGTTCCACAGGGTGCCCCACGGTGTCCACGCCGTCTGGGCCAAGAAATTTAGTCGAGGCGGCAGCGCGGAGAACGTCCCCGGCGGCGGAGGCGCGCACGCCAGCATCGGAGTGGCGACAATGTCCAGGTCACTCCAGGTCTCCAGGATCGCGTCGGGGAGGGCGCGCAGGGAGGTTTCCATCGCTTCCGTACGCCACTGTGGTATCGCCCGCCCACGCGCCCTCAGCCAGTCCGTCAGCGGGGTGAGCTCGCCCGGCAGATCCCGGCAGCGAGAGGCGAACACCTCCGAGAAGTGCGTGAACGTGCTGCGTGGGTACGGCGAAGGAGCTGGTGTGACGGATTCGACGAACCGGCCAGAGGCGTGGGCCGTCGTCAGCAGTGCGGTGACGGCAGCGGTGGCGGCGGCGATGGCCGAGTCGACGGTGGATGCCGAATGAAACGGGGTATTGGTGTACCCGATGCGCAGCGGCGAGCGCGACGGCGGCTCGATGTCGATGCCGTGGGCGCGGGCGAGGGTGGCGTCATCCCTCGTGATGAACCCGTGCGACGTGGGCGTGAAACCTCCGCGCGAGGCGTGGTGAGTGGCTTTGAATCCGGTGAGTCCGCAGCACGCGGCAGGGATACGGATGGAACCGCCGCCATCGGTAGCGTGAGCAATGTCCACGAGACCGCGGGCGATCGCGGTGGCAGCGCCGCCGCTGGAGCCGCCAGTCATGAATGCGGGATTAATGGGGTTGACGGGGTGCTCAAGGCCTTCGGGTTCGGTGTAGGCGGTGGTGCCGAACTCGGCGGAGTGCGTGGCGCCGAGGATGGTGGCGCCCGCCTCCAGGAGCTTGGTGGCGACGGTGTCCGTGTGCGGGGCGATGAAGGCCTGGCGGGCGGATCCCATTCCCGCGGTGTGGTCGGCGATCTGCTGCAGGTCCTTGATGAGGATGGCAGTCCCGTGGAGATCGCCGACGTGGAAGTCGGGCCGGGCGTGGCTGGGCTTCGTGTCTGGTCGCAGGGGGTTGGTGATGGGAGCGGGATACATGCGAGCAAGGCCCAGCTGCGCAGGGGTGAGGCCGGTCGCCCGCACGGCGAAGTCCACGCGGTCGGTGAAAGCAGCGTGGAGTTCGTGTGGGGTGGCTGGGGAGGTCATTCTTCAGAGGCTAGTCGGCGACACTTCATGTCAACGAGCACCCGGCCGTACGGTGAAGCGTTGACTACGATCACCGACATGACAAAAATCGCGTTCCTCGGCCCGCAGGGCACGTTCACCGAGCAAGCCCTTCTGGATTTCATCGCCGCAGGGCACGCCCCTGCCGATGCAGAGCCCATTGCGGTCGACTCCCCACGCAAGGCATTAGATGCTGTCCGTGAAGGGACCTGCGATTATGCGGTTGTCGCTTTAGAGAGCAGCGTCGATGGGCCCGTGACGCACACAGAGGACGCGCTGGTTGATGGCTCGCCGCTGCAGATTCTGCACGAGACTCTGGTGCCGATTCAGTTCGCCATCGCCGCTCGGCCGCAGAGCGTCAGCGATCCAACGAAGCTCACTTCAGCCATCACTTCGTTCACCACCCACCCCGTCGCGGAAGCTCAGGTCCGCCACTGGATGAGCGCTCACCTGCCCCACGCCGCGTTCCTCCCCGCCAGCTCTAACGCCGCCGCCGCGCGCGCCGTTTCCGAGGGTAAGGCCGATGCCGCCGCCTGTCCCCGCCGCGCAGCGGAGCTGTATGGGCTGGATGTGGTAGCCGATGGCGTCGCGGATATGAGGAACGCACGCACCCGCTTTGTCTTGGTCGGCCGCCCGCATCCACCCACGGCCCCCACCGGCGACGACCGGACGGGACTCGTCTTCACTCTCCCGAACGAGCCTGGCGCGCTGCTGAACGCGCTGACCGAGCTGTCGATCCGCGGGGTGGACATGTCGCGGATCTCGTCGCGGCCGATCCGCGGGAAAGTGGACGCGTACGTCTTTCACATTGGGGTTGTCGGCCACATCGAGGACGATGCGGTCGCCGAGGCGATGGCCGGTCTCCACCGGCGTACGGAATGGGTTCGGTACCTGGGCTCGTGGCCGCGCGCCCGCGCTGCCTCCGAGCCCGACGATGCAGGCACCGCCCCGCCGGACTACGCTGAGTCACGTCAATGGGTCGCCAGATCAAAGGGGAATTTGTGACTCGCTTGTTCTTGGTCCGCCACGGCCAAACCACCTCCAACACCATCCATGCTCTGGACACCGCACTGCCGGGCGCGGACCTCACGGACCTGGGGCGCGAGCAAGCGACCGAAGCTGGGCACATCCTCGCCGAGCACACGAGCACGCTGCATGTCGTGAGCTCGCAGGCTGCCCGAGCTCAGCAGACCGCGGTGAACCTGGCCGCAGCCTTCACACAGGCGGGCGGGGAGTTGCTGGCCACGTCTCCCGGGTCCGCGTTTGGGGAGCGCTTCGCCGGGCTCGATCTCTCCTCGATTCAGGACGCCACCGCCTCCGCCCTGGGCGGAGAAACCGCAGCACGCCTCGCCACCGTGTCCTCCATCAGCGAGATCGCCGCAGGGGACATGGAGATGAAAAATGACGAGGACTCGCACGAGGTGTACATGTCCACCCTCGCGCAGTGGCTCCACGGCGGGCTGGATGCGGAAGTGCCGGGCGGTTTTTCCGGCGAGAAAATCCTCGGCGGCTACCTCCCGCAGATCGTCCATCTGGCCGTGGCCGCAGCGCACGAGGGTGCGGGAGATATGGCCGTGGTGAGCCACGGCGCGGTGATCCGCCTTGCCGCCGCGTGGCTCGGGGATGTGGACCCAGATTGGGCCTTCCAGTCCTACCTGCCGAATGCCCAGGTGGTGGAGCTGCGAGTGCCTGAGGCACTCGCGGAGGCGGCGCAGCGCATGGCCGGCCTGCCGCTGCAAGAAATGCGCGGGATGATGCCGGTGGTGGAGTGGGCGCACTTCGGCGCGCCGGTCGTCCGCGACGCGGGCTAAGCCCACCCGAGGTTATGCAGGGTGGCGTCATCAATCCCGAAATGGTGACCCAATTCGTGGATGACCGTGACGGCGACCTGTTCCACCAACTCCTCCTGCGTGTCGACGAAATCGGCGAGCGCGAGGCGGTAGATGGTGATCTTATCCGGCATGACGGACGTGTATTCGCTGGTGCGTTCGGTAAGGGAGATGCCCTCATAAAGGCCGAGGATGTGGGGATCTTCGGGGTGGCGGTCCTCGGTGACGATGGCGACGTTGTTGACGTTCCGCAGCAGCTCGCGGGGGATCCGGCGAAGACCAGCATCGACGAGGTCTTCAAACTCCTCGGGGGAGACTTCGATGGACATGGTGGGTTCGAACGACCTAGGCCGGGGGTTGCGGTGCGGGGCTACCTCCGGCTTCGGGGCGGAGGGGGTTGCGTTCCGGCATCTTCGTGGGCGGCTGCCCGTCGATGGTGAACTGTTTGCGGACATCGCCGTTGAGGTGAGCGAAGCCGCCGCCCTTGTTGGCGAAGGTCAGGGCGCAGTTGACCTGGCGAGAGCCCGCGTCCCAGGACTGCTGCTGTTGGGTGGTCCAGAACGGGGTGAGGGTGGACTTGTACAGGGCATCGTCCCCGCCCAGGTAGTTGCGGGCCTGTTCCGTGCACACGCCGTTGAGGTATTCGTTCTGCGCGTCGATGGAGGGGAACGCGTCCGGGAATTGCTGGGAGAGGTTGACCGTGGAGATGACCTGCCAGGAGTGGTCCTCTTCGCATGGGACGACGGTGGTGTTGGCGCCGTCTACGCGCACGCACTCGTCGTTTTTGAACGTGCGAGACTGGTCTTGCTCGGCGACCTTGCCCGTGTTTTCGATGGACTTTCCGTCGGGGCTTTGTTCCATGACGCCGCAGAGCATCGTTCTGTCCCCCTCGTTCCAGGCGGAGGAAGGAGGGAGGATGGGGGAGATGGTGAAGCGACCTTCTGGGTCCAGGCGACCATTGAGGTATTTCATGGTGGGGCCTTCGCAGAGCTCTGCGGTGAGTTCCTGCTGGCGTTGAGTGTTGGGCTGCGAGGCATCCGGACCAAATTCGCTGGTCGGGTACTTGGCTAGGTCCTCGCGGGCGGAGACCTCGAAGCGGTGCGGCTGAGCGCAGTCCACCGTGGTGAACCCCTGATTACTGCCATCGGGGCTGGGCTGCCAGTTGACGCAGTTGGCGCTGTCGGCGGAGGTGAAGGAGGCCGCGGCCGGCTTACCCTTGGGGCTATCGGAATGTGCCTTAGTTGCGCTGGTGGAAGGGGACGGTGCGACGGGAGTGGAACCTTCTGGCGCGCTGAGAGCGTAGGCGCCAGCGCCCACACCGCCACACAGCGCGGCGAGCATCATCACGGTCAGGTTGCGCTGTCGGCGCGCTCTTGCTTTGGTGCTGATGGTCATTGATCCACTTCCGTTGGTGGGGTGAGGCGGTGGTTCCCGCGGCTTGAGTAGCCAAGGGTGCGCAATGTGGTGGCTGCGACCAGGGCATCCAGGAATGCGAAAGGGGCCACCGCTCAACCCCCACCGTGAACCGGCTCATGCCGGCCTGGGTGTTGTTAGAGGTTATTGGCTTACAGTGGCCCCACTATAACCCACGCCTTCTATATAACGAGGGTGGCGCGGTGATGCGGATTTAATCGCAGGTTCTTATTCCCAGTAGATCTTCTGATTGTTGAGCTTGTCTTCGTTCTTCAGCTGGTACTCGAAGGAGGCGCCTACTGGGTCAACTCCGGTGTCGTTATTCATGAAGTAGCTGAACTCAGCGACCTTGTACTTTGAGCCTTCCTGGAGCTCGTCCACCTTGGAGGGGACCTCGTCGGCTTCGTGGATGCCGCAGAGGGCCTTATCGCCGAACAGGAGGGTGTTCGCGGAGTTGCCGTTTTTGCCAGCCGCGCGGAAGGACGGCGGGGTGAAGTAGTTATCGCCCTTAAAGTCCTTGCTCTTTCCGGCGAATTCAAGTTCGACGTCGATGCAAGCCAGGCTCTTGACGTCCTTGGCATCGTCTTCGCCGAGCATCTTCTTCAGCTCTTCGGGGTCTTCAGCGACCGAGCGAACTCCCGTGGTCGTGGCCTTCCAGAAGAGGAGCTGATCGGGGTTCTTGATGTCCTCGGTGGCGATGTTGGCGGTTTCGCCCAGCTTTAGCTTCGACTTTGCAGGGGTGAGCTTGAAGTCGGCCGGGGCACCGGGGACCTCGACGCCATCTTTGTTCTTCTTCTCTTCTTGCTTGGTCTTGCTGTCGGCAGGCTTACCCCCATCATTGGAGGAGCAAGCACTGAGGAGGGCAACGGGCACCATGCTCGCAGCGAGCACGCGCAATTTCCAGGAGTTCGTGTTTCGCATAGCGGTTAATCTATAGCACTCGCTGTAGCTTTGCTTGGTAAAGCCTTAATGCGAGGTTATTGCTCACCCAATGCGGGGTGACGAACGCGCCTAGCAATCTCCGGGATGATGCCTCACAACCACGGCCTGGTTCCGGTAATCCCAAAAGGCCGGGTCTGCCCGGACGAAAGCGTTCAGCGCCTCTACCACCGAGTCTCGGTCTCTGATGACAAAAGAGCAACTATCGGCGCCCTCTACGCTCAGCAGGTACCCTTCGTCGTCCACATACACCCAGCACGTGACGCCCAGGCTCTGAGGATCGTCATAGACATCTCCGACCTGCAGCCACGTGGAATCGGTCAATGCATCGACAGCGGTTTGAAGGTCCTCCTTGCCCACCGGCGATACTTCGGGCCCAGTCGACTCCCGGCTCATGGGCCCTACAACAATGCCTCGATCAGTTTTTGCACTGGTAGCTGGGTGGGTTTGCTCTTGTTCCATCAGTCGCTCCTCTTTTCACACCGGGTCTGTTCACTGCGTGTGCGAACATACGTATAACACGCGCCAACACTCACCGGCTGGCCATCGCTGCAGCCGCTACTGCTCAACGATGCACAGCCACGATCACCGAGGTCACTCACACATGCAAACCCCTCCCGCTTACGCCGTCATCGACCTGGAAACCACCGGCTTTGGCCCTTCCGACCGCATCATCGAAGTTGGAGTGGTGCTCCTCGATAGCAAGCGCAATGTCGAGCGCACGTGGGAAACGCTCATCCAGCCCAATCGCGATATCCCCAACACCTTCGTTCACCATCTTTCCGCGTCCGACCTGGTGGATGCGCCGTATTTCGGGTCAGTTGCCTCGGAGCTTGCCGATCTCCTGCATGGACGCGTGCTAGTTGCGCACAACGCCAATTTTGAGGTGCGCTTTCTTAGTCGCGAATTCGATCGGCTCGGGGTGAAGTTCCCCGCCTATGGCGCGTGGGTCCAGGACACGATGAGGCTGTTCGGTCGAGCGTTCCCCGGCCAGAAGACGAACCTGGCCCATGCTCTGCACACGGTCGGTCTCAACAATGACCGCCCGCACACCGCACTCGCGGACGCACAGGCCACGGCTGAGCTGTTCGCGTTCCTTTTTGATGTGGACGCCGCCCCCACTATCCCCAGTGCCCGCCTCGACCTTCCGCAAGCCAAGTATCCGGACCGCCGGCCTGCCATGCCGCGGCCACGCGCAATCACCGAAAAGCAGGAGCCCGGTGCCTGGCTCTCGCACCTTGCCGACAGTCTGCCGGTTTCGGGCGAGAGGAATGTGGAGCGTTATCGCGCCGAATTGCGGACGGCGCTTGCTGACAAGGTGCTGGTCGCCACCGAGATCAGGCAGCTAGAACAGCGCGCGTTGGAAGACGGCCTCAGCCGCGAGGACGTGCTGCTTATCCACGAAGAGTTCGTTCGGCAGCTCGCCATCGAAGCGTGGCTGGATGGAATCATCACCGATGATGAGCGTGCCACCCTGATGACTGTGGGCCAGCAGTTGGGGGTGGAGGAGGACTTTGTGGCGTCCTTACTTTCGAACCCCCAGCGCGGAGACGTGGATGAGCGGATGAAGCTGGCGCCGGGGGACCGGGTGACCTTCACAGGTCAGCTGGACTTGTCCCGTGAGGAGTGGGAGAAGCGAGCGCGTGCCGTGGGGCTCGACGTGGGAGGAGTGACGAAGAAGTCCAAGGTCCTTGTCGCAGCAAATCCGGATTCTCAGAGCGGGAAGGCGCGGAAGGCACGGAGTTGTGGAGTGCCGATTGTGGGGGAGAAGTTCTTTGCTCAACTGATCCATTCCCTGACCACTGACCCGCAAGAAAGTGAACACTCCCGTTCTGCGGAGACCACGATGGCGTCCCTGAGCGGGGAGGCGGTGAGCGATTTCGACCGTTACTTCCCCTGGCTGGGTGATGCTGCGGTGCGCCCAGAAACACCGATGGACGTGGCGAAGCGCTGGATTGAACAGCATGCGAGTGTGCCTTTGCTGGAACTATCCCCGGCGCTGCGCATGGACAACGATGTGGACCTCAACAGTGGAATGAGGGTGGATCGGCGGTGGTTGGCCCTCCACCCGCAGCCTCTGTTGGCGACCGTAGACAATCTCCGAGACCTGCAGGGAGTCGGCGAGCTCAAGGTGTCCGCCCTGGTGGAGCGGGTGGTGCTGGCTGCGCTGGATTCGGACATTGACCTGGCGGTCGCGCCGGGGGATCAGGTCGCGATGGGACTTTCGGAAGTGATCTATGCGGAAGAGGTCTCTGCTTCCTCGGTCGCGACGGAGGGTGACGATCTCATCCCTGGTGAGGAGCTACTGATCCACGAGGGATGGGTGCAGCTGAGCGGGGCGCGTGAGAGTCGCGGAGACGCCCCCGCGGAGATCGCTGAGCGCACCACGGGGCTGATGGCTCTCTTGGACCAGCAGGATCCCGTGGAGTTCCTGTTCGCGAGGGCCGTCGCCCAGTTGGTGGTCAGCGCAGGTGGGGACGCCAGGAAGATCGCGATCCTGCACAAACGGTGGCTTGGCGACGCGTCTCTGGACGAGCTTGGGGCGCAGTTCGACGTGACGCGTGAGCGCATTCGGCAGTTGGAGGTTGGTCTGCGAGAGAGTTTTGATCGGGACAGGGGCCTGTTTGATGTTGTGGTCAGTGCGGTGGCGGCACGGGTGGAGCCCATCGTGCGAGTGAGCGAGATTCAGGAGGCATTGCCGGCGCTGGTGGCGAAACCGAAGGGCTTCGAGCGCAGCTTCAACGATGTTTTTGCCGAGCTGAGCGGGAAGTGGAAGGTGCGCGACGGATGGGCGATGAGTCCGGAATTTCCGCAGCGGCTTACGCGGGTGCTCGGTGAGAGAGTGGATGAATACGGCGTGGCAGCGGTGCAGGGTGTGGCTGCTGACCTGGGGATTGATCGAGATCTGCTGGAGGAATACATCGAACGAGATAGTGAAGCCCGGCGGCGGGTCGTGGGGGAGCACGTGCTTACGCAGGTCTCTAGCCACCAAGATCGCGCGGTGTCCGTGTTGGCGGTGACAGGAGCACCGATGACTGTCGAAGAGATCATGGAGCTGCTGGGCGGAGGCAATAAGCGGTCCATCAGCAATCAGTTCTCTACGGATCCGCGGATGGTGAAGGTCAGCCAGGGGAAGTGGGCGCTGGAGAGCTGGGGGATGGAGGAATTTCGCACCATTTCGGATTGGATTGGAAACCGCATTGATGCCAGCGAGGAGACTGTGGAGTTCCCGCAGGGTGACGAGGTGGTGCCGGTGCAGGCTGTGGCGCTGTCGTCGCTGCTTGGGGAGGCTGAGCGGCTGGAGGTTTCCGAATCTTCTATTCGGATGTACGCCGGGGGAGCGGAGTATCAGGTGGTCGATGGCATGGTGATCCGGCGTGTTGAAGAATGGGCCCAGGAATCGCCGCGGTCCATCGAGGAGACCCGGGACATGGTGTGGCGCGATGGCCAATGGAATCTATTGCTCACGGTGACCGCGGACCACCTGCGGGGGAGTGGGTTCGCGGTGGGGACGGGACTGGGAACGCATTATGGGCTGAAGCCGAATACCGCAGTGGCGCTGCGGTCGCGGTTGGGTGAGCAGATGGTGCGGATGAATCGATTGCGGCAGGTGCAGGTATCGACGATCAAGCGATTCCTGGATGACCTGAACGTTGAGGAGGGGGAGCGGGTATACCTGCGGTTCGGGGACGATGGATTGTTTGATGTGACTCGCGCGCCGGAGATTCGCACGGAGGAGGGATTGGCGCGGGTCTACAACGCCTTGGGAATCTCACGGGGGACCGGTTCGCTTGAGGTGGGCGAACACAGTGCTGGGGGTGATTCGGAAGCAGTTGAGGTGCTTCTGGAACCAATCAATGAGGCGCTGGGGCTGAAGCCGGGTGCTGCGCGGAGGCGTTCGGTGGCAGTCTTGCGCCACCGGAGGCAGGATGACTTGGCTGATATCGTCCAGGGGCTTTCCTGAGAGGGAAGCGCTGAGGCCGGCGGGATGGTCTCTATGTCGCTGGCCTTTGGCAACATGATTTGAAGTTGGCCGTAGAGAATGAAGTCATCGGGAACCTGCAGTTTCAACCTTGTCAACCGCGGGCCTGAAGGTGCTGATCTTCCTACGGGGGTCACGAAAAATGATTTGAATAGCGATCGTCAGTTTTCATCCAATCAAACAAACCACTTCTTCGAAAAGAAGAGTGCTTCTGACATAGTGAAAGAACTTGTTTCTGTGTTTCGATAATAGCTGGGTCTTGAAGCTCGAAAAATTTATTTAAAGGTGTGAACTGATCATCTATGGCGCAGTCGGAGATCATTGTAGCGAAATCCTCTAGAGCTAAGTCAGTTCGATAAGCGGGGGTAAGAAATTAGAGCGTTAACGAGTGGGTGATATCTAGATTATGGTTTCCCATTGTATATAGAATGCCAGCGGCGTATAATTGCCCTTCGTTCCATGGGTGAATATCAAGAAGGGGGCGAAGACGTTTTTGTAATTGATCAGCCTCGAATTGGTTAAAATTCCGTCCTGGCAGACGTGAGTCATAATAGCAGTTTCTCCTTAGAAAATCCGGGACTATTTCACACACCAAGTGGATAACCGCATTTTGTCTGGAAGGGAAGATTCTAAGATAATCATTAATTGATCCCTTTCGGCAAGTTCGCGGTAAGTGCATTGTTTGGTCTTCCTGATGGGCGTAACGTCACTTTATTGACAATCTGGTTTTTCTTTTTGTTCAATAATTCCTGGCGCCAAGCAAGATCGGTATTTTTGTACGCCTTTCATCCAATTGAATTCTGGTGAATCTCGGAAAGACTTCTTTTTCCAGCAAAGTGAAAATACGGTTCTTTGGTCTTGAGTGTATTCCTTTTTGTCGAGCGTGAAAAATTCATTCAACAAATCGAAATTTTTTGGTCTCGCATTTGCAGAAATCCAGGTAGCGAGTTTTCCGCGTACAAGTCTTGCACTTAAGTCTTCCTGATCGAGTTGATTTTGGTAGGCCTCAATCATTGGACCAATGTCTAGGGTTCGAACACCCATTGCATATAGCTCACCAGCGGCATAATAGGCAACTCCATCCCAGGGGTGAACGTCGAGCAAAGGAATTAGGAGCGCTTTTATTCGACTTTTCTCCGCCTTATTGAGATTCCTATTTGTCTTTTTCCAATTTCGATAATTGACGTTTAAGGGATAATTTGAAATTACGTCCCTTATTAACGTATTTACAGCCCCCTGTCCGTCTATTAGGCCTTGCTTTGTGATCAAAAGAGTTCTCCTAAAGTATCTGCAACTTGTTTCTCAGTCACTCTGCGGAGATTAATGTTACCTGCCTTAATTTGCGCTTGGAGTGGTTTAGAAAGCTTCGTTCCTGGAGCGACTACGAGTTCCAACGGGCCACCTCCGTGTGTCATAGATTGATGAATCGCATCTGTCAACTGCCGGGACATTCCCAATTTCTTGACGAATTTTGATTCGACGATCGTACCATCAAATAGTGTGATGTCACTGATGCGGCCCTGCAGGCTTCCAGACTTATTAAAAAATTTCTGGCTTGTGTATATAGTTCTTGGATCTGCTTCGTCAAACTGGTTCGGGAATAGCTTTTGCGCGATTCTTTCTCCGAGTTGGCCTTTCTGCTGGGACGTGAGCTGATCAACCTGCTTCTGCAGAGTCTTATCCATCACCTGGTGTGCTTTGAGTCCGAGGGGGTCTACCCAACATCCCGGGTGGAACACATACCCCTGCGAGGTGCCCACCCCACCGGCCAGACCCAGCGGATCCTGAGATGAATACACACCCAACCGCGGAGAATAAAACCGGAACCGGTTATACACCCACCCCGACTCACCATCGACATACTGACCAGCAAACAACAACGGACACGACACATCCCCGTCCCACACCCGGCGGCCAAACAAATCGACCAGGTGGAGGTGACCCCCCATGCAGTCACCTGTCAGAGTGAAGGCTTCACCACGAATTTGGGACGCCACCGCCTACCGTCCCACGGCAGTAGCGCAACCTGACGCGCAGAATTATTCCGCAACCACCAACACGAATGCCGATCTGCCTCAACTTGACCTCGTGATTGGTATGCGCACCACTTACCCCTACAAAGCGCCCTTAAGTGGGGTGTTGATCTCTACCTCTGTACCCCCCTGTGACCCCAGCTAATTCGTGGGTGGCGTATTACTTACGCCGGCGCAGCGGAGCAAAATGACTGTACCGCGGGTCGTCCATCACCCAATCAATCATCGCCAACTGTCTGAATGACGGTTTGGAATAACACAGTCGGAAAATCTCGAATTGCTGCTCCTCAATGCCCGGGGTGGACGCCTTCAAGAACTCATTAACCGTGCCGTAATTATCCGGGCGCGCACACCCTGAAATCATCGTGACGAAATCACCCAACACAATCGGCGACTCCACATCCGGGTACGCACGCAACGCTTCAATCATCGGCTCCACATCCAAAGACCGATCACCCATGGTGTACAACATCCCAGCCGCATACATCGAAGCCCCATCCCACGGACGACGATCCACCAACGGCAACAAACTCTCACGGACTTGTTCAACCTCCTGTGCCGAAAAGCCCCGCCCTGGCAGACGTTCATCATAGAAAGCATCCCCTTCCAAAAAGCCCGGCACCACCTGCCGAACGACCCCCACAACCTCTTCCCGGCCCTTGCTAATATCCATCTCCACTAAACCTACTCCTTGGGCGTTTACTACCACGGCATGGTGAATTATACTTTGGGGAATTTATCGTTTTAGTCTGAGGATCTAACCCAGTGGTCATACGGAAAGCGGAACTTATATCGCGGTAGCTTCGCTAGCGCCCTAAGCTCTTGTGAATCGCTAAAAGATTTTTTTCCCAGCATTTCATGAACAATGCCACCTGCTCCATCTCAAAATCTGGCTTATCGATCTTGAAAAACTCCACCAAAACTTCTAGGTTCTTTGGTCGAGCACATGCGGCTATGAGGGTTACTAGTTTTCCCCTGAGTACGCTTGCGCGTCTTTCAGGTGTATCTTCCTGATCAATGAAAAGATTGATCATCGGCTCTAGTTCTAATGTTTTATATCCGATACTGTAAAGTTCTCCGGCGGCGTAGTAAGCAATTCCATCCCAAGGCTGATGTTTTAGAAGGGGCAAGAGAAGATTTCGGACATTCTTCTTTTGTTCTTTTGATAGCTTTCGCGTTGAATGGCTCCATTGTCTGATGTTTTCATCCATTGGGAATTCGGGGACCGCCTCGCGAATAATCCTGTTTACCGCCCGCTGCCCATCTTGAATATCCCTATTTGAAATCATATAAATCCTTTTATCATGTCGCTGACGCCTGTTTCGGTCATTCTTGTAAGATTAACATTCCCCGCGTTAATCTCCTTTTGAGGCGGCCCGCTGATCTTAGTTCCCGGTGCCACCGCTAACTCAAGCGGCCCACCGCCATAGCGATTAGACTGCCAGATCGCATCACTGAGCTGACGAGACATACCCAAATTCTTGACAAATTTTGCCTCCACGATGGTGTCATCATGAAGTGTTATGTCACTTACGCTTCCTTGTTGCCCACCGAGTCGATTTTTGAACCCAAGGCTTTGATACGTGCTTCGTGGCGCATCTGGGTTAAATGACTCACCGAAATAACGCTTTGCGATTCTTTCTCCGAGTTCGCCTTTCTGCTAGGACGTGAGCTGATCAACCTGCTTCTGCAGAGTCTTATCCATCACCCGGTGGTGCTGCAGTCCGAGGGGGTCTACCTAACACCCCGGGTGGAACACATACCCCTGTGAGGTGCCCACCCCACCGGCCAGACCCAGCGGATCCTGAGATGAATACACACCCAACCGCGGAGAATAAAATCGGAACCGGTTATATATCCACCCCGACTCACCATCGGTAAGTTGAGAATTCATCCAACGGGCATTTCAACCTGCTGGGCGTCCATGTCCACCACGTGGTTTGAAGGCCCGTGAATCCGTCGCTCAACCCCGAGACCCCGTTACTTACAGAAGCCGTCATTCACTCCACAATCAACCGCCCCTAAGGCCCCCGAATTCGACCAAGACTTAACCAAGCGGGTCACGCACCGGACGCTTCAATATGCAGCGCCCGCACACCTCATCACGACCGGACACAAGACGAGCATCACCGGGTTGACTATTGGCGCCGACCAGCGTCCACACACTTGCTGGCCTCATCAACAACATCATCAGTTAACGGCCCGTCAACGTCCTGCTGGAAAAAGTTTGCCCCTCCGTGCCTGACGCCAACCGATGAAAACCTGGTACCTCCTGCACGTCAAACACCCGATCAGACAACGCAAACACCCGGCCAATATGCTGATCAATCCCACGGAGTGCCTGCGCGGTGTACTCTTCATCATCACAATAGAAAGAATACTCAAAGGGAATAACCTCACCAACGACCTTAATAAGCAGTGGTATGGAAATGCCAAACTCATTCAAATCTATACCCGAATCGAATTCAAATTGGATAAAATTAATAGAGGAGTCTTGCGTACACTCTCCAATTCTTCCACTAATCTTTCTCAGAATTCCCGTATCTGACCAGAGTGATATAATTGCGCCCGCGGTTTCAGAATTTTTCCCGCCTTTCCTAGAGTTGGTGAACTCCTCCTCTATGCGGGAAGCTATTGATTTTCGACTTTCTACCTGTGGATTTTGCATTTCAATCACGTTTCCTGCAGGCTGCCGCCATTGCCCCAGTTTAGAGTCCACGTTAGATAATTTCTCCATAAGGTCAGCCATCAATACTGCCCATGCCCTTGGAGAACGTTCATCTTCGCCCCAAAAAATCCAATGAACGCTTTCTCAACCATTTTCAACTCCTCCTTCAAGCCGTAAAGGTGTGTATTTCAATTCCATTAATTTTGTGCCTTGCGAAGATTCGCCGAACGGCTCGCGCCGTTTTTTGTTCGTCAAAGACCCAAGCTATTGGGGCCCGTCAGCTACACGAATTTGATTTGCTGCCTGTTTTACGAAATTCTTCTCGACTTTCTCGGCCCATGGTTGCAGATTCCCCTTGTTATCAAAGAACTGTCCGTATTTGGCTTTGGCGTCGAGAAGGGTTCCGTCTTTGAACCCATCGAACTTCACGCCGTCAACCACATAACCGTAACGCGAGTCAACACCGGTGACCTTCTCCTGGAAGGCGAGATCCTTAGGTGACATATGCATCGTTGATGCATTACCCACCGCCCCGACCATTAGCTGCCTGCAGCCATACACTGCCCACTGTCCACCCCTCCCGCTAGACTAATCCGCATGATTGATCTGAAGCTCCTGCGTGAAAATCCGGACCTGGTTCGTCGTTCCCAACGCACTCGTGGGGAGGACCCAGCTCTGGTCGATCAGCTGCTGGAGGCCGATTCCCGCCGTCGCGAATCCATCGCCGCAGCCGATGCCGCGCGCTCCGAGCAGAAGTCCTTCTCCAAGTCGATGGGACAGCAGATGCGCACCGCCTCCGATGAGGAGAAGGCCGCGCTGCGCGAGCAGGGCAAGCAGAAAGCAGAAGCGGTCAAGGAACTGGAAAAGGCTCAGACCCAGGCCGAGGATGACGTGCATGAGCTGCAGATGAAGCTCTCCAACATCGTGGAAGAGGGCGCACCAGCCGGCGGCGAAGATGATTTCGTGGTGCTGGAGCACGTGGGGGAGCCCACCGCCTTCGACTTCGAGCCCAAGGATCACCTGGAACTTGGGGAATCCCTGGGCCTGATCGACATGAAGCGCGGTACCAAAGTCTCCGGCGCTCGCTTCTACTTCCTCACCGGCGACGGCGCGCTACTGCAACTGGGGATGCTGCAGCTCGCAGCCCACAAGGCCGTCGAGCACGGCTTCCAGATGATGATTCCCCCGGTACTTGTCCGCCCAGAGGTCATGGCCGGGACCGGATTCCTGGGTGCGCACTCGGATGAGATCTACCACCTGGAGGAGGACGACATGTACCTCGTCGGCACCTCCGAGGTCGCCCTTGCCGGCTACCACTCCGATGAAATCATCGATCTGAGCGACGGCCCCGTGCGTTACGCCGGCTGGTCCTCCTGCTTCCGCCGTGAGGCCGGAAGTTACGGCAAGGACACCCGCGGAATCATCCGGGTCCACCAATTCGACAAGGTCGAGATGTTCGTTTACTGCCGCCCCGAAGAAGCCGAGGCTCAGCACCAGGAATTGCTGGCGATGGAGAAGGACATGCTCTCCGCAGTTGGCGTCCCCTACCGGGTCATCGACGTCGCTGGCGGTGACCTGGGCGCGTCCGCCGCGCGCAAGTATGACACCGAGGCGTGGGTCCCCACCCAGGACACCTACCGAGAGCTGACCTCCACCTCCAACTGCACTACCTTCCAGGCCCGCCGCCTGAAGACCCGTTACCGCGATGCCGACGGCAAGCCCCAGATCGCGGCGACCCTCAACGGCACGCTGGCCACGACCCGCTGGTTGGTGGCCATCCTCGAGAACAACCAGCAGGCCGATGGTTCGGTCGTGGTTCCGGAGGCTCTGCGCCCGTTCGTGGGTAAGGAAGTGTTGACGCCACGCTGAGCGCATCCCCGCCGCAGCACATAACCTGTGGGGGATGCCCCCGGCAGTTCGCCGCAGCACGCTGTGCGGTGCCGTGGCCTCCTCGTTACCCCTGCGTGTTGGCTGCGGGCTGGGCCCGCGAGCTGCCCAGGCTCGCGACATCCACTTCTAACATCCACAAGAGAACTGAAGGCTTTAGAACCGAAGGACAATGATGGACCGCTTCAACCTCCCCGCTGACTTCACTCCAGCCGCTCGCCACCCGCAGGAATCCAAGCAGCTGTTGTACGGGCGGATCATCATCCCCCTGGCGAAACTGTGGATTAACTACGTGCAACGCATGGACGTTCACGTTCTTAACCCAGAGAACATGCCCGCGACCGGCGGGGCCATGGTGGCGGTGAACCACACCGGATACTGGGACTTCGTCTATGGCGGCATCCCCGCGCACTTCAATGGTCGGCGCCTGGTGCGGTTCATGGCGAAGAAGGAGATCTGGGGCAACAAGATCGTCGGCGCGCTGATGAGCGGAATGAAACACATTCCTGTGGATCGGGCCAACGGTCAGGGCTCTGTCCGCGAGGCCATCAGCCGTTTGAAGGCGGGACAAATCGTAGGGATCTTCCCTGAAGCAACCATCTCCCGGTCCTTCGAGATCAAAGAATTTCGCCAGGGAGCGGCGAAGATCGCCCATGATGCGGAGGTGCCGCTGGTGCCGGTCACGATTTGGGGGAGTCAACGCGTGTGGACCAAGGGGCGCAAGCCCACGTGGCGACCGAAGGACGGCCGGCTGGTGATCAAAGTCGGCAAGCCGATTGACGTCACGGCGGACTCCGCGGAGACCACCGAGCGCCTGCACGCAGCCATGGTCAAGCAGTTGGAGGAAACTCAGGCCGAATATGAGCGGCTGTACGGCCCGATGCCGAAGGGGGAGTACTGGGTCCCCGCCAGGAGGGGCGGTTCCGCACCCACGCTCGAAGAGGCAACGGTCAAAGATCGCGCGGACCAAGTGGCACGCAAGCGCAAGCGCGCGGAGGCGCAAGAAGCTCAGCAGCGGCGTCAACAAGAAATGGCCCAGGAACGGGAACGCGCAACGGGGATCAACAAGGTCCTGGTTACCGTGCGACAGAAATTCCAGAAGTAGAGCGGGTGCGCAGCGCATGGACGGGCGACACGAAGCCTGACGTGATGATTCGAAATATTGATGCGCCGAAACTCGTGGTCAGCGACGTGGACGGCACCCTCGTGGACAGTCGTGATCGGGTGTCACAGCGGATGCGCGAGGCCGTGCGACGGATCAGCAGTGCGGGCGTGCATTTCACGCTAGCGACGGGGCGCCCAGCGCGGTGGTTGCTCCCAGTCCTCGAGCAGTTGCCGATGCGCCCGCGCTGCGTGTGCGCGAACGGGGCTGTGGTGTATGACGCCGCGGCGGATCGGATCGTACACAGTGCTGAGCTGGGCCCGGAGGTGCTGCGGCACGTTGTGGACATCGCGGAGCGGGCTACGCAGGATATTGGGGGAGTGGGATTCGCCGTGGAACGCGTGGGGGAGAGCGCGTTCGACCGGGCGGAGAGCTTGTTTTCAGTCTCGGAGCAGTATGACCACGCTTGGCTGTCCGACGAGCACAGTGTGCAGACGATCGCGCAACTCATCGAGGTACCGGTGGTGAAGCTGCTCATTCGGAATTCGGGAGTCACATCAGCGCAGCTCTACGACCTGGTGGCGCCGCATATCGACCCGGCGGTGGCGCACGCGACGTTTTCGTGGTCAGGCGGGCTGGTAGAGGTCAGCGCGCCGGGAATATCGAAGCGAAGCGCGTTGGAATGGATTGCCGAGGATCTGGGGGTGCGATCCGACGAAGTCATCGCGTTCGGGGACATGCCCAACGATATTGAGATGCTGCGGTGGGCCGGGTGTGGCGTGGCCATGGGGAATGCCTTAGACCGGGTGAAGGACGCCGCAGATACGGTGACGGCGGACAACGATTCCGACGGGGTCGCAGCGGTGCTGGAAAATTGGTTCTAAGAATGCCCAGTTTTCCACTCTCCGTTTAATTCTCCGCATTTGAGCGCGCTGCCCAGCCAGCACGGATGCTGCAGCGTGGCGTCCAAAAAATGGGCGGGGGACCCAGGTACCCTCAGTGACCATGAGCGACAACGCGAAATATGACCTGATCATCGTCGGCAGCGGATTCTTCGGCCTGACCATCGCAGAGCGCGCAGCAACCCAGAATGGGGCCCGGGTTCTCATCGTGGAGCGGCGCAACCACATCGGCGGCAACGCGTACTCCGAGGCTGAGCCCGAAACGGGCATCGAAATCCACAAGTACGGCGCGCACCTCTTCCACACCTCCAACAAGCGCGTGTGGGATTACGTCAACCAGTTCACCGACTTCACCGACTATCAGCACCGCGTTTTCGCCATGCACAAGGGAACGGCGTACCAGTTCCCCATGGGGCTCGGCCTGATCAACCAGTTCTTCGGAAAGTACTACAGCCCAGACGAGGCTCGGGAGCTCATCAAGGAGCAGACCGACGGGCTCAACCCGGACGACGCCCAGAACCTGGAAGAAAAGGGCATTTCGCTCATCGGTCGCCCCCTCTATGAAGCCTTCATCCGCGACTACACCGCCAAGCAGTGGCAGACCGACCCGAAGGAACTCCCCGCCGGCAACATCTCCCGCCTGCCGGTCCGATACACCTTCAACAACCGCTACTTCAGCGACACTTACGAGGGCCTGCCCGTCGACGGCTACACCGCGTGGCTGGAAAACATGGCCAAGCACGACAACATCGAGGTCCGGCTGGACACGGACTGGTTCGACGTGCGCGACACCATCCGCGCCGAATCCCCGGACGCCCCGGTTGTTTACACCGGACCACTGGATCGCTATTTCGACTACTCGGAGGGCAAGCTCGGCTGGCGCACCCTGGACTTCGAGACAGAGGTCCTCAACACCGGCGACTTCCAGGGCACCCCGGTGATGAACTACAACGATGCTGAATTCGACGGCGAGCAGTACCCCTACACCCGCATCCACGAGTTCCGCCACTTCCACCCGGAGCGGGAGGACAAGTACCCCAAGGATAAGACGGTGATCATGAAGGAGTACTCCCGCTTCGCGGAGGATTCCGATGAGCCGTACTACCCAATCAACACCCCGGACGACCGCGAAAAGCTGCTCAAGTACCGCGAGCTCGCGGACCAGGCGACCCAGCAGCAGAAGGTCTTCTTCGGCGGCCGTCTGGGTACCTACCAATACCTGGACATGCACATGGCGATCGGCTCCGCGCTGAGCATGTTCGATAACAAGATCCAGCCGCTGCTCTAGCGCCTACAGGCCCCTTGCCGGGGTGCAGCGAAATGGCCACCCCTTGTGGGGTGGCCATGCGTTTTTCCGCGCGGTGGGTCGCGGCGTGCTCGCCCTTGTCAGGACGCCACCGCGCTAGCGGACTACTGCCCGGACCATTCGCCTTGGTTTTCACCGGCGATGTTGATCATCCAGGTGACGCCGAACTTGTCGCGAACCATGCCGAAGGAGTCGCCCCACATCTGCTTCTCCAGCGGGACCTCGACCTTGCCGCCCTCGGCCAGCTTGTCGAACCAGCCCTTGGCCTTTTCCAGCTCCTCGGTCTTGCCGCCGATGGAGATGCGGATTGGTGCCTCGTCGACATCGGCGGGGCCCTTCGGCTGAGAATCGGCGGCCATGAGGGTCCAGCCGTCGGTAGTCTCCAGGTGGCCATGCATGATCAGGTTCTCATGCTCTGGCTGCTGCGCTGCTCCAGCCTGGCCGAAGGTCATGGACTGAACGTTGCCCCCGAACACCTCGGCATAGAACTCAAGTGCGGGCTGCGCCTGATTGGTGAACATGATGTATGGGTTGATCCAGGTAGACATGAAGTTGTCCTTTCGTGGTAGTTCAATCGCTGGGGTGGCCAGCGACGCAGCCGACAACATTTCGGGGAATCGCGCCGCGGCCACGCGTTCGCAATCCTACGGCCAATAAGGGGGAATTGACCTCCGCCCAGTAAATTCAGAGGAATCCTCAACTACTCTGAAAGCTATGCGCGCCACAGAAAGCAAGCCAACGCATGAATCGGATTGCAGCCACGCCTCTCGCGGGCCCGTCGATCGGCAGTCACCAGCCAGGCAGCGCACCCGGCATCCCGTTCGGCTCCATACTCTCGGCGCGCTGACCGTGGCCGCACTCTGCCTCACCGCCTGCGGCGGCGGCAGCGACAACGGCAGCACCACCATGTCCGAGCAGAAGCCCACCACCCCGGCCGTCGCCACCGAGCTCAAGGATGTGCAGGACAAGGCGCACAAGGTCGGCTATGACTGCTTCCAGACCGACGATCCCTTCCTCAACAAGGATGGCCTGAGCTGTGCCAGTCCCACGGATGCGGTGAACAAGCCACAGTTCACCGTGTTTTCGAAGAAGGACTACGGGAAACCGGACGAGGTCGCCAACAAAGTCCTGGACGCGATCACCAGCAACTCCGCCCAAGGCGGGCCGGAAACATCCTCCCGTGAGCAGATGTCGTGGTTCTACCGGCCGGTAAAAGGCAAGGACGTGACGGGCTACTGCGTGTTCCCCGGTGGCGTCACCAATGAACAAAACCCGTGCGAAACGGCGCTGAAAGACGTGGACCTGGAGGTGAGCCTCCTCCCCGGAGCGATCTCCCCAGAGCAAGCGGCCAAACCCCCGGAGTACCAGGGGTGGGGCGGCTACCAGCAGGCGCGCGAGCAACTGGGCAAGATCGGCGTGCAGTGTAGCGATCGCCGCGGCCTCCAAGGCCGGCCCAGCGCGGTCGCGGGGGAGTGCGAGTTCGGCAACACCCTCGCCTTCGGCGTGACACCCAAGGAGCTTGCCCAGGACGGCTTCTTCAAGGACTCCCAGGGCAAGGACGTCCGCGGCATCCACTGGAACACCGTCAGCGACGGCGGCTGGGTCATGATCTGCAGCAACCTCCACCCGGAGGACTGCGATAAGACCGCCGGGTTCACCGGCCGTCCCCAGGAGCCATTTGACCCGAACACACCCGAATAGAACCCAAAGAAATGGACTTGCCCCCACCTGCGAGTCCGGGGCAAAAGGTGTGGCGCGCGCTGCCTCCAGGGGGCAGGTGATGAATAATAATGCCCAAACAACTGTCTACACGGAGGTCGGCGCGCACGCTCATGTCTGCATCCACGAACCAAAACACTGAGTTTGATTCGACTCGCCTGGCGCGGGTCATTCTTCCCAAGCGCGGAGAACCTCGCGACGTTCGGTCGCTCTACATCGTGGAGAACGAGTCCACCACCCCCGGCCGCGTGACCGCGCTGTCCCGGACCTCGGCGCGGATCCCCGCGGGGACGGAAATCTCCTTCGAGACCTATTTCAACGCCTTCCCCGCCTCCTACTGGCGCCGCTGGTCGCAGCTGGATGAGGTCACCCTTCGCGTGGATCTCACCGGCGATGCACGCATTGACCTGTACCGTTCCAAGATCGACGGCTCCCGCATCGCCATCACCGGTGACGTCGTGGAGGTCGATAAGGACGGCCGCGGCACCGCCGAATTCACCGTCTCCCTCGCGCCGTTTGAGGACGGCGGCTGGATCTGGTTCGACATCACCTGCGAGTCTGAGACGACGATCCACTCCGCCGGCTGGTTCGCGCCGCAGGAAGCCGAGGGCCAGGTGCTTGGGTCCCCCGCCACGATTAGGGACGCCACCACCGGGGAGAGTGTCCGTTTCCACCCGGGGGACAGGCTGCCGGTGCCAGAGGCCAGCATTACGGTGGGTATTCCCACGTTCAACCGCCCGGCGGATGCCGTGGCCGCCTTGGAGGCGCTGGCCAGCGATCCCCAGGTCGACGGGGTGATCGAGGAAATCATCATGCCGGACCAGGGTGACAAGCACCCGAAGGACGAGCCGGGCTGGCAGGCCGTGGCCGATCACTTCGGTGATCGCCTGCGGGTCGTGCAGCAGGGCAACCTGGGTGGATCCGGCGGATACTCCCGCATCATGTACGAGGCCCGGCACCCGGAGCGCGGGACGAAGAGCCCGTACATCCTGTACATGGATGACGACATTGCCATCGAGCCCGATAGCGTGCTGCGCTCCCTGGCGGCCTCCCGCTATGCGAAATCGCCGATGCTCATCGGCGGGCAGATGCTGAACCTGCAGGAGCGCAGCCACCTGCACACCATGGGCGAGGTCATCGACCGCGGCGCTTTCATGTGGACCGCAGCCCCGCACACCCACTATGACCACGACTTCTACCGGCACCCGCTGCGCGACCGTGGAAGCTACGGCCGCAACGCCTCCGGTGAACACGTGAATTCCAAGGACCTGCACCGCCGCATCGACGTGGACTACAACGGCTGGTGGATGTGCATGATCCCGCGCGTGGTGGCGGAGACCATCGGGCAGCCGCTGCCGCTGTTTATCAAGTGGGACGACGGCGAGTTCGGGCTACGCGCCAAGGACGCGGGCTTTCCCACCGCCTCCTGGCCGGGCATCGCGATCTGGCACATGGCGTGGTCCGATAAGGACGATGCCATCGATTGGCAAGCGTACTTCCACCTGCGCAATCGCCTGATCGTCGCTGCCATCCAGCAAGACGGTTCCCCCAAGGGCATGGTTGCCTCCATGGCAAAGGCCACGGCAAAGCACCTGCTGTGCCTGGAGTACTCCACGGTGGCCATCCAGAACGAGGCCATGAAGGACTTCCTGGCTGGGCCGGATCAGCTGTTCACCATCCTGGATAAGGCCTTGCCTCGGATCAACAAGATGCGCAAGAACTACTCCGATGCGGTGGTTATCCCCTCGGCCTCCGAGCTGCCCGCTCCGACGGGCGGGCCCGCTCACCTCACGCGCATTCCGCTGAGCCTGAAGGCCAAGGTCAAGACCCTTACTCAGGCTGTGGTGAACAACGCCAAGCCGGCCGATGCTCGCCACCACCACGTTCCGCAGGTCAACCTGCCACCCATCGAGGCCCGCTGGTTCAGCCTGTCCCGCATCGACGGTGCAACAGTGACCACCGCCGACGGCAAGGGCGTGGTGTACCGCAAGCGCGACCGCGGTCAGATGATCGCCTTGGCGAAGGACTCGGCACGCCTGCAGAAGGAGGTCTTGGACCGTTTCGACGAGATGCGCGAGAAGTACCGGGCAGCTCACCCCTACTTGACCAGCCGCGAGGCCTGGGCGCAGATCTTCGAGCCAGAAGCCAACAATGGCAGTGACGGCGCAGCTGGGGCCGAGAAATGATCCGCAAGAACCCCACGCTGCCGGGCGACCCATTAGGGGAGTCTGATGCGCTGGTTGCCATCCAAAGTGTCATCGGCAACAAGCCCGGGGTGCAGAGCGCTGCTCGCGCGCTCAGCCACTTCGGCGAGCATGCCCTGGGTTGGATGGGACTATCTGCCGCGGGATATGCCTGGGCGGCCTGCCGCGCGCGCCGGGACCAGAACCCGTTGCACGCCGGAGATCACCGGCGCCGTAAGCAGTTGTGGGCGAACGTGGGCATCAGTGCCTTTGTGGCACACGCCGCCAGCGTGATTATCAAGCGCGTGATCCGCCGCCCGCGCCCTCATGACGAGCGCATCGCGATCGGAGTGGGCACCCCCTCCAAGTTGAGCTTCCCGTCCTCGCACGCGACCAGCTCCACCGCGGCCCTGGTTTCCCTCGTGCCCGCGACGGGCAGCAAGTTACCGCTGGTCGGCATCCCCGTGATGGCGGCTAGCCGCCTCGTATTGGGCGTGCACTATCCATCTGATGTGACACTCGGTAGTCTTATCGGCCTGGTCAGCAGCAAGGCCGTGAACTCAATTGTGGTTAAAGAGCCGACACGAGGCGCCCGTGGCGTCCTCAAGAAAATGAAGAAGGAGAAACGGTGAGCGAGGGAGTAGAAGAACCCATCCTGGGCTCGGAGCCACACACATCGGGCCTGGAGAGACAGCGAGAGGGCGGTCAGCCCACGGAGGTGGACGCCGCCGATAACAAGGGGCTGCGCGGGCCGAGGAACCTGCCCGAAGCGATGATCAAGGCGTTGCGCCCCAAGCAATGGGTGAAGAATGCGCTCGTCGTGGCCGCTCCTGCGGCAGCTGGCGGAGAGATGCTGTTCCAGGAGCGCGTGCTGCTGGATATCCTGATCGCTTTCGTGGTGTTCTGCCTGGCGGCATCGAGCATCTACTTGATTAATGATGCCCGCGACGTGGAGGCGGACCGGGCGCACCCGACCAAGCGGTTTCGGCCGATCGCGGCTGGCGTGCTGCCGGTATCCCTGGCTTATGTCATGGCGGTGGTGCTGATCGCGGCGGCGGTGGGTGGCTCGTTCCTGGCGAGCTCCGGGCCGGGACTGGCCATCGTGGTGGCGGTGTACATCGCGCTGCAGCTGGGGTACTGCTTCGGGTGGAAGCACCAGCCGGTGATCGATATTGCGCTGGTCAGCTCCGGGTTCATGCTGCGCGCGATGGCTGGCGGCGTGGCTGCGTCCATCGTGCTCTCCCAGTGGTTCCTGCTGGTAGCGGCCTTCGGCTCCTTGTTTATGGCCGCGGGCAAGCGGTATGCGGAGCTCAAGCTGTCGCTGCGGTCTGGGGCGAAGATTCGTAAGTCGCTGGAGAGCTACACCCCTACTTACCTGCGCTTTGTGTGGACGTTGGCCGCCACTGCGGTGGTGCTGAGCTACGCGCTGTGGGGCTTTGATCTGTCCCAGGAGGTCAGCGGTACCGCGGCGGTGTGGTACCAGATTTCGATGGTGCCGTTTACGGTGGCGATCCTGCGCTATGCCTCGGACGTGGACCGCGGCGATGGTGGTGCGCCGGATGAGATCGCGCTGCGTGATCGGACGCTGCAGGTGTTGGCACTGTTCTGGATCGCCACGATTGCGATTGCTGTGTATGTGGTACCGGGGATGAACTAAGTACCGGGGATGGACTAGCAGGAGTTAAGGAGCGGGGGCTTCGGGGGCGAGGCTGCGATGGGGATGACCGCGGGCGAAGAGCTCGCGGCTTAAGGGGGAGACTGTAACGCTGGATCCACAGGTAACGATTAGGTTACTGAAATCTGAGCTTTCACGTTACTTCACCTGTGTGGCAGTTTCTCATTTTGTTGCACCGGTGGGTATTCTTTCACTTTCAGTCGGTAAGCAACTGCGTGTGGACGAGTGCGTGCCATCCCATTCAGGTGTAGCGGGAAACCGCTTTTGAAATGCAGTTTCGTCGGGGTATTGCGCCCGCGGCAAGACTGACCAGTGAACTTGGAGCACACTGCTTGGAACTTTGGTTTTTGCTTGGAGTGTTCCATAACTTTTTGGTAACGTGTTTGGTCTACAAGAGTAAGAAGAAAAGGGCTTTTACATGAGCATGAGAGAGAAGAGTGGCTTTGGCCAGCGATTCGCCGCCGTCCTGGTTGCAATCGCCACGGCCCTGGGGATGGCTACCATTGCCGCGCCAAACGCTTCGGCGGATGACACCCGCGGCCTCCTGCGCCCCGGGTGCGTGTGGAGTGACTACCAGTACTTCGTCCAGGACTGCATGGTGCCTTCCTCGGCCATGGGTCAGGACATCAAGGTTCAGATCAAGGCATCGGCCAACGGTGGAGATGCCGGCGTGTACATGCTGGACGGCCTGCGCGCACGCGATGACTGGAACGGGTGGACCTACCTGGGCCACGGTGTGGATCAATTTGTTGACGACGACGTCACTGCCGTGATGCCCGTTGGCGGCCGGTCCCAGTTCTACACCGACTGGATCGGTGACTACCACGGCCCGGGCGGCCCACGTCACCCCATGTGGGAGACCTTCCTCACCAGCGAGCTTCCGAACTACCTGCAGCAGAACTTCGGTGTGAACCCGCACCGTAACGCGGTACTGGGGTTGTCCATGGGCGGAACCGCTGCAATGAACCTCGCTGCCTGGCACCGTGACCAGTTCAAGCAGGCCACGTCCTTCTCCGGCTACCTGAACCCAACCTGGCCAGGTATGTACGCAGGGCTGCAGTACGCCATGAACGAGGGCGCCCCGGGTGCCAATATCTGGGACATGTGGGGTAGCCCAATCGACCCGGCCCGTTTCCGCAATGACCCGATGCTGCAAGCTGGCCGCCTGTCCGGCCTGCCGATGTACCTGTCCGCAGCTGCCGGTGTGACGACCAACCGCGAAAACTTCTTTAACGATCCGCTCGGCGTGACTGCCGGTGTGGGGTTGGAGTGGATCTCCCGGTCGTCCACCGCGAAGTTTGAAGCCGCTGCTCGTCTCACCGGCTCCACCCCCGTGGTCAGCTACCCGGTTCAGGGCATCCACAACTGGCCATACTGGACCGCTGAGCTGACGCGCGCTCGCCCGCACATCCTGACCGCACTGGGTGTGAACTTCGGAGCGCCGGCTCCGCAGGCTCCGCTGGGTAGCTTCGGCTCCACCACCGGCTCCCTGGATCCGCAGTAAATCTGCACCTGTCACCGCCACTGCCTCTTGGGTAGTGGCGGTTTTTCTATGCGCGGATGTAAATAGGCCCCCTTTTTTGTTAATTATGTGAATTCGCCTGTCGATCACTGTGTGCTCAGTTACATTATTGGCAACTGTTGAACGATCTCACATTCTCGGGCCATGAAACTGTCGCTATACCTGCGGCAGCGCCCGAAGTCACGAAGGCGGTACACATGACTTCTGCTGAAGCAGTGGCGTCCGAAACAATGGACCGGGAGGAACACGAACCGCAAGGTAAAGGCCTGTGGCGACTGTTCGTCTACAGCGCGATCGGCGCCATCGTTTTCTTCCTCCCCGTCAATTATGACGGGACCAGCTCCATTCCTTTGGACCACATGGTCACGATGCTGAAGAAATACCTTCCGGGGCTGGTCCCGTGGATCCTGCTCGCGCTCGCCGTGTATGGGACCGGGCGATCAATCTGGAACAAGAACTGGCGCCAGGGCACCCTGCAGGCTGTATTCACCGTGGCCAACGTCATTGGGCTCGTGATCGCCATTCTCTACCTGACTGATCACCTGCCGTGGGTGTTGGGGGAAAAGGACATGGTCCCATTCCTGTGGACCAAGCTGGTCACGCCTGTGGGGCTGATCGTCCCGATTGGCTCCGCGTTCCTGGCGCTGCTGATTGGGTACGGAATGCTCGAATTCATCGGGGTGTTCATGCAGCCGGTGATGCGCCCCATCTGGAAGACACCCGGGCGCTCGGCCATTGACGCCGTCGCCTCCTTCGTGGGCAGCTATTCGCTGGGTATTCTCATTACCGACCGCGTGTACCGGGAGGGTGGGTACTCCGGCAAGGAGGCGGCCATCATCACCACCGGCTTCTCTACCGTGTCCGCGGCGTTCATGGTGATTGTGGCGAAGGCGCTGGGGATCATGAACCTGTGGGGAATGTTCTTCATTGTCTCGCTGGTCGTGACCTTCATCGTCACTGCGATTACGGTGCGCATCCCACCGCTGCGCACACTCCCGGACGAGTACTACCCGGAGGCAACCCCGTCCCCAGAGCAGATCGTGAAGAAGGACCGCCTGCGCGTGGCGTGGCGGGAGGCCAAGCTGGCTCTCGACCGCGCGCCCGGGCTGGTGGAGAACATCGCGGTGAACCTCCGTGACGGCATCCGCATGGCCAGCGCGATCGTCCCCTCAATCCTGTCCATCGGCTTGGCTGGACTGTTGCTCGCCCGGTTTACGCCGATCTTCGACTGGATCGGCTACCTGTTCTATCCCTTCGCTTGGATCGTCCGGCTGCCGGACGCGATGCTGGGCTCCAAGGCGGCCGCGATGGGTATCGCGGAGATGTTCCTCCCCGCCACCGCGGTGGGCGATGCCGCGGACCCGGTGTTGCGGTTCGTCATCGCCGTCATTTCGGTGTCTGCGATCATCTTCTTCTCCGCCGTGGTGCCCTGCATCATGGCCACGAAGATCCCCGTCAAGCTGCATCACATGGTGATCATCTGGTTCGAGCGCGTGGCCCTCACCATCCTGATCGCCACCCCCATTGCCCACCTGCTGCTCTAGAGAGCCGCGGCATGCGTGGACACGATGTCCGCGATCAACCGGGCGGCCGCCTTGGCCGTCCGGTTATCCACGTCATAGCGCGGGTTGAGTTCCACGACATCAACCAGCTTCAGCTTGCCGGTGGCCGCGATCGCCAGAGCCATGGCGCGGATCCGCTCGTAGTTCACGCCCAGTGATGCAGGAGCGGAAACCCCCGGAGCAGTGGAAGACGGCAGCACGTCGAGGTCGATGCTGAGGTGGATCGCCTCGCGTCCCTCGGCTGCACGCCGGGCCAGCTCGCCCGCCTGCGCCGGGCTCAGCTCCAGAAGCTCCTCATCCAGGGTGATCTCCACGCCGAGTGTCGAGGCCGTGTCGAATAGAACCCGGGTGTTGTTCGGGCGAGAGATCCCCAGCACCGTGTAATCGAAGCCCTCCACGCCGTGATCCGGCGTGACCAGGTCTGCGATCTGCTTAAACGGTGTGCCGGAGGTGGGCCGATCCTCCTGCCGCAGATCAAAGTGCTGATCCAGGTTGATGATCCCCAGCGGCTGATTCCCATTTGCCCGGTAGGCGCCGCGGTGGGACGCAAAGGCGGTCTCGTGCCCGCCGCCGAGGACGATCACCAGGTGGCCATCCTCGTTCAGCTGCTGCACCTTATTGGACAGTGCCTCCTGCGAGCCCTCCAGGTCGTCGCCCTGAGTAGTAATGGTGCCGGCATCCCGGCGGGGGAACTCATCGTGAATGGCCAAGCTTCCCAGCGCGTCGCGTAGAGCCTGAGAACCGGCGGCGGCGCCCTGCCGGCCGCCGTTGCGCAGCACGCCCTCGTCAGAGGCATAACCCAGCACCACCGCCGCGGGGGACTCGCCCTCACTCAGGGGCTTCACCACACTGTGCCAACGGGCGTGCTCCGGTCCCGGGCCGTCGTTGCGACCCGTCCATTCGGAAGCTTCTGTGAATAGGGGCTGATCAGTTTCGGTATTCATAGCCCCGATGTTAGCGGGACAGATTCTCTCCGCTAGTCGGCTCCGGAGTTGAAGCAGTGGCGTCTGGAATGGAATCCGCGGCCCGCTTCGCCCCGGTGACGAAGTACGCGAGCGTCGTGAGCGCGACGAACCCTGCGCCCACGGCCAGCGCGAGGTGGTATTCCTCCGTCCACGCCATAATTCCGAAGGTGAAGAGGATGAATGCGATCGCAAAGATCTGACCGACGGGCCAGAAGGGGACCCGGTAGTTCAGGTTGGCGACCTCCTCGCGCGTCATGTTCTTCCGTGACCACACGTGGGACAGAAGGATCATCAACCAGACGAAGACGGTGGCGAAGGTGGCCAGGGACGCCACGATTTCGAAGACGCGCTCGGGGAGGAGGGCATTGAGGATGACGCCACCGACCAGCACCACCAGAAGGATCAGCGTGCTGAACACGGGCACCCCGTTGCGAGACTTGGCCATGATCCCGGGCGCGAGCTTCTGGCGGGCCAGGCCCTGGAGCACGTTTGAGGCGCCAAAGAGGTCGGCGTTGATCGCGGAAAGAGCAGCGGTGATGACCACGACGTTCAGCGCGGCGGCAGCCCACGAGACTCCGAGGGTGGAGAAGATCTGCACGAACGGGGAGGCATCGCCGGTGACCTCGCGCCACGGGATGATCATCAGGATGATTGCCAGGGAGACCACGTAGAACAGCAGGATGCGCAGCGGGACGGTGTTGATGGCCTTGGGGACGGACTCTTCGGGGTGCTCCGCCTTGGTGCCAGCGATGCCGATGATCTCCGTGCCGCCGAAGGCGAAGAGCACCAGGATGAACGAGGCGATCATGCCGCTGGGGCCGTGGGGGAAGAAGCCGCCGTCATTGGTGAGGTTGGCTGGGCCCGTGGCGTGCGAATCGGAGAGTCCGAAGACCAAGATGGCCGCGCCGCCCAGGATCATGGCGACCACCGCGCCGACCTTGATGATGGTGAAGCCGAATTCCAACTCGCCGAAGGACTTCACGCTGGCCAGGTTGGCGGCGCCGACGATGAGCAGGGTGACGGCGACCCAGATCCAGCGCGGTGCGTCCGGGAACCAGAAGCCCATGTAGATGCCGATGGCGGTGAGGTCCGCGAGACACACGATCACCATCTCGAAGGCGAACATCCAGCCAGTGATGTATCCGGCCCAGCCACCCATGTGCGCGCGGGCATATTCCGCGAAGGATCCGGCGACGGGGTTGCGCACCGCCATTTCCCCCAGCGCGCGGAGCATGAAGTAGACCACCACCCCGCCCAGCAGGTACACCAGCAGCACCGCGGGACCGGCGGCCTGAATGGCCTCGGCTGAGCCGTAGAACAGACCGGTGCCAATGGCGGAGCCCAGCGCGATGAAGTGCAGGTGGCGGTGCTTCAGTCCGCCGGCCGAGTTGCGGGAGGTGCCCGTTCGGGCGGTGGGAGAGCTGGAGTCGCGCATAAGATTCTCCTCGTTGGTCACACGTGCGCCGGGTGAAGTCCTTGTAACGTGTACCACACGCCGAAATGACGCGGACGTGAAATTCTTTCAAAAGATTATTTTCGCGCTACCTTTCGCCGCCACCACCGCGCACCCCCGTGCACTGGGCTACCTCCGCGCACTGGGCGATCCCCGTGTACCGGGCGATCCCCGTGTACTGGGTGATCCATAGGATGAAAAGGTGCCCAAGCCCCAAGTTCCCGCCGCTCGCCAGACACTTCAGATCCTTTCCCTGCTTTCCTCCATCGACGTGCCAATCTCCGCCGCCCGGATCCGAAGCGAGCTCGACCTCCCGCGTTCCACCACCTACCACTTGCTCAACGAGCTGGTCAGCTCGGGATTCGTCGTACACCTTCCCGAGCATCGCACCTATGGCCTGGGCTTGGCCGCTTACTCGATGGCGTCCGCGTACACCACCCAGCAGCCGCTCGTGCGCCTCGCCACGTCCCGTTTGAAGCAGGCCGCCGCGGTGGTGGGTGGGTCTGGGCATCTGTCTCGCCTCGCGGGCAGCGAGACCGTCTACCTGCAGGAGGTCCGCAGTTCCGGTGCACCGTCTCTCATCACGGAGGTGGGGGTACGCCTTCCCGCGCTTCGCACCGCCTCGGGTCGGATCATGGTCGCCCACCTGCCACCGTCGGAGGCGCAGGCCGCATTCGCCACCGCGGGGGAAACTGCGCGGCTGGACGCGTTTCAGTCCGAGTTGCTCCGCAGCCGCGAACAGGGGTGGGCCCAAGAGGTCGAGGAGGTCTCGCCGGGCCAGGCTTCTGTCGCCGTCGCCGTCCTCGACCACCTGAATCGCCCCGCCGCTGCCCTGGCTGTGACCTATACGCAGCAGGACGTGGATAGCGCCACGCGCGCCCAGGCTGTGAAGAACTTGCAGGTCGCGGCCCACGCGGTGGGGGAGAAGATGTACCGCCGGAAGGGGTAGGGGTCCCGATAATTTGTGGACGCCACCCTCCATCGACGATGTGATCTGCCATACTATTCCCGCATTGGCGTGGGCTGCGTGACCCTGCAACACCGAACGCTCTGTGTCCGTGGTCCGCTGGCCTTGAGGCGCTGAACGCTGCGAAAACACAGAGAGTCAGGAGTACGCATGTCCCCGAACTACCCCACTTCCGTCACCGTCGGAATTGGTGCCCTGAGCATCGAAGAAGTCGTGGCCGTGGCCCGCCATGGCGCAACGGTGAATATCGACGAGGCTGCCCTCGCTGAAGTGGCCAAGACCCGCGACCGCGTGGAGGAACTAGCGCAAGATCCCACCCCGGTCTACGGCATCTCCACCGGCTTCGGCGCGCTGGCCCGCCGGCACATTCCCGAGGAGATGCGGGCTCAGCTGCAGCTGTCACTCGTCCGATCCCACGCCGCCGGGTCCGGCCCCGAGGTGGAACAAGAAGTCATCCGGGCACTCATGCTCCTGCGCCTATCTACCCTGTGCACCGGCCGCACTGGCGTCCGGCCCGTGGTGGTGGAAACCTACGCGGCGGTCCTGAACGCGAACATTCACCCCGTCGTGCGCGAGTACGGGTCTCTGGGCTGTTCTGGAGACCTGGCACCGCTGGCGCACTGCGCGCTGGCCCTGCTCGGCGAGGGGCACGTCCGAGTGGACGGGGGCGACATCCAGGATTCCGCCGAGGCGCTGGCGGCGGCGGGTATCGAGCCGTTGAAGCTGCGCGAGAAGGAAGGACTGGCGCTGATCAATGGCACGGACGGCATGCTGGGACAGCTGTGCCTGGCGATCACGGACCTGCGAGCGGCGGCCAAGCTGGCAGACGTGGCCACCGCCATGACCGTGGAGGGGCTGCTCGGCACGCTGGTGGTTTTCGCCGATGATCTGCAGCAACTGCGGCCGCACCCGGGGCAGGCCGATGCCGCGTACAACATCCGCACGGTGGCCGATGGATCGGCGATCTTGGCAGCGGCGCTGGAGGACTTCAAGAAGACCCAGGTGCAGGACGCGTACTCCGTGCGGTGCGCACCACAGGTCGCGGGCGGTTTCCGGGACACGCTGGCGCACACCACACTGGTAGCCGAGCGGGAGCTGGCGGCAGCGGTGGACAACCCGGTAGTGGCAAAGGATGGCCGCGTGTCCTCCAATGGCAACTTCCACGGTGCGCCAGTGGCCTATGCGTTGGACTTCCTGGCCGTGGTGACGGCTGATCTGGCCTCCATCTCTGAGCGCCGGACCGACCGCTTCCTGGACCCCGCCCGCAACCGCGGGCTGAATGCGTTCTTGGCGGATGATCCCGGCGTGGATTCTGGCCACATGATCGCGCAGTACACCCAAGCGGGGATCGTCTCCGAGCTGAAGCGCAACGCAAACCCAGCCTCGGCGGACTCCATCCCATCCTCTGCGATGCAGGAGGATCACGTTTCCATGGGGTGGACGGCAGCGCGTAAGTTGCGGAAGTCGGTGGACGGGCTGCAGCGCGTGCTGGCGATCGAGGTGCTGACCGCGGCACGAGCCATCGATCAGCGCGAGGGGGAGCCCGCAGCCGGAACCGCCGCGGTGATTCAGCAGCTGCGCAGTGAGGTGCAGGGGCCGGGAGTGGATCGCTTCCTGTCTCCGGAAATTGAAGCCACGGTGGCGATGGTGAAGTCCGGGGCACTGGTGGATGCCGCTGAGAAGGCTGTGGGAGAACTTCGCTAGCGCAGCTGGTGATGCGGTGAATGGTGCCCTGAGGGTGTCCCCGGGTGGCGCCCCGGACGTTGACTGTCTGGTATCTCAGACAGTCGCGCCATGAATTGGGTGGCACACCGGCGAGGGGACGGGATACATTGACCTGGTAAGGGGTAACCCACCTCACACAATGTGGTTTCGTCAGAGTCCGTCACAATCGGCGGGTCAGGCTCGTAGGGCATGGCTGTTCGGGCGAATCCGCGGTGAGGCGCAGTCACAAAAGATGAAAGGAACCCGACCATGTCTGAACCACGCGAAGTTCACGCTCCCCGCGGCACCGAACTCAATGCCAAGAGCTGGCAGACCGAGGCGCCGCTGCGCATGCTGATGAACAACCTGGACCCTGAGGTGGCGGAGCGCCCCGAGGACCTCGTGGTTTACGGCGGCACCGGCAAGGCGGCTCGCAGCTGGGAAGCTTTTGATGCCATCGTCGAGACCCTGAAGGACCTCGAAGCGGATGAAACTCTGCTGGTCCAGTCCGGCAAGCCCGTCGGTGTGTGGAAGACCAACGAGTGGGCGCCGCGCGTGCTGATCGCCAACTCCAACCTGGTCGGTGACTGGGCTAACTGGGAGCACTTCCGCAAGCTGGAGGCCGAAGGCCTGATGATGTACGGCCAGATGACGGCCGGATCCTGGATCTACATCGCTACCCAGGGCATCCTGCAGGGCACCTACGAGACCTTCGCTGCGGTGGCGAAGAAGCGCTTCAACGGCACCTTGGCCGGCACCTTCACCCTGACCGGCGGCTGCGGCGGCATGGGTGGCGCTCAGCCGCTCGCCGTCACGCTGAACGGCGGCGCCTGCCTGATCGTGGACGTGGATGAGACCCGCCTGAAGCGCCGCCAGGGCAAGCGCTACCTGGACGAAGTCACCACAGATCTGGACGAAGCGCTGAAGCTGGTTAACGAAGCCAAGGAGCAGAAGAAGGCACTGTCCGTCGGCCTGGTGGGCAACGCGGCCGAGGTCTTCCCGGAGGTCCTGCGCCGCCACCGCGAGGGCGAGTTCACGGTGGATGTTGTCACCGACCAGACCTCCGCACACGACCCGCTGTCCTACCTGCCCACGGAGGTGACGGTGGAGGATTGGCAGCGCGAGGCCAACGAAGACCCCACCACGTTCACCAAGAAGGCTCGCGAGGCTATGGCAGCTCAGGTGCAGGCCATGGTCGAGTTCCAGGACGAAGGCGCAGAGGTCTTCGACTACGGCAACTCCATCCGCGACGAGGCTCGCAAGGCCGGCTACGAGCGCGCCTTCGAATTCCCCGGCTTTGTGCCGGCGTACATCCGCCCGCTGTTCTGCGAGGGCCTGGGGCCATTCCGCTGGGCTGCCCTCTCCGGCGATCCGGAGGACATCAAGGTCACCGATGAAGCCCTGAAGGAGCTCTTCCCCGATAACGAGCACCTGCACAACTGGCTGGATGCCGCCGAGGAATACGTCGAATTCGAGGGCCTGCCAGCCCGCATCTGCTGGCTGGGCTACAACGAGCGCCACAAGGCCGGCCTGCTGTTCAATGACCTGGTCAAGGAAGGAAAGGTCAAGGCCCCGATCGTCATTGGCCGCGACCACCTGGACTCCGGTTCTGTGGCATCCCCCTACCGCGAGACCGAGGCCATGCTGGACGGCACTGACGCCGTGGCTGACTGGCCGCTGCTGAACGCCATGACCGCGGTCTCCTCTGGCGCTACCTGGGTTTCCATACACCACGGTGGCGGCGTGGGAATGGGTCGCTCCATCCACGCCGGCCAGGTGAGCGTGGCCGACGGCACCGAGCTGGCCGCCGCCAAGCTGCGCGCTGTGCTGACCAACGACCCAGGCATGGGCGTGATCCGCCACGTGGACGCCGGGTACAACCGGGCCAACGAGGTTGCCGAGGAGCGCGGTGTCCGCGTTCCCATGGAATTCAAGTCTCGCGAAGACTAGTTCCACCCCGGACGGGTTGCAGCCACTTGGGCTGCGGCCCGTCCTTTGGTGTTTCCGCTAGGCTGCCTGGCGAAAGGGCGGTGGCGTCCTCCCCCTGCCCACAGCAGCCCCCTCGGGGCCCTGACTTCACAAAAAACAATGACCATCACAAACCCAACAAGGAGAATGTGCAATGTCCACACTGTTCAAGGGAATCTCCGAACTTCGCACGGTCGCGGAGGCCGGCACCATTAGCGACGCCGCTGTCGTGGTCGACGGGGGAGTGGTGACCTGGGTCGGCGCCGCCTCCGATCTCGCCGAAGCGCCTGACACGACGGAAACTATCGACTTGGGCGGTCGCGCGATGCTGCCCGGCTGGGTCGATTCCCACTCCCACATGATCTTCGACGGCAACCGCGCCGAAGAGTTCGAGGCCCGCATGGCCGGGCAAGACTACGCCGCCGGTGGAATCGCCGTCACGATGGAGGCCACCCGGTCAGCGGGGGAGGAGCGGCTCGAGCAGCTGCTGCAGGAGCGCATCAAGGTCGCCCAGGCCGGCGGGACCACAACCCTGGAGACGAAGACGGGCTACGGGCTCAATGTGGAGACCGAGGCGTTGGCCGCGGAGATCGCGAACCGCCACGTTGAGGAAGTGACGTTCCTGGGAGCCCACCTCGTGCCGCCGAAGGCGGACGCTGACGAGTACCTCGACCTCGTCGTCGGGGACATGCTGCAGGCGGTGAAGGGCAACGTGCAGTGGATCGACGTGTTCTGCGAGCGCGGCGCCTTCGACGAGGCTGCCTCGCGCCGGGTCCTGGAGGCCGGCAAGGAGGCTGGCCTGGGGTTGCGCGTGCACGGCAACCAGCTGGGCGAGGGCCCGGGCGTGAAGATTGCCGTGGAGTATGGCGCCGCCAGCGTGGATCACGTCAACTACCTCAGCGAGGAGGACGTGAAGGCCCTGGCCGATTCGGAGACGGTCGCCACGGTGCTCCCCGCGTGCGACCTCTCCACCCGCCAGGAGCTCGCGCCCGCCCGTCAGCTTTTGGACGCCGGCGCGACTGTCGCCATTGCTTCCAACCTGAACCCTGGGACGTCTTACACGTCCTCCATGAACTACTGCGTGACCACCGCGGTGCTGCAGCAACACCTCACGATGGATGAGGCGATCGCCGCAGCGACGCTCGGGGGTGCCAAGGCCCTGCGGCGCCATGCGGTCAAGGATGGCAAGGATGCTCAGGGCCGCCCGGCCAAGGGGCAGATCGTCGTCGGGGGTGCGGCGGACTTCCACGTGTTGGATACCGAGAACGCCATCGATCTGGCCTACCGCCCAGGGATGCCTCTGAGCTGGCGAACCTACAAGGCTGGCGTGCAGGTGAACTAACCCTTCATGAGCGCTGCGTGACCTCGACCCCCGGATTTTCCGGGGGTCGTTTTCAGTTTTCTTTCACCATATTCTTCGGCGGTGTAAGCTAACCCTCAACCAAAACTTTAGATTTAGGTGTGTCGAGGATCTTTTCCGCGGCGTGGCTGCCATAATGAACTTGTCGTCATAGGCAGTCGCCGCTGCTAAGTCGTCGAACCCGCTCCATGCATCAGGCTCTACGTATCGAGCGCTGCACGGCGTGGGTTGCACCACACTTGCGTCCGAGCAGGAGGGGAACCTGTTTGGAGGCAAGCCGCCACAGGTTCACCTTGGCGTACCCGATTAAAGTAATGCCACACACTCGCTCTGGGGCCGTTGCGGCTCCGACTTCATGAAGGATGAATGACAATATGCGCCCTGCTGCGAAGCTCCCCCGCTCCCTTCGCCGCGCCAGCGTGGCCGCTCTCGCGCTTCCGCTGTCGCTCGCGACCGTCAGCCCCCTCGCCCCGGTAGCTCACGCCCAGGGGTCGTTGGGCAGTCTGGCACCCGGCAACGGTGATGACTTCCTGCGGGAAAACGATCGCCCCGCCCGCACCCCCAATCGCACCACGACCCAGGACCTCCCCGGTCTGCCGCAGGGTGTGAGCGTGGACCGCGTGGAGTGGATCACCGATCGTTGGGCCAACGTCTACATCAACTCCGCAGCGATGCCCGGCAAGCCAGTGAAGGTGCAGATCCTCCTTGCACGCGACTGGTACCAGCAGCCAGACCGCAAGTTCCCCAGTGTGTGGGCCCTCGATGGCATGCGTGCCCGCGATGACGAGTCCGGCTGGACCCTCAATACCAACATCGCGAACTTCTACGCGGATAAGAACGTCAACGTGGTCATGCCCGTCGGCGGCGAGGCTTCCTTCTACACCGATTGGCAGCAGCCGGATAACGGCGTGCACTACAAGTGGGAGAGCTTCCTGACCCGCGAGCTCCCCGCCGTTCTGCGCCAAGGTTGGCGCACCAACGAGGACCGCGCCGTCGCCGGCCTGTCCATGGGCGGGACCGCGGCGATCAACCTCGCCGAGCGTTACCCGGACATGTTTAAGTTCGCCGGCTCCTTCTCCGGCTACCTGGACACCACGTCCCCGGGCATGCCGCAGGGGATCGGCTTCGCCACGAACGAAAGTGGCGGCTACAACGCCGAGAAGATGTGGGGCCCTTACGGCTCCCAGGACTGGATCGACCACGACCCGAAGCTCGGCCTGGACGCTCTGAAGAACAAGACCGTGTACGTCTCTGCTGGCAACGGCAACGCGGGCCAGTATGACAAGCCAGGTCCGCTGCCGGGCACCTCCGACAGCGCCGCCGGCATGGGGCTTGAGGTGATGTCCCGTCTGACCACGGACACGTTCGTTCGCCAGGCCAAGGGGCAGGGCGTCAACGTCATCGCTCAGTTCCGCCCTTCCGGAACTCACGCATGGCCCTACTGGCAGTTTGAGATGACCAACGCGTGGCCGCACATCGCCGATTCGCTTGGGCTGAGCAAGGATGACCGCGGCGCGACCTGCAACACCGGCGGCGCCATCGACGCGCGGATCAAGGATTTCCCGGATCTGGGTTCCTGCATCTCCGGCGAGTACGACGGTCCGAACGGCGGTAAAATCCAGGACTTCCGCGGCGGCCGCGCCTACTGGTCCCCCAAGACCAATGCGCACTTCCTGTGGGGGCGCATCGGCGCTCGCTACGCCGAGATGGGCGGGCCAGAGTCTGCCCTGGGCTACCCAGTGTCGGAGGAATTCTCCATCAGCAATGGACGCGGTCGCTTTGTGAACTTCGAGAACGGCGCCATCTACTGGAACCCCGATGTCGGCGCTGTCGCAGTCATGAACGACATGCGCGATGCCTGGGGCAAGACGAAGTGGGAGGAAGGCCCACTGGGTTACCCGATCGAGCCGGAAAAGAAGAGCGGCACCGGCGCCATCCAGCGCTTCGAGAACGGCGTGACCGTGCGCAATTCCAAGGGTGAAACCCAGTATGTCCAGGGCATGATTGGGGCAAAGTACCTCGACCTGGGCGGCCTGGAATCCAAGCTCGGTGCGCCCACCTCCGGTGAAACCAGCATCGGTGCTGGGCGACTCTCCACCTTCGAGCACGGCAAGATTTACTGGTCCCACGAAACCGGCGCCCACGTGATCTACGACGGCGCGATCTTCGACGCCTGGGGCAAGGAAGGCTACGAAAACGGCCGCTTTGGCTACCCCGTGAAGGATCAGGAGGCCATCCCCTCCGGTGGACAGTCCGTCACCTTCCAGCACGGAGAGATCCGCGAAATCAACGGACGCATCGAAACCCGCTAGATAATTCCCGACGAGGTAGATCCCATGCCAGTACGTTTCTTCCGCCACGCCCAGCCTGCCCGCTGGACCGCGGTGGTCGCCGGCTCCGCCCTCCTCCTGGGGGCGGCGGCCTGCGGTTCGGATTCCACCGTGGACAACGCCGACGCGCCCAGTTCCTCCGAGGTTCCCAGCGTGTCCAGTTCTCCAGAGGGGGACGCCACCGACCAGCCAAACGCTTCCGAATCCAAGGATGCGGGCAAGGCCAGCAGCTCCAGTGCCAGCAACTCCGCCGCGCCAGGGTCGTCGAACGGGGGAAGCTCGGAGAAAGACGGTGGCGTCCAAAAGGTGGACGAGGTGCCCGCGGGGGCCTCGCGATCCCAGGAAGACAAGGACTACCTGACCGATCTGGAAAACCAGGGCCTTGATCTGGAGAAGGTCGAGGGAGCCAAGGATCCAGGTGGGCTGGAAGATCAGCTCATCGCAGCGGCCCGGGAGCACTGCAACACCGGCGGGAAGAATCCGGTGATCCCGCTGACAGCGGGGCAGCTGCAATCACAGGGGATCATAGGAAAGAACCCCGGCGATGTGGAGAAGGCGCAGAAGGCCATGACCGATGCGGCCACCGCACGCTACTGCAAATAGAGCACATAGTGAATAATGTGAACAACGCCCGTGACAGTCTCACGGGCGTTTGATGTCTACGTAGGATGTTGGTTTAAGAGATGAAGAAGCTGCTCACCATTGTCGGCGTGATTCTTGTGCTGCTGTTGATCGCGGCAGGTGTGACCGGTTGGTTGAACAACCAAAATCGGGGGCCGAGTGGGCCTGGCCGTCCCGGCGGTCCCGACCAACCAAGCCAGTCGGAAGCGCAGCCGACCCCAGGAAATCCGCCCGGATGCGTGGGCTACGAGGTCATCGCCAGCCCAGGAACGTGGGAATCCAGCCCGGAGGATGATCCGGCGAACCCGCAGTCCCACCCCAACTCGTTGCTGCTGCAGGTCACCCAGCCACTGCAGCAGGAGTTCGGTCCCGATCAGGTGAAGGTGTGGACCTTGCCGTACCCAGCTCAGTTCAAGAACTTCAATGCCCCTCAGGAATTGACGTACGACGACTCGCGCGAGCAGGGCTACCAGAAGGTGCAGGCCGAGATGCAGGGGATGCACGATGCCTGCCCGGCCACCCGCTTTGTCCTCGTTGGTTTCAGTCAGGGAGCGGTGCTGACGGGCGATTTGGCGTCCGAAATTGGTAATGGTCGGGGACCGGTGCCCGCAGCGAACATCGCGGGCGTCTCCCTGATCGCGGACGGGCGACGCGAAGACGGGGTGGGGAACCTCGTCGGAAGCAAGGTGATCTCGGGAATCGGCGCGGAGATCGCGCTAAACCCGGTGAGCGGCTTGATCCAGGGCGTGATCCCCGGTGCCACCATGCGAGGCCCACGCCCCGGCGGGTTCGGTGAGCTGAATGACCGAGTGAACAACTTCTGTGCCCCCACCGACCTGGTCTGCGACGCGCCACGAGATGCCATCAACGCGGTGCAGCGGGCGAAGGACCTGGTGGCAGCGAACGCCATCCATGCGCAGTACGCCACGAACTCGGAGGTTATGGGCGGCGAGACGGCGCCCCAGTGGATTGTGAACTGGACGCGGGACATCATTAACCAGAAGAACTAGGTCCGCACGGTCAATGCCGGGAATTGTCGAGTTAGCGACATACGTGCGACCGCGGCCGTTAATATTCACTAGATAAAACTATCGGAGCGTGGGGTGATTCCGCGCTCACCGTGAGCGACCCGAGACCTGCTGAGGGAGAGAATATGGACATCCAGTCCGCCATGAGCCAATTTTTCGATGACCAGGGCAAGATCTCTGTGCCCGATCAACTGACGCTGTCGGGCATGTGCGAGATGCTGTTTGCCATGTCCCAGATGGATGGCAGCTCCGAGAACACGCTCATTCGCTACTGGGATTACGCAGACTCCCGCGAAGGCACGCTGAACGAGATCACCCGCGCGCAGGTCAACACCCGCATCAAGGCCGTGAGCGTTCGCCTGCAGCAGGTGGCGGAGAAGGGCGACCGGGTGGCGATCCTGGCGAACAACTCCCCGGAGTACATCTACTCCTTTATGGGCGCGATGTACGCCAACCTGGTGCCTGTCCCACTGTATGATCCAGCGGAGCCGGGCCACGCTGGCCACCTGAATGCGGTGCTGGATTCTTCCAGCCCCAAGGTGGTGCTGACAAATAAGCGTTCGGCCGGGGCCGTGCGCAGCTTCTTCGCGGATCGCCCTTCGGCAGAGCGGCCACGCGTCCTGACGGTGGACGCGCTGCCAGATTCCCTGGCTGAGCAGTGGGAGAACCCCATGGCGGCCATGATGGCCAACCCGGAATCCGCGCCGAAGTCCACCGATGAGGCTTTTCTGCAGTACACCTCCGGTTCCACGCGGACCCCGGCCGGTGTGGTGCTGACCCACCGGAGCATCGTGACCAACGTGCTGGAAATCTTCGGTGCCGCACAGCTGCAGTCCCCGCTGCGCCTGGTGACGTGGTTGCCACTGCACCACGACATGGGAATCATCCTCAGCGCCTTTGTCACGATCCTGGGCCTGCCCTTCGATCTGATGAGCCCGCGGGACTTCATCCAGGATCCGACCCGCTGGGTCAAGCGCCTCCACCCGCTGAGTGAGGAAGAGAACATCTACTCGGTGGTGCCGAACTTCGCCCTGGAGCTGGCGACGCGCTACGCCAACCCCGCTGAGGTGGAGGAACTGTCCGACCTTGACCTTTCCCAGGTCAAGGGGCTGCTCAACGGCTCTGAGCCAGTGACTCGAAACAACGTGGAGAAATTCCTGGAGGTCTATGGCGCGTATGGCTTCGAGCGCACCGCGATGCGTCCCTCTTATGGCCTGGCGGAAGCCTCCCTGCTGGTCACCACTCCTCAGACAGAAAAGCGCCCCGTCACCGTCTGGCTCGACCGAGAGGAGCTGGCCCAGGGCACGGCCAAGGAACTGAGCGAGGGGCACGAGGACGCGATGCCGCTGATGGGCCTCGGGCAGGTGTGTGCCCCGCAGGTCATGACCATCGTTGATATCGAAACGGGCAAGGAAGTGGCCGATGGAACCGTCGGCGAAATCTGGTGCCACGGCGACAACATGGCCGCGGGCTACCTCAACCGCGAAGACGAGACCACCGAGACCTTCTGCAACTCCCTGCCGAAGGACAAGCGCCTCGCCGACAACTCCCGGGCAGGAGACGCTCCGGAGGACAACTGGATGCGCACGGGCGACCTCGCCGTGATCGTCGATGGCGAGCTGTTCATCACCGGTCGCCTCAAGGACCTGATCATCGTCGCCGGACGCAACCACTATCCTCAGGACATCGAGGCCACCGTGGACGAGTCGACTGATCAGACCGCACCCGGCGTGGTCGCTGCCTTCGCGCTCACTGGCGGGGACATTGAAGGACTCGTTGTGGTCGCAGAGCGCGATCCGGAGGCCGACCCGGCCAAGGACGACGAGGCGATCACGGCGATTCGTGGCGCTATCACCAAGACCCACGGCGTGCAGCCGGCGGATGTCCGCATCGTTTCGACCGGCGATATTCCGCGTTCCAGCGCGCACAAGATTGCCCGCCGAGTGTGCGCCAAGGCGTACCTGGACGGCTCGTTCGACTAGGCGGGGCTCCTCGCCCGAAAGTCGCACGTCAGGGCAAAGCTTCATCATCAAGTGACGCACAGTACGAAGGCGCCCTGCTGAAGGGTTAGCATGTAGCGCAGGAATACTTACCTGAAGATTGATAGGCAAAAGCCTTCGACTCCGGAGGTTAAACCCTGTGGACGGCATCCCGCCCGCAGGAAAAGATCAGCAGGATTCACCAGAGAGGAATCGTCCGTTCGTATGGCAGACAATAGCGCCGCAGCCCGGCCCACGACCATCGAAGACATGCGTCAGTGGCTCCGGGACTGGGTATTGAAAACCACGGAACTGTCTGCGGCAGAGATCGACGATGACCAGCAGCTGGAGGAGTTTGGTCTGTCCTCCCGCGACGTCGTGATCCTCTCCGGCGACCTGGAGCGCCTGATGGGGGTCACTCTGGACGCCACGGTCGCCTACGAGCACAACACCATCTCCGCGCTCGCGGAGTTCCTCATCAATGGGCCCGCAGCTGGTCGCCGTGGGGGAGCCAAGGCCGGGCGCCAGCCACGATCACGGGGGGCATCCCAGACGCCAGCGCAGAGCGACATTGCCATCGTCGGCATGGCTGGTGCCTATCCCGGGGCGAAGAATCACCGGGACATGTGGGACATGTTCATCGGCTACCGCGACGGGGTGGGCGAATTGCCCGCGGGGCGATGGACTGAGTATGCCGCCGACAAGGACATGACGCGTCGGATGGACGAGGCTACGCTGACGGGTGGCTACCTGGACGATATTGCTTCCTTCGACGCGGAGTTCTTCGGACTCTCGCCGCTGGAGGCGACGAACATGGACCCCCAGCAGCGTGTCATCCTTCAGCAGACCTGGGAGGCCCTGGAGGACGCGCACATTCCGGCGAATACCTTGCGAGGTACGAACGTCGGCGTCTTCATGGGAACCACCAATAACGACTACGCGATGCTGATCGCGGGCGACACCCGGGAGGCGCACCCCTACTCCTTGACGGGCAATTCCACGTCCGTGGTGGCCAACCGCGTGTCCTATGCCTTCGATTTCCGCGGCCCGTCGGTGGCGATGGACACTGCGTGCTCCTCCTCGCTGGTCGCCATCCACCAGGCTGTGCGCGCCCTGCGGGACGGGGACGCCACCTTGGCCGTTGCTGGCGGCGTGAATCTCCTGGCCAGCCCCTTTGCCACCGTGGCCTTCTCCGAGCTCGGCGTGCTGAGCCCCACGGGGAAGATCCATGCGTTCTCCGAGGATGCGGATGGCATCGTCCGTTCCGACGGGGCGGGCGTGGTGATTTTGAAGCGAGTCGAGGACGCACAACGCGACGGGAATGACATCCTCGCGGTCATCAAGGGCAGCGCCATCAATTCCGACGGGCGCTCCAACGGGCTGACCGCACCGAACCCGGAGGCACAGATCGACGTGCTGCGCGCCGCCTACGCGGACGCGGGAATCGAGCCCACCGATGTGGACTACGTAGAGGCCCACGGAACTGGCACCATCCTGGGCGACCCCATCGAGGCAACCGCGCTGGGCGCAGTGCTGGGCGATGGCCGGGAGGCCGGGAAGCCGACCCTGCTGGGCAGTGCGAAGACGAACTTCGGGCACACCGAGGCCGCCGCTGGCGTGGCGGGCGTGATGAAGGTGGCTATGGCCATGCGCGAGGGCGTGCTGCCTCCGTCACTGAACTTCGCCGGCCCGAATCCCTACATCGACTTCGACCAGGAACGGCTGGAGGTCGTGGAGGATCCGCGCGAGTGGCCGGAATATTCCGGCCGGCCCGTGGCGGGCGTGTCCGGCTTCGGCTTCGGCGGAACCAATGCGCACGTCGTGCTCGCAGCCTATGACGCGCAGGACTACCCGAACGACGGTGCTAGCGATGAGCTGGCCGGCGACGAGCGGGCCCACGACGGACAACGTGCCGGCAGCCAGACCCGCAGTCTTGTCGATATTGTCGATCCAGAATCCGCCGACCGCGTGCTCCTGCCCGTCAGCGGCCTCCTGCCGTCGCGTCGCCGGACTGCGGCCCAGGACCTACACGACTGGCTGAAGCAGAACCCGAAGGCAGAGCTGCGTGAGGTCGCCCGCGCCCTTGCCGGCCACAATCACGGGCGCTCTCGAGGCATCGTCTCAGCCACCACCCATGAGGAGGCGCTGGACGGACTGCAGCGCCTTGCACAGGGCAAGACTGGCCCGGCTGTTGCCGTGGCAGATTCGCCGGCTGCCCAGGGCGCCGTGTGGCTGTACTCCGGCTTCGGCTCCCAGCACCGCACAATGGGCAAGGATCTCTACGAGCTGTCACCTTTCTTCGCGGAGCGCCTCCGGGCTGCCGATGAGATCGTGCAGCGCGAATCCGGCTGGTCGGTCGTGGAGAAGGTGCTGGATGACGAGCAGAACTTCGATACAGAATCTGCTCAGGTCTCCATCACCGCCATCCAGGTGGCACTGACCGACCTGCTTCACCGGCTGGGCCTGAAGCCAGCGGCCGTGGTTGGCCAGTCCATGGGCGAGATCGCCGCGGCGTACGCGGTCGGCGGCCTGTCTCTGGAGCACACCATGCTGGTGGCCTGCCACCGTTCCCGCCTGATGGGCGAGGCGGAATCCATGCTTCCCGAGGACCAACAGGGAGCGATGGCCGCCGTGGAATTCGGTGTGGAAGAACTCGCCGCCTTTACGAAGGAGCACCCGGAATTCAGCAAGGTTGAGCCCGCCGTCTATGCCGCGCCGGGAATGACCACCGTGGGCGGCCCGCGCGAGCCGGTGGAAAAGCTCGTCGCTCACTTGGAAGCCGAAGGCAAGTTCGCCCGCCAGCTGAAGGTCAAGGGGGCTGGGCACACGTCCATGCTCGATCCGATCCTCGGCGAATTGCACTTCGAGATCGCCGACGTGGCAGCTCAGCCGATCCACACACCCCTGTACTCCACTGTGGACCGCGGCACGGTGTATCAGCCCGGCGAGATGGTCCACGATGCCGATTACTTCGTTCGGTGCACTCGCCAGCCCGTGTGGCTCGCGGAGGCTACCGGCAAGCAGTTCGACGACGGCTATCGCACGTTCCTTGAGATCGCGGCCAACCCCGTTGCCCTCATGCCGCTCATGCAGGTCGCCTTCGCCCACGATGCGGGTGAATCCACGATGATGCCCCTGCTGAAGCGCAAAGAACCCGCCTTGGAGACCTTCTACTCTGCGCTGGCGGAGCTCTACGTCCGCGGAGAAGACTTGGACCTCGCCGCACTGGTGGGGCCGGGCACCAAGGCCGAGGTCCCCGGAGTGCGGTGGAACAACCAGCGCTTCTGGACCAACGCTCGTCCCTCCAGCGGGGGCACCGGGGATCTACCCGGTACGCGGGTCAACCTGCCAGACGGCCGTGTGGCGTTCTCCACCACGGCGGATATGGTGCCCTCTTTCGACGCGCTGGTGGAGGCCGCCGCGGCGGAACTTTCGCCGAGCGCCACGCTGGTCGCGCACGAGGAGCACGCCCCGCTGCCCGCTTCCGGTGAGTTGACGACGGTCGCCTCCCGCTCGCTGGGAGGCTGGGCTCTCACGGTCTATGACGCCCGAGCCCTGACCGACATGCCCGTGCTCGGGGAGGCCTTCGCCACCACGTTGGGGTCACTGGGGACAACCGCACAGGGTGGGGACGCCACCGCCCCGGCTCCCGCCGCACCAACCACGCAGGCTGTTTCTCCCGAGACAGACGAGAATTCGATGCGCTGGTCGCCCGATTCCGGGCAATCTGTCAGTGACCGCCTGCGCTCGATCGTCTCCGAGTCCATGGGTTATGACGCGGACGATCTGCCGGGCGAGCTTCCCCTCATCGACCTCGGTTTGGATTCCCTGATGGGCATGCGCATCAAGAACCGGGTGGAGCACGACTTTGACATTCCGCCGCTTCAGGTCCAGACGCTGCGTGACGGCTCGGTCAATGACGTGATTTCGATGGTGGAGCGCATGGTCGCCGACCGCCACGGGGTGGCGGGCGGCCCCGGTGGTGTCTCCAAGGAAGCGACCGAAGCGCCTTCTGAGGGTGACACTGCCGCGGACGGCGCTGGCGCGACGACCACGGCTGACGGCGAGACCTACCGAGCGAAAGCCGGGGGAGTGGCCCCCCGCGATGCCTCCGAGCGATTGGTCTTCGCAGCGTGGGCCGGCGTGAACGGCCAGGCTGCGCCCGGCGTGACCAGTGAGCTCCCCACCATCAGTGAGGACAAAGCGGAGCAGCTGGCGACCCGGTTGAGCGAGCGTTCCGGCGGCGAGATCACCGCGAAGGACGTCTTGGCGGCCGAGACCCTGGAACCCCTCGCGGACCTCGTGCGCGAAAGCATGGAAGCCGAGGTAGAAGGCAACATCCGCGTGCTGCGCGCCCGCCCCGAGGGGTCGGAGAAGCCATCTGTGTTCCTCTTCCACCCGGCGGGCGGTTCCAGCGTGGTCTACCAGCCACTGACTCGCCGGCTGCCGGCGGACGTGCCCGTGTACGGCGTGGAAAGGCTGGAAGGCGAGCTGAGCGATCGCGCCGCGAACTACCTGGACGAGATCATCGAGCTGTCCGATGGTCGGCCGATTGTGCTGGGCGGCTGGTCCTTCGGCGGGGCACTGGCCTATGAGGTGGCCGCTCAGCTGACGCAGAAGCGTGACCACGGCGGCCATGGCAAGGGCGATGGCAACGGCGAGGGTGGCACGGAGGTGCCAGCAATCGAGCGAATCGTCCTGCTGGATACAGTGCAACCGAAACACCCGGCACCGGATACCAACGAGGAGATGCACGCCCGGTGGGATCGGTACGCCAACTTTGCCAACAAGACCTATGGCCTGGAGTTTGAGGTGCCGCACGAATTGCTGGACCAGCAGGGCGAGCAGGTGATGATGGCGATGTTCCAGCAGATGCTGACCAGCCCTGAGCTGGCCGGTCTGGGACTGCCCGCCGGGGTGCTGGAGCACCAGCGAGCCAGCTTCGTGGACAACCGGATCCTGGACACCCTGGACTTCTCCCGATGGTCGGAGGTGGAGGTGCCCGTAACTCTGTTCCGTGCGGAGCGGATGCACGACGGGGCCCTGGAGCTGGAGCCTGCCTACCACGAGGTTGCGCCCGATGGCGGCTGGGCTGGACGTGTCAAGGACCTGGAGATCGTGCAGTTGAAGGGCGATCACCTGTCCATCGTGGACGAGCCGGAGATCGGCAAGGTCGGTACGCACATTGCGCAGTTGATCGACCAAGATGGAAAGCGACTCGGATGAATCGGAGCAGTAGGGAGAGCGTGGCGTGACTGATTCGCAGGACAATAGCGAGCAGAAAGCAAGTGGTCAGCCCAGCGCTGACAGCGAGCAGACGCAGCAGCACGTCGCCGAGGCAGAAAAGGCCACCACGGCGGGGAAGCTGGCAGAGCTGCGCCGTCGCCTGGAGAAAGCCCAAGACCCGGGCTCGGAGCGAGCTAAGGCCAAGCGCGACGAGGCGGGGCTGACCACGCCCCGGCAGCGCATCGATTCCCTGCTGGACGAGGGAACGTTCTTCGAGATCGGCGCGCTGGGGCAGACACCGGGGGACGAGGAAGCCCCGTATGGCGATGGTGTGGTGACTGGCTACGGGCAGGTCAATGGGCGCACGATTGCCGTCTACGCCCACGACAAGTCCGTTTACGGCGGTTCTGTGGGCGAGACCTTCGGTAAGAAGGTCATCGAGGTCATGGACATGGCGATGCGCATCGGATGTCCGATCGTCGGCATTAACGATTCCGGTGGCGCGCGTATTCAAGACGCGGTGACGTCCCTGGCGATGTACGCGGAAATCGCCCGTCGGCAGCTCCCCCTGTCCGGTCAGTGCCCGCAGATCTCGGTTCTGCTGGGGCCCTCCGCCGGCGGCGCAGTGTATGCGCCAGCGACGACGGACTTTGTGATCGCGGTGGATGGGCGCACCCAAATGTTCGTCACCGGTCCGCAGGTCATCGAGTCCGTGACCGGCGAGAAGGTGACCATGGAAGAGCTCGGTGGTGCCCGCGTTCAGGCGCGCAACGGCAACATTGCCCATGTGGCCGTCAGCGAGGAAGCTGCCTTCAACTACGTGAAGGACCTGATCGACTTTCTGCCGAACACCGCCTTCGACGAGACGGAGGAATTCTGGGCGCTCGGTGACGAGCTCACCGAGCGCGATCGTGAACTGAACAGCATCATCCCCGATGATCCCAACGCGGGCTACGACATCATGGAGGTGCTGACGCGCATCTTCGACGATGACAATGTGCTGGAGATTCAGGACGAATACGGCCAAAACGTCGTGACCGCCTTTGCTCGAGTGGACGGGCACACGGTCGGCGTGATCGCGAACCAGCCAATGGTGCTGGCGGGGTGCCTCGATGCCGACGCAGCGGACAAGGCCGCCCGTTTTGTGCGGATTTGCGATGCCTACAACATTCCTCTGGTGTTTGTCACGGATACGCCGGGCTACATGCCCGGGCTGGAACAGGAGAAGGCCGGCCTGATTCACCGCGGCGCGAAGTTAGGCTTTGCGCTGGTGGAGGCGACCGTACCCAAGGTGACCGTGGTGGTGCGCAAGGCATTTGGCGGCGGCTATGCAGTCATGGGGTCTAAGAACATGTCAGCTGATATGAACCTCGCTTGGCCGACCGCGCAGATTGCCGTGATGGGCGCGGAGGCGGCTGTCGTCATGATGCAGGGCAAGGCTCTGGCGGCCATGCCTGAGGAGCAACGCCCAGCCGCCAAGAAGAAGTTCATGGACTTCTACAACGCGAACATGACCAGCCCCTATGTCGCTGCCGAGCGTGGTTACTTGGATGGCGTGATTGTGCCAGAAGAGACTCGCGTGCGGTTGCGGCAGGCATTGCGTCAACTGCGCGACAAGCAGCAAATCGTGCCGAAGAAGAAGCACATCATCACGCCGATGTAATCGGCCGGCGAGGTCAGTGCTGGGATAAAGGGAAAACTTTTTATCTACTAAACAATTCAGCCCAAGGTTGCTAGAGTAATCAGCTGTTATTGGTGGGGCTGTTGAGGTCTGAGTTTCTTCGCTCGCCTCCGCGCAGCCCCTCCACTACACACGAATCGGCACCTGACCCAGCCGCCTTTGGCCCTGGGCCACACCCACCCCAACCCCCCCGAGTAGTGAAGGATGATCGCCTGTGGCACGGACACGTTCGCTGAAAGATCGATTGGCATCGCTCAAGCACACGGCGGAGGCCGTGAAAGCTGAGGTGCACGCCATCGCCACCGGCGTGGGCCCCGTCCTCAAATCCGGCGCGGTGGTGAGAGATGGTGGGCTCAAGGGAAAGGTGGCCTTCGTCCGCGGGATCGCCCAGTACGGCTTCACCACCTCCCGGCAAGCCTGGTATGCCGCCGAAGTGGCCCCGGAACGCACCGCCATCATCGACGATTCCGGCGAGGTCACGTACCGCCAATTGCGAACGGATGTCCTCGCCCTCGCCCGAGCCCTCACACAGCGTGGACACGGCAAGGGCGCCCGGATGGGCGTCATGGCCCGAAACGGCCGCGGCATCATTTACCCACTCGCCGCCAAAGGGTTCGCCGGAACCCACATCTACCTCCTCAACGTCGCCAGCTCACCCACCCAGCTGAAGAACTCGATCGAGGAACACAACCTGGACGTACTTTTCATCGACGAGGAGTTCGCCGGCCATCTGCCCGCCGATTGGGACAAGTGTGACGTGATCATCGCCCACTCGGAGGACCTCGACCACCCGAAGGCTCCCAACTCGCAGTGGCCCGGCATGCAGCAGCTCATCGACCAGGCTCCTTCTGCCAAGGAGCTCAAGCTGTCCCCATTCCCCAAGCGGGGCAACATCATCATCATGAGCTCCGGGACGTCCGGAACCCCCAAAGGTGTCCTGCACCGCGACCCGGTCATCCCCACCCCGCTCGCGGACCTGATCACGATGGTTCCCTGGAAGGCGGAGATCGTGGTCCAGCAGTCAGCCTCGATGTTCCACGCCTGGGGCTGGGCGAACATTAACCTCATCTTTGCCCACCGTGCCACCGTCATCGCTCGTCGCCACTTCGATCCGCACCAGGCCATGGAGGACTTGGAGCGCTACCGGGCGCAGGCGATCATCACCTCCCCGATCTTCATGAAGGAGCAGCTCCGAGTCGCCCGCGCCGGCAACTTCGATGTCGCCCCGATGGAGTTCATCGTCTCCTCCGGCAATGCGATGAGCGAGGACCTCGTTCGGAACCTCATCGATTACTTTGGGCCGGTCGTCTGCAACTTCTACGGTTCCACGGAAAACTCCGTCTGCGCGATCGCCAGCCCCGAGGAGCTTGCGCAGGACCCCGCCCTCGCGGGTCGCCCCGTGCGCGGGATTCGCGTCAAGATTTTGGACGACGACGGCAACGTCTTGCCGCCGAACACCCCGGGGAAGATCTACTGTCGCGGCACGCTAACCATGCGCCGCTATACCAACGAGCGCGACCGCGACAAGATGGTGATTAAGCAGGGCCTGCTGGAAATCGGCGACCGTGGCTACCTGGACGAGGATGGCAAGCTCTACTGCCTGGGACGCGCGGACGACATGATCATCGTCGGCGGCGAGAACGTGTATCCCCGCTCCGTGGAGGAACTCCTCGCGCCGGTCGAGGGCATTCGCGACCTCTACGTTAAGGGAGTGGAGGACGAGGAGTCCTTCTCTCGCCTGGCTGTGTGGATTGTTCGAGACGACAATGAGGAAGGCCGGAATCTCACCAAGGAGGGGATTCAGAACACCGTCCGCGACGGCCTGGCCGAGCACTCCGTCCCCCGCGACGTGATGTTTGTGGACTCCCTGCCGCGCAACCCCACCGGAAAAGTTATGCCCCGCCTGTTGCCTACGATGGGATGAGTACGCAACGAACTCACGAGGAGTGAATGACCCTCCATGTCCCACTCAGCGCCCCACACAGGCATGACCCCCAAAGACAAGGGCTATCGGTCTGCGGTGCTGGCTGCTGTGTGCGCTGGTCTCGCATCCTTCAATGCCCTCTACGCCACGCAGGCCATCCTTCCGGACATCTCCGCCGAGTTTGGAGTGAGCCCCTCTATCGCAGCGCTCACCGTCTCCGCGACGACGGGGGCGCTGGCGCTGTCACTCATTCCGGTGGGCATCGCCTCCGAAAGGTGGGGACGCCGGCGCGTGATGCAGTATTCGATCATCTGCGCGACCCTGATGAGCCTCCTGCTGGCCATCGCGCCCTCTGCCGAAAGCCTCATTGCGCTGCGGGCGATCCAAGGCATCGCCGTCGCTGGGGTGCCTGCGGTGGCGATGGTCTACTTGGCCGAGGAGGTGGCGCCGGAGTACCTGCCCAAGGTGATGGGTATGTACGTGGCCGGGACATCCCTGGGCGGACTGTCTGGACGTTTGATTCCAGGCGTGGTCCTGGAGGTGGCTTCCTGGCGGGTCGCGCTGGTCTGTAGCGCGGCGTTCGCCATTGGCACCGGTGTGCTGACGGCGTGGAAGATGCCGGCGTCCCAAAATTTTGAAGCGAAGCGGATCACCGTGGGGCACGAGCTCCGGGCCCTGCGCAGTCACCTGGCAGAACCTCGGCTGGTGAAGCTGTTCGCCCTGGCATTTCTGTTCATGGGCGGGTTTGTGTCCCTGTACAACTACCTGGGGTTCCGGCTGACGGAGGATTTCGGGTTGGCGCCGTCCGTGGCTGCGCTGGTGTTTGTGCTGTACTTGTCGGGGACGTGGTCGTCCGCGAGGGCGGGGAACTTTGTCAGGCGCTGGGGGCGGGGGAAAGTGCTGGTGGGGTGTGTGGTGATGGCCCTGATTGGGCTCTGCGGCCTGCTGGTGAGCTGGCTGCCCCTGGCGATTGTGGCCACGCTGGTCTTTACTGCCTCCTTCTTTGCGGCGCACTCCGTGGCCAGCGGCTGGGTAGGCGCGGTGGCGACGCACGACCGCGCGGAGGCATCCAGCATGTACATGCTGCTGTATTACGTGGGCTCTTCCGTGGTGGGGTGGGTCTCCGGGTACTTCTTCCACATGGGGTGGGCCACATTGGTGGGGTGGCTGATCGGTTTGTACGCGGTGGCGCTGCTCCTTGCGTTGCGCCTCATGACTGGCAGTAGGCGACGGGCGCGCGCTGCAGCGTGAGTTTTCGTCGTGGTAGCGGAGACGGATAAGGCCGGGCAGATAGCCCGGCCTTATTAGTGACGCGCGGGGGATTGCGCGCTCACGGCAATTACTCGCCGATCGTGGTGAAGTCATCCTTCCACGCCACCACGGTGGACGGGCGAGCAAGAGAGTTGCCGCCGTCGGGCCAGTGAGAGGAGGTGGTCTCGACGGAGGCTTCCTCATCCTCACCTGGGTGCTGCACGTTGACCAGCACGCGCTTTTCGAAAACCAGCGGGCCACAGGTCTCGGCCTTCTTAGGCACGGTGAGGAACTGCTTCGTCATTCCGCGAGCCTCGCCCTCGAGGGCAACGGCGAACAGACCATCGTTGGACTTCAGGGCGTTGCCGTCGGTGGAGATCCAGAGGTTGCCGAAGGAGTCGAATGCGACATTGTCCGGGCAGGAGATCGGGGAGACCTTGGACTTGTCGAATCCGCCGAAGTAGGTCTCGGCAGCCTTCGGGTCGCCGCAGACCAGCAGCAGGTTCCAGGTGAACTTCTCGCCGCTGAAGTCATCCTCCATCTCGAGGATCATGCCGTTCTTGTTTTCCTTGATGGGAGCCCACTCGGCGACATCCGCATCGTGCTTACCCGGGCGGGCAGCGCCGCGGTAGGAGTTGTTGGTGAGCGCTGCGTACACCTTGCCATTGGTCGGGTGTGGCTCCACATCCTCCGGGCGGTCCATCTCCGTGGCGCCCACCTTGTCAGCGGCAAAGCGGGTGTACAGGAAGACGTCCTCGGCGGACATGCCGTCCACGTGGGACTCTGCAGTGCCGTCGGCCTTGGCGGTGGCCAGCTTCTTCCACTCACCGGTGCCGTCGAACTTGCCGTCCTCCGGCAGCGTGCCTGCCTTGAAGTCCTTGGAATTGCCTTCGAACTTCGCGACGTACAGAGTGCCCTCATCCAGGATCTTCATGTTCTCGGCGCGGTCTTCAGGGGAGTTGCCGGAGCGGATCTTGCGGGAGGAGATGAACTTGTACAGGTACTCGAAGCGGGAGTCATCGCCGGAGTAGGCCACCACGGTGCCGTCGCCGGTGACGTGCACATTGGCTGCCTCGTGCTTGAAGCGACCCATGGCGGTGTGCTTGACCGGGGTGCTCTCCTTATCCCACGGATTGATCTCCACGACCCAGTTATGGCGGTTGGGCTCGTTGGGCTCCTTCCGGATGTCCCAGCGATCCTCGAAGCGCTCCCACTTGCGGGCGGTCTCTGGATCTTCCATGCCGTAGCGCTTGAACTTCTTCTTCAGATCCTCGTCCTTGACGTCGCCGCCGCCAGCGAACAGCTGGTCCACGTTCTCTTCGCCGGACAGGACGGTGCCCCAGGGGGTCACTCCGCCAGAGCAGTTGTTGAAGGTGCCCTCGACCTTGCGGCCCTCAGGGTCCTTGGTGGTCTTCATCCGGTCGTCGCCGGCCAGGGGGCCCTTGATCTCGAAGATCGTGTGGCCGTGGATGCGGCGGTTGTACTTGCCCATTACTGGCTTGAGCTTGCCGTCCTTGTCGTTGCCCTCGACCTCGACGACGGTCATGCCGTGGCTCGCCATCTCGATGAAGGCCTGCTCTTCGGTCGGGTTGTCCGCGCTGTATCCCTTAAACATCTGCTGCGGCGTGGTGTATTCGTGGTTGGAGACCAGCAGGAAGTGGTTCTTCTCGCCATCGATGGGCAGCAGTGCTGCGTAGTCGCAGTTGAAGCCGTACTGCTTCTTAGCGTCCTCCACGTTCTGGTTATCTACGGACCATTCGCCCGCGCCCTCTTCCACCGGGTCTCCCCAGCGGATCACCACGTCGGAGGAGTATCCCTTCGGAACCACGACCTTGTCCTCCGTGTTGGGCTTGACCATTTCGAAGTTCAAGCCCTTCGGGGTTGCCACGTCCTTGGAGGCCTCTGAGGAACCGGTGGCCGCCCCGGATGCGGAACCAGAAGCGGAAGAATCGCCCTGGGATGCGCTGTCATTGCAGGCAGCCAGGAAGCTTGCGCCGCCCAGCGCCACAGTGGCAGCACCGCCCGCCCGCAGCGCGGAGCGGCGGGAAAACTCGCGGCGAACCAGGTCCCCGAAGTACTCGTTGCCGGACTGGTTCGGCACTGGCTTGAAACACGCGTCGCCACACTTGTACACGCAGGTGCGGTGGGAACGGCTGGACGTAAAATCCAACTTCTGCAGCAGGTTGCGGCCCTTGAGACCCATTCGAATTCTCTCCTCAACTTTTGCGGCCATTGGGAACGCAAGGGAACAAAAGGGGAGGAGCGAAGGCCTAGATGTCCGCCCAGGATCGTCATGGCATGGAGGACATCCCTGCAGTCGCAGATGGTTCCCGAAGAGTGCCCAACGGCGATGTGGGTTCACACACGTCTGTGTGGACAGCAAAAAGCTAACTGGTGATCTCGAACCCCAAGTTTCCTGCAGATGTACGCTTCGTTAACTTACCTGCGAGTGGGGGTGGCAGGTCCGCCATTGATTGGGGACGCCGTTTAACCGCGGCGGCGTCTGGAAAAAAGCGTGCCCAGCGCGCGCCAGCCCACTAAGAGCAACCCACAGGTGACGCTTGCGACGACAATGAACGACCAGTGAGGGACAGCCGCGTGGCGGATTCCCCAGATCACCAGGCCCACGACGACGGTGACGATCCACATGGGAACCCCGAAGGAGACCTCGTGGCCGGAGCGGCCGCGCTGACCCCCGAGCCACATCACCGCCCACATCCCCAACAGGCCCAGCAGGAATGGCCAGGCGGTATCCAGCCAGCCCAGGAAGCTCAACGGCATCTCGGGGGTGTTGTGGGCCACGCGCGCGAGGAGAGCGAACAGCAGGATGGCGAGGATATCGATGGCGAATGCGGAGGAGGGGGAGTGGTGAGAGCGTCCGCTGTGGTCCGGAGTGGCCTGGGGATCTGAACCCAGCCGTCTCGGGTCACCCGCGATGGGCTGGTTGGCCCGACCGTTCTCGGTGGCCAGGGGTTCGTGGTCAGGGAATTTTTCAGCCATGACTCGTATTCTAGCGGCCGGCACTGGCTCCACAGCCAGGTCAGACGGCCGCGGACGACTCCTCGTCACTGACCGACGGGTGAGCTAAGTGCGCGGCGAAATAGACGATCCAGCCCAGTGCCACCAGGCCTACGAAGCTGAACATTCGGAACACGATCACGGCGGCGAAGGCCTGCCCGCTGACAAGGCCAGCAAAGCCGACCAGGGCACTGGTCAGCGCCACGTCAACGGGCCCCAGTCCGCCCGGCGTGACCTGCGCCTGCCCCACGAGCTTCGCGGCAATGAAGCTCAGCACCACGCCTGCGATCGGCGGGGTGGCCCCGATGGCATACACGCACGCCAGAAGGCACAGGATCTCCAAGACCCAATTCAGCATCGACCACATCGTGGCCAAGGCGAGGGTTGGCACCGGCAGGTGCACGGAGGACAGCTGATCTGATAGGCCCGTGAGCTTATCCACCCACCGGTCCTCCGGGCGGTGTCGCCAGCGGTTGAACGCGCGCAGCCGCCTCAGCAGCCAGTTCTCCACGAGCTGCGGATGGCGGGCCAGCCAATTCATCGCCGTGGCCAGGGCGATGAGGATCACGATGGACACGATCAGCGTCCCCGGGTTTACCCGCAGGCCCAAGAAGAAGATGGACCCCGCGCCCAGGATTGCCATGCCGCCAGCGGCGATCGCCCCGGACAGCAGCATGTACCAGCTGGCGATGACTGCCGTGGCACCCCACTTCAACTGTTCGCGGAAGATCATCGCTGCCGACAGCGCCGGGCCTCCGGGGAAGGTGGATGACCACGAGTTCGCGGCGAACCCCAGGGCATAGAGCGATCGCCGGCGGACCTTCACCCCGGCGCTGCCAAGGAGCACTCCCATGACCTCTGCCTGCGCGAACATGCTCAGCAGGACGAACGCGGCGGCTGCGATCAGCCAGTTATTCTTGGCCTCCTTGAGCTCTGTCCACCCCTCGGAGAAGAACCTTCCGTTCTTCCAGGAAAAGTAGGCCACGATGGCCACAATGATGATGGCGATGCTCAGCCGCGTCCATTTGCTGCGAAGAATTCGCCCCGCCGCGTTGAGCCACTGCCGGGCCAGGTTCAGGGATTCGGACGGATTGGGGTTGCCTACCGGGCGAGCCGTCGAGTGTTCTTTCACAGTGGCCGCTCCGGATCTTCCCGCTGCGGGCCCTCCTGCTGTGGGGAGCTCGTTCCGCGGGAGTTCATTCGCGCCATGAGGTCGCTGAAGGGGATCGCGTCTGTGCCCTGGCCACGCCGCCCCTTGCGCAGGGGCGCTCCCTGGGAAGGGGCGCCAGCCCGCATCACACCCGCTGGCTGTGCCTCCGCCAGCGGCTCGTTGTGTCCCACCTTCTCGGACAGGGTCTTCACCCAGCGGGGTGCCCACCAATTATCGGCCCGGAGCAGGTACATCACTGCGGGGACGAGGAGCATGCGGATCACGGTGGCGTCCAAAATAAGGGCTGCCAGCATGCCAAACGCGATATATTTCATCATCACGATATTGGAGAACCCGAAGGCGCCGCAGACCACGATCATGATGAGGGCCGCCGCGGTGATGATGGAGCCCGTGGTGGCAGTACCGAAGCGGATGGCCTCCGGGGTGGCGGCGCCGCGGGAGCGAGCCTCAACCATGCGGGAGACCAGGAAGACTTCGTAGTCCGTAGACAGGCCAAAGACGATGGCCACGATGAGGACGAGAATCGGGCTCATCAGTGGGCCGGGTGTGAAGTTCAGCGCGCCCGCGCCCACGCCGTTGACGAAGATGGCGGTGAGGATACCCAGGGTCGCGCTGGTACCCAGGAGGTTCATGATCACGGCCTTCGCAGGGATGATCAGGGAACCGAAGATCAGGGCCATGAGGATGAAGCTCACCACCACGATGTACAGGAGCATCCACGGCAGCTTGTGGAAGAGCGCATCGATGGATTCCTGCTCCATCGCGGGGGTGCCGGCCACGAGGACCTGGGCGTTGTCGGCCTTGAGATTCTCTAGTTGGTTGATGACGTGGGCATTGTCCTCCCGGTCGGCCACGGCAGAGGAGAGGACGGTGACGCCATCCTTAGTCGGTTGGGTCACCTGGAACGGCCCCGTGAGGCCCTGCACCTGGTTGGCCTGCTGGTACACCTTCCCGACAGCCGAGGAATCGCCCTGGACGACGATCTTCACCGGGTCGGTGCGGAAATTCGGGAACTCGTCGCTGAAGTGCGCCTGGGCGAGTCGCGTGTTCTCGGAGGGCGGCAGGTAGGTTTCGTTGATGCCGCCGAACTTCACACCGGACAGGGGGATGGCCAGGGCGAGGAGCCCCGCCACCAGGACGAAGGTGACAGCCTTGGCGTGCCGCATGGCGAAAGCTGGGATGCGGCCCCAAAAGCCGTTGACCACATCGTCGCGGGTGCGGGACTTGTGGCGGCGGACCGACCATTTGTCGATGTTGTGCCCCAGCATGCCGAAGATGCTGGGCAGCACAGCCACGGACAGGAGCGCGGCGAGGCCCACAGCGCTCATCGCGCCGAAGGCCACGGATTTGAGGAAGGCCTGGGGGAAGATCAGCAGGCCCGACAGGGCGACGGCGACCATGGCAGCGGAAAAGACCACCGTTTTACCAGCGGTGGCGGTGGTGTTACGCACGGCGGTGCGCACATCGTGCCCCTCCGCCATCTCCTCGCGGAATCGGGAGACCATGAACAGGCCGTAATCGATGGCCAAGCCCAGGCCCAGCAGGGTGACGACAGATTGGGCGAACACATTGATCTGGGTGAACTGCGCCAGGATCGCGAGCACGCCCATGGAGCCCAGGATGGACAGCACGCCGACCAGGAGGGGCATGGAGGCGGCGATCACGCCGCCGAAGACGATCAGCAGCAACACACCGACCGCGGGGAGGGCGTACACCTCCGCGCGGGAAATATCGCGGGACATGCCCTCATCCAGAGCGTCCGAGACGGCGGTCGCGCCCGCGATCTCCACCTGGACCCCAGGGGCGCGGATGTTACGCAGGTCGTCCTCGATGGCGCGGAAGTTCTTCAAGACATCTTCGTCCTCGCCCTGCATGGCAATGGAGGCGAATGCGGAGGTTCCGTCTGCATTGGCCATCTGCCGCTGTCCGCGCTTGAAATAGGAGGTGATGGCGCCGATGTTGTCCGGGTGCTTTTTCTTCAGCTCCTCCAGCTGCCCCTGAATGCTGGACTTCACCTCATCGCTGGTGGCGGAGTTCGGTTCCTGGCCGTTGACCATGAGGATGACATCACCGCGATCGTCCCGGCCGAACTTCTCCATCTCGATGGCAGCGGCCCGGGTCGATTGGGAGTTCGGGTCGTCCCACCCCTCCTGGCTCATGCGATCACCCAGATGGATACCGAAAATCGCGTACAACGCAACGACCGCCGCGATGATGACCAGTGGGATGATCCGGCGGAGCCGGTAGGCGATGTCGCCCCAAGCGCTAAACATGTGTGGGGTGGTTCTCCTTCTTTGTCGAGTGTGGGGCGGGCCTAGGCTTCCAGGCTGGACAGCGGGCGAAACGGCGGGAGCCAGGCGCCGCCGTCCGGCAGAGCCTCCAAGCGCACCCGGGGCAGCGGCTCGCGGAAGACACCCGGGATATCCTCCAGGTCGATGAAATCCAAGCTTTCGGACGTCACTGCCCAGGACGCATGCTCATGAAACCCCAGCACGGTCACTGGCATGTCCTCAGCGAGGCCCTCCAGTGTCTCCCGGAAATTCTGCCCGTCAGCGCTGGCCACGACCAGTCCGCTGAGGACACCTTCTCTGTCGCGCTGCAGGATGTGGTCCAGCATGTCCGGGTCCACGTCCGAATCATCGTTCGCCTTCGGCTTGGCAAAGACTGCAAAGCCCACATTCCGCAGCGCTTCAACCCAGGGGCGCACGACATCCGCGGTGCCCGGTGCGATGTTGGTGAACACCGTGGCCTCCGGGGTTATCTCTTCGCCAAAGTCCTCGGATAGCTGGCGCGCCTCGTTGAGCAGCCAACGTCCAATGGCATCGAAACGCGGCCGCTGGGATCCGTCAGGGCGCCCGCCCAGAATCGTTCCCAACCCCATGTCGAGGTTGGGCGCATCCCACACCAGGAGCAGCGTTGGCGCCCCACTGTGTGCATAGGACGACAGTGAGGACGGGGCGCTGGCGAATTCCTGGGATTGAGTCATGTGTTGTTAATTGGTGGGGAAACCTGAGTGTTGATAGACAATGTGCCTTATAGTCCCACGTTGCGGCACCGGTGTCACGTCTATTTACGCAGGAACGCTAGTCAATCTTCCGCCAGAGGTACTCGCGGATGACGTGTTGTTTGTCCAACCCCTTGCCTTCGAACTTGGTAATGACCTGCCGGTCGGTCAGCATCGGCACATCTGCCGGCCACCCCAGATGCTCAAGCTGGGGCTCAACCTCCACCAGCTCATCGATCCATTCGGCATAGTCCGCATGGTCGGTCGCGACGTGCAAGATCCCGCCGGGCTTCAGCCTTTCGGCGATCAAGTGCAAGGTGCCGGATTGAATGATGCGCCGCTTGTGATGGCGCGCCTTCGGCCACGGATCGGGGAAGAACACGCGCACCCCAGACAGGGAATTCGGGGCGAACATGCGCTGCATTACTTCCACGCCGTCGCCGCGGACGAGACGCACATTGTGGATATCTCCGCGCACCACGGACCCCAGGAGCTTTGCCAGTCCCGGCCGGTACAGCTCGACGGCCACGATGTTCTTGTTTTCTTCCAGAGGCGCCATCGCCGCCGTGGAGGTCCCGGTTCCGGAACCGATCTCCACGATTGTCTCTGCGTCCCGACCGAACCAATCGCGCAGGTCAATCACCTCATCGGAAAGGACCTTTCCCAGCTCGGGCCAGTGCTCCTCCCACAGCGCCTCCTGGTTGTCCGTCAGCGTCCCTCGACGGAAACTGAAGTTTCCCAGTCGCGGATAGTCGCGCCCGTCGTTAAACTGAGTTTGCAAAGGGCGCCCTGGGGGTAGGGCACCCGTGGAGGATTCGGCACCGTTTGCTGGGTCGCCCACAACCTCGTCTGCGGAACTTTTGGGGGATTCCGAGTTGTTGTACTTGTCGCCATTCGTCACGATTCACCATTCTTGCAGATCACATACGCAGCTCCTAGGCGCTCGCCGTGCTGCTGCAGGGGTGATGGAATGAAAAGCATCGCCGTCGTCGGGCCCGATCAGGATCTCGCCGCACAGATCGCATCGAAGCTCAACTCCCAGGGGAGTCCGAGCTTTCGAGCCATCGCAGGCGCCACCCCCGCGGACAACCCCGATGGTGTCATTGCCGTCGTGGGGGCGTCCACAGAGGCCGATCGCGACGTGGTCGGGGCCATCCGGGCATCGCAGGGCACGGTGGTGATCTATTCCACTCACCGCTGGCCCGACCAGCCCGGGGTCATCGCCTGCCGCGTCCCGGGCGCCCTGACTGATCCGGAGGCCCTCGCTCGCCTGCAAGACCTCGCAGGGGAGCTGTGGCTGGACCGGCGCCAGTGGCACTCGGACGTCCACCGCGCGGATGCCGATCGCCGGGAACGGGTCGCCATCGCCGTCCGCTTGGTGGCTCAACGAGTGAGTAGTGAACTCATGGAGCTACCGGATTCCGTGCCGGCTGCCGAGCTCCACGCCGCCTTCCTGACTCAACTTCGCCTGGCCGTGCTCCGACAGGGTGTGGAGTTCCCCCACGTCGATGAAGAAATGCACGTGTCGGAGCGAAAGCCCACCGCCACATTCGACCCGGTGCTCGCCCTCACCGTCGCCGCCAGCCTGGCCGGAGGGATGGCACTGGGCCTCGGAGTGGGGCGTGCAACGGGCGTGACTCCTCTCGGCATCGCGGTGGGCCTCGCCTTCGCCGTCACCCTCGCGGGCCTCAGGCTCGTGGCCACCCAGCGCAATAACCGTCGTGCGCACGTCGAGCGGGAGCGCCGTGCACTGCGCGAGGAGTGGGCGGCCCTGGTCACTGAGGTCGCCACCCGTATGAGCGTTCCCCGCGTCGCCGATCAACTCACCCCAGGAGCTCACTAAATGTCCCTTAATCCAGACGCCATCGATCCGCACGTCAGCGACGATCCCCTCAACGCGCTGCCCCAACATTTGCTGCCTTTGGAGATCTCCTCTCCCTCGCTTGGCAATTCCATGGTCATGAGTATCGGGGGAGTGGACTATCGGGTTCCGGACCCGCACGGGGACGATGCGGCAACGTTCGCGGACGAAAGCGGCATGACCATCGTCAGTGACCTGGATGGCGATGGGCGCGTCGATCACATCGCCACGGTGGGGTTTGACGGGGCGTGGGCAGCGTGGCGTCCCGAACAAGATACCCGCAGCAACGGTGAGATAGCGCACAACATGGGGGAAACCACCCCCGGTGACCACTCCAAAGTTTGGCATGTTGGGGAGTGGGAATGTGTGGATCGGGGGGTGTGGGGCTAATCTGGGGAGACCACTGCAGACGGAAAATCCCTTTATCGTCGCGTGATTTACGGGTTTAAGGCCTGTGAAAAGATATGGTGACGATAATGATCTGCAAATAGAAGCACCCGAGCGCGAGGGAGATATTCGATGACCATCCGAGGGCTTGTCGGAGAAGCACCGACAACCAACCAGGACCTGCTGAACTGGATCGCGGAGAGTGTTGAGCTGTTCCAGCCGGAGTCCGTGGTTTTCTGTGATGGGTCCGAAGACGAATGGGATCGCCTGGCGGATGAGCTGGTTGAGGGCGGCACCTTGGTGAAGCTCAACGAGGAATCGCAGCCCAACTCCTACCTGGCTCGGAGTAACCCGGCCGACGTGGCTCGCGTGGAGTCCCGTACCTTCATCTGCTCGAAGAATGAGGAAGATGCCGGCCCGACGAATAACTGGGTAGAGCCGGACAAGATGCGCGAAGAAATGAGGGAACACTTCGCGGGGTCCATGCGCGGGCGGACCATGTACGTGGTGCCTTTCTGCATGGGGCCGATTAGCGATCCGGAGCCCAAGCTGGGGGTGGAGCTGACGGATTCGGCGTACGTGGTGATGTCCATGCGGATCATGACGCGTATGGGCGCAGAGGCGCTGAAGAAGATCGACGAGACGGGGTCTTTCGTGAAGGGGTGGCACTCAGTCGGTGCGCCACTGGAGAAGGGCGAGCAGGACGTTCCTTGGCCCTGCAATGATACGAAGTACATCACCCACTTCCCAGAGGACCGAGAGATCTGGTCCTACGGATCCGGATACGGCGGAAACGCCATCCTGGCGAAGAAGTGCTACGCGCTGCGCATCGCGTCCGTGATGGCCCGCGACGAGGGGTGGATGGCCGAGCACATGCTCATCCTGAAGCTGATCAGCCCGGAGGACAAGGCGTACTACGTGTGCGCTGCCTTCCCCTCGGCATGTGGCAAGACCAATCTGGCCATGATTCAGCCGACCATCGAAGGGTGGCGCGCGGAGGTCGTGGGCGATGACATCGCGTGGCTGCGCTTCGGCGAGGATGGTCGCCTGTACGCGGTGAACCCGGAAAACGGCTTCTTCGGCGTGGCGCCGGGAACGAATTACTCTTCCAACCCGGTGGCGATGCGCACCATGGAGCCCGGCAACAGCCTGTACACCAACGTGGGGCTGACTGACGATAAGGACGTGTGGTGGGAAGGCCTGGAGAACAAGCCCGAGCACCTCATCGACTGGATGGGTAACGAGTGGACGCCGGAGTCCACGGATGACAACGGCAAGCCCGTCAAGGCTGCGCACCCGAACTCCCGCTACTGCTCGCCGATCTCCCAGTGCCCGGCTGCGGCCCCCGAATTCGACGACCACAAGGGCGTGCCGATCTCCGCGATCCTGTTCGGCGGGCGCCGTCCGGATACCGTGCCGCTGGTCACTCAGGCGCGCGATTGGAACCACGCGACGTTCATCGGTGCCACGCTGGCTTCCGGCCAGACTGCCGCTGCGGCGGAGGCCGCGGTTGGGTCCCTGCGGCATGACCCGATGGCGATGCTGCCGTTCATTGGCTACAACGCCGGCGATTACCTGCAGCACTGGATCGACATGGGGCAAAAGGGCGGCGACAAGATGCCGGCCGTGTTCCTGGTGAACTGGTTCCGCCGCGGTGACGATGGCCGGTTCCTGTGGCCCGGATTCGGTGAGAATTCTCGCGTATTGAAGTGGATCGTAGACCGCATCGAAGGCCGCGTGGACGCGGAGGATACGGTTGTTGGCTACACGGCCCGCTTCGAGGATCTGGACACTGAAGGGCTGAGCGAGCCGGAAGAGGATATCCGCGCAGCGCTGTCCGTCAACCCTGAAGAGTGGGAAGGGGACCTGGCCGATAACGAGGAGTGGCTGAAGTTCCTGGGCCCGAAGGTGCCTTCCGAGGTCTGGGATCAGTTCGAAGGGCTTAAGCAGCGCATCGCTGAAGCGAAGTAGCTGACCTGCCCCTCGTGGCGAGCGCTGCCGCTGGGGAATATCGCGGCCGGTGAGTGGAGTTGATTTCACTTGCCGGCCTTTTTATTGCGTCAATATTAGACAGATCGGTCTGTTTGCTCGTATGGTGACGAGGTGCTTCAACTACCCACTCATCATTTAAGAGGAACACTCAGCAAAGGAGATTCACAATGATTTTCTCCGGACTCGCCCTCGGCGCAGTGCTGGGCTTTGTCATGCAGCGAGGCCGCTTCTGCGTCACCGGCATGATTCGCGACATTTTCACGCAGAAATCGTGGCGCGGATTCAACGCCCTACTCATCGTTATTGCCGTGCACGCCGTGGGACTCGCGGCATTGGGATCCCTGGGTGTCATCCACGCGGAAGCGGATACGTTCGCTCCCCTGGCCGTGATCGTCGGCGGACTGCTGTTTGGGATGGGGATCATCCTGGCAGGTGGGTGCGCATCGGGCACCTGGTACCGCTCCGGTGAGGGGCTGGTAGGCAGCTGGATCGCGCTGGCGATGTATGCACTCAGCGCCGCTGCCATGAAGGCGGGCATCCTGTCCGGCTTCAGCACGTCGATGAAGTCTTGGACCCTGCAGGACACCTCACTCAATGGAACGCTGGGGATCTCCATATGGTGGCTCGTCGTTCCCTTCGCAGCCCTGGTCAGCTACCTCACCTATCGCTTCCTGAAGAAGGAACAGGCCACCCCTCAGCTCGCGCAGTTGAAGCCACAGAAGGCTGGACTAGCGCACGTGCTGGCGGAGAAGCCGTGGCACGTGTACACCACGGCGGCGATCGTCGGCATCATTGGCGTGATCGCATGGCCACTGTCCGCAGCCACCGGGCGGAATAGCGGCTTGGGTATCACCACACCGACCTCTGATGTCCTCCGCTTCCTGACGACCGGTGATTCGGCGCGCCTGAACTGGGGCACCCTGCTGGTGCTGGGCTTGTTGGCCGGTTCCTTTGTCGCCGCCAAGGCCTCGGGCGAGTTCCGCGTCCGCGTGCCGGATGCCACCCAGGTCATTCGGTCGATCGCTGGCGGTGGCCTGATGGGTATTGGTGCCGTGTTGGCCGGCGGCTGCACCGTGGGCAACGGCATGGTGCAAACGTCCCTGTTCGGCTACCAGGGTTGGGTCGCCCTTCTGTTCATCGCCATGGGCGTATGGATCGGGGCAAAGCTGTGGCTGAAGCCCACGGAGTTTGCCTCCGCGGGGTCGGAGCCGGTGGAGGGAACTTCCACCACGCCTCGTTCCGGGGCACCGGCCCGCACGGACGCCACTGATTCGCTCCCAGCGACCCCGTCCATCAACTTCGACGTTGCACCGGCCGGAGTCATGGGCGGCTCTGGAGTTGGTCTCTTGACCCCGCAGCGCGAGGCCGTAGGCGCGCAGACTGCCGTGAAGAACGTCTCGGGGCTGCGTACCGTGGGTGAGCATCAATACGCGTTGGACACCCTGGGTTCCGTGTGCCCGTTCCCACTGATCGAGGCTAAAGATGCCATGACCCAGTTGGATCACGGTGACGAGCTCGTCATCGAGTTCGATTGCACGCAGGCCACCGATTCGATCCCCCGTTGGGCCGCTGAAGACGGCCACGAGGTGACCAACTTCGAAGCCACCGGTGATGCCGGGTGGACGATCACCGTAAAGAAGGGCTCATGACCTGCGTGGGGTCGTGCTACTTCCGCAGGGATTCCACCGGGGTGAAGCGCTCGCCGTACTTGGCGGCCAGCTCTTCGGCGCGGGCCACAAAACCGGCCACGCCGGTGGTGGGGTAGTCCCCGCCATCTGAATCGGCGATCTTCCCCTCAGGCAACGGGGCAGCTGCCGGCCGGGCGTAGTTCTGAATGAACTGACGGGTGCCGCCGGTCCACGCCGGGAATCCAATGCCCATGATCGAACCGATGTTGGCATCTGCATCGGACATCAGCACACCCTCGTCGATGCACTTCTGGGTCTCCAGTGCCTCAGAGAACAACATGCGTTCGATGAGGTCGATCAGCAGCGGGCCATCCTGGTCTTTCTGGGGACGCCCGCCCGTACCAGCGGTGTCCAGTCCGGAACCGCTGGTCGTGGTCTCTGCGTCAGGGACGGCCACGCGGCCTGCACCGAGCTCGTCCCACAGGCCGCGCCACAGTCCGCTGCGGCGGCCCTCCTCGTTGTACTCGTAGAAACCGCGGCCTTCGAGCTTGCCGGGACGGTCGTACGTCTCCAGCATCTTGTCCACCAGCTCTTCCACTCCGCCGTCGTCCACGGAGATGCCAGCGGCCTGTTGGGCTGCCTTGTTTTCAGCGCCAATCTTCTTCGCCAACTTCAGGTTGAGCTCGTCCTGGAGCTGCAGCGGCGGCGCTGGATAGCCAGCCTGGCGACCAGCAGCCTCGATGACTGCCGGGTCGATACCTTCGGCCAGCATCCGCATGGCCTCGTTCAGGAAGAAGCCAATGACGCGAGAGGTGTAGAAGCCGCGTGAATCGTTGACCACGATCGGGGTCTTGCGGATCTGCCCGGTGAAGTCCAGCGCGGCAGCCAGAGTCTCGTCGGAGGTCTCCTCGCCCTTGATGATCTCCACCAGCGGCATCTTGTCCACCGGGGAGAAGAAGTGAATTCCAATGAAGTCCTTCGGGCGCTTCACGCCGGTGGCCAGCTCGGTGATCGGCAGGGTGGAGGTGTTGGAACCCAGGACGCAATCCTCTGGCACCGCGGCCTCGATCTCCGCCCACACCTTGTGCTTCAGCTCCGTGTTCTCGAACACGGCCTCGATCACGATGTCGCAGTCGGAAAGATCGGAGTAGTCCACAGACGGAGTAATCCGCTGCAGCAGGGCCTGAGACTTCTCCTCGGTGGTCTTGCCGCGCTTCAAGGCCTTGGCCTCCAAGCCCTCGGAGTAGGACTTGCCCTTCTCCGCAGCGTCCATGGAGATGTCCTTCAGCACCACCTCCATGCCAGCCTTGGCTGCCACGTAGGCGATGGCGGCGCCCATCATGCCGGCACCGACCATTCCCAGCTTCTTGAACTGCTTCTTTTCCACGTCCTTCGGGCGGGAGCCCCCGCCGTTGCAGTACTGCAGGTCGAAGAAGAACGCCTGCATCATGTTCTTCGCCGTGGGGCCGGTGACCAGATCGACGAAGTACTGCGTCTCAACACGGGTAGCTTCTTCGATGTTCTTCAACTGGGCGCCTTCGACGGCCGCGCTCAGAATGGCCTTGGGCGCGGGCATGGGGGCGCCCTTAATTTGCTTGGTGACGTTCGCGGGGAAGGAAGGCAGGAACTGCGCCAGCTTGGGGGTGGACGGGGTGCCGCCTGGGATACGGAAGCCATCCTGATCCCACGGCTGGCTCGCATCCGGGTTCGCCTCGATCCACTTCTTGGCGGCATCGATCAGCTGATCGGCCGGAACGACCTCATCCACCAGTCCAGCAGCGACTGCGTCCTCTGCGCGGAATTGCTTGCCCGTCGTGAGGACCTTCATCAAAGCGTCCTGGAGGCCGAGCATGCGCACCACGCGCGTGACCCCGCCGCCACCGGGCAGGAGCCCCAGGGTGACTTCGGGGAGGCCAACTTTCAGGCCTTTGGCGTCCGAAACAATGCGGTGATGCGTGGCCAGTGCGAGCTCCAAGCCCCCGCCCAGGGCGGTGCCGTTGACGGCGGCGACCACGGGTACTCCCAGGGTCTCCAGGGCGCGGAAGTCTGCCTTCATCTGGTCGATCTGCTCGGTGAGCTCGGCAGCGTCGGCTGGGGTGGCCTTGATCATGGACTTGATATCGCCACCGGCGAAAAAGGTCTTCTTGGCGGAGGTGATGACCACGCCCGTGACCTCTTTGTTCTCCACGGCCTCACGGACCTTGTTCACGGTCTCCGTGAGGTCAGTCTGGAAGGTGGAATTCATGGTGTTGACGGGCGCGTTCGGGTCGTCCATCGTGAGGTTCAGGATGCCGTTGGCGTCGGTATCCCAGGTGAACATGTTGCTCATGGTGTCTCCCATTGTTGGATCGTGGTGGATCAGTCGGTTGTGGACGGTGATTTAGACGCGCTCGATGATGGTGGCCACGCCCATGCCGGCGGCGACACACAGGGTGATCAGTGCGTAGCGGCCTCCGGAGCGGTGGAGTTCGTCAACGGCTGTGCCGGTGATGATGGAGCCGGTGGCGCCCAGTGGGTGGCCCATGGCGATGGCACCGCCGTTGATGTTGAGCTTCTCGGAGGGGATGTTGAGCTCCTGCTGAGCGCGGAGAACGACGGAGGAGAATGCCTCGTTGATCTCCCAGACGTCGATGTCTTCTGGGGATAGGTTCGCCTTGGCGAGTGCCGCGCGGGCAGCCGGAGCGGGGGCGGTGAGCATGATGGTCGGCTCCACGCCGGTGGTGGCGACGGAGACGATGCGCGCCTTTGGGGTCAGATCCATCTCCTCGCCGGCCTTCTCGGAGCCGATCATGAGCAGGGCGGCACCATCGACGATGCCGGAGGAGTTACCTGCGTGGTGCAGGTGGTTGATCTTCTCGATCTGGGGGTACTTGGTCTGTGCGACGGCATCGAACCCGCCCTGGTCGCCGATGGTCGCAAAGGCGGGCTTGAGCTTGGCCAGGGAGTCCACGCTGGTCCCGGGGCGGATGGTTTCGTCCTGGTCCAACAGGATCTGCCCATTGCGGTCCTTGACCGGGATGATGGAGTTCTGGAAGCGGTTCTCCTGCCAGGCCTTCGCGGCGCGTTCGTGGGACTGTGCAGCGTAGCTATCCAGGTCTTCGCGGGTGCGGCCGTCCAGGGTGGCGATGACGTCCGCGGAGATGCCCTGGGGGACGAAGTCGGCGGAGAAGTTCGATTCGGGGTCCATGGCTAGCGCGCCGCCGTCTGAGCCCATCGGAACTCGGGACATGGATTCCACGCCGCCGACCAGAACCAGGTCGTCCCAGCCCGAGCGGATCTTCTGAGCGCCGAGGTTCACGGCGGTCAGCCCGGAGGCACAGTAGCGATTGATCTGCAGACCGGTGGTGGTGAAGGGGAGGCCCGCCTGCAGTGCAGCGGTGCGAGCAATGTCCATGCCCTGATCGCCCACAGGAGTGACACAACCGGCGATGAAGTCGCTGATGCGCTCTTCCTGCAGCCCCGGGTTGCGGTCGCGCAGAGCTTCGATCAGCCCGGTGAGCAGGCTCACCGGTTTCACGGTGTGCAGCGATCCGCCGGGCTTTCCCTTGCCGCGTGGGGTGCGGACGGCGTCGTAGATATATGCCTCTGGGGCGCCAGAATTACTGGTCATGACAGTCCTTAAGTGCTCAGGTTGGGATTGTTGCGGTGGGTGCCGCCCACTGTTTCTTGGGGACGCCACCCGCCTTGTGTCCTGCGTCACTTTAGCGCACATGTCAGCCCGAGATTAAGGATATGACTGCATAAATATTCTGGCGATCCCCTATTTCAGGGACACGTCCTCGGACGGGGTGATCGCTGGGACCGGGCGCGCTCCCCGCTGGTGTTCGGGGTAGTTAGTCCTTTAATCCTTGTGAAATACGAGAACCAGGTTGGACACCGCGAACTCCCGCAGTACGGGGATGCGAACCATCCACCACGCCCACCAGGGGTGGTAACGGGGAAAAGCAGCGAGCAGGGTGGCGCCCTGGACCCGTTCCGCATAGCGCAGCCCCTCAGCACAGCCCACGTTGAACAGGCTCTCACCCCAGCGGTTCTTCGGCTCTTTTCCGTGTGTTCGCCGGTATCGTCGCGCGGCGAATTCGCCGCCCACGTAGTGGGGCCACAGCCCCGTCTCGTGCCCGCCGAACGGGCCGAGCCAACAGGTGTAGCTGAAGATGACGATGCCCCCGGGCCGGCACACCCGCAGCATCTCATCGGCCATGACCCACGGCTCCGGCACGTGCTCGGCGACGTTGGAGGAATAGGCGATATCGAAGCAATTGCTGCGGAAGGGTAACTCCATGCCAGACCCCCGCACGCTGGACTGCAGCGTGATCCCCGCGGCGGCCATTTCGCCCACGTCTGGTTCGCACGTGACGTACTCGGCGCCAGCGGATTCGAACGCCATACCGAAATACCCGGGCCCGCCCCCCACGTCGAGGATGCGGGTGCCGGTGAGGGGATCACACGATTGGGCCGGCTGGGGTGTGGCGGATCCGATCCACAGAGCGCGAATCAAGTTCACGGTGTCCTCAGCGAGGTGCCCATAGAAGATCTCTGGCTGCGTCTGTTCGTATTTGAAGTCATTCAGCAGCCCAAGCGATCGCCGCAGCGTTGCGGAGTGCCGCCACTCGCGAAGGGCATGTCCCGAGCCAGCGAAAGGAGAGGTCGCGAGTGGTAGCGCGGCAGCCGATACCGCACGTGAGAGGCGTTTCGAGAAGCGGCTGACTAAAGAATTCACAAGTTAAGATACTTTCAGAAAATCTCTGGCTGGGTTTACAAATACTTGTAAGGTGCTATCCATCATGAAAATACTGCTTCTGTGCTGGAGAGACACTCACCACCCCGAGGGTGGCGGGAGCGAGCGTTACTTGGAGCGCGTCGCCGATCACCTCGCGGCGCAGGGCCATCAGGTCATCTTCAGGACTGCACGCTATGCCGGCTCCGCGCGCCGGGAATCCGTCCAGACCCAGCAGGGGCAGGGAACCACAATTGAATTTTCCCGCGGAGGAGGGGCCTACACTGTCTATCTCCGCGCGCTGGCAGGCCTCGCTGCGGCGAGGCTGGGCCTGCCGGTCGGGCCACTGCAGAGCATGGGCCGGCCGGACGTGGTGGTGGACACGCAAAACGGCGTGCCGTTCTTTGCCTCGCTCGTCGCGGGCGCCCCTACCGTGATACTGACCCACCACTGCCACCGTGAGCAGTGGTCCGTGGCCGGGCCCCTGTTGGCTCGGATCGGCTGGTTCATCGAATCCACGGTCTCTCCGTGGCTGCATCGGAAGAACCGATGGGTGACCGTCTCTTCCCCGTCGGCAGAGGAATTGGTAGGGCTTGGCGTCCCCAAAGAAAAGATCGACATCATCCGCAACGGGATTGACCCCGCCGCGGAACTGAATGCCCCTGCCCCGCGGGAGGCGCAGGACGATGAGCACACCATCCACCTGGTGACACTGTCCCGGCTGGTTCCCCACAAGCAGATCGAGCACGCGCTGGACGCGGTAGCGGCACTGATCCCTCAGCACCCGAACCTGCGGCTGGACGTGATCGGGGATGGGTGGTGGAAGGAGAAGCTGCATGCGCACGCTCGGGAACTCGGGGTGGAGCCGTACGTTGTCTTCCACGGGCACGTCACCGAGGACATTAAGCACCGGATTCTGTCGCGGGCTGCCATCCACGTGATGCCTTCGCGGAAGGAGGGGTGGGGCCTGGCGGTGGTCGAGGCCGGGCAGCGCGGGGTGCCGACGGTGGGGTACTACTCCTCCGCGGGGTTGCGCGATTCCGTGGATGACAACGTGACCGGACTGCTGGCCGGGTCGCCGGGAGGCTTCATCAACGCAGTCGAGGAATTGGTGCAAGACCCGGAGAAAACATCCCAGATGGGGGAGGCCGCGCGGAAGAAGGCGGAGGGCTACTCCTGGCAGACCACCGGAGAGGCTTGGGGGAAGCTGCTCGAGGACGTGGCGAGCAGCGGCCGTTGACCTAGAGCGACATCCGGTGGGGCCCGGAGCTGCGGGTGAGGTAACTCAGCCACGACCAGAGCGAAAGCCACAACCCCAGCGCCCACGTTATCCAGTACATGGCCAATCCGACCCAAATCGGACCTTGGGAGTGCGGGTTCGGGGCGATGTTCGAATTGGCCACCCGGTAGAGCTCGAGACCATCGCGCGAGACCACCTTTCGGTGGTGGCGGAGGACATCGCGCACGGCTGAATAGTCCTGATGTGGGTTCATGGAACCCCAATCGACCACGACCCACCCCACGCCGTTTTGGGCTAGCTCGTCCTTTCCACTCATGGTCTGACGCAGCAGGTTGAGAGTGTGAGGGTCGCCGTCCACCAACTTGTCGTCCACGACCAGGAAGCCGGGGTCCAGTGGCGCGCCGGGAAGCAACTTCAAAGCCGGGTCGATGACGGGGCGGTCGTCGATGCGGCGGTAGCTCCCAGGCGGCAGGAGCAGCACCTGGCCAGAGGGAGCCGCGGACATGACATTGATCATCGCTGACCAGGCGGAGGTGAGCTCAACCTGCTTGAGGGGCTTCATGTCCTTCGGAAAACCCGGGGCACCCAGGAAAATCAGCACGATCATCAACATGCCACCGATGCGAGCGAGGGTTTGCCCCGGCATTCGGAACCGCGCGCCCCGCCTGGTGCGACGGGCGGGGACCGCGGGGGCGGGCGCTGAGGGATCCACAGCCTCGTCGGGCTTATCTTCGCTGGTGGGTGGCGTGGATTCATGGAGCGCGGAGGGGTTCGGGCGCGACAGCGCCAGGCTCTCGACCACCACGGCCATCATGAGGAGCATGCCCGGGATGGCGAGCGCGACGAACTTTTGCGTATCGCGGAGGATCCCCGCCCCGGGAATGGTGTTGATTAGCCACCCCATGATGGAGATGCCCCACGGCGTGGCTGTCAGCGCCGGAATGGCGATCGCCGCGACGGTGGCAATGGCGACGCAGCGGTACACCCGGGAGAGTTCGATGAAGCCGTAGAAAAGGATCACGCACAGCAGCACCCCGGCCACCGTGGAAACCAACCCGCGCGACGGCGGGAGCGCCTCCGCATTCCAGATGCCGCCGAGGCCCATCAGGCCGCCCAAGGTTCCCACCCCCGCCTCTGCCCGGGCAGCGAATAGCCCTGCGGATTCCGCGCTGACCTTGGCATCGGTCGTATTGATCAGGGAGACCAGGAGCCACGGGCCCATGCACATGAGGCTGGCCAGAAAGGATGCTGCGCGGTCTCGCCACGTCTGATCGAATAGCAGGGCGATGGCCAGCCCCAGCACAATTCCGGAGGGCACGAGGGCGCAGCCAGCCAGCGAAATCAGCTGCGGTCCGCGGCGCCGGGAGGCGGAGTAGTACGCCACCGCAGGAAGCAGCATCGCGGCGATGGACATTGCCCACTGCCCCTGCAGGAAGCGCTCCAGCACATACGGGTTCCACAGTACGAACGCGGAGGCCGCGAACTGCACGAGCGGCCGCGCCCCGGCCATGTCGCGCACCATCCGCGCGGCATTGATTCCGCCGACGATGGAGGCGACGATGACCATGAGGGACACCATCAGTGTCGCCGGAATGATCGGGGAGATGATGGCAAGCACCGTGTCTTGCGGAATGGCGCGGGCCGGCGACCCGGTGGTGCCGAAAGCCAGATCGTTGGCGAACAGGTTGAAGGGCACCATCATGTCCCGCAGGGCGAAGGCGTAGCGCTCGCGGGGGTACAGCCCCATCCAGAACGGCCACATGGTGGTGAGGGAGAGCGCGAGCACCCACAGGGGCATGGCCCACCACGGCACCGCCCAGCGGTTGTCCTTGATCGATTGAAATTTCCCGTAACGGGCGCCGGAAATCGTGCGCGATCCAGGCCGAGTGCCAGTCCAATCACCGACCTGCACAGCGGTCGTCGCTGCGGAGCGTCGCTGGTTCTTCTGGGGCGTCATCACTGCCTCATCATAAACAAGCGCCTCACCGGGGTTTCTCCCGGCGAGGCGCAGTGTGGAGCGGAACGAGGAATCAGGGGCGGATTAACGGCGTTCGCGGTGCAGCATGAACCCCACCACCAGCAGCAGCAATCCGGCAATGCCCAGCGTCCACGGAAGGATCGTCCCCATCATCTTCAAGGTGGACAACCCCTCCTTTGCCTTGAACATCTGATTCGCGCGCGCCTCGTCGTTCCACTCGCCGGGGAAGTACATGGCCGTGCGCTTGGGGTTCTTCAGTTCCTCGTCGCGGCCCTCGGTGGCGATCTTCTGCGCTTCCTTGTCGTCGCGGGCGTAGAACATCCACACGTCCTCGGAGCCATTGACGATCACGCCGGTCTCCGGCTCCACATTGATGCGCCGATTCACCGTGTAGTAGCGGGTCATCTCCACGTCGGGACCTTCGTCAGAGGTGGCGTCCGGACCCTCCTGGCCGTCGCCCTCACCACCGTGGGACCCCTGCGGGTGCCAGCCCGGGACCTCCTCGGGGGTCAGTCCCCACTTCTTGGCCGGGAACTTCAGCTTCAGTGGGCTGAGCGTGGCCTTGTCCGATTCGGAGAGTTCGCCGTCGCTTTCCAGGTACTTCCGGAGGTTCGGCTCGATGGCGGTGGGCTTCACCTCCTGCTGGAACAGGTAGGTCTTCTCGCCGGACATCTCCTCTTCCTTGACGAAGTCGATGGGCTGACTCTTGAGGATCTGCACGTCGAAGTAGTCGTAGGACTTGCGGTCGGTGCCCATAGGCCACTGGTACTGGATGCCGTCGCGCGCGAAGGCGGGGACGTTGTCGCCGTCCTTCTTCTTGCCCGCGCTGGGGGGAGTGGGATCAAAGGTGGAGATCGGCTCCGGCACCGGCATCTGGGTCTCACGGTCGAGGGTCACGCGGTCAATGGTCGCGGACAGGAGGTTGTGCGGCTCCTTCATGTCGGTGCGGACCAGGGTGTTCCCCACCTCCAGGGTGACCTTCTTCTTGTCCGAGGGCTCTTGAGCCACGGTAAAGCGTTGGGATTTCAGAGGCACGCCCACCGCAATGAAGCAGCTGACCGGCTTGTCCTTCGCCTTGCACTCGGGCGCGTTCTCTTTGCCCTTGACGGGACGCTCGGCGGCCAGCGCGGCGGAATCCAACAGGTCGCCCTTCTTTTCCTCGGTGGGCGTTGTGGACACCACGTCGAGCGGCAGCACCTTCCCCTTGGGTACGACATAGGTCGGCAACGCGATGGCGAATACCAAGAGAGCGGCACCCAGGAGGATGGCAATGTAAGAGATTACTTTTTTCATTGGACAATGATCCTGACCGTTGACGGAACTTGCGCGGTCGAGCCCGGCGCCTTCACCCAGCTTCTCATCCAGTATCTTTCAAGAAATCTGATGAATGCCTGTGCAATAGCCCGGCGTGTCGCTCAACACGAACTGGTCATACTTTAGCGGATAAAACTATTTCTACTGGCATATCGGAATAAATTCGTTGCCAGCGGTTTCGGGGCGCGCATGAGCTATCATTTCGGTGATTCCCATGGAAAAATCCGCCCCCGTGAACACCGCTCGCTCTCGCGAAGAACCCCCTCGGCGCGCCCCTTTTCTGCCTTCCTTGGAGGGGATGCGCGCGATCGCGTGCTGCGGGATCCTGATCACGCACGTCGCCTTTCAGACCGGTGCGGATACGGGCTCGCTGATCAACCGGATGATGGCGCGCACGGACTTTTTTGTTCCGGTGTTCTTTGCGCTCTCGGGCTTTCTCTTGTGGCGGAGGCACCGGGGGGATTTTTCCATTCAGGACGCCACCTTCCGGCGCCCGATCTTGACCTACTACATCAAGAGGATCGGGCGGATTATGCCCGCGGTATGGGTGTTGTTGGTCATCGTGCTGCTGCTGTTCCCGGTGGCGAGCACGCCCCACGCCCCGTCAGTAGTTCAAATTCTGGCGAACTTTGCGATGGGGCAAGTGTATGTGAGCGGTGGTCTGCTCGGCGGGTTGACGCACCTGTGGTCTCTTTCAGTGGAGGTTGCCTTCTACCTGGTGCTACCACTGGTGGCCTTGGCGATCGGAAGGTTCCCCAGAAAGGTGCGAGTGGCCGTGATCCTGGCGGTGGCTGTGCTGTCACTGGGGTGGGCATACGTGCCGACTTTCGCCCATGCGCCGGGGCCGGGTGAGCTGAACCCGCACGTGATGCCACCAGCCTTCATTCCGTGGTTCGCCGTGGGGCTGCTGTCCGCGGAAGCCGAAGGCGCACTTCTGGACGGCCATCGGCTGGCAGACCGGGTGCGCTCTGCATTGACTCGCTACCGGCTGCTGTTCTGGCTGCTGGCCCTGGCTGCCCTGGTCGTGGCAGCGAATGATGGAGCCCAGGGTTTGCAGCATGCGAGCCCGGGGGAATTCTCCCGGCGCGTTGTCTACGGGACTGTGTTTGCCGCCGCGCTGATCGCGCCCTATGCGCTTGCGCCGAGTTCCACGTGGTTGGAAAGTGCACCCATGCAGGCCCTGGGCCGGTGGTCGTACTCCATCTTCCTGTGGCATATGAGCATATTGTCGCTGGTGTTTCCGCTGTTGGGGATCCCGCTTTTTCACGGCGGGACGGCCGTTGTCCTCGTGTTCACCTTCCTGCTTACTGTTCCCGTTGCCGCGATGAGCTACGCCGTGGTGGAGGAACCGGCTCGGAAGTGGACCAGCGCCTGGTGGAGGTCAGTTCAGGCGGATCATCAGGAGCGGCAACGGGAATTGGATCGCCTGAAGCGCGAGGAAGCGCGGTGGCACGAACGACCGCTGGGATCACGCACGCAGTAGTTTCCGCATCACGGTCGGTGGGGCAACCCAGGCTCTGCTGACGCGCTGCTAACGAATCAGTTATGAGTCATCGCGGCGCGTCACGGCGGCCGCGGCTGCGAGTAGCAGTGCGATCTCCACGATCCAGCTGTCCCCGGCGTAGGAGGGGGATCCCCATGGACCGTGCACGGCGGCTGTGACTGCCACGGCGCTGCCGCCGAAGAAGACTGCAGCCTGGATTCGTCGGATCCATCGCGGGTGCCCGCGTCGGTTCGCCGGGCCCTGGCCACGAACATTGAATGCGTCCCGCGGCTGCACTGCATCCTCGGGTTCTGCGGCGTGTTCGACGCGAGCGGATCTCGAGCTTCGACGGGGCATCGTCACGACCCATCCACCGAGCAGCACCAGCGCACACACCCCGCCAAGCCCCAGCCAAGCCTGGTACAACCGGGTCGGCCCAAAGCTCACATCCACGTGACCTTCCACCCCGGCTGGGACGATCCAACCCTGTTGCCAGCCATTGACCGTGACGGGGTGAAGTTCGATGGTGTGCGTGGGGGAGCCGGCGCGCTGGGTAGTGTCCGCAGCGTCCCGAGCGGTGGTGGATCCAGGCAGTGTCGGGGCCGAGGTGGTCAGAGTGGCAGTTCGCCCCGGGTTCGCCGAGGAGGCCGAATACACAATGCGAGGCCGCGTGGAAAATGGAAGCTCCCCACCGGTCGGCGAGCCCGCGGGCAGCGGTTGGGCTGCCGGCGCATTCGCCACCGCCGCGGCGAACAGCGGCTCCGCGATCGTCAGGGACACCCAGCGATCCGGGCTGCTCATCCTGTGCTTTCCGGGCGTGAGTCGCAGCGTGTCCCCGCAGCCGAAGTCGTGACCATCCACCTGCACGCGCGTGGGCGCCTGGGTGCCGCAGCGGTCGCTGTGTACCACCACGGGAATGCCCGCATCGTCGGATGAGCCATCCGGCCCGGTTTCGCCGGGCACCGTGAAGGCGCGCTGCATCGTTCCCTCTGGGATCTCCTGGCCAAAGACCCAGCGGTTGACCGTGCCAACGCCTGGGACACCGTTTCCGTGCTTCCCAGCTGGAACCGTGGGAATCCGCCTGGGCGTGATGTCCTCGTCCGGGTCCTTGGACGTGTCTTTCAACTTCACTTCGCTTATCCCCATGTCCCCGTAGGACCCCACGATGGTGAGCCGGATCCGGTCGGCCTTCCCCGGAGGCACGGAGACACTGGCCGGATCCTTGGAATTCACATTCACCGTGGTTGACCCCATCGTGGAATCGCCCAGGTAGGTCGTCACCTGGATGCGCGCGCCCGAACCCTGTGTCGCCACATCCAGGCCGAGCTTGCTGCGCGCCTGGTCAAGGTCGAGCTCCAGGAATTCTCCCGCTGGGTTCCCCGGGGTGGGACGCCACGCCGTGGCCTTATTCTCATCTACCGCCGCCGTGAGAGAACTCGTGGTGTCCGCTCCGCCGAAGCTGGTGGGGTCAGAAGCGGACGAACTAGCACTAATGCGCCCGCCTGTGGCCTGTACCTGCGTGAGCGCCGCCGCGGGGAGGGGATGCCCATCCGCGTCCCGAACGGGGTAGTCCTTCACCGGGTTCAGAACGCGGGATCGATCGCCGGGCCAGCGGATGTCGGAATCAGCTCCGATCACCGCACCGTAGTTGTGGTTCCGCAGGGCAGGCGTGTCAGTGATGGTCTGAGGGTCCGGGTTGGGAACCACAGGCCTGTCGGGCAGCTGCGAACTGAGGATGCGGGTGCGCGCAGGCGCGGAGCGCCCCAACGCGGCATCCGCGGCATCGAGCCGGGGCAGCGACTCTGGGCCAGCCTGCACGACCTCCACATTGTCCGTGTCCACCGTCCGCAGGTCGCCGGGCCGGGACTCCGCTTGATCTGTCGGAGGAGCCACGGAGTAGATGGTCACCCCGGATTGGCCGCCGAAGGTGGCCTCACGATGGAAGTGTTGCGAGCGCTGCAAAGTCCTTTCGATCTGTTCAGCGCCGGGGGTGTCCGCGGCAGTGGTGAGGTCGTGCCGTACAACGATTTGGCCCACGCCCTGTTGTTGCAGACTAGCTGCGAGGCTGGGGATCGCGGCACCGGAATTAACCTGATGCTGCACCCCGTCCAGCGCTCGGATCGCCTCTGGCGCCACCAGGGGAACTGAATCGCGGATAACCCACGGGACATTCAGGAGCGGCTGTGCGGGTTCATCGCGCGTATTTCCCCAGGTTTGCCGGCCAAAGCGAGCTTCGGGGAGGATCATGGTCCGGCCCTGTGACGGCTGCGTGTTCTCGTTCAACCACTGCGCGGCCTGAGTCCAGTATTGGGGGACGTGCCGAAAGCCGTCGGCCGCGGCCAGGCGATTGCTCCAGCCGGGCGCCGTGGCCACCACCACCAGCAACCCCACCGCGAATGTCTTGACCACAACGGGATTTCGCTCCGGGTGTTGCCATGCCAACCGCCCGCTTTCCGTCCGCAGGGACGGCCACCGGATCCCCTTCAGTGCGTGGGCCACGCCGACCATCAGCGGGAGCCGGACCAGGGGATCAAACTTATGCAGATTTCGCAGCGCGGCGCCAGGGCCATCCAACCAGCCCCGTACAGCCGTGGCGACAGGGGAAAACGGCGTGGTTGCCACGCTCAGCACGACGAGCCCCACAGCGAGGATGGCGATCCAGCGGCCGCGCCGGGGGAGGCGCCGCGACCCCAATCCCCACAGTCCCACCAGAGCCACAACCAGTGTGGCTGCAATGAACAGAGGCTCGATGGACAGCGCGTGCCCGCCCGGCCTCTCGGTGGAGAGGAACGGCACCCAGCTCGTCGCGCCGCGTAGCACTTCCAGGAGGTTCAGCCAGCGGGTGGTCAAAGATGAGGACTCAATGTAGTCCGTGAAGGGCGGGGAGTACTTCCCAAGAATCAGTAGTGGGCCGATCCACCAAAAGCAGGCAAGGATCCCCGCGGGGATCCACCACTTACCGAAGTTCAGAGCACGCCGGCGCTCCCTCCGCGTCAGCACAGCCGCCCCCCACCAGATCACTGCCGGCAGCACGGCAGCGGCCGTCGCCACGGCATTCACCGCTCCCAGGCACAGCACTGCGACAGCGCTGCTCAGGGCGTCCCATCGAATGCGTGCCCCGCTGGCGTCCCCATGTCCCCCGGAAGTCGCCCTGACCACCGGAAGCAACACCCACGGCACCAGGGCCACCGCCCACGCCTCGGAAGAAATCGCTCCGACCGTGGTCAACATCCGCGGGCTCAGGGCGAACAACACCCCGGCGACCACGCGCGACGAGCGTGACCCGATCCCGCAGGTCTCCACCAGGCGCACCATGCCCGCGAAAGCCAGGGCAAGAAGTAGTCCCCACCAGAGGCGTTGAGTCACCCATCCGGGAAGCCAGCTGAATACGGCGAAGAACAGGCCCTGGGGGAAGAGGTACCCATAGGCCTGATTCTGGAGCTGCCCCAGGGGGAAAATATCCGTCCAGGGCTGAAGAGCTTGGCGGAGGAATCCCCAGGGATCAGCGGTGAGGTCGTGCTTTGTATCCGCCACCGTCAGCCCGGGGGACTGGAGAAAGGCGAAGAGAAAGCACGCCCCAATCCACAGGGCCCAGGCGCGCCGCGACAGTGATTGAATGGCTACTTGTCGGCTCGTCCGCCGTATTCCACGGAGCCCAGGAAGGCGTTGTCCTTGTTCACGGCCACGGCTTCATCGGAGGGCAGGGAGGAGCTGTCTGCCATAGCACCGGCGGCGAAGGCCACGGCGCCACCCAAGATCACTCCAGCGACCGCTGCAGCGAGGGCCGGTCCCGCGGAACGGCGGGGCTCACTCTGAGTCTGGTAGGGCATGTGTCTTTTCCTCTTCGCTCGATGGGTTGGTCGGCTGGTTAGTCTTCGTCCTGCGCGCCCTCAGGCGGAACAATCAGCACTGGTCGACCCGCGTTCTTGACGATGCTATCGCTCACGCTGGACTGCAGTAGTGACTTCCACCCGGACAGCGCGCGGGTACCGGTGACGATGAGGTCCACGTTGAGCTCCTCAGCGGCATCCACGATGGCGCTCCAGACGGCTGTTGAGGACTCTACCAGGAAAGGTTCGGTGGCAAACCCATTTTCCCGGGCGAGGTCCACGCCTTCGTGGCAGGTGGAGACGGCCTCGGCGTAGGCGGGATCGTCCAGCGCGGGGTCCTCACCGGACTCGTTGGACCAGTCGTGCTGCATCATTCCGCTCATTCCCGCAGCTCGAGCGGCCTGACGGTGGATGGGCTCCCACACGGTGAGGATGTAGGCATTGTGGGAGGACAGGAAGCGGCCCGCGTATTCCACCGCGCGCTTGGCTTCACCGGAGCCGTCAAAGGCGATGAGGACGGTATCGCCCTGTAGATGGCCTGTCGTGTGTTCGCGCTGGTCGGTGGACTGGGCGTCCGTCGTGTGATCGGCAGTCGCAGCGTCCGCCGCGCGGACAGTGTTGTTTCCGGGGGTTGCCTGATCTTCCGTCACCGTGGTCCTCCTCAACCAAGTACGTATGATGGCCATATATTTTAATACCGTTTCACGTCTGATTCGTAGAGGTAGTGGGTTTGGAGTTTTCGCGTCGTCGACTGGCGGTGGCTGGGTCCCTCGCTCTGGGGATGGGGCTGGTCGCCTGTTCAGTTCAGGACGCCACCGATCAGCCCCAAGCCTCGCAGACCGATCAGGGCGATTCCCCACACGATCCGTCGAACTCTCAAACCTCCACCGGGGTGGCGTCCCCAACCCCACCTCCACCACCGGCGACCCCGCACCAGGCGTGTGCAGCGGTCCCGGAACACGCCACCAGCCAGCAGCTGGCGGCCCGCATGATGGCCGTGGGCGTCACGGATTGGGAGAGCGCGCGCACCTCGGTGGAGGCGGGGGTGCGCCACCTGTTCTTCGGCACCGGCAGTGATTTCAGCATCCTCAACGGGCAGGGCGACCCTGCGCGCAGCATTCAAGAACTCGAGCGCATCGCCGGGGAGCCGATCACCGTGTCTGTCGATGAGGAAGGCGGGCTGGTGCAGCGGCTCGCGCACATCACCGGGGTGCTGCCTTCCGCGCGGGAGATGGCGGCAACGATGAGCCCGCAACAGGTGCAGAACATGATGTTTGATCATGGACGAAAGCTGGCAGCCATGGGGATCACCGTTGACTTCGCGCCGGTACTGGACCTGGGCGGGGCTGCGGAGGTGAGCGATAACGCGATCGGGTCGAGGGCGTTTAGCCCGGATCCGCAGGTAGTGGCGGACTTTGGGCGGGCGTACGCCCAGGGGCTGAAGGACGCCGGTGTGCAGCCGGTGTTCAAGCACTTCCCGGGGCACGGGCATGCCTCCGGCGATTCTCACCTGGGGGCGGTGACTGCGCCGCCACTAGAGGCGATGCAGCAGTCTGACCTGGTGCCGTTTGGCCAGAATGCCGGCTTTGACGGAGGCGGAATGATGGTGGGGCATGTGGAGGTGCCGGGGCTGGGGGATGCCGCGCCGGCGTCGATCAATGCCGCGGCCTATGAACTGCTGAAGAAGGGCGGTTATGGAGCTGGCGCGCCGGCGTTTCAGGGGCCGGTCTACACCGATGACCTCACGGGGATGGCGGCGGTCAGCAACCGGTTCCCCGGACCGGAGGCCGCAGTGGCAGCCATCGTGGCAGGGGCCGACCAGACACTCCTGGCAGCGGGGGCGATCGATGTGCCCGGCACGGTGCAGCACATCGCAGCGGCTGTCGACGATGGGCGGATCACTCCCGAGAGGGTGACGGACGCCGTCCATCGGACGTGTGTCAATTCCCGCTGACCTGAGGCTAAGCTGAAATTAATGTCAAGGAATTCGCATAATTCCTGCCCATCGATAAACTAGCCGGTGTGAAAAGGCACGCGAAATCTCACTCTAAGAGCAGCATTCAGCCGTCCCGAGGCGTACCGATCTGGGCCTGGCTGCTGCTGGGTCTGCTGGGTTTGAGCGGAATTCTGTACGGCGTGGACTTTGCCATGTCGGAGGGGAAGGTTCCCCGGGGAGTGACCGTCGGCAACGTGGATATCGGCGGGATGAACGACGAACAGGCCGAGCAGCGCCTGCGGAATCAGCTCGGTGATTCTGTTCGCGAGCCGGTACAGATCAATGCCGGCAACCTTTCTACGCGGGTGGAACCCATCGATGCGGGCCTCCAGGTGGATTGGGCACGAACGGTTCACCAGGCCGGGCAGCAGCCCTTGAATCCGATTACCCGCATTAAGTCGTTCTTCGAAACCCGTGAGGTCGGCATCGTCGGGGACATTAATAACGCGCGCCTGCACGAGGAGCTCGGACGCGTGCACGGTGAACTGGAGCGTGCCCCGCAGGATGCGAACGTGGAAATCACCCCCGAAGGTAAGGGTCATGTGACGCCGGATGTGGAGGGGCAGAAGGTTGACGTGGGGATGCTTCAGGACAAGGTGGCGTCCCAATGGCTGAATAAAGATCACACGGTCACAGTGCAGGCTGAACCTGCCTTCGCAAACATCCGGAAGGACAAGGCCGATGAGATGGTGAAGGGGTTCATCGAGCCGGCGACAGCGTCCCCAGTGGTGTTCCACGGCCGTGACCACGTCGATGGCATCCTGCAGCCGCAGGATATGGCGAGCGTGATGACCTTCGTTCCCGAGGGTGACCACTTCCGGCCCGAGGTGAAGACGGACGTCGCGACCCAGATTCTCAGCAATCAGCTCTCGGGCACCGAACGGCAGTACCGTGATGCCAACTTCATCATGCACGGCAAGGACTTCGAGGTGACCCCGTCTCAGGATGGTGTGGCCATCAAGTGGCAGGAGACCCTGGGCGACCTGCAGGCGAAGCTCCTGGACCCCAAGGTGCGTGAGCACGAGGTGCTGTACGAGGATCAGCCGGCGAAGTACACGACGGAGCAGGCGAAGAAAGCGAACTTCAATGATGAGCTGTCCACCTTCACCACCGAGGGGTTCAGTGGCCCGTCTGGTGAGAACATCCGCCGCGTGGCGCAGATGGTGGATGGGGCGATTCTGTTGCCGGGGGAGACGTTCAGTCTGAACAAGTACACGGGCCCGCGCGGCGCGGCGCAGGGATTCGTGGAATCAGGAATTATTATCGACGGGCACGCAGGAGAGGCGGTCGGCGGCGGCATTTCGCAGTTCGCGACGACGCTATACAACGCCTCCTACTTCGCAGGGCTGGACGATGTCGCCCACACACCGCACTCCTACTACATCTCTCGTTACCCGGCTGGGCGCGAGGCGACGGTCTACGAGAATGCGATCGATCTGCAGTTCAAGAACCCGTTCGATACGCCGATTAAGATTTCTGCCTCCGCTGACGATCACTCCGTGACGGTAAAGATGTTTGGGGTGAAGAAGGTCAACGTTGAATCCATTCCGGGCGGGCGGAGCAAGCCGACCCAGCCCAAGCGGATTGAGCTCAGTGGCGACAAGTGCGCGCCGTCGGGTGGCGCGCCGGGCTTCACCACGTCGGATACGCGCGTGGTCCGAGACCTGAGCGGCCGAGAAATCTCCCGGGACAGCAGTACGACTGTATATGACCCGCAGCCTATCGTGACGTGCAAAAAGGACTAGTGAGTTCCGGGAACCTTAAGGCCTTCTTAATTGGATATTATCGCCATCTTTGAGAACTATGTCCCTCAGCCGCGTTGTGACCTGGGTGAATAGACCTAAATATAAGATAAGAAAAATTTGAAGAATACTGAATTTAGGTCTTGCTACCTGAGTGTGAGCTATGTAAGCTAATGCTTGGTCAAGCCCACAGTTGTGGCGGGATGGCCCCGCAAGAGATTCCAGCACTTGATCCCAAACACTGTGATCTCACAGGCGAGTGCTCAGAGTGCGAGAATTTCATGCGGGTGATTGCCCAAATCCCAGCTCTATCGTCCATGGGCAGAGCCAATTGCAAGACGAAGACGATTACGACAGTGGTAGACAGGACATAGCCACTGCCCGTCTCGCTACGACACCACATACGACAAAGCTTTGTCAGAATCCGAAAGGACCTCCCACATGTCTTCCAGCACTGATCAGCGTCGCACCAAGCGTGGATGGCTCGCGCCGGCTGCAATCGCTTCCGCTGCGATCGCCGCTTCTCTGGGTGTGGGCACCTTGGGTGCGTACACCGCCTCCATCACGAACAACAACAACACCGCAGGTACCGGTACCTTGGAGATGACTGAGACCGGTGTCAGCTCCGATAATCCAAACAACGCTGTTGCGGGTGTTGCATGTAAGGCCACCAGCTCTGATGGCACCGTCAACTGCACGGACATCAACAAGTACGGCGCGAACATGAACATGAAGCCGGGTCAGTCTGTGAAGACCACCATCAAGATTCAGAACACCGGTTCCACGGATGCTTCCACCTTCACGTTGACCCCTGCGCAGTGCCAGAACATTGCTGGCACCGGCCAGACTACGGCCCCTGACCTGTGTTCCGTCATGAACGTGCAGGTGCTTCAGGACGGCACCGAGGTCTACAACGGCACCGCTGCCGGATTCACCGGTGCTAAGACTCTGAAGACGCTCGCTTCCCAGCAGTCCTCTAACTTTGACTTCATCGTGACGCTGCCAGCAACTGCTTCCAATGCAGTGCAGGGCGGTTCCATCAAGCAGGATCTGACGTGGACCTTCGAGGCTTAAACCTCACCTAAGCTAATGCTCGTGTGTCGATAATGGGCCCCATTGAGGGGCCCATTATTGTGTTAAGAGAGAGGAATAATGAAGAAGCTCGCCATCGCCGGAGGATCAGTACTACTGGTCGCATTCATCGCCGTGACTGTTGTGCTCGGTGCATCCGGGTGGCGCATGCACTTCCTCACCACTCCTTCCATGGGGCGAGCATTGCCCGTGGGGTCGCTGGTGATTTCCAAGCCCACGACCGTCGAAGAGGTCAAAGTGGGTGATGTGGTGACGGCCAAGATTCCCAAAGGTCGCACTCGCACCCACCGGATCGTGGAAAAATCGCCCGAGGGGACGTTCACCAAAGGGGATTTGAATGGCGTAAAGGATTCCATTCCCGTCAACAATTCCAGTTTGGTGGGCAGGGCTGTTTTCACCGCTCACTATATGGGCTGGGTCGTGCGGATGATTCCCATCATTGCCATCGTTTATCTGGTGATGTGGGCAATTAGTCGGCGTCTCAAAGACGAAGTCCACCGCTCCCGATATCGCGTCCTTGGCGCATTCGCAGGCTTCGCTCTGGCCATCTTGATTGTCAAGCCCATGCTCGGGGCGAGCTTGTTGAAGATGGACGTCACTGCGGACGCCGCCACGGCCCATGCCGTGTCCACCGGAATCTTCCCGGTGCAAATTGATCCGGACGGCAAGATTGGCACGTCTTCGCGGATCCTATCGCCGACGGGAACTGACGGATTCGCGGTGGACGGCGATCGCGATGAAAATGGTGGATATATCTTCCAGCCCAAGCCACGTTTAAGCCTCCCATGGTGGATTGGATTGGCTGCCGTCGTCTTTAGCCCATTCCTCTGGTTTTATGGGCAGTATCGCTGGGTATTGCACAAAGAAAAGAAGGCTGGGGACATTCAGCCTCAGGCGTAAACCACAGAAGCGCAGTGCGGGGAAAGTTGAGGATCACGCCGCTGCCAAAGGTGGTAGACCTGGAAGATGTGTTGAGAATACGCGACCTGGAATACGCAGCGGGCTCTGGCGAAACCATGGTGCACATTTTGCGTGGAATTGATGTCGACGTGGCTGACGGTCAATGGACATCAATAATGGGCCCTTCCGGTAGCGGCAAATCCACTTTGTTGCACTGCATTGCCGGATTAGTGAAACCTGACTCCGGATCAATATTTTTGGATGATGGACAGGGCAGCGCAATTGATATTGCTGCTCTTGGGGAGGATTCGCGTGCGAGGCTGCGCAGAAATCGCATCGCCGTCATATTTCAGGATTTTAATCTCATTCCCGTGCTGAGTGTGAAAGACAATCTACAGCTTCCGGCGAAACTGGCCCGACAGCGCCGTGACCGGGACTGGGAGGACAAGGTCATCTCATTACTGGGTTTGACCAATCGGATGAACCATTTGCCCGGGGAGCTGTCCGGAGGTCAGCAACAAAGGGTTGCCATTGCGCGTGCACTGTTCACCCGGTCGGACGTGATCGTGGCGGATGAGCCAACCGGGAGTCTCGATACTCAGAACAGTCAAGCCGTCTTGAAGCTCTTTAAACAAGTCGTCGATCAGTTCGGGAGGACTGTACTGATGGTGACGCACGATTCCCAAGCTGCCGAGTGGAGTGATCGTGTCGTCCACATGAAGGATGGGCTGCTCACAGGCAACGGAGCGCAGTAGCATGCCGAAGTTCGCGCTCGAATCTATCCGCCGGCAACCGCTGAGGTACCTCGCGATTTTCTTCGCGATTTTCTCTTCGGTGGCGCTGAGCGTCGGTACCGTCATGTCCGTCAGTAGTTTGAAGTACTCAGTGGAGCAGCTGTATTCCCAGCCTTACGCTCACGCTGATGCGGTTGCTCAGGTTCGGGGGATCTCCCCGGAGGAGTTAGACGCCTGGACGAGCTCGCTGGAGCACAGCCCCGACATACACAGTGTCGCGGTGGATCGCGGGCTAAATGCATTTTCATTGGGAAAGGGACCATGGTGGGAGCCGGTCCATCTCGAGCAACTCTCCGACGGTCCACTGCGCTGGCAGCAACTCCAGGAGGGACAGTTCCCCACCAACCCAGGAGAAGTCGCGGTCGTTGCGTCATCCGACGGGCCACGTCTGGGCGACGAGCTGAAGCTCTCTGTGGATGAAGAACAATTTTCGGATGTCACTGCTCGTGTTGTGGGCGTAATCAAACCCACTGCCCGGGATCAACTCATTGGGGCAACGACGGTGTTCGGAACCCGAGAGGACATTTCTGCCTGGGCTTCTTCTCAGCAAACTTTCAACGGTGAGGTGCGCATCGCTGCAGCGCCTGGCGTGGACCCGGGCACGGTCCGGTCCGCGGCGCAAGAGCAGTTCGATCGAACGGAGCAGCAGTTCGGATCTGGAAAATCGGGCAGCCCCCGCATGCAGGTGCAGTCGGGTGCAGCGCGTAGCCATGACCTTGCGCAGCAGTACCTGGGGCAGCGCAATCACTACTTCATTCTGCTCGATGCGTTCATTCTGGCCACTGCGATCGTTGCCTGCTTCATCGTCTTCACCGCCTACCAGCTGGTTGCACAGCAAAGGCAGCGAGAGTTCGCTCAGCTCCGGGTGATCGGCGCCTCGCGGGGCCAGATTTTGGGCAGCATCATGGTAGAGGTCGCGGGGCTGTCGGCGTTGGCCTCCCTTTTGGCCATCCCAGTTGGTTGGCAACTGGGGAAAATGGGAGCGGCCCACTCGAGCATTTTCGGAGTTCGGATCCCGCTGGATTTCATGGCGCAAAAACCGGCCTACGCTGTCCTGATCGCGGCGGTAGCCATCGGGTGCTCCCTCCTCGCTGCCGTGCCGGCCGGGATTCGCGGCATCTATCGTCCAGTGATCTCCTCACTGCGAGAGGACAGCAGTCAAAACAACGCAAGGCGAGGACAGGTAGTCCTTGGCGTGCTAGGGGCCATCGCCATCGCGGCTTCCATCCTCGTCAGCCGCGCCATTGACCTGCCTTCGTTGTCAGGGCAGCAGGTCCGGACGATGGTTGCGCTCGCGCTGGCAGGCACGGGGGTTCTAGGCTCTGCAGCATTGTGTGTGGCGGTGATTTCGCTCATCACCAGACAACTAGCTCGCCACGTTTCGCTGGTATGGGTTCAACTTCCGCTGAATTACGCGGCCCAGCAGTTCCGACGTAGTTCAACGATCGCTGGGATCGCATTCCTTGCTGTGGCATTGATCGGGGCTGTAAACGCCGGCCAGCACAAGGTTTCTGACCACCTGATGATCACCGCGCAGCGCCAAACCCCGGTGGACCTGGCGCTCACGGGGGTCCACGAACCTGTGGCTGGTGATCTGCACGATGTGATCACGACCAACGCAGGGGTGGACGGCGTGGAAACGGTGGGTGCTACCCGGGTTCAGCTCTCTGGAATGGGGAGCGACGACGCCCTCGTCATGTCCTCAGCCCAACTCCAACATGTGTCCCGAGACCAGGGTGCTCTGGGCCCTCACCCCGGAGAACTAGTGCTGGGACGCCTCTCTCCGTTGCGTAATGGGGCACACGACGGCGACCGCGTGGACGTGCACGTAGGACAGGCGTCGGTTCCCGTTACCCTGCGCCTGGCTCCCGCAAAATTCACGATGATCGCGCCGGATGTCATGGATGAAGTCACAGGAGCAGATCCTCTGATGGGGCGGAAGTCCGAACTGCCCGCGGCGGCGCTGATCCGGCTGAAGGGCGAGGCACCAAACGAGGACAGTGTCGCATTTCGTGAATTCACTCATATTTCGCAACAGGGTGAAAAAAATAGGCTGAGCCTGATAAATGGGTTGGCAGAACGCAAGGATTCCACGGACGTCGCGCATAAGCTGAGGGCAGCTTCTTCAGTGATGACCGTCGCTGCATTGGCAATTGCAGTCGTAGGAATTTTGAATACTATTATGCTTGCGCTTCGCGAACGGAGAAATGATGTGAAACTGCTGCGAAGGCTGGGGGTTGGGGCTCGCGGAAGATGGGGAATGATCGCAATTGAGTTTTCGGCTATTTTAATACCAGCAATAATTACAGGATGGTTCGTTGGGACCTATGGTGGGGATTGGGTCGCCTCGACGCTTGTGTCCTAGATGGCCACGAAGCTGCAACCTCCTTAAGGAAAAAGAATGCCAGAAGAAAAGCTTAGGGCCAGTGCGCCATCGATGGTGCGCATTGTGCTGTGGGTCGCCTGCTATATCTGCCTTGTTGTAGCCATCATCGGAGTATTCACCATTCCTCGCAGTGTCGGTGGGGGATTGGGGCTTTTGGCTGTGGGGGTCGGGCTGGGTGCTCCCCTCGTCTACGGTCTGCGGACCCGAAAGGCGCGGGGAAAAGCGCAGTATGCTGCTTTTATCCTCGGCGTCCTCGTCGCCATAGCTGGCGTGGTCGCTTTTGTGAACAGTACGAACTCGGATGAAGGTGTAACCCCAATCCCTGAAAACGGAGCTGGGGCCAACGTCTCATCCAGTACATCGTCGGCGTCCTCCTCTACAACCCCCACCGCGACGTCTCCCGGCGCTCCGGGGCGCGGCCCCATACCTCCTACGCCCGCACCGACCCCGCCCGCTGCCACCGTCACTGAGACGTCGAATGTGACGACAACCGTCGAGGCCCCGGCGGAAACGGTAACTGCACCTCCTGTGAGCGTCACCACCACCGTGCAATCGGTGAACACGGTGACGGAAACTCAAACATTAACGGTTCCTGGCGGTGCCAATCCTCAGCCGGAGGACCCACAACCCACGGACACCGGTCAGGGTAGGCAGGAGGGGGTTGAATGAATGAGGCCGCGCGAATGAGGGCTGAGGTCATTACCTTTGAGCTCGGTACCTTTGACGTGCATCACGTCGCCCTCACAGTCCACCATCGTGGACTCACCGAGCCCCTCACATTTGATTTCACTGAATCGCCCCGGCTTACGACCTCACAACTGGCGTTTGCACTGTCTCCGCTGTGCGGGACTCAGTACGAGGAAATTCGCTTCAGATTTCCCGTGAACGACGCGATGCGGCAGCGGATCGAAGGGTGGACGGGAAGCCGGGTCATCGCGGAATCGCCCGCCGAGCAGGAGGCTAAGGGAACCGAGGATAGCCATCGGGGAGGGGTGGTGTTGAATTTCTCCGGTGGTTTCGATTCTCTCGCCGCGCGGCTTCTACTGCCATCCAACACGACACTGGTTTCGATGGATTTCGGCGGGAAATTCGCTCGGGAAAGGATGTTCTACGAGCAGTTTCACCCCCTGATCGTGCAGACCAATATCGCGCGCACGGCGCTGAAGAAAAACTCCTGGTCTTTCATGGGAGTGGGTGCTCTGATGTACCAGAACTTGACGAACGCGCAGTATCTTTCATTCGGCGGGGTGTATGAATCGACCCGGTTCATGGATGTCAACGAGACCTGGCGAGTCCCGACGTTCCAGGGCTTTCGTGCTGCCGGGTTGGTAAACGCGCCCGCGACTCTTGGGCTTACTGAGGTGGGTACGGTGTGTGCACTCATCGAAGCCCATCCCGAATTGGTTCGAGACTCCCTTCACTCCCTGGCATCGCCGGGGGAAGAAAAGTATTACCGCAAGATCTCCCTGGTTGAAGCTGTGACGGGGATCCTTGGCGTCAACATCAAAACCCCGCGGGTAAAGCGCTGGAACCGGGTCCACTACCGATTTGGCGAGCGCCTCACGGTGGACGCCACGGCGGCCTTTTTTCTTTCCATCGGACGCCGCGACCTCGCTCGGCGTATTGTCAAAGACATTCCTGCGGACTTCGAAAGAGCTGCGGCAGCCGAAAATATGGACTTCTTTTATGCAGCTCACCCCGGTCTGTATCAGGGTTATCCTGAAGAATTGAGGGGCGAATTGGAACAAGGCCTCAAACGCAACAACATCAGTTGGTACACCGAGGTGGAACGAGAGTCGCTCGCGAGGTTCAAGTCACTCCTTTCCCCGTACCATAGGTTTGGGTGATATCGATGACCACAGAACACTTCGATGAGAGTGAGTCCGCCGACTCCTCAGTGATCAAGGTCCAGTCGGGCAGCCTTCATACAATTGTTCGGAAGCCATCGCTTTCGGGCTACATCAGGCAAGTATTTCAGCGCAGGCATTTCATTTTCGTGGATGCGACGTACAAGGCATTCAGCGAAAAAAGAGATATGAAAATGGGCAACGCCTGGTTGCTCATTGAGCCGCTACTCCAATCAGCCCTTTATGCTTTCGCATTTGGCCTGCTACTTGGAACCGCGCGCGGGATTGATAACTTCGTGGGGTTCTTGGTGATCGGCGTGACGGTGTTCGGAGTCATGAATAACGGGCTCCTGTATGGGAAATCCACGCTCTCCAGCGCGAAGAGCCTCATATCAGCCTTTGTTTTCCCCCGCGCATGCATCGTCTTATCGCAGCATCTGCGGCAGATGTACATTTCCATCCCCAGCTTTATCGTGGCCATTCTTCTGGCCTATGTCTTCCAGTGGGGAAAGCCGCCCTCGTGGCCGTTGTTGCTGGTGATCCCATTTTTTGGGCTTTTGCAGGCCTTCGCCCTGGGAATTCTCTTCATCAGTTCCCGCATCTGCGCCTTCTCCCCGGAAATCCGCGTGTTCCTTACGGTTGTCGGCCGAACGTGGTTTTTCATCTCCGGCGTCTTTTTCGACCTCGCCCACCGGAACTTCGGATATCCCTGGTTGCACCACATCCTGATGCACAATCCGGCCTACCTGTTCATGTCCACGTTCCGGCACCTCATCCTGGACAATTCCCTCCCCAGCTGGGGAACCCTCGGTGAACTGCTGGCCTGGTCGTTCGGCACTCTCATCGTGGGCTTCATCATCTTCTGGACAGCCGAAGAACGCTATTCGGAGGTGGTCTAGGCATGACCGAAGCTGCGACAGTCATCGTCAATAACGTGTCCAAGACGTACGTGCCCCGCAACCGCCTTGGTTTCCGTTCCCCCCGCAAGTCCGCGGACGACCCCCGGCGAGTTGAAGCGCTGCGCGGAATCAGCTTGGTTTCCAGGCCGGGCGACCTCATCGGCGTGCTTGGCCTCAACGGATCGGGAAAGTCCACCCTGATGCGGCTCCTCGCCGGTGTGGAAACCCCAACGTCCGGCGAGATTTTGGCCACCAGTCAGCCCACGCTCCTGGGGGTCAATGCCGCCCTGTTGGGGAACCTCACCGGGCGCGAAAACATCGTGCTGGGCCTCCTCGCATCCGGCCTGTCCCCTGAGGAGGTTGAGGAGCGTCTCCCGGAGATCATCGACTTCGCGAACATCGGCAGCGGCATCGATCGTCAAAAAAAGACGTTCTCCTCCGGAATGGCCGCTCGCTTAAGGTTCGGCATCGCCACGTCACTTCAGCGCGACATTTTGCTGGTCGACGAGGCCCTCTCCGTGGGGGATGATTCCTTCGCTCAGAAGGCGCGCGACCGCATGCAAGGCGTGTTGGAGAACGCCGGCACTGTCTTTCTGGTCTCCCACTCCGTCGCCACCATTAAGGAAAACTGCACGCGGGCGATCTGGATCAACAAGGGCGAGATCGTGGCCGACGGTGGCGTGGAGGACACCGTTCATACTTACCGGACCTGGGTGAACGCTTTCCAGAAGGGTGATTACACCCGCTCGGACGCGCTCATGACCGAGGCGCGAAGCCTCTACCACCCACCGAGCATCGAGTTCGACGAGAGTTAGGGAAAACCATGAAACTCAGCCCAGCTCATGAGAGCGCCGAGGACGAGCTTTCCAGCGCGTTCGCCCCCACCGATGCGAGTCCTATCGTCCTATGGAGCGACCGGAATAGGCAGCGCGGCGAAGCGAGCATGCGTTTGGTACAGCTCAGAGAAGCTGGCCTGGTGAAGGGCGGGGCTCGAATCGTTCCGACGGCTTCGGCTGCCCTCGAGAACGCAGATGCGCCGATCCTCGTGTGCTCCGGTCGCGAACTTCACGCCCTGTTCCGCGAGCTAGAGGGGGCCCAACGCTGGGACGAAGGGGGCCAGCCGCTCGAGATCGTCGCCGCCATCCCGCCCCATGATCTTGCCTGGTGGCTGAGCCTCAGCCGAATCTCGGATCGCTGGACGTTGGTTCCTTTCGGGGATCTTCACCCAGGAGGGGGGACGCCATGCTCCTTGCAGTACGTGCGCGTTCGACCCTCGCAACCTGGGGATGTGCCCTGGTACGGCAACAGCGAATGGTTGGATACGGCCCTCGCCGATGCGGAGCAGCCCGAATCCACAGATCTTAACCCGCCCTCAGCAGGAGACGTTGGCAGGAGAGTACGACCATCCGTCGGTGCCGATGAGAGCGTTACCGAGATGAAGGAAGAAATGATGCGGCTTCAAGCTCGTGACCGGATGTGGCAGAGCCGATACGATGCCATCACCAGCACCTTTGCTGGCAAAGTTGGCTTGCGCGCCTGGCGGATCATCAAGAGGTGGCAATAACAATGGGAAATGACCACATGCTTCCGCACGCGCCCGAGTCATCGTTACCTGGCGTCAGCGTCATCCTCCCGACCCACAGCGGGCGGGACTTCATTGACCGCGCACTGACCTCCCTGGCGCAGCAGACGCTAGCGCCCGAGCTGTTCGAAGTCATCGTCGTTCGAAATGGTCATGACGATGGCACCGCTGCCCTCGTCGAAGCCTTTGTGAGGGCACACCCGGAGATCCAACTGCTTCACCTTCACAACGGCGTGGCTGGCGCAGGGGCGGCGCGCAACGTGGGGCTGGAATTCGCCCGCCACGAGCTGTGCACCTTTTTGGACGATGACGATGAGCTCATGCCGCGCTTCCTCAGCGAGGCGATGGAGCTCGCCGAAGAGGTCGATATTCCGCTCATGCCCATCGTGGACGTGGACGAACAGGGCAAGCGGAATGCGCAATCAACCTTGCAGATGCGCATTCGGACGCTCACGGATGCCCCGGTGGCGATCAAGGATATCCCGTGGGTTCTGGGTTTTAACGCCTGCAAGGTTATTCCCACCGACATACTGCGGCAGTTCTCTTACGACCTCGATCTGAGAAGCGGCGAGGACGTAGCCTTCTTCGCGCACCTCATGGCGTACCCGCACCTGCAGGTCAAAGCATCGAAGGATGTGGATTCTGCCGCATACCAGCGGAATCTGCGAGGCGGTTCGGTGTCGCGGAAGAACGACTCCCTGGATTTCAACGTCATTCAGCGAGCGCAGGTGATCAACAAGTTAAAGGGGATTGAGGTCGATAGCGAAGGGCTACCCGGGATCCTATTTCTGGAACACGCTCAAGCCGGGTTCGTGCGACGATATTTGCAGGCCCACCCGGACGATCGAGATAGCGCGGTGGAAGCTGTGGCGCGCCACTGTCCCCAGGGCTTCCCTTGGGAAGAGGTCAATCGCGGGTTGGCGAAAGACTTGGTGATTTCCTACTGCTTCCCACCGTTCGCGGACACCTCCGCGGTTGTGGCGGCCAAGGTGGTGGCGCAGCGACAAAAGATCGTCGATGTGCTGTGCAATGACATAACAGCGGTCCGTAAGAAGGACCGGTCGCTGGGCGTGCTGGCCGGTGCGTATATCGACGAAACACACGTCCTTCATGCGCCGCCGTCATTCTCGGATTGGAAGGCCAACGTCGCCTTTGCCACTCAGGTGGCCAGCACAGTCGATGACGCAGTGAAGCGGAAAGGTGAGTATAGGACCCTTTACTCCCGTGCGCTGTGGGTGGGCTCGAATTTCGGAGCCTTGAATGTGAAGCTGAACTACCCATCCATCACATGGACCGCCGAGTTTTCAGACCCGCTGCGGACAGGAGCGGATGGAAAGGCTCGCCCCGGGCCATTAGTTAGGGACGAATTCCTGGAACGAGTTGCCTCCGTATCGACGGGGGACGCCGTGGCTGATGAGTTGCTGTCTGAGCTCCGACGTGAGCGCACCATCTTCGGGTTCATCGAACGAGCCTCGTTGGCGCTTGCCGACGAGCTGATCTTCACCAATGACAATCAGCTGACGGAGATCCTGAGTAGCTACACGCAGCGGCAGCAGGAATATATCTCAAATAAGGCCACTGTTCGCCCGCATCCGCGGGCTAGGCCCTTCCACTATGCCCTAGGGGAGGCCGTTTCTGGGCGCGAGGGCACCGACAACGCGGTGAGGATTGGTTACTTCGGTAACTTCTACGAAAACCGAGGCCTGTCGGAGGTTCTGCAGGCGCTAGCCACCCTCGATGAGGACGATCGCCACAAGCTCACCGTCGAGGTGTATACGAATCAGGAAGACGAACTGCATGCCAAGGCACGCGAATTGGGAATCGAGGGGGCGATCGTGGTTTCGCCCTCTTTGCCTTATCTGAATTTCCTCGCCACGGCTCAACAGTTCGATTGCTTGGTAGTCAATGACGTGACCAGCACGGCAGATATGGCCATTAATCCTTTCCTCCCTTCCAAATACTCGGATTACGCAGGTAGTGGAGCCAAAGTGTGGGGGATCGTGGAAGAAGGTTCGCCTTTATCCAAAGTGAATCTTGACTTTAAGACCGCCATAGGAAATGTGGAGGGGGCAAGGGCGGTGCTCTTATCGCTAATGAGTTAGCACCAGCGCGAATGAGATACCACCTGCACGGTTGACGCGAGATAACTAGTGTGGTGAGGCATGTGACACCCATTGAGAAAAGCATGCAATGAAGGAAGACCGTTCCCAGGCGCTTCGGTTTTCATACCCATAATTTTTGGACGAAGCTATGTCAACCCCACCCACGGTTATGACGGTCTACGGAACGCGACCGGAAGCAATTAAGGTCGCGCCCGTATTGAACGTTTTTGATAACAATCATCGGCTAAATTCCGTGATCGTGTCATCTGGTCAGCACCGCCAGATGCTTGACCAGGTAAATGACATTTTTGGCATTCGTCCCGCATTTGATTTGAACATAATGCGGGAAAACCAGTCCCTCAACGGTGTGGTTAGCCGGACGATTTCTCGTTTGAATGATGTGATTTCAGAAGTTAATCCTGATGCCGTAATGGTTCACGGGGATACATCCACGGCCATGGCTGCGGCGCTAGCGGGATTTCATGCCGGGGCCAAGATCGTCCACCTGGAAGCAGGGCTCAGAAGCGGAAACCTCCATTCGCCTTTTCCTGAGGAAGCCAACAGGAAACTGATTTCTCAGGTGGCCAGCCTCCACTTAGCTCCCACCAACAGTGCACGGGACAACCTTCTGCGGGAGGGCAACGATTCGGAGAGCATCGTTGTCACGGGAAATACCGTGATTGACGCGCTGTACATGGTCAGTCAAATGGAACCGCGCTTCAGTGATCCACGGCTGCAATCAGTCATCCATTCTGGGCGCCGCATCGTGATGGTGACCACCCACCGCCGGGAAAACTTGAACGCGATGGCGGGCATCGGTGAGGCGTTGCAGCGGATCGCTCGGGCCTTCCCGGATATCTCCATCGTCTTTCCCGCTCACCTCAATCCAGCTGTCCGCACAGCGATTTTCCCCAGCATCCGAAACCTCGACAACGTGCTCCTCCTCGACCCGCTGCCCTATGCAGAGTTTGTGCAGCTCTTGAACGCGGCCACCCTCGTGCTCACCGACTCGGGTGGCATCCAGGAAGAGGCGCCTGCGCTGGGCAAACCCGTCTTGGTGATGAGGGATAACACTGAACGTCCAGAGGCTGTGCGCGCTGGTACGGTCCGTCTCGTGGGCACGGATCCTCACCGCATTTACAACGAGACGGTTCAATTGCTGGAAAATTCGGTGGCCTACATGGTGATGTCCCGCGCTATCAACCCTTATGGCGACGGGCACGCTGCTCACCGAGTTGGTGCCGCTGTAGCGCAGCTGCTCGGGGTGGGGGCGCGGTTGGAGGAATACGTCACGCCAGTGTAGGCGACGTCGCCAGGGATGTCTGTGCATCGCGGATCCCCACGGCCCAAAAACACTCAGCGAGAGTGCGGGCGAACCGCGCTTGGCCTAAGCCTGGGGACGGCGCCAGACCCCCTTCGTGTCGATAACCACCTTGCCCTGCAGCTCCTCCTCATTGACCTGGAGGAATTCCTTGTGCTCCACGAGGAGCACGACCACATCGCTGGATTCCAGGGCCTGGTCCAGCGGAGACAGGGAAACGTTCGGTAAATCCTCGATCCTTGCTGGTAGTGCTTGGATATTCGGGTCGACAGCTGAGATCTGAGACTGTGGAAACTGCTCTGCGAGAATTTGCACAATGTCCAGGGATGGAGACTCGCGCAGGTCATCAATGTTGGCCTTGTAGGTCAATCCGAGGACCACGATCTGCGGATCGTCCAGTCCGCGTTCCGCGATGGCGTCCTTAACTTGAGTGACTACCCACGACGGGCGCTGGTCGTTGACGTCCCTCGCGGTGCGCATCAGCGGTGTCAGCTGGGGAGCGGCGCTGATGAGAAACCAGGGATCTACTGCGATGCAGTGCCCACCCACGCCGGGGCCGGGCTGCAGAATATTCACGCGGGGGTGATGGTTGGCCAGGCGAATTAGTTCCCAGACGTCCACCCCTAGGTGAGTGCACAGCGTGGAGAGCTCGTTGGCAAAGGCGATGTTGATATCGCGGAATGCATTCTCCGTCAGCTTAGACATTTCGGCCGTCAACGCACTGGTGGGAAGCAATTCTCCCTTGCAGAAAGTGCGGTAGACCTCCTGTGCCAATGCGCTGGCTTCCGGAGTGGTTCCACCAATGATTCGGCTATTTTCGCGCAGCTCATCGAGGGCTTTCCCGGGAAGGATCCTCTCCGGGCAGTATGCGAAGAGAACATCGTTCAGCTCTGGTCGCGCGGACTTAATGCGTTCCTCGAGCCGGTGGGTCATGCCCGGGGAACTCGTAGATTCCAGGATGATCAGTTCTCCGCCCCTCAGGTTGGGGGCAATGCTGTCCGCGGCGGAAAAGATGAAGCTGGGGTCGCAGGAATGGTCGTCCAGAAAGGGCGTGGGGACGGTAATGAGATAAACCTGGGAGTGGGGAACCGTCGTCGTTGCTTTGAGTCGTTGTGAAGCCAGGGCGTCCCGCAGCGCGTCCTGGAGGCCCGGTTCCTGGATCCGGAGTTGGCCGGCGTTTGTGGCGGCGACAATGTCAGAATTGATGTCCACGCCGACAACATTATTTCCACCTTGAGCGAGCACCACTGCTGTCGGTAGACCGATATAACCCAGTCCGATAACGCAGACGTCAAAGTTTCGATTCATTCTTGTGATTATCCCATAAACTCAAGGACTGTGCTGGGTTTCGTAAGTATGAAAGTATAAATTATAGTGTTGATTTTCATGCGGGGGAGACGCCATCGTTTCAAATTATGAGATGGAATTTAGTTAAATTGCATCAATGAAATGACCCGCCAAATTGGGGGTGAATAAGCGCTTGGAGCGCATTAGCTTCGCATGTTGGGTAGAAATGGTGGCGAACCCAGAACAATTCTGAAAATGGGTGTCGAGTCATGCGCGACAAGTAGCCGCGAAGACCTTAATGTGAAGTCTGCTTCCCATCGAGGAGATGGGGGAATTGGTGAAATGCTCGTGATTGGTAATTGGGATAATTTTTCTCTCAAGAGGCAACTCAAGAGATCTAGCACTGCCCGCAGGGCGGTGCGGGGAATCCGCCGTGTGACGGCGGGGCGGAGTGACTCGCAGACTCCGAGGAATGAGGGTCAAAGAAACCGCACGCCGGCTGTTCAAGAACCAAAGTCCCAAGCTGGGAAGCTTCCGGTGCCGCGGCACCAGGCACCCAGGGTTGCCGAAGGCGTCTCAGAGACTCCCACGCCCTCGTCGATGGTGCGTTCCAGGAACACGTCCTCCCTGGCGCGGCAGCGATATTCTTCGAATCTTCCTTTCGTATGCCGAAGGTGGAGGGTTGACCTCGTTCCCAGCCGTGACGTGGAATCCAAAGAACTGTTGATTGCGCTGTCGGAAGAAACACTGAACGCCGCTGGTCAAGAACCCTCAACCAGTGAGTGGAAGTATTCCCAAAGCTTGCAGCGGTACTTCATTTATTTGCCAAAGATGAAAGCTGGCACCCGTTTCAAGGCACCCGCGCTGAAGTTTGAGGGCGGGATCACAGGACTTGAGGTCGACATCATCAACTGGGGTACCACCGACCGGGCGGACGACATCCCCATTGAGGAGCTCACCATTTTTGGAGCGTTGCGGAACCCCAGTGATGGCAGTCTGCTGAAGGTTGAGGAGGCATAGCGATGGCTGAGATTGCTGTCATCATTGGATTTAGGGACTGGTCTCTGGACCGATTGGACCTGTGTGTTCGATCTATTCGGCAAAACCTGCACGGTGAATCGTTCGATGTCGTCATCTCTGACTTTGGTTCAGAAGAACGGCAGAAGAACGAGTCTTGGGCTCAGCGTACGGGTGTCTCCTACGTGTACTCGGACGTTGATTACTGGTCGCGCAGTCAGGCCCTCAACGCTGGTATCAGTGCTACAGACGCTGACATACTCATGTGCACCGATGCCGACATGATCTTCGCCCCCAAGACGCTCACCTGCGCGCTGCAAGAGCTGCGGAATGGTGAGAGACAGGGAATTTTTCTGCAGTGCCGTGACCTGCCCCCGCGCTGGGACGAATTCAACATCAACCTCGATGAGATTGATTGGGACGAGCTCGAGTCCTATTGCACGCTCCGTCCTCGCTGGGGCATGGGCGGACTTGTTGTCTTCCATCGAGACCAATACGAAAACTTGCGCGGTTTTGATGAGCGCATGGTCACCTACGCGGCCGAAGACCTCGATTTCGCCCAGCGCCTGCAATGGGCGGGCAACCGTATCAACTGGCTTTCCTACCCCGAAGCGCGGATGTACCACGTATGGCACCCGTCCTCCTCCAAGAAAGCTGAGCAGGATTCCGTGGCCAAGGCTGCCGTGGAGCGAAATCGGAAGATCTACTACGAAGACAAATCCATCATCCGGAACCTGTCTTCACCTCGGTTCTACCGAGCGCGCCGCCCCCTCGTCTCCGTTATCATCTCCACCTTCAACCGTGCGGAATTGCTCGAAGAGTCGATCTCCTCGGTCTTGTATCAGACTTTCCAGGATTTCGAGATCATCGTCGTGGACGACGGCTCGACGGACGCCACGAAGGACATCGTCGAGTCCTTTGATGACGATCGGATCACATACATCTACCAGGAGAACGGAGGTATTTCGCGGGCGCGGAATACGGGCTTGGCCGCTGCGCGGGGCAAGTACATGGCGGTTCACGATGATGACGACCTCATGGTCCCGACCCGGCTTGAGGCATCACTGAAGGCCATCCAAGCTGGAACTTCAGCCACCTATGGCTCACTGATCAATTTCGATGACTCAACGGGGAGTGGAACCCTGTACACCAGCCGATTGGACTTCTCTCGACAGCAGGTGTGGGGGATCGGTCCCGCCCCGGGCCACGCCACGTGGCTGGTCGACACGGAAATTGCCAGGTCCGTGGGCTATGACACGTCGATCTCCGCCTCTGTTGATATCAATCTGGCGACCCGGCTCTCCAATGCTGGGGTGACGTGGGCACATTCCGGTGCCGTCCTGCTGATGCGCCGGCAGCATGACAAGCAGGTCACGGAGACCATGGGATCAGGGCAAAAAGATGGCGCTGTCCTCATCCGCCGATGGACTGTCGCGGACCTCTCCGCCGACAAGCGGGAACAGATCAAGGAATCTGCGAACTCGGTCGGATGGCCAGTTATCAAAGAAAAGCAAACCTTCGGAGAGGTGTTCAAACCCTGGCTTCCGGACCACCTTGTGGACCGGTCGGTTCTGCTGCTGTCCGCGAGCGAGTCCGGTCTCTCGGAGTCGCTCCAGGCGGGAGACCTGGATGACGTCCACAATTCCCGCAGCAGACGGGTGCGAAAAATGCACGGTGAGTGGCTCGAAGGCGTCTCCTGGAGGGACCTCAGCGAACTTCGTCGGCACGGTCGAGCCCACATCGTCACCGCGGAACGGAGCGTAGAGGCCCAGCGAGCTGCCTTTGAGGCCGAGGTGGCGAACAAAGCCGAATCCGAGAAGTCGGACCTCGATTCACAACTCGGCGAGCCGCTACCCCAGTGGGAGGAGGAAGAGTTCGACCCGCGTGACCGCATCTTGCGAAAGATGATTCAGCTGGTGATGGATGCATCCGGCTACAAGCTGCAAAACGAATATCTGACCATTGCGTCTAGCGAGCGCTCGTTCGATGCCTACGCAGGGGTTCACATCAGCCTGCGCTCCAAACAAGTTCCTGAAATCAAGGAAATCAATTTGGCACTGCACCCCAACCTTGAGCAAGCTCGCGAATACAGCCGAAGCTTCGGTAGGGGTACATCGTGCTGGATTGTCTCCACCACCAAGACGAAATGAATCGGGAATTGCGATGAAAATACACTTTGGAACAGATGATTTCGACCGATTCTTCCTGCGAGCAGAAGCTAGCGGGCATTGGGACGGTCGGCCGACCATTGACAAATTCCTGCTGGACCACCAGCCGATGGACGAATCTCGCGAGCGGATTGCCGTCGCCTCGAGCCTGCTATTCGGCAGCTACTTCGGTGGCTTGGTCAACTTCAGCTCGCAGATCAATTTGGTGACCGCTAACGCGATTCAAGAATTTGTCCCCAACCGGCATATTCATATTGATCGGATCGAAGAGCGGCCGAAGGCGATCCCAGCCCACCACGGGCGGATGTGGGTGACGGATAACCTGCAGCGCTTTTCCACACTGTTGACCACACGGGAAAAGGGCGACCGGATCCTGGGTGTTGTCAGCAGTACAGAATTCACGGGTTCCTCCGCTGCCCCCGGGGCGCTCATTGTTCCCTGCAACGCGCAGGTATTCGGCCCCCAAGGTGGGGACGACTACTTCAAGTCGGTTCTGGCAGCAGCGGTCTTGCTCGCTTCGGACTTCGAGGCGGGAGTGCTGAGTCTCCAGCTGGACAACGCTCACGCTGCGGAACCCACCCCCGCAGTTAAGCGCAAGATCACCAGCCTGCTCGGGGCCGTGAGCTTGGGTGTGACATGGGAAGACGTGAACTTAGACAGGGAAAAGGAACTGCAAAGTTCATGAGGATCCTCCTGTGTACCGATTATTGGGATAGCCACGATAACGCGCCTCAACGCAGGTGGGAATGGCTCTCGCAGATCCTCCATGCCGAGGGCCATGAGCTGGACGTGATCTGCCCCCGATACATTGGTCGCTTGAAACAGGACGATCCCGTCAGCGCCGCGAAACCCCAGATCACGTGGATCAGGCAATGTTTTCGATTCCCCGCATGGCGGGAGGGGCGTGGCCTCCGGAAGAGGATCTTTTCGCAGGGTTCGCGGCTTGTTGGGTCGGTCGGATTCTCCTTCCTCATTGCCCCCTTCCTTCGTCGCAGGAACTACGACCTCGTCGTGGGAACCGTGCCCGCCATCCCCACGATTTTCCAAACTCTCCTGGTGAGCAAGTTACTGGGCACCGCCATGGTGGTGGATCTCCGTGATCCGTGGCCTCACCTGCTCAGCGATGCCAAGAAGTGGGATGCGGAAGTCGGCGCGCCCCGCGGCAGTGATTCGAGCGTCATGTCCCATGTGAAGCGCAGGGCTCTGAAGCTAGTTGAGCAAGCGTTCTGGTCCGCCTTGCGCGCCAGTGATGGGATTATCTTCACCTCCTGCAGGTTTGAAAAGGAAGTTGCCCAGGAACTGCGGAAGACAATGGGGGGAGACGCCACCGCCTCAGTTTCTGGCCCGATTACGACAACAATTCGGAATGTCTACGGCTCGCCTTGCCCTCGGCGAAACCAGCCTGCCCCGGTCGTCACCCAGCGCCCGGGGATCCGCGTTATCTATGCCGGCACTATCGGTCGTGCGCAGGGACTCGCCGGCGTCGTGAAGTCCGTGTCTCGGGCGGCGTCCACCGGGGTGGATATCGAACTGAAAATCATCGGAAGTGGGGCAGCGAAGAACGCGCTGCAAGAACAGATCTCCCGCGATGACATCGACAACGTGCACATCATGGATCGCGTGACCCGCGACGAACTGAACGAGCAGTACGAATGGGCGAACGTAGGCCTGATCTCGCTGGCGGATTGGCCGCCATTGGAATACGCAGTTCCGAGCAAGCTATTCGACCTCATCGACCAGCAGATATTCATCGCATGCAGTGCCGAGGGAGAGGCGGCCGATATGGTTCGACAGTTCAACCTGGGCGCGTGCTGCCCGCCCGGTGATACGGAGAGCTTGGCGGATCTCTGGGCGCAGCTGGATGAAAAGGGCGTGCCTCGACTGAATACGGAGTTCAGCCGGACGTGGCTGGATCAGGAGAGGAACGACGGGACCGCCCATCGACTTGGGGAATTTCTTAAGGATATTTCCGCACGCCGAGAGTCGGAAATCGGTTCAGTTGTTCGCGAACCATGAACAATAAGTTCGGCAGTTCTTCTCGAGGAGAGTCAATGTTTCGTCCCATTCCCATCTCCACCGTGGTCTTTGAAGGCGACTTTCGCCTGGCCCTTCTCCAGGCGGTGTCTGTGGATCGGCTCGTTAATCACGCAGAGATCGACCGCTACATCATTGTTTTTAACGGACAGGACAACGACCGGCTCAAGCGGGAATTTCGAAACCTGCTTGGCCATGTCCTCTCACCCGGGCTGTGGGACAAGGTTGATCTCCTCACGTGGGAGGACCTCTTTCCCGAGATCCCTCGCGTGGGGTACTACGACCAACAAGCTCTGAAACTCGGACTCTCCGCCCGCGTGACGGCAGATTATTACCTCATCTTGGATGCGAAGAACCACTTCGTCCGCCCCACGTCGCTCACCGAGTTCTTCGTCGGTGAGCTCCCCGTCGCTTCTCGTACTGCAGTGAGCCCATATTGGCGGAAATATTTCGACTGCTCCTTCGCAGCAGTCGACCGGGAGCCTGTGGACCCAGACCGAATGACCCCCTCTATCACTCCTTACGTGATGGACACGGAAATCACGCGAGAGCTGGTCGCGTTCCTCAAGGACAAGTATGAGCAAGACCTTCCGAAGGCTCTCATTCATTCGCAGGGGACGGAGTTTCTGCTCTATTACGCCTTCATCGAAAATATATGGAACGAAAAGTATGCGGATCAGCCACCGATGTGTCGGACGTTCTTTGCATCATGGCCGCAGGATCCAGAGACGATAATTCGGTTGCTTAAGGAAGTCACGGCGAAGGATCTTCCTCTACTGGGGCTGCACCGTGCGCGATTGCCTCAGCTTTCGGAGGAACAACAGGACATCATCCGCGGTATTTGGCGAACTTATATTCTCAAGCCCTGGGAGGATCCGCAGTGGTTCCTCGCGCCGTCGCCGAAGGACATTTTCGGCGCTGACGAGTGATCAGCGACGATGATCTGCGAAAGATGGCCCACTGCAGCTTCACAAAGCGCCCTCTGCCTCATCAAGACTGCCACATCAAGAAAAAGACAGCGCCAGTAAAACTGGCGCTGTCATCGTGGAGCCGATGACGGGAATCGAACCCGCGCCGCCTGCTTGGGAAGCAGGAGTTCTACCATTGAACTACATCGGCATCGAAAGACTTCAATTTCTTTCGGATGTTCATCGATAGTACTTCCTCCGAATCACCAAACAAAAACCGGGGTGGGTTTGGCTGCCTGCTCGCCGTTCTTCCCTCGAACCCTCCCGTCCCGTTAAGCTGGTCCCGTGCTTCTTTCTGACCGTGACATCCGCGCTGCCCTGGACCAAGGCGACCTCAACATCGATCCGTATGATCCTGCGATGGTTCAACCGTCGAGCATTGATGTCCGTCTCGATCGCCTGTTCCGCGTATTCAATAATTCGCGCTACACCCACATCGATCCGAAGCTGCCGCAGGAGGAGCTGACCACGCTCGTCGAGGTCGACGGCGATGAACCCTTCATCCTCCACCCAGGGGAGTTCGTCCTCGGCGCCACCTTGGAAAGCTTCACCATTCCCGCTCACCTCGCTGGTCGGCTGGAGGGTAAATCCTCCTTGGGGCGCTTGGGGCTGCTCACGCACTCAACCGCCGGCTTCATCGACCCGGGCTTTTGCGGGCACATCACCCTGGAGCTTTCCAATACCGCGAATCTGCCCATCGCCCTCTACCCGGAGATGAAGGTCGGCCAGCTCGCGCTGTTCAAGATGACCAGCCCAGCTGAAGCGCCGTACGGCTCGGGAGCCCTCGGGTCCAAGTACCAAGGCCAACGGGGCCCCACCCCGTCAAAGGCATTTCTCAACTTCCGCTAGTGGGAGCCAGACGTGTGAAAGCTCGCGCGATGGGGGAGCGCGGGTTGGGGATTTATTGAGGACGCCACCGCCTCCGGCCACATTCAACTTTGAAGGCAATTGTTGCCTAAACTTCACTTTCCATTTACTTGGACTAAATAGACTGATTTGTTATGCGTATGACAGTCTTTGGGACCGGATATCTTGGCGCTACTCATGCTGCATGCATGGCTGAACTGGGCCATGAGGTATTGGGAGTGGACGTTGATGAAAATAAAATCAATGCCTTGAAAGAAGGACGGGTTCCTTTCTTTGAGCCCGGTCTCCCAGAAATTCTGAAGCGCAATCTCGATAATGGTCGCCTTCGATTCACCACGGACTATTCCGAAGCGGCCGAGTTTGCGAAAGTGCATTTCATCGGTGTGGGAACCCCTCAACGAAAGGGGTCATATGCCGCGGATACGACGTACGTGAATGCGGTTATCGAGTCCCTGGTTCCGCTCATCGAGGGCGAGCATGTCGTACTCGGTAAGTCCACTGTCCCGGTGGGGACGGCGCACGAGCTTCAAGAAAAGGCTGATGCGCTGCTGAAGCAATCAGGCAGTCAGGCGTCCCTAGAAGTTGCGTGGAACCCGGAGTTCCTTCGCGAGGGTCACGCGGTGAAGGACACCCTGAAGCCGGATCGGATCGTGCTCGGGTTGCGTGAGGGGAACTCCACCGCCGAAGCTGTGGCGCGGGAGGTGTATGCAGAGCCCCTTAAGGCGGAGACCCCGTTCTTGGTCCTCGACCTCCCCACGGCAGAGCTGGTGAAGGTATCTGCCAACGCGTTCTTGGCCACAAAGATCAGCTTCATCAACGCTGTGAGCGAGGTGTGCGAGATCGCCGGCGGTGATGTCACCGATCTGGCTGATGCGCTGGGGTATGACGAGCGCATTGGCCGGAAATTCCTCGGTGCGGGGCTGGGGTTCGGCGGCGGATGTCTGCCCAAGGACATTCGTGCGTTTATGGCGCGGGCCGGTGAGCTGGGCGCTGACCAGGCCTTGACCTTCCTGCGTGAGGTCGATGCGATCAATATGCGTCGCCGCGAGAAGATGGTGGACCTCACTAGGGAAGAGTGCGGGGGCTCGCTGATCGGCAAGAACGTGACCGTGCTTGGTGCAGCCTTCAAGCCCAATTCGGACGATGTCCGAGACTCGCCCGCGCTGTCCATTGCCGGGTCGCTGTCGCTCAGTGGCGCGGCCGTGACGGTATTCGATCCAGAGGCCATGGACAACGCAGCGCGACTGTTCCCCACACTGAATTACGCGGAGAGCGCAGATGATGCGCTGCGGGGAGCAGATCTCGTTGTGGTTGCCACGGAGTGGCAGGAGTTCCGGGAGTTGGATCCGGTTCACGTGGCCGGTTTGGTCGCTGCGAAGACGCCGGTTGTGATCGATGGTCGAAACTGCTTGCCAGCGGAGAAGTGGCGTGAGGCCGGCTGGCGCTTCCGAGCGCTGGGGCGCGGTTAGCCCGCAACCCTCGGTAGCGGAGTGGGCCTGACACAGTGAGGGCCCATTCAGTCGATAGTTGTGCCCCGCGGGATTCTTGTGGCAGTGATCAGGGGGCTACAGATCAACCAACCGCGTAGGCCTGGTACTTGCGTGCATCCCAGTGGTTGAAAAAGTCCTTGTCCGTCATCACGCCCTGGTACGCGGCGCCGAATGCGATATTGCCCGTGAGGCAGGTCAAAGTGTTCGAGCCGGGCGCCACGGGGTACCAGTTGTAGTAGCTACAGCCGAAACGAAAGTGCCCATTTCGGGTGTCGTACGTAAACGATGACGGAGGCGTCACGCTACCAACCAGAGCCCCGTCGAGATACATTTTCATGGTGCCGGTGGTGCCATCACGCGTGACGCCCATATGGTGCCACTTGCTATCCGATACGGAACCAGGTGTTTCAATGCTCTGGAAGTCTGTCGTTTTGAACGGGGAACTTGCGTTGACATCGAGGGCTCGGAACGCGAGCTTGCCCTGCGGTGTGATCGTCACCGCCCACCTGGGGCGGTTTCCGGCGACATTTGCGGAGAGGTCATAGGTATAAAACCCCATGAGAGCCTGTCCATACTGCTGCAAACCAGTGGACTTAAACCAAGTCTCAGCGCTAAAGCTCGACGGCCCCTGGCCATAGGAATTATCAGGGAGGTTGGTCGTCTCCACGCGCTGCCGCATGTACACAAAATTGTACGTGCCGCTTTGGAAGCTCAATGACGTCGGAACAGTCTGTCCCGCCGGATTGGGCGCAATGGGAGCAGCGGGGTTGCATGGAAAATCCGAGCTCTCCTTGGCGTAGTGGGTGTTATTTGCGCCATGGACGTTCGAGGCATACTGAGTCCATTGGGAGGGAACCTGGTTGGGGATCCAATCTGTTCCGGGTGTATTGCCCAATTTGTAGACGAAATAGGGCGGGAGAGTCTGTGCGGTGGCAATCATGCTCTCCAGACAGCCCATCCACTTCCCTGCGCCGGCAGTGTTCTTAGAGTTGGTGATCTTGCTGGTCCAGCCACCCAGGGTGGGGTTCATTCCAGCAGTGAAGAGCACAGCCACGGCGAGGACGAATGCCAGAACCAAGCGCGGCCCGGCGTCGGGGCGCTGAGTGAATCTAGAGATCCATGAGGATCGTGGCTGCATGGTGGGGCGCTTTCGTCGTAGTGATTCCGAGCCAGTCTCCCCGAGGCTCCCACTGCCGGAAAGACAGCGAGAAGCCAGAGACGGCGTCACACCGCAGGGATTATGCTCTCCAACCAACTGAGCACATGCTTAAAAAGTGAGTTGGACATCGTCCATTTCATCACATTCCTCTAAGAAATACTATTGCCGATAGCTGGAGAGGAAGTTGCCCAGGCGCTCGATAGCCTCGGCCAAATCTCGCGCCCACGGGAGGGTCACCAAGCGGAAGTGGTCCGGCGTGGGCCAGTTGAACCCGGTGCCTTGGACAAGGTGGATCTTCTCGGAGCGGAGCAGGTCGAACATCAGCTGCTCGTCATCGTGAATCTCGTGCACATTCGGGTCCAGCTTCGGGAACGCGTAGAGTGCGCCCATCGGCTTCACACAGCTCACTCCGGGGATCTCGTTGAGCTTCTCGTAGGCGACATTGCGCTGCTCCAGCAAGCGCCCGCCGGGGAGGACCAAATCGTCAATGGATTGGCGTCCGGAAACGGCGACCTGGATGGCGTGCTGAGCGGGAACATTCGGGCACAGCCTGGTCCCCGCGAGGATCCCAATGCCCTCGAGGAACCCCTTTGCATGGCCCTTCGGACCCGTAATGACCATCCACCCGGCGCGATAGCCAGCGACCCGATAGGCCTTGGACAACCCGTTGTAGGTGATGCACAGCAGATCCGGAGCCATGGAGGCGATGGAGATGTGCTTCGCATCGTCGTAGAGGATCTTGTCGTAGATCTCATCGGCCAGGATCAGCAGAGAATTTTCGCGCGCGATGTCCACGATCTGCTGCAGGATCTCCCGGGGGTACACAGCACCGGTCGGATTATTCGGATTGATCACGACGATGGCTTTGGTGCGCGGGGTGACCTTGGCCTTAATGTCCTCGATGGAGGGGTTCCAATTGTCTTCTTCGTCGCACAGGTAGTGGACGGGCTTGCCACCGGCCAGGGAGGTGGACGCCGTCCACAGTGGGTAATCGGGCGAGGGGATAAGGATCTCGTCGCCGTCGTTGAGGAGAGCCTGGGTGGTCATCGTGATGAGCTCAGAGACACCGTTGCCCAGGTACACGTCCTCGACATCGAAGTCAGGGAAGTCCGGGATGACCTCGTAGCGGCTGTGGATCGCCCGGCGAGCGGAAATAATCCCCTTGGAGGTGGAGTAGCCCTGTGCGTGGGGGAGGGCGGAGATCATGTCGCGCATGATCACGTCCGGTGCCTCGAAACCGAACACGGCTGGGTTTCCGGTGTTGAGCTTCAGCACGCGGTGGCCGTCGGCCTCCATGCGCTCGGCTTCGGTGTTGACCGGGCCACGGATTTCGTACAGCACATTCTGTAGCTTGGTGGATTGATCCAAGGAACGGAGTTCGCTGGGGCGCTTAGGGGTGTTCATTTCAGCTATATTTCCATTTCTCGGGGGATGTGTTTCTAAAACCAGAAGATCTGTCCAAGGGTGCGGCCGCTCCGCCGGGGCGTGTTCATGGCTAGAGGCCGGCTAGTTGCGGTTGTGAATGTCGTTGCCCCAGCTGTCGGGATACCCGTCGCCGTCGGCGTCCTCGGTGCTATCCGACCCTGGGAGGGTAGTGGCTGGAGGGTATGTCGGAGTGATCACGGAGGTGGGCGAGCCACTGCCGGAGTAATCTTCCGAGTCGAGATTTTTCATCATGAACAGCGCGATCAGTGCGGCCAGGACCGCCAGGACCGCGCCCACCGCGAGAATCCAGCCCCACAGGGGAAGGAACGCCAGCGGATTGTGGGAGTCGTTGGTGGCAGCGGGTGTGCTTCCCGTCGAACGGACGGCGGGCTGTGCGTTGGAAGGTTTCTTATTGCCTGGCTTTCTCGGTGCCGTGGACTTCTTCGGCTGAGTCCGCGTGCCGGAAGCCTTCGCGTTAGCTGCCTTGTTCTGGGCTGTCTTCTTTTGAGGCTGGGCCTGGGTGGACTTCTTCTTAGCCGGAGAAGGTGAATTCTTGGACGTCGCCTTGTTCGTCGAAGGCCGAGCCTTGGGTTGTGAGCTCAGCTTCTTACGGGATTCGTCAGAATTCATAAGCTGCCTTCTAAGAGTGTGTAGGGATTGTCGAGCAATGTGCTCAGAGCACAGATTCCTCCATAGTAGTTCACTCCTTTTTTCAGCTGGGGCAACCGCGGGGGCCCTGGGTGGGTTGTGAGCACGAAAAAGCACCTGCCCGGTGAAGGACAGGTGCTAGGGGAGGGGATTAGTTGGTGCCGGGGGCTCCAGGCGCTCCCGGTGCGCCTGGGGTGTTGCGCGTAAGTTTCAGGACGCCATCCTTAGTCGTAGACTCCTCAGAATCCTCAACGTCCTTCTCGGGAGCGTCCTCCTCTTCTGCCGCAGCGTTGGAATCTGGCGCGGTGGCACTCGGAGGCTTAGGAGCGCTAGCTTCACTTGGAGCGCTTGGCGCGGAGGGTGCAGCTGGAGCGCTTGGTGTTGCTGCAGCGCTCGGAGCCGAAGGTGCGCTGGGTGCCGTAGGTGCGCCTGGTGCACCGGGAGCAGAGGACGAAAGCTTCAGTACTCCGCCCTCCTCCTTGGCTTGGCTCTTTGGTGCCTGCTTCTCGGGTGCCTGTTCTGTAGCCTCCTGCGCATCCTGCTCAACTGGAGCAGAGGGTGCAGACGGAGCTGATGGTTCCGCGGAGGTTGCTGGAGTACTTGGCGCTGCTGCCGCGTTTGGTGCCGCCGGTGCACTCGGAGCCGAGGGAGCGCCAGGCGCCGAAGGAGCACCAGGTGCGCCGGGAGCGGAAGATGAGAGCTTCAGCTTCCCATCTTCTTCCTTCACAGTCGATTCGTTGGCAGCTGGGGATTCAGTTGCCTTTGGTGGCTCAGAAGCGTTTGGCGCGCCGGGGGCAGCAGGGGCACCTGGTGCAGCAGGAGCGCCCGGTGCAGCGGGAGCCCCAGCTTGAGGCGCTGCCGGTGGCTTGGGAGCACCCGGCGCTGCCGGTGCCCCGCTTTGGGGTTTGCTTGGAGCACCCGGAGCGGCTGGCGCACCTGGTGCAGATGGAGCGCCCGGTGCAGCGGGAGCCCCAGCTTGAGGTGCAGCCGGTGGCTTAGGTGCGCCCGGAGCGGCTGGCGCACCGGGTGCAGATGGTGCGCCCGGCGCTGCTGGAGCGCCGCCTTGTTGTGCGCCCGGCGCTTCTGGGGCGCCGCCTTGTTGTGCGCCCGGTGCCGCCGGTGCGCTTGGAGCGCCGGGAGCAGAAGGTGCTGCCGGAGCAGATGGGGCACCGGGGGCTGCAGGAGCATTGCCGTTCTGAGGCTCAGCAGCAGCTTCCTTCTTCTTGGCTTCTGCTTCAGCCTTCTTGCGCTTCTTCTCCTCCTCAGCCTTCCGCTTCTCTTCTTCTTCAGCCTTGCGCTGAGCCTCCTCACGGGCGATCTTTTCCTCGTCGACCCAACCACGCTCGGGAGCTTCCATAAACTCAGGTGTCTTTGCCGCAGGCAACTCGCCATCGACCATCACGGATTCACGGAACATCTGGGCGATATCCAGCACCGGGGTGCGATCGGACTTCTTATCAATGTCCGCCTGCCGGTTATTCACCCCGTCGGTGAGCATGGTCTTACAGAACGGGCAACCGATAGCTATGGCGTCCGAACCCGTGGCGAGCGCCTCATCGGTGCGGTTCAAGTTGATGCGAGAACCGATCTGCTCTTCCATCCACATCCGGGCGCCACCGGCACCACAGCAGAAGCCAGTATCTCGATTGCGATCCATCTCGATGAGGTTCGCGCCGGAGGCGCCGATCAGCTCGCGCGGAGCCTCGAAGACCTTGTTGTGGCGGCCCAGGAAGCAGGGGTCGTGGTAGGTCACAGAGCGACCGCCAGCGGGGGAGGTGACGGGTTCAAGCCGGCCCTCGCGGACCAACTTATTCAAAAGCTGGGTGTGGTGAACGACTTCGTAGTGGCCGCCCATCTCTGGGTACTCGTTCCGCAGGGAGTTGAAGCAGTGAGCACAGGTAACCACGATCTTGCGCTGCTTCGGCGGAACGCCCTCGAAGGTGTTGTCCAGGATCTCGATGTTTTGCTCTGCCAGCATCTGGAACAAGAACTCGTTACCTGCGCGACGAGCGGAATCGCCCGTGCAGCCCTCGCCTTCGCCGAGTACGGCGAATTTCACGCCAGCGGTGTACAGCAGATCTGCGACGGCGCGGGTGGTCTTCACTGCATTGTCGTCATACACTCCGGCGCAACCGACCCAGAACAGGAACTCGGTATTGTCGAAGTTTTCGATATCCTCACCGAACACGGGCACGTCAATGCCATCGTCCTTGGCCTTTTGGATCCAATCGGAGCGCTTGTTGTTGTTCTGGCCCCACGGGTTGCCCTTGGTTTCCAAGTTCTTGAATAGGCCGCCGAGTTCGGTGGGAAACTCAGAATCCACAAGCACCTGGTAGCGGCGCATATCCACGATGTGGTCGATGTGCTCGATGTCCACCGGGCACTGTTCCACGCAGGCGCCGCAGTTGGTGCAGGACCACAGAACATCGGGGTCGATCACACCCATGTCGCCTTCGCCCACCATCTGCAGCAGCGGCAGGTTGGAGTGCGCATCGTTCTCGGAATCATCCAGGGTTGCCACACCGCCACCGATGGCAGCGGCTTCACCGCCCTCGACCATGGCGCTAGCCTGCTGACCCTTCGCAGCCTGCAAATACGGCGCAGACTCGATGGCATGATTGCGCAGGTCCATGATGAGCTTCTTCGGGCTCAAAGGCTTTTCAGTATTCCAGGCGGGGCACTGCTCCTGGCAACGGCCACACTCGGTGCAGGAGGTGAAGTCCATCCACCCCTTCCACGTGAAGTCATCGATGGTGCCCACACCGATCTTGTCCTCTTCGGGATCCGCGTTCTCCATGGTGAGGGGGCGGCCGCCGGACGTCATCGGCTTCGCTGCTCCGAGCGCATTGCGCCCATCGGAATTGCGCTTCAGGAAGATATTGAAGAAGGCCATGAAGCGGTGCCATGCCACGCCCCACTTGATGTTCTGGCCAACGATGAACAGCCACACCATGCCGGAGAGCAATTTGATCAGCGCGAAGATGGATACCAACAGCGGGGATTCCGGCAGGATCTTCGCGATCTGCATCGTCAAGAAATCCGTGGCGGGGTGACCACCGTCGTAGGAGGCGAAGGTGGCGATCTTGGAGGCCTTCACGAAAATCATGCCCAGGCCCTCGATCAGCACCACCGCTTCCACGAAGTAGGCAGCCTTCATGTCGGAGCCGTAGAAACGAGCCTTGCGCTCCTTATCGGAAATTCGCTGGCGGATGATGATTAGCGCGATGATGCCCAGAACCGTGCCGATCCCCAGCAGCTCGTCGATGAAGTGGTAGATCCCCCAGCTGCCGAAGATGGGCCAGCCGCCCTCGGGGTCGAAGATCTGAATGTACGCCTCGAACCACACCAGTGAGCCCAGCAGGAACCCGACCATAACGAACCAGTGCGCGAACGCCACCCCGGGCTTCTTCGCCATCTTGGTGTGCCCGACGATTTCCTTGATCAGGTTCAGGAGGCGCCCAGCGGGATTATCCGTCCGGCTCAGAGCTTTGTCGCCGAGCTTGATGGTCTGGTAAATCTTCACCGCGCCTCGGATGAAGAACACCCAGGCGGGGATGGAAAGCAGTGCGCCGATGATTCCCAGTGGGATGGTGATTCCCCACGGGATGTCGTTGCTCGTCGCCTGCCCTGCTGCTTGCAGGAACATTGCGTACTCCTCGCGTGACCGGCCACGGGTGGCCGAGTACTTATGAACTAATTACTTACTGAGGGACAATATCAGCTAGCCGAACGCGATTTGTAGTTTTTCCACCCCTCGTGACCAGCCAAAATAAGCAACACTTCTGTTGCGAAAATGAGCTGCGTCACACCTGCTAGCGCTGATCTTTGCCTGTCATGAGTTCAATCATTTCCGCGCGATCGCGCCGGCCTTCCGCCGTCTTCGCCAGGTGGTACATGTGAATCCCTCCCGGCACGACCTTCAGTTCCGCATCCACACCCGCACTCCGCAGCGTCGACGTCATCGCGCGGGCATCGGGGAGAGAAAGGTCTCGGTCGCCGCAGTACATTCTCACTGTCGTGCCGCACCAGGTTTCCAAGGTTGAGGACGCCATCTCTATCGGGCTGACCACAGGCGAGGACGTGCCACCTTCAATGCTCGCGCTCCACAACGCTCCAGCTCGGCGCAGTGCGGCAGCGTTGAGGACGGGATCGCGCTGTTCGATGTCTGGAATGGCGGGATTGGCGAGGTCCATATCGACCCACGGTGCATTGAGGATGAGCGATGAGGGGTTGGCGTCCACAATGGGGGTGAGGGCTCCCAGAGCGAGGGAACCGCCGGCGGAATCAGCGAGAATGGAGACGTTTTCGGTGCCGTGATCGCGGACGAGTTCGCGGTAAGAGTCTTGGATGAAAGGGATCGCCTCGGCTGCGGTGAAGGTGGGAAGTAGGCCGTAGATGGGGATCTCCACGCGAATTCCCGCACCGGCGATGTGGTCGATGAAATGCCAGGATTTTGGCTTGATCGTGTTGGTGAAACCTCCGGGGTGGAGGTAAAGGCATGCGTGTGTGGCTGCTTGCTGCGGCGCGAGTTCGTCCAGGTGATTGGTGACGTGGCTTGGCTGGGGGCTCTCACGGCGGTCGGGTTGCTCCTGTGTGGAGTTAGCGGTGGAGTCCGCGAAAGCCATCGGAGCGACCGAATAAACCTGGAACTCGCCGATGTTGCGGATGGAGACGGCATTGTGCTGGCGCAGTGTGTGTGGCGGCTCGGGATTGGTGTGGGGGACAGCACCGGCACTGCCAGAATTTTTCTGAGCTCTCCGAGCAGAGTAGGAGGCGCTGAGTGCGGCGAAACGCATGGACAGACTCATGCGAACAGGGTATCTAATCGGGGATTCGCGACGAGTCGCCCGGCGTTTGAACTGGGGATTTAAAAAATTTTCCACAAAGTTGAGTCAAACGGGAACAAGTTTAGGGCGCGCGCAGTTGTAGAGGATGTCGATGGGTTGAGTGACTAACACTCAGGTTGGCTTGACATGGCAAAGGATTTGCGGATACTTGTCCATGGAAGCTGCGTCGAGGTCACGCAACTCTGAAGATGGTCAATAAACGCACTACGACAAAGGAGGAACCCACAGATGGGACGCGCAGTAGGAATTGACTTGGGAACCACCAACTCTGTGGTTTCTGTGCTGGAGGGTGGCGAGGCCACCGTTATCGCGAACTCCGAGGGGTCTCGTACCACCCCATCGGTTGTGGCATTCGCCAAGTCCGGCGAGGTCTTGGTCGGCCAGTCCGCCAAGAACCAAGGCGTGACCAACGTCGACCGCACCATTCGCTCCGTCAAGCGCCACATCGGCGATGACAGCTGGAACATTGAGATCGACGGCAAGAAGTACACCGCCCAGGAGATCTCCGCACGCACGCTGCAGAAGCTGAAGCGCGATGCAGAGGAGTACTTGGGTGAGGACGTCACCGACGCGGTGATTACCGTCCCCGCTTACTTCAATGACGCTCAGCGTCAGGCCACTAAGGACGCTGGCCAGATTGCGGGTCTGAACGTCCTGCGCATTGTGAACGAGCCCACCGCGGCAGCGCTGGCTTACGGCCTGGAGAAGGGCGACAAGGAACAGACCATTCTGGTCTTCGACCTCGGTGGCGGCACCTTCGACGTCTCCCTTCTGGAGATCGGCGACGGTGTGGTCGAGGTTCGGGCAACCTCCGGTGACAACCAGCTGGGTGGCGACGACTGGGATCAGCGCATCGTCGACTGGCTGCTGGAGAAGTTCAAGGCTTCCTCCGGCGTGGACCTGTCCAAGGACAAGCAGGCCATGTCCCGCCTTCGCGAGGCTGCGGAGAAGGCCAAGATCGAGTTGTCTTCCTCCCAGCAGGCATCCATCAATCTGCCGTACATCTCCATCGACTCGGACAAGAACCCACTGTTCCTGGACGAGACGCTGTCCCGCACCGAGTTCGAGCGCATCACCAAGGACCTGCTCGACCGCACCAAGAAGCCTTTCGAGGCAGTGCTCAAGGATGCTGACGTATCCGTCAACGACATCGAGCACGTGGTCCTGGTCGGCGGTTCCACCCGTATGCCGGCCGTGTCCAACTTGGTCGAGGAGCTCACCAACGGCAAGAAGCCGAACAAGGGCGTGAACCCGGACGAGGTCGTCGCTGTTGGCGCTGCACTCCAGGCGGGCGTGCTGCGCGGCGAGGTGAAGGACGTGCTGCTGCTGGACGTCACTCCACTGTCCCTGGGCATTGAGACCAAGGGCGGCGTGATGACCAAGCTCATCGAGCGCAACACCACCATCCCCACCAAGCGCTCCGAGACCTTCACCACGGCAGAGGATAACCAGCCCTCCGTGCAGATCCAGGTCTTCCAGGGCGAGCGTGAGATGGCGCAGCACAACAAGTTGCTGGGCTCCTTCGAGCTGGGCGGCATCGCTCCGGCACAGCGCGGCACCCCTCAGATCGAGGTCACCTTCGACATCGACGCGAACGGCATCGTTCACGTGACGGCGAAGGATAAGGGCACCGGCAAGGAAAACACCATCAAGATCCAGGATGGTTCTGGCCTGTCCCAGGACGAGATCGATCAGATGGTCAAGGATGCCGAGGCTCACGCGGAAGAAGACAAGAAGCGCCGCGAGGAGCAGGAAGTCCGCAACTCCGCAGAGTCCATGGTCTACCAGACCCGTTCCTTCGTGGAAGAGAACAAGGAGAAGGTCTCCGAGGATCTGCAGAACAAGGTCGAAGACGCAGCCAAGGCTGTGGACGAGGCCCTGAAGGGCGACGACATCGAGGCCATCAAGGACGCGGTGGAGAAGCTCTCCTCCGAGTCCCAGGAAATGGGCAAGGCAATCTACGAGGCAGAGGCTGCCAAGGAAGGCCAGTCCGGAGATGCCGAGGGCGCATCCGGCAAGGCTGATGACAACGTGGTCGATGCCGAGGTCGTTGACGAAGAGGATGATAAGAAGTAATGGCTGATAGCGACTGGACCGTAAACCCCGGTGACCCTTCCCAGACCGATGAGGAAGATACCCGGGCCGCGGACGTGGACGCCGCCGCTGACACGTCCGTCGATCCGGACGCCGATGCTGCTGTGGACGATGCACTGTCCGGCGATGCGAGCGCCGCAAACGCGGCAGCCGCTGACGCCGCAGCTGACGAGGTGCACGAGACCGGGACTCCTGAAGAGAACTCCGAAGCGGCCCAGGCTGCTGAGGAGAGCTCCCTGGCCGCTCAGCTCGAAGAGCGCACCGACGACCTCAAGCGCGTGAGCGCGGAATACGCTAACTTCCGGCGCCGCGTCGAGCGCGACCGTGGGGCCGTGATCGGTGGCGCCAAGGCGGAAATCGTCTCTCAGCTGCTTCCAATCCTCGATGATTTGGAGCTCGCAGAGCAGCACGGTGACCTGACCGGCGGCTTGAAGGCTGTGGCCGACAAACTCCGCTCTGCCGTGGCTGGAACGAAGACGGAAAGCTTCGGCGCGGAGGGCGAAGAGTTCGACCCCGCCCTGCACGAAGCCGTGCAGGATTCTTCCACCGGCGACGTCAAGGTCATTGGCACGGTGCTCCGCCGCGGCTACCGGCTGGGCGACCGCATTTTGCGCAACGCCTTGGTCATCATCTCTGATCCCCTTGAACAGCAAGGCGAAGAGAGTTAACTCTGGCACGTAGGATCGAGTGACTCTCACAGGGGGAAGCGCCCCGCTAGGAAACTAGCGGGGCGCTTTTCTCATGCTGAAAAATGACAGGCAATGGCGTCCAAAAAAGGGCCACATGGCGGGAGCCCACCGTGGGGTTAGGCTCCGTCCCACCCCTCCGGGCCTCCGAAACCATCGGGGCCATCGATCCCCTCGCTGATGCGGGACATCAGGTGGGCGTTCGGGGTGACCTGGATTTGGTTTTCGCCACCGGGAGACTTCTTGAGCTCGGTGAATGTCAGGCATTCGCCCAGGTGGAACAAGTGGAGGCGCGGCGAAATCGGGGCGGGCTTGGTCTCGTAGTGTTCGGCTGCCCATGTCGCCATGAATCCGATGGAATTCATCAGGTCCTCGCCGGTAGTGACCTCGCGGGCGAGCATCAAGTCGTTCGAGGGGACAGCGAAAATAATCCCGGCGCTCGTGTCGACGTCCGCGGCGAAGCGCTCGAAGAACTCGTCGAGGAACAGCGCGCTGCTACCGAAGTAGGGATTGCCCGGCAATCCCATCATCCACAGGCCTTCGGGCTTCTGCTGCTTCGGATCAGCGTAGATCCGCACCATTTTGGATCCCGTGTCGACGAACTCCTGCCACAGATTCCGGTATCCCATTCGGTAGAGATCTTGCACGGGGCCCCGATCGTCCAGCTGCTCTTTGTTCAGGGGGATGACGGACGTGCCAGTGTCTAAGGACAGGCGCACTCGGATGTCATCCGTGAAAGCCTCGGAGACAACTTCGTCGGCACGCGACTCGTTGGCTTTTTCCAAGCGCACGCGCAGGGCGGCGAAGAAGTCCGCGTCCCGCATATGTGAGAGATCAGAGCCCGTCGAACGCGACGAGGGCGGGACGGAAGTGGCCGCCGAGTGTTCGGTCGAGCGGGTCGGCTCGGTCGAGGGAGAGGGCCCGGTTGTGGGAGTGGGCCCGGTTGTGGGAGTGGGCCCGGTTGTGGGAGTGGGCCCGGTTGTGGGAGTCGGATCCCACAACTTGTCGTGCCTTTCCTCTTCGGGGGCAGGCATGACCTCGCCCAGGGCACTGATGTTGGCTCCGTCGGTGGGATCCACGCTGTGTGGGTTGACCTGGCCGCGATGAGTGTCCTGACCTGCGTGCTGACCCGAATCCCCCGCGTGGTCGGTCCGGGATTCGCTGGTATTGCGCTCCTGCTCGCCCTCAGGCGACCTGAACAACCGTTGAAACCAGTTCCGCTTGTTTCGGCTCATAGTGAACCAGCCTAAACGCTTCAGCTAGGCAGTCCTAGTTATCGGTCCTCGTAATCGACCGTTCTTCGCAGTCTCTCAGTCTTTGAGAGCTGCCATCCTCCTGGGGATCTCTTAACCTTCGTGCTGAGGTTGGTGCTGGAGATCTGCCCAGGGTGGCCGTGCCGGTGTTAACTCAGCTTCTGCTGAAGGTATTCGTTCGGCGTGAACTGTAGGGCCAGCTCACCGTCTTCGTTCTGCGCCAGCTGTGTGACTGGGGTGAATTCGTCCTGCCATCCCAGGTTCAGCGATGGGGACAGGCGATGAGAGGAATCGGAAAATACGCTGACGACAGCATTCGCGGCGTGCTGGATTGTGTTCAACAGCTCAGAGCCGGAGGTTACCGGCGCGACGATGGCGGCGTTGTTGGTGGGGAGGCCCACCAGCACTCCCTCGTCCACATTGGCCTCCGGGATGTGCTTGGCAAGGAAGTTCCCGAGCACCAGGGGGAAGCTGCTGAGAAGGGTGTTATTGCTCTCCAGAGCCCACATGATCAGATCTGGATTGTCCGGGTTCTCGATTTTTTCTACCGAGACCTCTATCTCGGCGAGCTCCGTAATGAGGTTGGTGATGCCTTGGGCGAAAAGATCCTGCAGGTCGCCGCGCCCAGCCACGGACTTGGAGGTGAGTGGGACGATGTTCTCGGGGAAATTCAGAACCAAGCGGCAGTTGATGTCCCCAGCGAAGGGGAGTAGGGGCTCATCGTTGGGGTCGTCCACGAAGTCGAACGCTTGGGCCATTTTCAGGTGGACTTCATGGCTTTCTAGACGAGCCACGAGTTTCTCAAGGAACTCCTCATTGCTCAGTTGGGTGGCCATGGTGATCGCGTCTTCGGCGGAACCGCCGGCATTCGGTGCGCCTGCGGTGTTGCCGTTCTGTGGTGCGCCTGCGGTATTGTCGGCATGTGGTGTGCCTGCGGCATGGTCATCAGCGGCCGCGCCAGGGAACGAGTTCGTGTCGTTGGAGTTTTGTGAATGGGGTGTCGTCATGAACAGCACCCTATTAGTGCGACCCTCGGGCTGCAGGACTTGTATTGAAATAAGGTGAGGCCTCGCCACCTACTCCTCGTGGTTGAGCCTTTCCATCAAATACTCGTTGGGGAAAATGGCGAGCTTGAACGCGCCGGGCTCATCGGACGGCTGCAGCTGACTGACGGGGACGAATTCGTCCGGGCGCGCTTGGAAGAGGCATGGGGAAATTTGGGCAGGGAAGTTACTAAAGGTGCTCGCGACCCACTGAGCTGCGCTCTGTAGCGACCCTGCGAAGCCTTCACCGGTGCCGATGGGGACGACGATCGCGTAGTGGCGGGTGGGTATGCCGATGAGCAGGCCTGAATCCAGGTCAGCCTCAGGCAGGTGTGCCGCGAGGAACTCGCCCAGCATTAAAGGGAAGCTGCCGAAGTATTCGCTGGAGCTTTCCAGGAACCATGCAAAGTCGGCTGGGTTTTCCGGTGACGGGACCTTATTGACCTCGACGGGCATGCTGCGGAGCTCCCGCTCGAGGTTGTGCATGCCCGTGCGGAACAGCATGTTGAGGTCGCCGCGGTCGGTGATCATGGTGCCGCCGAGTGCTGCCATGGAGTCGGGGAAGTCCACCACCAGGCGGATGTTGATGTCTCCAGCGAAGTGAGTGAAGGGCTCATTCTTGCTGCCAGGGATGGACAGGTGGTGCTGCTCCATGCTCTCCTGCAGCTGGGCGTTTTCCAGCCGAGCCATGAGGCGCTGTTGAAATTCCTCGTCGCTGAGGGAATCAATGCTCTGCGACGACGTCGATGTCAAGGTGGCATTCAGAAAATGCCGGACAATGGCATCTACGTTCCCCTCTGGATCGTCATTCAATCGGAGCGTTCGGACAATATTGTTGAGGCTCAACACCCAGGGGCTACTGAGCTTTGGGTGGCTCAGGTTCACGTCCGAATCGTCGAGGGTGTACACGTACCCTTGCTCCCCGCACACTCGGTCTAGGGCGCCGATCAGTAGATCGCGTTCTTGGTCTGTGAGCTGAGGCGCAGCTGCCTTGTCGGGATCGTGGGGTGTCATGCCTAGCAATGTAATACGACGGCTTGTCACTCGCAGATCGGGTCATTCACCGCGCGACGATGGCACGCTCACCGTTTTCACATTCCTCCGCTTCGCCTCAGTTCTACCGGCTGCTGGAATATCTTCTCACCTGCACGGGTTACCAAAATGGAACCTTAAAGTTAAGCGGGGTACACTCAAGAATGAAGCAGGTACCCGGGCAACCCACGTACGAGCAATGCACGTACCAAAACAGTGAGAGGAAACAATATGGCACAAAGGGAGTGGGCCGACAAGGACTTCTACGGCGACCTGGGCGTGTCCTCTTCCGCAAGTTCAGAGGACATTAAAAAGGCTTATCGAACCATCGCTCGCGAAAACCACCCGGACAAGAACCCCGGAAACTCCGCAGCTGAGGACAAGTTCAAAAAAGCTTCGGAAGCCTACAGTGTCCTGGGGGACAAGGAAAAGCGCAAGGAATACGACGAGCTCAAGCAGCTGATCGAAAACGGAATGGGTGGCTTCGGCGGTGGCTACTCACCGGGCGGGTTCGGTGGATTCGGAGGCAACACGGGGGGCTTCAGCACCTCGTTTGGTAACGGGTTCAGCACCGAAGGGGACTTTGATGTCTCCGATCTCTTCGGTGGGATTTTTTCGGACGCCACTGGTAGGGCCTCTACCGGCAGTCGCCGTTCCACGCGGGTATCGCGTGGTGCGGATGTTGAAACCGAGATCACGCTGGAGTTTCGTGAGGCGACCAAGGGCGTTACTGTCCCGATCCGCCTGACCAACCCGGCGCCATGTACCACCTGTCACGGCTCGGGAGCCAAACCCGGCACCTCGCCTCACGCCTGTGCGACCTGCTCGGGCACAGGCTTGGTATCTGAGAACCGCGGGGCTTTCGGCTTTTCCCGGCCCTGCCCGGACTGTAGTGGAACTGGCACCAGGATCGATGACCCGTGCACTGACTGCGATGGCACCGGTCGCATCACGAGGACCCGGACCATCACCGTGCGTGTTCCCGCCGGTGTGGTGGACGGGCAAAAAGTCCGCTTAGCTGGCCAAGGTGCAGCGGGTGAGCGCGGCAAACCAGCTGGCGATCTCTTCGTCACCGTGCACGTTAAGCCGGATTCCATCTTCACCCGCAGTGGGGACGATCTGGCGCTGACCGTGCCGGTTAGCTACACCGAGCTGGCGCTCGGGGCGGCGGTGACCGTGCCAACGCTGGATTCCAAGGTGAGGGTTCGCATCCCGCAGGGTACCGCGGACGGGACCACGCTGCGGGTTCGCGGCAGGGGCGTAAACAAGCGCAACGGCGCGAGCGGTGACCTGCTGGTGACCGTGAAGGTGGAGGTTCCCCGGGATTTGGACGAGGGCGCGATGAGCGCTCTGCGCCAGTACGCCGAGGAAGAGAAGCGTTCTGGATTCGATCCGCGGGCTAACTGGGAAGGGAAATGAGGTGATCCTAGATGAGTTCCGAGTCATCGAAAAAGTCACCAGAATCCCAAGATGAGGTCTTTGTGATCTCCGTGGCAGCGGAGATCACGGGCATGCACGCCCAGACTCTGCGCACGTACGACCGCATCGGGCTTGTCACTCCACGGCGTACCCGAGGCGGTGGCCGGCGTTACACTCAGGCTGATATCCGCCAACTGCAGGAAATCCAGCGCCTGTCTCATGAGGAAGGCGTGAACCTGGCGGGCATTGAGCGGATCATCGAGCTGCAAGATCAGGTCGAACGGTTGGAACAAAAGGTTAAGAACCTCACCGCGACGATCCAGGACCTAGAGAACAACCCGGCCGGTCGCCCGCGTGGCGAGATCGTCCATGTGCCGCGCTCGACGTCTGTCGTGCTGTGGGAAAAGCGGCGCCGAAAGAACTAACAAACACTCAAAGGCGGGTTCTCAAACTGAGCTACCTGTTCTCAAGCTGACCACCCTGTTGTCTTGCTGATCTACCTGTCGTAGAAAGCGGCTGAGTATTCGCTCGGCGGCCCCGGCGCGGTGGGGGTGTAGCGTGCAATAGAGCCTATCCGCGAGGATCTACAGCGAGACGGCCCCGTTGGACAGCAAAACCAGCGCGGTCAGCGCGCTTCCCACCACGATCGCAGCGACCACCCATTCGAAGGGGTTGAAAATGCGGCCGCCGGACTTGACGCGGGTGGCAATGTAAATGATCAATCCTGGCAGCACCAGAAGGGTCCCCAGGAGGACGAACTTAAGATCCGCGGCGTACAACAGCCACAGGCTGTACGCGAACGCGCCCACCCCGAGCAATAAGTGAATGCGATTCGTGCGCGGGGCAATTGGAGGTCCAGAAAGGTCGAACTTGCGGCCCGCATCCGGGTGCGTAAGGCCCTTGCCGCGAACGGCGAGCAGTAGCAAGTACAGGCTGCTGAAAACGTACGGCAAGAGATACAGCGAGGTGGCGAGCTGCACCATTGTCGTATAGGTGGACTCATTCAGGTAGAAGACCAGGATGAACAGCTGGATGACAACGGCGCTGCAGAATTGGGCGATGACTGGACCGCCCATCTTGTTGGTCTTGCCGATGACCTTCGGAAGAAGGCCGTCCTGCGCCATGAGCATGATGGGCTCGGCACACAGCATCTGCCAGGAAACGTATGCCCCCAGCACGGAAATGCACAGACCCACGCTGATAAAGGCCGCACCCCATGGGCCCACAACCAGCTTGAGAACCTCGGCCATGGAGTTGTCGCCCATAGCGGCGAGTTGGTCACGAGGGGCAACGCCGTAGCTGAGGAAGCTCACGGCCACCAAGAGGAGAAACACGGTGACGAAGCCCAGGAAGGTGGCCAAGGAAACGTCCTTGCGATGGCGAGCGCGCTTCGAGTAGGTGGAGGCGCCCTCAACGCCGATGAATGCCCACACCGTGAACAGCATCATTCCCTTGACCTGAGAGGACAACGTAGAAACCTCGTTGTGGCCGTCGCCAAAGGTTGCTGCGCGCCCCCAGAAATCGCCCGTGAAAATCTCTGTGTGAAATCCTGCGAAGGCGACAATGACCAGGAAGGTCAGGATGGGGAGGACCTTGGCAATCGTCGCGATTACATTCATCATCGCGGCTTGGCGCACTCCACGGGACAACACGATGAAGATGCCCCAGGTTAGGACCGACACTGCGAGTGACTGGATAAGTGGGTGCGAGCCGTTAAAGATAGGCACGAAGTAGCCGAGGGAGGAAAAGAACAGGGTGGCGTACCCCACCTGGGCGATGATGGTGCCCAGCCAGTAGCCCCACGCGCTCGTGAATCCCACGAAATCGCCCAAGCCAGCGCGAACGTAGCTGTACACGCCAGAATCCAGGTGCGGCTTGCGTTGGGCAAGGGCCTGGAAGACGTAGGCGACGCACAACATCCCCACACCGGTGATGGCCCATCCGATCATGGCTGCGCCGGGGCTGGCGACGGTGGCGATGTTTTGTGGCAGGGCGAAGATGCCTGCGCCCACGCATGACCCCACGATCAGGCTGACCAACGTGCCCAATCGCACGGTGCGGGGGTCGTTTTGGATCAGTGTCTCTGCGGTGGAGGGGGTGGCGGAGGCTGGTACAGCGGTATCAGCGCCGCCGCTTCTGTCTACTCCTCCATTAGTTGGGATTTCCCCATTATCTGCCATACTCACGGTTAGTAATGTACATGGTTGGGGACTTTAGGGCTAACTGCCGTCACCCTACCGCGCCAACGGGAAATCATGCTCCTGGATTTTCTCATTCTTCACGAAGTCCCACGCCTCCACGCGGACGCGGTCGTCGAACACCCGAACGCGCAATCCTGAGGCATGCTTCTTATCATCGATGGGCTTTTCATCATTGTCTCCATCGGGAACGAACTCGTTCAGCACTGCCCCCGTGTTAATGACCCGATTGCCTACTGCGTTGTTTGCCGGGTCATACCGGTACGTTCCCCACCAGTCGTGCTGTCGAAGGGAGGAATGGCTGTGACCGGTGAATACGAATGCATTCGGGTACTTGCCCACCACATCGCTGAATGCCTGAAGGTCCTCGAAATCGTTTTGGTACCACGCGGAATGCGTCATGGACACGGTGTTGGGAAGTACCAGGTGAGTGAACAGGAACGCGGGCTTCCCCTGGTCATTCCAGTACTTCAGGCGGGAATCCAACCAATTCAGCTGTTTTTGTGACAGTCGCACGAAGGGCTCCTTCCCGCCGCGCTTTGTATCTTCGTAGTGCTCAGTGTTTACGGTGATTAATGGAGTGCCATCCACTACCTTCTCCGTCCACAGGGTCTCCTGGCCCGTGAAGTCCATGAAGCGCTCCGTGTACGCCTCTGATCCCTCTTTGCCCAGCATCTCGTGGTTACCCACGGAGAAAAGATTCTGTCCCGAGTGGTGCGGATTCTTCTTCAGCAGTTCACGCAGCTTGTCGTAGTTTTCCTGGTCTCCCATATCCACGGAGTCCCCATCGAAGACCATGGCCCCGGCTTTGTCTGACATGCCGTTGTAGCTATCGACCGCCAAATTGTAGTTCTCGTCATTGTGGACATCGCTGACCACGTCCACGATGGAGTGGGGTTCTCCCGCCTCCTTCGCCCACGGTTCAGTCACACTGAGGTTGTCCACTGCCCAGAACCAGTCGTCGTTGCCGTGCAGATATTCGAAATTGAACCGCACCGAATGTGCCCCGGAAGGCACGTCTATGGAAAGATCCTCGTGGCTATCCAGCTTGTCCTTCTCAAAGCGCGCGACCTCTCGCTCCTCGCCGCCGTCGAAACTCGCAGTCACGCGTGCAAACTGGTCACCGTGCCCACCATTGTTCTGGACGCCATCGCGATCGCCCGCGCGGTAGTGGGAATCAAACTCCAAAGCCACGCGATCCCGTCCTGCAACATCGATATTCGGGGTGCGGAGGTGAGCATTTAGTTCGTCTCCCTCGGCGAGTCGCTGCTGCTTACTATCGATCACCGCAAAGGTGTTGTGGCCTCGGTTGAACCAATGTCGCTTGTCGGTCCCCGTAGCCCACGTCCAATCGCGGATATTGCTGAACGTCCAACCGCCCCAGCGCGCCTCGCCGGAATCGTAACCATCGGAGGTGGAATCGAACCCGCTCGGAGCCTCGTGGCTGAAACCGGTGGGGGTGGCCACGTTATCGAAGTTTTCCGACCATAACACGGGGCGCGTCATGCGAGGTTGCGAGACTTGCCCTGGTGCGGAGGGCGAGCTGCTGCTGGAGTGCTCGGGAGACACGCTGCCAAGCAATCCACCGTCAGCGCCGGGGGCTGACGATGACGGCATAGAGCTGCCCGCCCCCGGGAGAGACGACAGGGAATTGGGCGAGCCGGCTGCAATGTTTGAGGTTGTTCTTGTCACCGCTTCGGCGTGGGACACGAGGGTGGGCGTGCCGCCGACGAACGGGGTGCTAAGCCCCAGCGCCGTGACCGCCACGACAGCTAGAGAAGTGCGACTCGCAGACTGGGTCAAAAGGGGAAGTGCGTGCTTATTCATCTTCATGCGTGAATGATCTGATGTGCAGGAAAACGACAGGTTTCCCAAAGGTGTCCATTGGTTGACGTGCAACGAAAGTTTTCCCAGCGGGCGATTTCGGAGGCAAAGGGGTCGCGGCTCCATTGTGGGCTCTCGCGTCTTCCCCCTACCCGCGCTTCCTTATCAGCGGTCGGAGTATGGCTTCCGTTGCCCTCGGGTCAGCACTGTACGAACTGTGTGCGTTGTGTTCCCCGCGCAGCACTAGATACACATCTTGAGCCCGTTTCCATGCCCGTCCGGTCCACGAACCCCCTTCCTCACCTTCTCCCGCCGAAAACTCGGGTGCTGACGGGTTTGGTCCGTGCACCCCTGCGTGCGGGGACGTGGTGAAAGAAATAAGATCCCCCGGGACGTGAACGGACGTGACCTCTTCTGGCTCGGCTCGCCGCCCGCCGAGCCACAGATCTGCACTGCGTTCGGCATGAACACCGGGGCTCCCCAGGAAAATCAGTTGATCGGCCTCCACGCCCCGCTCTGATTCTGGTGCGCTGTCCGCGTTGCCCGAGGAAGCTTCGCCGACGACCACCGACCCGTAACTGTAACCCACCAGGTTCAGCGTGGCTCTGGGGTTCCGCATTCGCAGTTCGCGCTGGAATTCACGCAAACCTGTCGCTGCGCTTGTCGCTGGGCGACCGTCAATGGCCGCAGGCACGCTATTCGGAGCTCTGTACCCGTGCCACGCCACCACGGCCACGTCCCTCCCCTCCGACTTCGCCCTAACGACCAGCTCCTTAGCCCATGCCTCCGTCCGATCCGTCGACCATCCTGCACTGCTGCCCACACCGCTGACCAACGTGATGATGTGCTCTGCCGAGTCCACGTTCCCCACCGTCACGACAGGACCGTCAGGGGAGTGCACGGTTTCGCTTCCGAGTGTGGACGCCGCCCCGGTCCACGGCAGGGCAGCAGCTGGCGGATCCGTGCGAGTCAGCGTGGCGACGGCCGAGCTAGCCACCGTGTCCGTGGTGCCAACCAGGCGGAGTATCGACTGCAAGGTCTGGGTGAGCAGTGCAGCGAGAGAAGTCAGCACGGACTGGAGGGTACCGCCGGTAGCAAGGCTCACCATGAGCCCCGGAGTGACCACGCCGGTAGGAGAAACCTGCATAGCCAGTGACCTCGCAAAGCTCACTGCTATAGAGACTACTGACTGGGCCATGGCGACCACCCGGTGGAGCACGCGGCTGATGACACTCACCCCACTCGAGGCGAGAGCCAGGGCGTCAATGGGATTTATGGACGCATCGATGGCGTGCAGCATGGCTTCCTTGGAGGTGCCATTCCAGTCGGGAAAGCGCTGCGCGCGGATGAGCTCAGAATTTTGCTGCAGGTGCCGACCGGCCTCTTGCCACGCGGTTGCGACTGCGTCGATGCCGTCGACCGGACACTGCACGACGGCATCGACCGTGACCTGTTGTGGTTGATGGCCAATCTTAGGTTGTTCGGCAAAAGGCGATAGCGATGTCGAAGACGGGACCACGGATGTGGTGAAGGCGGAGCTAGTCACGAATCAGCTCCTGATCACTTCGCTCCACTGCAGCCAGGAAGGAATGCAGATCCCCCATCAAGATCTGTAGGTTACGGGCATGCCCGCTCAGTGCGTTGGTGACGTGCTGCTGACCGTGACGCAAGGACGCGTGCCATTGTCCACCCGGCGTAAGGGGAGCCGCGACGTGGCTCAGCTCCTGGGCTGCTGCCTCCACCATGGCGGCCTCAGTGGAAACATCGTTTCCACTCCTAGCGACCGCCGGTACATCGATGGTGAACGTGTCGAGGCCATACAGTTCGGGGTAGTGCTGTGGCAGCGGTGAAAGTCTGTGGCTCTGAGGCGTGGTCATGACGGGGAAGATAATGCGAAGTGATGGCGTCCTAAAAGGGGGCGATGAGGCACGGCTGTGGATACTTCCGCGTTGTCCACAGGGACCAGCGCGCGCACCTTGCGCTGCGGGAGTGCCGGGTGCATACGCATGTGCACTCACGCTGAGGGCGGGGAACGGTTACCCTGGGAAACATGCGCATCGCCGTAATTCAAATGAGTGCAGAGCCCGATGTGGACGCGAATTTGGCTCGCATCCGCAAGTACATTGCAGCTTCCGCATCCAACGGAGCTGACCTCGTCGTATTCCCCGAAGCGGCGATGTTTCCCTTCGATGCGGGGCGGCTGGACATGGTCGCCCAGCCTCTTGACGGGCCCTTCGCCCGGGCGGTGATTGAGACGGCCCAGGAGAACGGAATCGTGGCCGTGGTGGGCATGTTCACTCCGGCTGACACCGTCTACCGGCTGCCCAATGGGAAGCTCTCCACCGAAGCACCGGAGGATGCCGGCGAAGCCAACAAGTTCCGGCGCGTGAACAACACTCTGCTTGCGGCGGGACCGGATATGGTGACCCATTACAACAAGATCCACGTGTATGACGCGTTTGGCTACCGCGAGTCGGACACTACTCGGCCGGGGAAAGAGCGCGTGACCTTTGACGTGGGCGGGGTGACGATCGGCTTGGCCACCTGTTTTGATGTTCGTTTCCCTGGGCATTTCATTGCCCTGGCAGAGCAAGGGGCCAAAGTCATGGTGGTTCCCACTAGCTGGTCCGATGGTCCCGGGAAGCTGGATCAGTGGAAGGTCCTCACTGCTGCCCGCGCGCTGGATTCCACTAGCTACCTGGTGGGTGCCAGCATGGCTCGCCCGGGTGGGCCAGATCGCTATGGCCACGCTGACGGCCCGACGGGGATTGGGCATAGCGTGATCATCGGGCCGAACGGCGCGCGCCTGGCTGAGACCGGGTACGCGGCGCAGGTCCTGACCGTGGATATCGATCCCAATCAAGTGGACAAGTTCCGGAACGTGCTGCCACTGCGGAAGGGGCATCAGCAGGATTTCGAGCTCACGGCGGAAGCCGAGCAGAAGCAGGCTGAAGACGGACACTAAGGTCTCTGGAGCGCGGCTCGGAGAGCGTTAATGCTGGTCGAACCGCAGGAGATCCGGGTTCGCGCCCAAATCCAGCAGCGCGCGAGCAGCATTCGCGATCATGTGACGATTGCCGGCTACGAGGATCTCTGTGTGCTCAAGGTTGTCCTCGGCGGCGAGTTCATTGCATGCAACCTCGACGGCCGTGCCCGTGCGAACAGGATGGGATGGGCTCGCGTCCCTTTCGAGATGCTCTGAAATCGCCACTACCTCGAGCCACGGCCAGGCGGACGCCATGCCCATGAGGCTGTCTAATTCGTACAAACCTGCGGTCGTCCGGGCGCCCCAAAACAGACGGACACGCGGTGGATCGGGCAGGAGGGAAAGGTCCAGGATGAGGGCCCGGAGTGGAGCGAGCCCGGTGGACCCCGCGATCATCACGACAGGTCGCTCCCCGCTGGCGCGGATGTGGCCATAAGAGGCCCCAATGATCCACACATCTCCCTTGTTCGCCTGCTCTGCGATGGCGCGGGACGATTCTCCGACTGCTCGGATGTGCAACTCCGCCAAGCCATCCGGGTTGAAGGGGATGGCAGGGGAGTAATAGCGCCAGGCGTGTGGGGTGTAGGGGGTCTGAGCCTCGATGAACTGTCCGGACCACCAAGGGGTGGGTGGGTCCATCTGGAGGCGGACGACGGTCACGTCCGGGCTGCGCCGATCGACTTGCAGCACCGTGGCGTGAACTGTGGCGGGGCGCCCAGATTCGGCATCGTTGTCTGCGCCCAAAGCCATCAAATGGCAGGCGAGATCCACCAGCTCCCCCAGCTCTGCCGCGCCGGGGCTACCTCCGGTGAGTTCGCATAGGGATTGACGAATGGATTGTGCCAAGTGCGGGTAGTGCTCCGCTTCGGCGCCGAATTTTCGAAAATCCCGTCCCAATGCCAGGAGGAACTGGGTGCGTTCGTCATCGAACTCCGGCGTGCCCGAGGTACCACGTCGCAGGTACGTCAATGTCGAGTTCAGTAAATGGTCGTCGATGGTGACGCGCTCCTGCCACCTCGAGCTAGGAGCGGGTGCGGGCCTGTCGACAGTGTGAGGTCGCTGAACTTCTGCTGGGGCAGGGGCGCTGTCAGTGAATCGCTGGCACACGCGGGGTAGCAGGGCTGCCCATCGCTCCAGGGCCTGCTCTAGGGCGTGGTCCAGGGAGGAATCCTGCATCTTGGCATGCCTGCCCATCGTCGCGGTGACCTCCCTACTCACGTGTGGTGCTCCGTCACAGATTCTCGACTCATTGTTGCACTTCTGCACGGTCGGATCCGGGAAGTTGGCAAGTTATGGCGTGGTGGAGCGAGGGGTTTGGCGTGGCGTCCCCAAAAATTATGAAAAACTTTGGGTTGAGTGGAATACGCTCAACTTGAGGGTGGTTGAGTGAGATGTACTCAACTACACTCGGCTGAGTGCCTCGCGGCTGTCGCAGGAATGTGGCCAAGAAGCACTGCCGATTGGCTCAACATCACGTGGGAGGAACACGACACCATGAGTAACTTCACCCCAACGACAATGACGCGTGCGGCGATGCAGTCCGCACTGCAGGATGCCTCCGCCAAGGGCAACCCGGACATCCGGCCCGCTCACCTGCTGACAGCGCTACTGGAACAGGAGGATTCCATTGCGCTGCCTGTACTCACAGCCGCTGGAGTTAATGCTCCGAGCGTGCTGGCTCAAGCGAAATCGCTGGTGGATAGCTATCCATCGGCCAGTGGCTCCAACATGGCCAACCCCCAGTTCAACCGCGACGCTCTGAACGCGATGACGGCGGCGCAGGAGCTGGCCCAAGAGATCGGGGATGCCTATGTATCCACTGAGGTGCTGCTCGCGGGGATCGCCAAAGGTGATGACGATGCCGCTCGGCTGCTGCAGAATCTTGGAGGAACCTATGAGGCGCTGCGCGGCGCTTTCGAATCGGTCCGCGGAAATCGCAAGGTGACCTCGGAAGAGCCCGAGGGGCAGTTCCAGGCGCTGGAGAAGTACTCGACGGACCTCACTGCCCGCGCTCGAGAGGGGAAGATCGACCCGGTGATCGGTCGCGACCAGGAGATCCGACGCGTCATCCAAGTTCTTTCCCGCCGTACGAAGAACAACCCGGTACTCATCGGTGAGCCCGGTGTGGGCAAGACTGCAATCGTGGAAGGGCTGGCACGACGCATCGTGGCTGGCGACGTGCCGGAATCTCTGCGTGGCAAGACTCTCATCAGCCTGGACCTGGGGTCCATGATCGCCGGTGCGAAGTACCGCGGTGAGTTTGAGGAGCGCCTGAAGGCTGTGTTGGACGAGATCCGCGAGGCCGAGGGTGAGGTTGTGACCTTCATTGACGAGCTGCACACAATTGTGGGTGCGGGCGCTGGTGGAGAGTCTGCAATGGACGCGGGCAACATGATTAAGCCACTGCTGGCTCGGGGCGAGCTGCGCCTGGTCGGTGCGACGACTCTGGACGAATACCGGAAGTACATCGAGAAGGACGCCGCGCTTGAGCGCCGATTCCAGCAGGTTTATGTGGGCGAACCCACCCCGGAGGACACGATAGGCATTCTGCGTGGTCTGAAAGAGCGCTACGAGGTTCACCACGGTGTTCGGATCCAAGACTCGGCACTGGTGGCTGCTGCCAGCCTGTCGGATCGTTATATTACGAGCCGGTTCCTGCCGGATAAGGCTATTGACCTCGTCGATGAAGCAGCCTCCCGGCTGCGGATGGAGATCGATAGCCGGCCGGAGGAGATCGACAACGTGGAGCGCGTGGTGCGCCGGTTGGAGATCGAGGAGATGGCGCTGGCTAAGGAGACTGACGAGGCCTCCAAGGAGCGTTTGGAACGCCTGCGTTCCGAATTGGCCGATGAGAAGGAGAAGCTGGCCGGGCTCACCGCACGATGGGAGAACGAAAAGTCGGGCATCGACGCAGTTCGATCAGTGAAGGAAGAGCTGGATGAGTTGCGGCGCGAATCCGAGATTGCCGAGCGTGAGGGAGACTTCGCAAAGGTTGCAGAACTTCGGTACGGCCGGATCCCCGGAGTCGAGAAGCGTCTTGAAGAGGCTGAAGAGACCGTCGCTAAGCAACAGGAGAACAACGGTGGCGATGTCATGCTCACCGAGGAGGTCACTCCGGACACAATCGCCGACGTAGTCAGCGCCTGGACTGGCGTTCCTGCTGGGAAGATGCTGCAGGGTGAGTCCGAGAAGCTGCTCAACATGGAAAACGTTTTGGCTAGCCGTGTGGTCGGCCAAGAGAAGGCCGTGGTTGCTGTCTCCGATGCGGTACGGCGCGCTCGCGCCGGGGTGGCTGATCCGAATAGGCCCACCGGTTCATTCTTGTTCCTCGGTCCCACCGGTGTGGGCAAGACCGAGTTGGCGAAGGCTCTCGCAGACTTCATGTTCGATGACGAGCACGCCATGGTGCGCATCGACATGTCAGAGTTTGGTGAGAAGCACTCGGTAGCTCGCTTGGTTGGTGCTCCTCCGGGGTACGTGGGCTATGACGCTGGCGGCCAGCTGACCGAAGCGGTTCGCCGCCGTCCGTACACGGTGGTGCTGTTCGACGAGGTTGAAAAGGCGCATCCAGATGTTTTCGACATCCTGTTGCAGGTGTTGGACGAGGGCCGGCTGACCGATGGACAGGGAAGGACTGTGGACTTCCGCAACACGCTGTTGATCCTGACGTCAAACCTGGGCGCTGGCGGGACCGATGAGCAGGTCATGGACGCAGTTAAAGCCGCGTTCAAGCCCGAGTTCATCAACCGCTTGGATGATGTGTTGATCTTCAAGTCTCTGAGTGAGGAGCAGCTGGAGAAGATCGTCGATATTCAGATTCACGGCTTGGCCGAGCGTCTCTCCGCTCGTCGCCTGACCCTGGACGTTTCCAAGGACGCGAAGGGGTGGCTGGCTGAGCGCGGTTACGATCCAGCCTTCGGTGCCCGACCATTGCGCCGGCTGATTCAGAAGTCCATTGGTGATGCACTCGCCAAGAAGCTCCTGTCTGGCGAAGTTCGCGACGGAGATACGGTGCACGTTGATGCGCCAGGCGGGGACGAAGATGCACTGCGTATCAGCGCCATGAGAGGGGGAGACACGGAATAGTGGGCTCGTTCCCACTTTGAGCTACCACCCAGCGGGGACAGTTGTTTCCCGCTGGGTGGTACTTGGCTGTTAGGGGCTCAAGCTTCTTGGGGGATGCGGGCAAGTCACTGTGGACGCGGGGAGATTATCGAGGCGAGCAAAAGCTGCCGCATAGAGAATGGTTGAATCTCACACAGGAACTAGTTATATCTATATAAACAATTGTGGGAAATTTTTGTGCGGAATCGAGCATTGTTGCGATGAATCCTGAGCGTCTTGCGGAAAGTCGCAATAAGTTTAATGGGTGAATACTTTTGCAGTGGAGTGTATATATGCTGGTATGTCCGCTGTTTATTAGCTAGCTGGGGAAAACCTGTATGAAATAGGCAAGCTTTCGGTCTGACGGTTACCGCAGCGGCATGTACCTTCACGGATGACAAGGTTCATGAAAATCCACTGAGAGAAGGCTGGTGCCGTGCATCGCATCTACAAGCCCCATCGCGCGGGGAAAAAATACCTTTCCGCGTTGCTGGCGGTCGTTATAGCTGCCGTCTTTGTCAACGTGCCCGAAGCTGCTGGGTATATTCCAGCGCAGTTCGCTCCCGACCATGGTCAGCCCAACGGGCCGTCAGCGCAGGTGGGCACCAATGTGCAAATTGCTCCATCGGAGGCGAAACCAGGGGAAAAGATCACGTACACAGTGACGGGCAATGCTCAGGCTCCTAACCCGAACAGGAATGGTGCGCCAGGGCAATCGGACATCCTGGGGATGGTCGTCAAATTCACTCCCAGTGCGGACGCGCCGCTGGATCGCGCTCCGCAAGCCTCAGACTTTAAGTGGAGCGACGGTCGTCAGCGTGCACTGGTGCGGGCAGATAAAGATGCATCAGGCGTATGGACTCTAGAATTTGCGGGCGACTCAAACCTTGGTGGTTCGCCCAGTTTTGAAGCCACGCTTCCTGGCACGGTAAATGCCGGTGCAACTGGGCAGGCAGCTCCTGCTTCGGTAAAGACTCAGGTGAACATTGACCCCCGGTTACGTGGGAAGCGAACACGAGCTACGCGCAACAGATAGACAGGTGCGTTTTCCGAGTTGAAAACACTGCTGTCTATCACGGCGGCGGCTACGGCGCCTGGCTCATGAATCTCAAGCTTGGGACTAACAGGCCCTATCTGGTGATGTCGCAAAACCAACCTGGCTTTAGAGCGATTTCTCCCCGGGGCGAAGACATTACAAATTCGTTGCGGCAGCGCATGCGGTTCAGCCCCAACGACACTCGGCCAGCATATTTTCCTAACACCGATAGGAACGCTTCACCCGGGAACCGCTGGCAGCAATCTCTGAATTGGCCGTTTGATGATAATCCCTCGAACTGGACCGGTACGGACTGGATTGAGGACGGAACACGGTTCATCATTTCGCAAGACATTATTGACCAAAATTGCCTGAACTGGAACACTCCTCCCGAATGGGACTTCAGCATTGGTGCAGAGTCGGCATTCCCACCGATCTATTCCGAAGCTGAGGCCAGCGCCACTTTCAACATCGTGCCTGAACCTGCTGAGTTTGATGTGGTGAAGAAGGCTGATCATGCTGCGATGACGGTGGGTCAGTCGGGGGATTTTGTTGCTGATTATTCGGTGACGGTGAATAACCGGTCGCAGGTTGATGGTGAGTTTGGCCAGGTGTTGGATACGCCGGAGGTGCCGGATGGTTTTGAGTTGGTGAAGGTGACTGTGGATGGTCAGGCTGTGTCGCCGGATGCTCAGGGCCGGTATGTGGTGTCTGATGGTGGTCCGTTGGGCGCTGGTGAGTCGAAGACGTTTGCTGTGCAGGCGACGTATCGGGCGAAGTCTGATGTGACGAAGCAGCAGTGGGAGGCTGTGTCGGTGTGTCAGGAGGGTTCGGGTGCGAATCCGGAGTTGCCTGGTGTGGCGAATGCGGTGTCGTTGGATGGTGAGCCTGGCGAGTTGGTTCACGATAACGATGCGTGTGTGACGATCCCGACGCCTGATG
>JVKJ01000001.1 GCA_001054945.1 Corynebacterium falsenii | reverse complement strand
CAGCATCAACCACACCACCCGACCAAACGGGGGCTGGTTGATGCTGCCAAACATTATGTTGTGATGCCGGCGGTGTCCTACTCTCCCACACCCTCCCAGGTGCAGTACCATCAGCGCAGGTGGGCTTAGCTTCCGGGTTCGGAAAGGGACCGGGCGTGACCCCACCGCTAAAACCACCGACAAACCAATCAGGAGCCACACCCACCACCCACACACGGGTTGGTGGTGTGTCGTGATGCTCCAGACACTGCACAGCAGACGCGAATACTCCAACCACACCAACCCACCAACGGGACCAGTGTATTTTGCGACCATCACATGTTGTTCACACACAAAAAATCGTGTTGTTTATGTCGGTATATTAGTACCAGTCACCTCCACACATCACTGTGCGTCCAGATCTGGCCTATCAACCCCATAATCTTTAGGGAACCTCAACAGAAACCTCATCTCGAAACAGGCTTCCCGCTTAGATGCTTTCAGCGGTTATCCCTTCCATACGTAGCCAACCAGCCATGCCACGGGCGTGACAACTGGCCCACCAGAGGTATGTCCTTCCCGGTCCTCTCGTACTAGGGAAAGCCTTTCTCAAGTTTCAACGCGCACGGCGGATAGAGACCGAACTGTCTCACGACGTTCTAAACCCAGCTCGCGTGCCGCTTTAATGGGCGAACAGCCCAACCCTTGGGACCTACTCCAGCCCCAGGATGCGACGAGCCGACATCGAGGTGCCAAACCATCCCGTCGATATGGACTCTTGGGGAAGATCAGCCTGTTATCCCCGGGGTACCTTTTATCCGTTGAGCGACACCGCTTCCACAAGCCGGTGCCGGATCACTAGTCCCTACTTTCGTACCTGCTCGACCTGTCAGTCTCACAGTCAAGCTCCCTTGTGCACTTACACTCACCACCTGATTGCCAACCAGGCTGAGGGAACCTTTGGGCGCCTCCGTTACTCTTTGGGAGGCAACCGCCCCAGTTAAACTACCCACCAGGCACTGTCCCTAACCCAGATCATGGGCCGAGGTTCAGATATCCAATACGATCAGAGTGGTATTTCAACAACGACTCCACCACCACTAGCGTGATAGCTTCACAGTCTCCCACCTATCCTACACAAACCGAACCGAACACCAATACCAAGCTATAGTGAAGGTCCCGGGGTCTTTTCGTCCTGCCGCGCGTAACGAGCATCTTTACTCGTACTGCAATTTCGCCGGGCCTGTGGTTGAGACAGCAGGGAAGTCGTTACGCCATTCGTGCAGGTCGGAACTTACCCGACAAGGAATTTCGCTACCTTAGGATGGTTATAGTTACCACCGCCGTTTACTGGGGCTTAAATTCTCCGCTTCGACCACAAAGGTCTAACAGGTCCTCTTAACCTTCCAGCACCGGGCAGGCGTCAGTCCGTATACATCGACTTCAACGTCTTCGCACGGACCTGTGTTTTTAGTAAACAGTCGCTTCCCTCTATTCTCTGCGACCACCACCAGCTCAACCAGTCTGTCACCAGCAGTGGTCCCCCTTCTCCCGAAGTTACGGGGGCATTTTGCCGAGTTCCTTAACCACAGTTCACCCGATCGCCTTAGTATTCTCTACCTGACCACCTGTGTCGGTTATGGGTACGGGCCATACATGCACTCACTAGAGGCTTTTCTCGACAGCATAGGATCACCAACATCCCCAAAACGGGTACGCATCACGCCTCACCCACACATGCACCGGATTTACCAGGCACACGGGCCACACGCTTACACCACAATCCAATAAGTGGCTTGGCTACCTTCCTGCGTCACCCCATCGCTTGGCTACAACAGATCAGGTCCCACGCAGCACCAACAACAACACACCCGAAGGCGCATCATCATCAGATTTGGGTGGTTAGTATCACTGGGTCACCATTGGTCGCACACATACGGGTACCAGAATATCAACTGGTTATCCATCGACTACGCCTGTCGGCCTCGCCTTAGGTCCCGACTCACCCTGGGAAGATTAGCTTGACCCAGGAACCCTTAGTCATCCGGCGGATGAGTTTCCCACTCATCATTCGCTACTCATGCCTGCATTCTCACTCGCATAGCCTCCAGCACTGGGTCACCCCGCACCTTCACCGGCCACACGACGCTCCCCTACCAACCCACAACAAACGTGAGTTCCGCGGCTTCGGCGGTGTACTTGAGCCCCACTACATTGTCGGCGCAGAACCACTCGACCAGTGAGCTATTACGCACTCTTTCAAGGATGGCTGCTTCTAAGCCAACCTCCTGGCTGTCTTCGCGATCCCACATCCTTTTCCACTTAGTACACTCTTCGGGGCCTTAGCCGGCGATCTGGGCTGTTTCCCTCTCGACTACGAAGCTTATCCCCCGCAGTCTCACTGCCGCGCTCTGACTTCACCGGCATTCGGAGTTTGGCTGATGTCGCTAAGATGATAGTCCCGCTAAACCAACCAGTAGCTCTACCTCCAGGAAGAAACACACGACGCTGCACCTAAATGCATTTCGGGGAGAACCAGCTATCACGGAGTTTGATTGGCCTTTCACCCCTACCCACAACTCATCCCCTCAGTTTTCAACCTAAGTGGGTTCGCGCCTCCACAGCATCTTACTGCTGCTTCACACTGGCCATGGGTAGATCACCCCGCTTCGGGTCCAGGACATGCCACTCAACACACTAGTTAGTATTCGCTTTCGCTACGACTACCCCACAAGGGTTAACCTCGCGACATGCCGCTGACTCGCAGGCTCATTCTTCAAAAGGCACGCCATCACCCCAAAAAGGCTCTGACGGATTGTAAGCACACGGTTTCAGGTACTATTTCACTCCCCTCCCGGGGTACTTTTCACCATTCCCTCACGGTACTAATCCGCTATCGGTCACAACAAGTATTTAGGCTTACCGGGTGGTCCCGGCAGATTCACAGCAGATTCCACGAGCCCGCTGCTACTCGGGAACACAATCAACACCAACAACACGCATGTTCACGTACCGGACTCTCACCGTCTACGGCAGGCCATTCCAAACCACTTCCGCTCACACACATCATCAGCGCACAGCATGGCAGCACTGCACAATCACGTCCCACAACCCCACACACGCAACCCCTGCCAGGTATCACACGCGCATGGTTTAGCCTCATCCACGTTCGCTCGCCGCTACTAGCAGAATCATTATTATTTTCTTCTCCTACGGGTACTGAGATGTTTCACTTCCCCGCGTCACCTCCCACACCGCCTATTGCATTCAACGGTGGGTGACCGCACATCACTACGGCCGGGTTTCCCCATTCGGACACCCTCGGATCAACGCTCTATTGGCAACTCCCCGAGGCCTATCGCGGCCTTACACGTCCTTCATCAGCTCATTGTGCCAAGGCATCCACCGTGTGCCCTTACAACAAACAACACACAACACAGCAACCAACAAACACATGTCAGCCACCAGGTGAACAAACAAAATCACAAAAAAGAAAGATTACTCGCGTCCACTATACAGTTCTCAAACACCACACACCCACACCCCACCAACACCAAGTCAGCAGAATCCAGGTGCCCACAAGGACCCACACCAACCACACCACCTGCACAACAGCAGACAACCGGTTGGGTATGCAATCCCAGACACCCAACAACATAACGAACCAAACAACCACACAGCCTGTAGACACTACGATCTGTGCGTTCACCCACAAACGTGAGAAAACAAAAACAAAAAATACTCCTTAGAAAGGAGGTGATCCAGCCGCACCTTCCGGTACGGCTACCTTGTTACGACTTCGTCCCAATCGCCGATCCCACCTTCGACAGCTCCCTAACAAGTTTGGGCCACTGGCTTCGGGTGTTACCAACTTTCATGACGTGACGGGCGGTGTGTACAAGGCCCGGGAACGTATTCACCGCAGCATTGCTGATCTGCGATTACTAGCGACTCCGACTTCATGGAGTCGAGTTGCAGACTCCAATCCGAACTGAGACCGGCTTTAAGGGATTAGCTCCACCTCACGGTATCGCAACCCACTGTACCGACCATTGTAGCATGTGTGAAGCCCTGGACATAAGGGGCATGATGATTTGACGTCATCCCCACCTTCCTCCGAGTTAACCCCGGCAGTCTCTCGCGAGTCCCCACCATCACGTGCTGGCAACACAAGACAAGGGTTGCGCTCGTTGCGGGACTTAACCCAACATCTCACGACACGAGCTGACGACAACCATGCACCACCTGTATACAGACCACAAGGGAAACCGTATCTCTACGGCGATCCTGTACATGTCAAGCCCAGGTAAGGTTCTTCGCGTTGCATCGAATTAATCCACATGCTCCGCCGCTTGTGCGGGCCCCCGTCAATTCCTTTGAGTTTTAGCCTTGCGGCCGTACTCCCCAGGCGGGGCGCTTAATGCGTTAGCTACGGCACAGAAGTCGTGAAAAACCCCCACACCTAGCGCCCACCGTTTACGGCATGGACTACCAGGGTATCTAATCCTGTTCGCTACCCATGCTTTCGCTCCTCAGCGTCAGTTACTGCCCAGAGACCTGCCTTCGCCATCGGTGTTCCTCCTGATATCTGCGCATTTCACCGCTACACCAGGAATTCCAGTCTCCCCTACAGCACTCCAGTTATGCCCGTATCGCCTGCACGCCCAGGGTTAAGCCCTGGGATTTCACAGACGACGCGACAAACCACCTACGAGCTCTTTACGCCCAGTAATTCCGGACAACGCTCGCACCCTACGTATTACCGCGGCTGCTGGCACGTAGTTAGCCGGTGCTTCTTATGCTCCTACCGTCACAAAAGCTTCGTCGGAGCTGAAAGAGGTTTACAACCCGAAGGCCGTCATCCCTCACGCGGCGTCGCTGCATCAGGCTTGCGCCCATTGTGCAATATTCCCCACTGCTGCCTCCCGTAGGAGTCTGGGCCGTGTCTCAGTCCCAATGTGGCCGTACACCCTCTCAGGCCGGCTACCCGTCGTCGCCTTGGTAGGCCATTACCCCACCAACAAGCTGATAGGCCGCGGGCTCATCTTGCACCGAAAAACTTTCCACCACACACACTAAAGCATGGTCCTATCCGGTATTAGACCCAGTTTCCCAGGCTTATCCCGAAGTGCAAGGCAGATCACCCACGTGTTACTCACCCGTTCGCCACTCGAGTACCCTGCAAGCAGGGCCTTTCCGTTCGACTTGCATGTGTTAAGCACGCCGCCAGCGTTCGTCCTGAGCCAGGATCAAACTCTCCATAAAAGAACAAAAACCCTCAAACAAAGAGCCATGATGTTCTGGCAAAAAATACCCCACCCCAACACAACCACAATCATGGTCACACCAGGGCAGGAAAACTACTGACAAAAGAAAATCAACAAAAGTTAAAAATTCTCAAAAATCACAGTAGACAACTTCTCATGCACCACTTCAAAAAACACGCCAGCATGAACGGCGCATCGTGGCACACAAACCAAACCCAGCCACCACATCCAGTGACAACCAGGCGCATCCACACACCCACACACTCATGTGCAGGCACAAAACACTGTGATCAACACACCAACCACACACCACAACCACACCCACAAAAAGGCACAGTCACAGCACGCAGCCGGCATGCACTGCTTGGTTCATTACGCTATTGAGTTCTCAAACTACATACACACACAACAACCAACACCCACACCCAAGTGAGCATCATCATCGCGGTGGAAACACAGTCTAAACACCACAGAAACAAAAAGCAAAACCGTGGTAAACAACCAAACCAACACAACAACCACACACAATCACAACCACAAGGAAACAAACCCCCAGGTCACAACCACTGTGCAGCCCGTCGCGCTGACTCCGATAAATCTACACACCACCCCACACATACACAAACACCCAGGCCACACACCGTTTTTAGGAGCGAATCCTGTGGGCCCCTTGGCTTGGCATGGCGCAAATAAAGGTTGGACGAGGATGCCCTGCCTGCCGCGCCGCACTCTCAATCGCACCGGCAACATCAGCCGCGGTCGCTGACTCAACAAGTGCGACGATGCTTCCCCCAAAGCCACCACCGGTCATACGAGCACCTCGTGCCCCAGCCCTCAGGGCTGCCTCAACCGCGCCATCGAGTTCGGGAGTTGAGACCTCATACAGATCACGCAACGATTCATGGCTGTCGACCATCAGCTCCCCGAATTCGCCAAACTTCTGCGATTGCAGCCACTGCATCGCCTGGCGCGTGCGCTCAGTTTCTTCGACCACGTGACGAACGCGCTTGGCGACCAGCGCGCTACGCTCAGCTGCCGCCCCCGCGACCTCCTCACCGACCAGAGGACCCAGGACTTCCAGCGCAGGTTCACTCTCGGCCCACCGTGCTGCCAAAGCGATGGCGTCGGAAAAGTCGGCGAGCGCATCCGTCCCAAGCGCGTCGCTCACCGCATCGATCAACCCCCGTCGCGACCCATACTGCCCATCGGACAACGAATGCGGCGCGTTCGTATTTGCGATAAGAACACTGAGGCCGTGGCCTGCAATATCGAAGGGCACTGTCTGCACCCCGCCCGTCGCGAAGTCCATTGCCAGGGCTTTACCTTGCTCCCCCAGGAAACTGCTGCGCTGGTCAAGGCCACCGGTTGAGGCTCCGACCACCTCGTTCTCCGCGACGATGCACGCCTCGATCAATCGTTGAGTTTCGGCCGTCGATGGGGCTCGCCCCGCACCCAATTCAAAAGCGGCTAGTGCCACGGAGCACTCCAACGCGGCTGAACTAGAAAGACCAGCGCCCACGGGCACATCGGAGACAATGGCGATTTTCGCCCCATTCACCGGTGGGAGCACCCCGATTTCGCGACCCGCCCACAGCGGGCCTACGGCATACCCCGCCCACGAGCTGGGAGGTCCAGGCCCCACGTCCCGCACCACAATCTTGCTCGACCAGGTCTCCCCTCCCGCCGTCTGCTGCGAGACCACGCGGAACACACCATCGCTAGTGAGCTCCACGGCCACGGCCGTACATTGCGCTAGCGCAAACGGAATGCTCATCCCGCCGGCATAGTCCACGTGATCGCCGATGAGGTTCACCCGCCCAGGGGCAGCCCACACCCCTGGTGGCTGGCTCCCAAAGTGTTCGCGGAACAGCGAGATCGCAGCACTGCTCAGCTGGCTCTCAGTCCGCGCGGGCATGAACGCCATCAGCTACCACACCTCCTGGAAGCGCTGGGCGATCTTTTCGGGGGTCGTATCATTCACCCACACGCCCATCGCTGATTCAGAGCCCGCGAGGTACTTCATGCGATGTGGAGCTCGCATCAGCGAGAACATCTGCAAGTGCAACCGAATTTTGTCTCGATTCGCCCCACGAGTCGGGGCTTGGTTCCACGCTGCGATATAGGGGGTCCGCTCCACACCCTCGAAGAAGCGATCGAAGGCGGTGTACAGCCTTTTTAGCAACGGCGCCAGCTCCGCCTTCTCCTCATCGCTGAGCTCGGCCAGGTCCGCCACCTGCCGGTGAGGCATCACCATCACTTCGATCGGCCACTTCGCTGCTGCGGGAACGAACACGGTGAAGTTCTCACCCCGATGAATGACCCGCGTCCCCGCCCGGACTTCGCCCTCCAGGATGCTTTCGAAAAGCTCGCGACCAGTTCTATCACGGTACGCATCAGCCCGCTCCAGCATTTCCCGTGTGCGCGGAGGAAGGAAAGGATAGCTGTAGATTTGCCCGTGGGGGTGTTGGAGGGTGACGCCAATTTCTTCCCCGCGGTTCTCGAAGGGGAAGACAACGTGGACCTCGTCCAGCTGCGATAAAGCCCGGGTTCGGTGAGCCCACGCCTCGATGACGGTGCGGATGCGTGATTCCGGAAGGTCCTTAAAGGATGTCTGCACATCTGGGGTAAAGCAGATCACTTCGCACCTGGCAACCGCAGGTCTGCGAGGGTATAAAGCGCTCATCCCATCGACCGATTCCTCGAAATCTGGGGAGACACTCATGTGGTAGGAGAATGACGGGAAGCGATTCTCGAAAACCACCACGTCGTAATCGTCCGCGGGGATTTCTGAAGGCAGCTCCCCCGGCCGCGTAGGGGCGAGCGGATTTTCATTCGCCGGAGGCATAAAGGTCCGGTTCATCCGATGCGTGGCATATGCAACCCAATTTCCGGTCAGGGGATCCTGCCGCATCTCAGAGGGCGTATTTGCGCCCGCCAAATTACGGTCATCGGTGGTTGCCCGACCTCGGGGGTTGCTCCCCAGGGGGCGCGCGACCTCAGAAAGGGAATCGTCGAAATAGATTAGCTCCCGCCCATCAGCCAGCGTCATTGGTGTGATCGCAACGGGGTGATGGTGGGAGCTACCTTGCATCATGGTGTCAGACTACCGAACCCGAGGTGCCGTACGTCCTAGTGGACTGGCGAGGCTGGGTCGGTCGCGCCATCTGCGCTGGGCAGGGCGCTTTCATCCACCACGATCGGCTTGGACTTGGACCAGAGGAAGAATGCGATAGCTACGGCCCCCAGTGCCAAACCTGCCCACAAGTTATCGGTGGCGGACTTCAGCTGGCTCGTTTCAGGGTTCGACCCAGGGTCCAGCAAAAAGCTGCAGGCGACCAAAATGACCGCGTAGAGGCCCAACAACATGGCGATGACATTGCGGATGTCAAAGGCACCGGCGGTGTGCTTCCGTGCCGGGCGGGCCGAGCCAGCGGGCGCCGTGGAGGGATTTTCTAGAGAGGGCATGTTGCCTCCTTTGGAGATTGTGGACACGCGATGGCGTCCAAAATGATGTCAGCGGAGCTTAAATGAAAAGCAGGTTGAGAACGGTGACCATGGCGAGGCACAGGATTCCCAGCGGAACCGTGCGACGGTACCAGGGCTGATGGGCCTCTTCGGCATCGGTCAGCTGCTCGCGAGGGGTCACGGACTTCACGAATCCGACCAGCTCGCGGTCCGGCTTGGGCTTTGTCACCACAGACACGCCCACGGACACGACGATGTCGGTCACGAAAGCCAACGAAGCGGCGATAAATGCAGCGCCCTGTCCCGGCAGGTTCACGGCGGGATTGTCCCCAATCGTCTGCGACCAGAACGCAATGGCCGCGGCAGTGCCGGAGAGCAGGCCGACCCAGCCGGCGGTCGGGGTCATTCGCTTCCAGAACATGCCCAAGATGAATGTGGCAAACAGTGGCGCATTGAAGAAGCCGAACAGGGTCTGCAGATAGTCCATGACGTTGCCGTAGTTGGATGCCAACAGCGCCGTACCGATGGCGATGATGGCGGCGGCGACCGTCGCGACCCGGCCGAACTTCAGGTAATAGTCATCCTCGCGATCCTTGACCACGTAGGTCTGCCATAGGTCATAACTCACCACCGTATTGAAGGCGGAAATGTTGGCGGCCATGCCGGCCATGAACGCTGCCAGGAGTCCGGCGATCGCCACGCCCAGCAAGCCATTCGGGAGCAGGTCTCGCATCATGTACAGCACGGCCTCGTTGGGCTGGGCCTGTCCTTGGGCAATGGGGCTGACCAGCACACTGGCGATCAAGCCGGGGACGATCACCACGAACGGGATGAACATCTTCGGAAACGCGCCAATAATTGGGGTCTTGCGTGCTGCGCCCAGGGAATCGGAGGCCATGGCGCGCTGTACCTCGACGAAGTTGGTGGTCCAGTAACCGAATGACAGTACGAACCCGAGTCCGAACACGATGCCAATCACCGACCACACGGGGTTACTAAACCCGGAAATATCCTGGCCGGGCCACGTGGAGAACATTTCCTGATTGGCCACCTTGTCGCGCAGACCGTTCCAGCCGCCGACGTGATTGAGGCCAATCATGGTCAGCGGGATAAGCGCCGCGAGGATCACGAAGAACTGCAGGACTTCGTTGTAGATCGCCGCGGAGAGACCGCCCAAGGTGATGTACGAAATCACGATCAAGGAGGCCACGATCAGGGTCACCCACAGTGGCCACCCCAGAAGCGCGTTCACCACCTTCGCCAGCAGCAAGAGGTTCACTCCCGCGATCAGCAGCTGGGCCACAGCGAAGGACAGCCCGTTCACCAAATGCGCGCCCGGCCCGAATCGCTTCAACATGAACTCCGGCACCGAACGCACCTTTGAACCGTAGTAGAACGGCATCATCACAATTCCCAGGAACACCATCGCCGGGATAGCGCCGATCCAGAAGTAGTGCATCGTCTGGAAGCCGTACTGGACACCGCTAGCGGACATACCAATGATTTCCACCGCACCAAGGTTGGCGGAGATGAAGGCCAGTCCCGTCACCCAGGACGGAAGCCCGCGGCCAGAGAGGAAGAAGTCAATCGAGGAAGAAACTCGCTTACGCGCAGCCCAGCCGATGCCGAGCACGAAAGCGAAGTACATAGCCACCAGTGCGTAATCTACGAAAGACGCATCGAGGCGGAGGACAGAATTCGCAGTGTCCATAACGCTGATCCAATCAGAATTCTTGACGTTGAAATGTGAAGGTTGAGACCGAGATAGGAATTAATTCCGCTACGCTGGGCCTAGGCTGGCAGCCCGCCCGCCGTATCAATGGCCGACAATTTCCAGCGGACTCGGAACTTGGCACCGGGAACGAGGATCTTCAGTCCCCTCCCGCTGCGAAGTGCATCGATCGGCGCAGTCATCGGCTCGACCGCTATGGCCCGTCCGCGCCCCGGGTATCCATGACCATGTGCTGGGTCCGCGGTGAATACGTGGACCCAACCGAAGCTTGGGTCCATGTCGAGGCGGGTCCCCCGCCCTTCCGAATTAACGACTGCAGCGAAGTTTCCTGCGTCAGCCAATCCGCCAGTCAGTGGCGTCCGGACGAAGCAGTGATCCCACTGCGCACCGCGCACCTGCCCGTGCCCCAGGACATCCCGGGTCTCCAGGGTCTCCCCCGTGGGCAAAAGACGCTGCGAGTCGAGACCTTCACACCGCTCGGAGGACAGGTAGAGGGTGCAATCGTCCGCTGGCGCGCCCAGGGCGTTCAGGTAAAGGTGGATGCCGTAGGCAAAGGGCGAGGACGATAGCGAGAGGTTCTGCACGGTGAAGGTCGCCTCGATTCCGGACGCCACCGCCCGGTATTCAGTCTGGCAAGACAAGGTCCAGGGCCATCCATCGTCGTGCGTGACTTTTGTTCGCGCTATCACTTTCGAGTCATCGAGACGATGCAGGTCCCAAAGCTTTTCTCCCACGAGACCGTGGAGTGCGTTTCCACGTTCCTGCTCGTTGAGCGGAAGAGAATACTCCTGCCCTCCGTGTGAGAAGGACCCGTTCCCTACCCGATTGGGCCAGGGCGCAAGGACCACGTTGGCGAACAGCGGCGGAAGCCCGTCATATGTTTCCACCAATGGTTGCCCCTGGAACGTGGCGGCACGGAGGCCGCCGCCAACAGCAGCGATGGTGGCTGAATACTCACCAGATTCAACCCGCATCGTTGGGTTTCTCATGATGTATCTCGGACTTCTTGAGGATGTGCATGGTCAAAGGAATGGTCCAACGGGGTGGGCCATAGTTCACTGCTGGGGGTTGGGAGTGCAGAGGAGCGGGCCGAGTCGAGCTCGTTAACCTTCCGTTTCCCCATTGGTTACCCCCCTTTTGTGGGGGTGAACCATTATCGGTGAACAATGCCTAAACTTACGACACCGTAGAAGTACCCCCAAAATCGGCCAGCTCTTTGGAAAATGAATACAGGTAGAGCCAGCGAGCCCCTGACTGGAAGGGAATTTTGTGAATCCTCTTGCGGGAAATCTCGTTTCCGCAGGCCAGGGCCGTCTCTGAAGTGGTGATCCCCGGCTACCATGAATCGCGTCAACTGCTGGAACAGTCGGTAGTTATCGGGTCGAAAAAAGAATGGCGTGAGAAAGGTCACCACCAGTAGAGGCATTCACCCCTACCTGATGAGCCTGTCTCACGCCGTATGACTGGAAAGCGAACTACCGGGTGACCTTGGCTCCCGCGAAGCGCTTCTTGCCCTTTCGCAGCACCAGCCAGTGGCCATGCAGCAGGTCATCTTCGGCGGGGCACCAGTCCACGTCTTCGATGCGCTGGTTATTGACGTACGCGCCGCCTTCGCCAACGGTACGGCGCGCGGCACCCTTGGACTTCTCCAGGCCCGCGGCAACCAACAGATCGACGATCGAGGCATCCAACCCCACTTCGGCAACGTCGGTCTCCTGAAGAGTTGCCTCCAGCGTGCTCTCGTCCAAATCCCGCAATTCAGCGCGGCCAAAGAGTGCCTGCGCTGCGAGCTCAACAGCCTCCGTGGCCTCCGCACCATGAACCAGCGTGGTCATCTCACGAGCTAGCGTGCGCTGAGCCTCGCGCTTGTGAGGCTCTTCCTTTACCTTGATGGCAAGTTCTTCAATTTCTTCCTTCGTGAGGAAGGTGAACCAGCGCAGGTAATCGACGACCACGGCATCGCCGGCGTTGATGAAGTACTGGTACCAGGAGTACGGGCTCGTGAGCTCCGGATCCAACCACAGCTTTCCACCGCCGGTCGACTTGCCGAACTTATTACCCTCAGCGTCCGTGACAAGGGGAACAGTCACAGCGTGGACCTTGGCGCCCGACACGCGACGGTTCAGATCCACTCCCGAGATGATGTTTCCCCACTGGTCGCTGCCACCGATTTGTAGCACGCAGTCGTGAGATTCGTGCAGGTGAACGTAGTCGTTGGCCTGCAAGAGCATGTAGGAAAACTCGGTGTAAGACATGCCGTCGCTTTCCAGGCGTCGCCGCACCGTCTCTCTATCGAGCATCGTGTTCAGAGAGAAGTTCTTTCCCACATCGCGAAGGAACTGCACGACATTCATCTCCGCGGTCCAGTCTGCGTTGTTGACCATCTGCGCCCCGCCCTCGCCGTAATCGACAAAGGCTTCCAGCTGCTTCTTGATGGACGCCACGTTGTTGCGCACCTGCTCGTCGCTCAGCATGGATCGCTCCCCCACGTCCCGGGGGTCGCCGATCATGCCGGTGGCTCCGCCAGCCAAGGTGATGGGTCGATGGCCCGCCTGCTGGAAGCGCTTCAGCATGAGCAATGGGACGAGGTGCCCGGCATGCAACGAACTGCCCGTCGGATCGAACCCGGCGTAGAGAGTGATCGGCCCCTTTTCCACCTCCTCGCGAAGGGCGTCGAGGTCTGTCGATTGATTAATGAGGCCGCGCCATTGCAGCTCATCGATAATGTTCGTCATTGAGTGGTCTTCCCTCGTGGTGATGGGATGGATTAATTCGCGGGCCAGTCGATGGCCTCGTCTACGAGCAGCACTGGAATGTCATTCTCAATGCGATAGGCGATCCCCAGGCGATCATTGACGAGGACCTGCTCGTCCTCGAGATAGCGAAGCTCACCCTTGTCCTTGGGACATGCGAGGACCGAAAGCAACCGTGGGTCAAGACTCATAGTTGCTCATGCTACCTGTGAACGGAGAAAAGGCCCGAACAAGGTGGCACGTGAATGTGCCTCCGTCCGGGCCGGAGAAGCGTGGCGTTTTTAGACTGGAGAAGGAACCTCAGCAACCAGGGAGAAGAGGTCCTTGGGATCATCCGGGTTGGCGATGAGATCGATTTCGGTCTCGAGCTCCGATCCCTTCATCGCATCGCGCACGTAACGCAGCGCCGAGAAGTCATTGATAGCGAAGCCCACAGAATCGAACAGGGTGATGTCCTCATCGGACTCACGGCCTGGCTTGGCGCCGGTGAGCACCTCCCAAAATTCGGTCACGGGGAAATCAGGCGACTTCTGCTGGATCTCACCCTCAATGCGAGTCTGCTCTGGGAACTCGACGAACACCTTGGAGCGATCCAGGATCGCAGATTCCAATTCGGTCTTGCCTGGGCAGTCACCGCCGACAGCATTGAGGTGCACGCCGGGCTTGACGAGGTTGTCGGAAAGGATCTGGTTCTGCGCCTTGTCGGCAGTGCAGGTCGTGATGATATCCGCACCTTCGACGGCCTGTTCCACAGTGTCGCACACGGTAATCCGGAAGCCGAGGGGCTCCATGTTGCGACGGAACTTCTCGATGGCTGCAGAGTCAACGTCATAAATGGTGACGTCCTCGATGCCCATCGTGCCTCGGAATCCGAGAGCCTGGAACTCAGACTGGGATCCTGCGCCGACCAGAGCCAGCTTCTTGGAATCCGGACGGGCCAGCTTGCGGGCGACCATGCAGGAGGTGGCGGCGGTGCGCAGTGCCGTCAGCAGGGTCATCTCAGCTTCAAAGGTCGGGTAGCCGTTGTCTACATCGGCCAGGAAGCCGAATGCGGTCACGGTCTGGTAACCGCGGGCCGGGTTGGACGGGTGGCCATTCACAAACTTGAAGCCGTACTCCTGACCGTCAGAGGTTGGCATCAGTTCGATCACGCCAAAGGGGGTGTGGCTGGCAAGGCGCGGGGTCTTGTCGAACTTCTCCCAGCGGCGGTAATCGCTCTCCAGGTACTCGACCATCCCGGTGATGATGTTCTCTACCCCATCGCGCTGGATCCAGCGCGCCATGTTTTCCACATCGACAAACTTGACCATGACTAAGTAAGTTCCTTTCAATTCAATTGAGAGTCGTTGAACAATAAACGACCGAGTGTGACGTTACTAGTTTCCAAAGGGAGATGCTCGGAAGGTGGAGGTCTCGAGCTGCTTCTTTCGTCGCTCCTCTGCGATATCCCGGATGCGGCCGCGCCACAAGTACCACAGCAACACGAAGAACGGGACGAGAGCTGCCGCTGCAAACAAGGTGTAGCGCCCGACGGGGACGTCGAAGAACATCAGCACGAGGACTGCGGCAAGGAAAGCCAGCGTAATCCAGTCTCCAGCCACACCGAACGGCGTGCGATAGGCCGGTCGGCTGTAGGACCCCTTCTTCGCCAGCTGAACGAACTTCCGGTGCGACAGGACAATCGCAGCCCAGCTGGCCATCGTGCCCAGTGCGGCGAGATTCACCATGATCTCGAACGCCTGATCCGGCACGACGAGGTTGACGAAAACCCCGATAAAGGCCACGCCGCCTGCCATGACGATGCCACCATAGGGCACGCCCTCCTTGGACATCCGAGAGCCAAACTTGGGACCCGACCCCGCCTGCGACATGTTGTACATGATGCGCCCGGTGGAATAGAGCCCCGCGTTCAGTGAGGACACTGCGGCGGTGATGAGTACCAGCTGGAAGATGGGAGCAGCTGCATCGACACCCAATGACTCGAAGAAGGTCACAAACGGGGAAATGTTGTCCTTGTACTGGTTGTATGGCAGCACCAACGTCAGCAACAGGACCGATCCAAAGTAGAAGATCGCGATGCGCCACAGGACGGTGTTGATCGCTTTGGGAATGAGCTTCTCCACGTTCCGGGTCTCGCCGGAGGTGGTGCCCACCAATTCAATGCCGGCGTATGCGAACACCACGCCCTGCGTGACGATCACCGCGGGCAGCAATCCCTGCGGCAGCCAGCCGCCGGCATCGCCGATCAGCTGGAATCCCGTCGGTGTGTGCTGCGGGTGCCCCACGATGATCACCACGATGGCGATGACCATGAACACGCCCAGGGCGACGACCTTCACCAGGGAGAACCAGAATTCCAGCTCGCCGAAGATCTTGACCGACAGCATGTTGAACAGCAACATCGTGCAGACGACTACGAGGGCCAAAATCCACTGCGGGATCGAAGCCAACCAAGACGAGTACTGACTGAACCATTTGATGTAGAGAGCGATAGCGGTCGCGTCCGCCACCGCGGTCACCGCCCAGTTTCCCCAATACAGCCAGCCAGTCGCGAAGGCGGCCTTCTCGCCGTAAAACTCGCGCGCGTAGGACACGAAAGACCCGGAGCTGGGGCGGTACACAATGAGTTCGCCCAGCGCCCGGAGGATGATGTAGCCGAAGAAGCCACAGATGAGGTAGAGGATGGCCAGAAATGGGCCGGCTTCTTGGAGGCGACCGCCGGTACTGAGCAGCAGGCCAGTACCGATCGCAGAACCAATTGCAATCATTTGCAACTGGCGAGCTCCCATGCCCTTTTCCAGCCCCTCATCCTCGGAGGCGTACATATCACGCCCCGCTTCATGAGGTGCATGTTGTGATGACACTTAAAGTCCACTTCCTATTTCGCGTGGGGTCTTAATGCAGACCACTCGCCCTCTGTTCGAAGGCGTCCGGGAGTGACCCTACCCATAGGAAGCGACGTTATGTGTCCCAAATAACGAGATTGATCAACGAAAAATGGTGCAGCGTTGAACAATTCACCCTCAATTGGGGTCAATGGCGGTCTTTTTCCGCACTGGGGCCTCCGCCCACGCCCGGAAGTCTGCACAGTTAAGGTCCACGCGTTCCCGTTGTTCGTGCACCCGGACGCCAGCCGTTCCACCTCGGGTGCTGCGCGACGCCACAGCGCCAGCCACCGTGAGGACCTCACGAACATCCGGAGTCAATCGAGAATCAGCCCCGGCCAGGTCCTCATCGCTGAGCTCATCGAGCTCCACACCACGGGATTCAGCCAGCCGCACGCATGCGCCGGAGGCTTCGTGGGCTTCGCGGAAAGGAACGCCTTGGCGCACCATCCATTCCGCCAGGTCGGTGGCCAGCGTGTAACCCTGCGGCGCCAGGGATACCAATCGCTCCGGGTGGAACGTCAGTGTGGAGACTAGCCCTGTCATCGCAGGCAGTACGAGCCTGAGTTGTGCGACCGAATCAGCAATAGGCTCCTTATCCTCTTGCAGATCGCGGTTGTACGCCAGCGGCTGCGCCTTCAGCGTGGCCAATAAGCCGGTGAGGTTTCCAATCAATCGGCCGGTCTTTCCGCGCGCAAGTTCGGCCACGTCCGGGTTCTTTTTCTGCGGCATGATTGAGGACCCTGTGGACCATTCGTCAGCGAGTGTGACGTACCCGAACTCCGGCGTAGCCCACGCGATGATCTCCTCCGCCAGGCGAGACATATCCACCGCAATCTGCGCCAAGACGTAGGATGTCTCGGCGGCGAAGTCACGAGAACTGGTCGCGTCGATGGAGTTATCTGCCGCTGTATCAAAGCCCAGCTCTTCAGCGATAGCCTCCGGATCGAGTGCCAGGGAGGAACCAGCCAGGGCTCCGGAACCGTAAGGACTAACAGCCAACCTCCGGTCCAGGTCCTTAATGCGGTCAATGTCGCGTAGCAAGGGCTGCGCATGAGCCAGCAACTGGTGTGCCAGAAGCACTGGCTGGGCAGCTTGGAAGTGAGTCTTCCCCGGCATGATCGCCTCCGGGTGCGCCTTCGCCTGCGCAGACAGCGCTTCGATCAGGTCAATCACGTCGAGGGCAACATCGCGGATGGCGTCCCGAACCCACATCCTAAACAACGTAGCGACCTGGTCATTGCGCGAACGCCCCGCGCGGAGGCGCCCGCCGACCTCAGGGCCAACGCGCTCGATGAGCCCCCGCTCCATGGCGCCGTGCACATCCTCGTCGGACTCTTGCGGCCCAAAGGCGCCCGAAGCGACGTCCTCCCCAAGCTTGTCCAGCCCGGCGAGCATCGTCTCCAGATCCTCGTCGGAAAGCAATCGTGCCCGGTGCAACACCTTGGCGTGGGCCTTGGAGGCAAGCACGTCATAGGGGGCGAGTACCCAGTCGAAATGGGTGGATTTGCTCAGCGCGGCCATCGCCTCAGATGGCCCGCCGGAAAATCGCCCTCCCCACAGCGCTCCTTCGTTAGTGCCGTGGTTGTGCAGTTCATCTGCCATGTGTGCTCCTTGGGATCGTGGATTCAGGTGAGATGGCGGGGATTACAGACCCAGGTCGCGCTTGGAGGCGATCTTGGAGGACAAACCGTGCAGCTCAACGAAGCCGCGGGCCATGGACTGATCGAAGGAGTCACCCTCGTCGTAGGTGGCCAGGTTGAAGTCGTACAGTGACTTCTCGGACCGACGGCCATTGACGGTAATTGCCCCAGCGTGCAGGACAAGGCGGATGTCGCCGCTGACGTGCTCCTGGGTGGAATCGATAAAGGCGTCCAGCGAGCGCTTGAGCGGGGAGAACCACAGGCCGTCGTAGACCTGGTTGGACCACTCCGCGTCCACACCGCGCTTGTAGCGAGCGAGCTCGCGCTCCACGGTCACGGCCTCCAGTGCCTCGTGCGCGCGGATCAAAGTCGTGGCACCCGGTGCTTCGTAGATCTCGCGGGACTTAATGCCAATGAGACGGTCCTCGACCATATCCAGCCGACCCACGCCCTGGGCGCCGGCACGACGATTGAGCTCTTCAATGGCCTCCAGAACAGTCACTTTTCGACCATCGATGGCCACGGGCTTACCGCCCTCGAAGGAAATGATGACCTCATCTGGTGCCTGGCCCAGCCCCGGGTCCTCGGTGTAGGCGTACACGTCCTTCGTTGGGGCATTCCAGAGGTCCTCCAGGAAACCGGTCTCCACGGCACGACCCCACACGTTCTGGTCGATGGAGAATGGCGACGACTTCGACTGCTCGATCGGAATATCGTTTTCTTCGGCGAAGGCGATGGCCTTTTCCCGGGTCCACGCGTAGTCGCGGACGGGAGCCATAATCTTCAGATCAGGGGCGGCGTTCGCGAAGCCCACTTCAAAGCGGACCTGGTCATTGCCCTTGCCGGTGCAACCGTGGGCTACGTGGGTACCGCCGTGCTCCTTGGCAGCCTCGGCCAGATGCTTCACGATCAGCGGACGGGAAATCGCGGAGACCAGCGGGTACTCCTTCATGTACATGCCGTTGGCCTTGATTGTGGGCAGGCAGTAGTCATCGGCAAATTCATCCCGGGCATCCACGACGATGGATTCCACCGCGCCAGCATTCAATGCGCGCTGGCGCACGGACTCCATGTCTTCACCGCCCTGTCCCAAGTCGATGGAGACGGCCACCACGTCAGCATTGTGCTCCTTGGCAATCCAGCTGATGGCCACGGTGGTATCCAGTCCACCCGAGTATGCGAGTACTACACGATCCTTCATTTTGTACCTTTCGAATTTCTTTGCACCGGGGAAACTTCTCAATTCCCCACAAGCTTAGTAGTGATGTGTTATTGCAATGAGAGCCGGTGGAAGTATTCGGCAAGCTCAGCCCCGTTCATGGGATCCCGCGCCAAGACGAACACCGTATCGTCCCCAGCGATGGTTCCCACGGCGTAGCCCAAGTCAGTGCGGTCCAGGATGCTCGCCAAATACTGCGCTGCCCCTGGCGGGGTGCGCAAGACCGCGATGTTTCCGGAGTAGTCGTACCCAACCAGCAATTCGCCGAGGACTTTCCGGAGTTTGTCAGGCCCGTCGATGCGCACGTCATCGCTGAGCGAGTAGAAACTCTGGCCATCCGTCCGCACCTTCCGCGCCCCCAGGTCGACCAGGTCTCGAGACAGCGTCGCCTGGGTCACCTCCACGTCGTGGGAGGCCAATCGGTCCAGCAGTTCCCGCTGACTGCCGATCTTCTCCGCCCCGATGAGACGCGCGATGAGGTCCTGTCTCGCACTTCGGGTTAGCTGAGCAGCCATACCAGCACCGCCTTCTGCACATGGAGACGGTTTTCCGCCTCATCGACGACTACGGACTGCGGCCCGTCGATCACACCGGACGTGACCTCACTCCCGCGATAGGCGGGCAGGCAGTGCAAGAAGATGGCGTCCTCTTTCGCGGTCCCCATCAACTCTTCATTGACCTGGTACTTCTTCAGCGCACTGCGATCTTCCTCTGGATCCTGGCCCATAGACAACCAGGTGTCCGTGATGACCACATCTGCCCCCGCGGCATCGATCTCATCGGTGATCGTAATGCGCGCCCCAGTCTGCTCGGCACGGTCCCGAGCGCGTTCCACGAACTCGGGCTTGGGCTGAAAACCCTCCGGTGCGGAGATCGTGATGTCCACCCCAGCATTCGCGAAACCGAGCATGTAGGAATTCGCCATGTTGTTCGCGCCATCGCCGAAGTACACGGCCTTCAGCCCCGCCAACGAGCCCTTATTCTCCCGAATGGTCAACAGGTCCGCCAGGATCTGGCACGGGTGATAATCATCGGACAGGGAATTGATGATCGGCGCGGTGGAGGTTTGCGCCATCTGATCGAGATTGGCGTGCGCACCGGTGCGCCATACGATCGCAGCCACGTAACGGGAGATGACCGCACCCGTATCCTGAACGGTTTCTCCCTTCCCCATTTGGGAATCCTTCTTATCCACGATCACCGCGTTGCCGCCCAGTTCATAGATGCCCGCGTCGAAGGAAAACCGGGTGCGCGTGGAAGTCTTGTCGAACAGGACAGCTACGGATTTCCGGTCCAGGAGGTCGCGGTATTCGTTGTCGTAGCGATTCGCCTTGAGCTCGAGCGCCAGATCCAGGACTTTCGCTTGTTCCGCGGGAGTCAGATCGTCATCGACGAGAAAATTCTTCATGAGTGTGTCCTTGCAGTCAGTTGTGGGTGTGGTCGGTGGGTTGCGCAGGTTGGGAGTTCTCGGCGTTGGCATCCAGCATCTCCAGGATTTTTTGGACGCCATGCTCGGCCTCATGCCGAGTCAAGGTCAACGGCGGAACAATCCGAATCACGTCCGGCTTCGGGCAGTTCACGATCAGTCCAAAGTCGACGGGGTTGATTTTCAGTGGGCGGTCGAGAACCACCCCGAGCATGAGCCCGCGCCCCCGAACCTGGGTGACGCTTGTATGCTGGGCCAATCGCTCGGAGAGGTACTCCCCCAACTCTCGGACTTGTTCGAGCACGTTGTCCTGTCGAAGTGTGCTGATCACGGCGTTTGCGGCCGCGGCACAAACCGGATTGCCGCCGAAGGTGGTTCCGTGCATCCCCTTGGTTAAAAGCTGCGCCCGCTTCGTTGCCACGCAGGCCCCGATCGGCATTCCGCCTCCCAGCCCCTTGGCCAGAGTGATGACATCGGGGAGGATGTTGTCGGACTGAAATCCGAACCACTGGCCAGTTCGGCCCATCCCTGCTTGCACCTCGTCCACGATGAGGAGGATGTCTTCTGCATCGCAGACCTCGCGCAGTCCGCTGAGGAATCCCGGAGGAGCTGGGATCACACCGGTCTCGCCCTGGATGGATTCCACGATGATGGCAGCGACGGAACCGCGATGCTCCGCGACCTTTTCCTTCAAAGCCACAAGGTCTCCGTAAGGGAAAAAGTCCACGCCTGGGGGCATCGGCTCGAAGGGTGCGCGCTTATCGGGCTGGCCGGTCATGGCAAGAGAGCCCATCGTCCGGCCGTGAAAGCCTTTTTCTGCGGCGAGGATCGTGCGCTTACCGGTGGCACGCGCGATCTTGAACGCCGCTTCGTTCGCCTCCGATCCGGAGTTAGCGAAAAAGACTTTCGCCTCGGATGCGTCACCGGGATTTGCCGTTCCAGAGGCGGCTTCCTGGACCAGGGACACAATATTCTCGGCAAGGTCGATGACTTGTGGGTGGGAGAAGATATTGCTGGTATGGGTCAATTCGCCAACTTGCTCGCGGACTGCGTTGACGACAGCCGGGTGGGCGTGGCCTAGAGAATTGACTGCGATGCCAGAGAGCAGATCGAGGTATCTATTTCCCTGCTCATCCCATGCCCACGCGCCCTTGCCCCTGACCAGCTGCAGTTGGGGTGTCCCGTAGGTTTCCATCACGGTGGAATTCCACCGCTGCTTCCAGGTTTTCTGATCTGACTTAGGCATTGATGTCCTCCCAGTCTTGTGCGGTGACCATTGTTCCGATTCCGCCTTCGGTCATCAGCTCCAGCAGCACCGAGTGCTCGAGGCGACCATCGATGACGTGAGCGGCTTTCACACCGGCACCCATGGCATTGAGGCACGCCTCCATCTTCGGAACCATCCCGGCATCCAGGGTCGGCAGCAGGCCCTTCAGCTCCTCCGGTGTGATCTGAGAAACCAAAGATTCTTGGTTTGGCCAGTCGGTGTACAGTCCCTCGATGTTCGTGAGCATCACGAGCCGCTCGGCGTGCAGGGCGCCGGCCAGCGCACCAGCTGCGGTGTCTGCGTTGATGTTGTAAATGTCTCCCTTGTCGTCTGGCGCGATCGTGGAGACCACGGGGATACGGCCGGCATCAATAAGATCGAGAAGGCTTCCCGCGTGTACCTCGGCGATATCCCCGACTCGTCCTATGTCGAGAGTTTCACCATCCATGCTCACGTACCGCTTCGTCGCCGTGAACAGCCCGGCGTCCTCACCCGAGGTGCCCACAGCGTACGGGCCGTGCTCATTGATGAGGCCCACGAGCTCGCGGCCCACCTTTCCAAAGAGAACCATGCGGACGTACTCCATCACCTCGGGGGTGGTCACTCGGAACCCTCCTCGGAACTCGCCCTTGAGGCCGACGCGATCCAACATCGTATTGATTTGCGGGCCCCCACCGTGGACGACGACGGGACGCGCGCCCACCGATCGTAGGAACACCATGTCTGCGGCAAAGGCGCGCTTCAGGTCCTCATCGACCATCGCATTTCCGCCGTATTTCACCACCACGATCTTGTCGCGAAAGTGCATCAACCAGGGCAAGGCCTCCGCAAGCACGTGGGAGCGCTGCGCCGGGGAGAGCCCGCTGGTATCTATGTGGCCGTGGATCCTAGCCATGATGTGCTCCTTAGGTCTCTTCGTGATTGCTGGTGTCCGTTGGTAGGTGGCGGGAAGACTAGCTGGAATACTCCGAGTTGATAGCGACGTAGGAGTGGGAGAGGTCAGTGGTCCACACGGTTGCCTGGCCGTGGCCTACTCCGAGGTCTACATCGACCGAAATGTCTGTCCCGGTGAGGTCAGCCTGGCGTGCGGTGGGTGTTCCGGTGGAGTTCACGCATACCGCATGGCCGTTGAAGCTGACATCGATTCCTTCCGGTTCCATGCGAACCGGTGCCATCCCTACCGCGGCTAAGACTCGACCCCAGTTGGGGTCCGAGCCGAACATTGCGCACTTGAAGAGGTTGTCGCGTCCGATCACTCGGGCAGCGGTGAGAGCGTCCTCATCTGATTCGGCTCCTCGAACGGTAATGGCGACTCGTTTCGTCACTCCCTCGGCATCCGCCTGCAGCTGCATGACGATGTCCATGCAAACGTGGTGGACGGCCCGAGCGAACTCCTCCTCGTCTGGGGTGACCCCAGAGGCTCCGTTAGCCATGAGCAACACGGTGTCATTGGTGCTGGTCGCACCATCAATATCGATGCAATTGAACGTCGTCGGTGCTGCCTGAGCCAAGGCATCGGCGGCAACCTGCGGGTTTGCTACCTTCGCATCGGTGGTGAGGAATACCAGCATGGTGGCCAGGGAGGGTGCCATCATTCCCACGCCCTTACCCATCGCTCCAAGGACCCAACCGTCCCCGTGATAGACGGACTGCTTCGTCACGGTGTCGGTGGTCATGATGGCCTCAGCAGCCGCGGTGCCGCTGTCCAACGATGAGTCCAGCGCTGGCACCAGTGCCTCAATCCCCGCCCTGATCTTGCCCATGGGCAGCGGATCGCCAATCAGCCCGGTCGAGCACACGGCGACATCTGACGGCGTGCACCCCAATTCTTCAGCTACTTTGTCAGCGGTGGCGCGGGCGTCTGCGTCTCCCTGTGGGCCGTTGCAGGCGTTTGCGTTGCCGGAGTTGATGACGACTGCGACGAAGGAGCCGTCGTTATGCGCCCGGGTGACTTTCACGGGGGATGCGGTGACCTGATTACGGGTGAACAACGCAGCAGCGTGGTAGTTCGGCCCGTCATTGACCAGTAGCGCCATGTCGGCGTTGCCGCTGGGCTTGATCCCTGCCGTGGTTGCCGCCGCGCGGAAACCTTGCGGCGCCGTAATGCCAGAGGCCTGAGTGTCCCAAGGCTCGGAGTTCTCGTTGTAATCCATGCTGATCACAGCCCCGTCCGCGGGAGCCCGGCGGTCTCGGCCCAGCCGTTCATCAAGTTCAGGCACTGTACCGCAGCCCCAGCAGTTCCCTTCGTGAGGTTGTCGATGGCACTCGTCGCGACCATGACCCCATCTGTGACCTCTACCTGCAGGTGGACCATGTTCGATCCCATCACCCGCAGCGTCTCGGGTTGCTGCCCCTCCGGCAAGAGATTGAGGAAGGGTTCGTTAGCGGTGAAGTCCTCATAGGCTGTCCGGACCTCGTCGGCGGAAGCCACGGCGGGCGCGGTCACCGTCGTGAGTATTCCCCTGGTCAGAGGTGCCAGCACAGGCGTGAAGGTGACGTTCAGTGGGTGTTGTCCACTGTTTTCAGACGCCGACGCCCGAAGGTTCTCCAGGTTCTGTTCAATTTCCGGGGTGTGCCGGTGGGAACCCACACTGTAGGCGCGCAGGTTGGCCATCGTTTCTGCGCCGAGAAGCTGAGTATTGGCCTTCTTCCCCGCCCCGGAGACACCACTGACCGAAACCACGCTGATGGTGGGTTCTATGGCACCTGTGATCACTGCTGGAGCGGCTGCCAACGTGGCCCCCGTGGGGAAACATCCTGGTGCTGCGACCCTAGTGGTGGCTGCGATCGCCGCGCGTTGACCAGGCATTTCAGGAATGCCGTATGTCCAGGTTCCAGCGTGTGGGGTGCCGTAGAACTTTTCCCACTGCTCAGCGTTCTGCAGGCGAAAATCCGCTCCACAGTCAACGATGCTCATCGTGGACGGGAGCGCCGTGGCGAGCTCCGCGGACTTGCCGTGGGGCATCGCCAATATCGCCAGGTCATGCTCCGCCAAAATCTCGGCGGACGTTTCTTGCAGCGTCCGTTCAGCCAATTGGGGAAGAGAGGGACAGATCTCGCCAAATCGTCGGCCGGCGTTCGATCCGCCTGTGAGCGCGCCGATCTCGAAATCCACTCCGTATCCAGGGTGGTTCAGCAACAGCCGGAGGGCTTCGCCGCCGGCATATCCACTTGCACCCGCAATGGCTACCTTCTGCATGGTTGTAGATTGTGCCCTACAACACAGCAGAATGCAAATTATGCATTAATTTGCGAACTATGCAGCCGCGACTGCCCTCGCCCCCCATACACAGAACTGCCCAGGCCTCCCGCCGGGGGAAGGTCCTGGGCAGTTCTTCGAATTTCGGGGCGCTAACTCCGCGCCTGAGCTGAAGTGCGCAGTGGTGCTCTACGCTCGCAGGGTCGCACCGACCCGAGAGGCGGCGGCATCGATGGCCTGCTGCCGCGCCTCGGATGCTTCGTCTTCAGTGAGAGTTCGGTCGGTAGCACGGAATCGCATGCTGAAGGTGAGCGATCGCTTGTCCTCACCCAGCGACTCGCTGGTGTAGACGTCAAACAACCGGATTTCCTCCAGCAGTTCGCCTGCACCTTCACGTAGGGCAGCCTCCACCGCAGCAGCCGGCGTCTTCACATCGACGACCAACGCAAGGTCCTGAAGCACCGCCGGGAACGCGGACAGGACGGGACGGGGGAACGTCTCCGTGACTGGAAGGGCACTGAGGTTGATCTCCACCGCGACCGTGCGTGCGGGCAGTTGGGCGCGCTCGCACACCTGCGGGTGAAGCTCGCCAGCGAATCCCACACCAACCCCGTCGACCAGTACTTCGGCGCAGCGCCCTGGGTGCCACGGCAGGTTCTCTGCATTGCGAAATTCCAGCTGCACGCCGGCCGCCCGCCCCACGATGCGGGCCGCCTCGATTGCATCCATCGCTTCGAAGGGCACAGCCTGACCCCATGTGCCTTGCAGCTGGCGATTGCCTGCTGCCACTACCGCAACATGCAGAGGCTGGTGCGGCAAGGAGTTCAACAGTTCCGTCAATTCTTCCTCGGTGGGGCGGGAAGCAACAGACGGCATCGGTGAATTCTGAGCATCACCCTGCAGCTGAGTAACTTGCTCCACGCCGTACAGCGCCACATCTCGTTGACCGCGGGTCACATTGCGACGAAGGGACTCGATCATGGATGGCAGGAGGGTCGTTCCCAGCTGGGCGTAATCGCTCTCCAACGGATTCTGCACCTTGACCGTTTTGCGCCGCGGATCGTCTTCCGAAAGGTCCCATACGTCAAAGACGTCATTTGCGATAAAAGGTGTGGGCAGGATCTCTGCATAGCCCGCCCAGGCCAACGCGTGTCCGACAGCTCGGCGCGTGCGCTGTCGCGGACTCAGTCCGCGACCAGCCGGGGCCGTGGGAACGATAGAGGGAATATCTTCCAAGCCCTCCAACCGGAGTACCTCTTCCACCAGGTCTGCACCCATCGTGAGGTCTGGTCGCCAGGTAGGAGGAGTGACCTCGATTTCTCGGGCCCCATTTCCATCTCGGCTCCCGGTCTCTCGGACAGCACAGCCGATTTCCTTCAGGCGACTGATCGTCGTTCCATCCGGGTACACCTTTCCGGCGACCTTGCCGGGCCGCGAGGTGTGAATAGTAATAGTGGGCATGGATGGGACGTTGCCCCTCACTGTGCGTCCTTCGACCACGCGCCCACCGGCAATGCGCGTGAGTAGAGCCACCGCGAAGTCCAGGGCGTCTCGCACAACTGCAGGGTCGGTGCCTCGCTCGAACCTGCGGCTCGACTCACTCGATAGCTTGTGACGGCGACACGTGCGGGCCACCGTGATCTGATCCCAGTGCGCCGCTTCGAACAGCACACTCGTGGTGCTATCCCCGATCTCCGAGGTCGCTCCACCCATGACCCCTGCCAATGACTGGATTCCCTCATCATCGGAGATGACCACGTCCTCGGAGCTCAGCGTGCGCGTCGTGCCGTCCAGCGTCTGCAAAGTATCGCCGTCGGTTGCGCGGTGCACCCGCAGTCCACCGGAGACCCGGTCCGCATCAAAGGCGTGCATCGGCTGACCCAGGAGGAACATCACGTAGTTCGTGACATCTGTAGCTGGGTTGATCGGTCGCTGGCCGCACAGCATGAGCTCGCGTTGCAGCCACAATGGGGACTCTACCGAAGGATCGATATCGACGACCTTGCGCAGGCCAAAGATTGAGCACTTGGTCTCCGGATCAACATCGAGGTCGATGACCTCCCCCTCAGTGCCAGGAAGGCCAGCCAACAGATCATCGGCCAAACCAGCCGCCGCGGGATCGTTGGCGGGATCGCGGAACTGCAGGTCGAAGCTGGAGGCCAATTCACGTGCCAACCCGCGCGCAGACAGTGCGTAACCGCGGTCTGGCGTGATGTTCACGTCGAAGATCGTATCGTCCAACTGCAGCAGCGGACGTGCATCATCACCCACCTGCAGTCCATGGGATGACAGCTCGGCTGCGTCCACCGTCATGATTCCCGGGTTCTGCACCTGGGCCAGCCCCACCTCCATGGCGGAGCAGATCATGCCCTCAGAGATCTTCCCATAAGTTTTGCGTGCGGAAATCTCGAAATTTCCCGGCAGTACCGTCCCCGGTAAGGCCACAATGACGTGGTCACCCTCGGCGAAGTTCCGCGCCCCACAAATAATGTGTTGGGGCTCCCCAGAACCATTCGCCTGCCCAACATTGACGTCGCAATAACGAATTGGCTTCTTAAATCCCTCAAGCTCCTCAATGTGATCGACACGGCCGATGACGAGTGGCCCGGCAGTAGATGGGATCGGCTCATAGCCCTCGGTCTCGAATCCCACACGGACGAAGCCCGTATCGAATTCCTCGGGACTCACTGACCAGCTGGGGTTGGCGGTCTGAAGGATCCGGGTTAACCAGGACTGGGAAATCAGCATGAGTAGTGATGTTCTTTCTGCAGTTGGGGTGGCTGTTTTGGAGGGGCAGGTTGAGTTCGGGAGCTAGCTCTGGAGCTGCGCTTTAACTACGCACGCCGAAAGGCAAGGTAAAGCGGACATCGCCTTCGACCATGTCGCGCATGTCCGGTAGCCCGTTCCGGAACTGGAGTGTCCTTTCAATCCCCATACCGAAGGCAAAGCCAGAGTATTCCTCGGGATCCACGCCCGCTGCGGTGAGCACATTGGGGTTGACCATGCCGCAGCCGCCCCACTCGATCCAGCCAGCGCCGCCCTTCTTATTCGGGAACCACACGTCGACCTCTGCGGACGGCTCGGTAAACGGGAAGTAGTTGGGACGGATCCGGGTCTTCGTCTCCGGGCCAAAAAGCACCTTGGCCAGATGGTCGAGCGTCCCTTTCAGGTGCGCCATGGTCAGTCCTTTGTCCACTGCCAAGCCCTCGATCTGGTGGAAAACCGGGGTATGGGTGGCGTCCAACTCATCGGTGCGGAACACCCGCCCCGGGCAAGCGATATAAATGGGCGTCTCACGGGACAACATCGTGCGCATCTGAACGGGCGACGTGTGGGTTCGCAACACCTGTCGCGAGCCTTCGGGGGCGATGTGAAATGTATCTTGCAGGGTGCGCGCGGGATGATCCGGGATGAAGTTGAGGGAATCGAAATTGAAGTATTCCGCCTCGACCTCCGGGCCGTCTGCGATCTCCCATCCCATCGCAAGGAAAATATCTGCGATCTGCTCCGAGAGAATGGTGATCGGGTGCTGCGCCCCCACCTGGCCGCGGGTCGAGGGCTGAGTGACATCGATGCGCTCTGCGCGTAACACCTCTTCGTTACGCTTGATCTCCAAGGCTTCCTTGGCTTGGGCGTAGGCCTTCTCCACTCGCCCGCGCGCTTGGTTGACCCGTCGGCCCGCGTCCTTTCGTTGCTCCTTGGGGAGGCTTCCCAGTGCGCGACGTGCAGCCGGGATGGGGGCGGAATCGCCCAGGTGCTGCCGCCGCTCGTCAGCGAGCTCATCGAGGCTGTTCGCGTTAGCAAAGGCCTTTTCGGCAACCGCAGCGGCTGCCTCCAAACCGGCTTCGGACATATCTACCGCGGACTCGAGCTCCGACAATGCGCACCTCACGTTAGGATTCTGTGGGAATTACCCTGCAATAGTAGCAATGACTCCCAACATTCTTATCAGCGAGATAGCGCCTTCGCAGATTCATAGAGGCAAATGCTGGCTGCGGTGCTCAGGTTGAGGGATTCGGCCTGTCCGTGCATGGGTATGCTGACCCGCACGTCGGCCAAGTCCAGCCACTCCCCAAGCCCATGAGCTTCGTTGCCGAACAACCACGCCGTGGGCTGAGCCAATAGGGGGCGCTCCCCTTGCTGCCCACCGAGCGTCCATTCCACGACTTCGTCGGCGAGCTGATCTAGCCGAGTCTCTCCATCCATGGCTGTGGCCAGGACGGTGAATCCCTCCTCATGCAACTGATCGATCACTTCGGCCACGCCTTTCCCCCGCGCCACGGGAACATGAAACAGGCTCCCCGCACTCGCCCGCACGGCCTTTCCCCCCTGGGGGTCCACACTGTGGCCGGCGAAGATCACGCCCGCCGCGCCACACGCGTCCGCCACGCGGATCAGGGTTCCCGCGTTCCCCGGCTCCGAGGTTTCCACCGGCACCGCAACAAGGGACAGCCCCTGGTGTGCGCGTTCCAGGACCTTTTTTGGGGACGCCAGCTGGTGGTCACACAAAGCGAAAATACCGGTATTCGTGACTGTTTCCGACAGATGTTCCGCAGCGCGCGATGTGATGAGGCTGACCGGGGCCGCAGCGTCGTGTATGACGTCAGCGAAGTGCTCGTGTGCCGCTTCGGTGACGAAGATCTCCAAGACCCGACCGTGCTCGAGTGCGGAGGTCACGGCATTCTTCCCCTCTGCCAGGAACCGCCCCGCCTTTTTGCGGGCGGCCGCGCGGCGCAATTTGGCAGCCGCCACGATTCGAGGAGTCCTCTCACTGAAAATTTCCGGCGCATCCTGAGCTGACATGGAAGTAATAGTACAGCGCAAAAGCCGCGCATCCCCGCTTGGGGAGCGCGGCTTTGACCTGTCCAACTCGCAGAACTTATGCCAACTGAATGCCCCTGGCGGAGCGCCCTCGTGGCAGAGCTTGGAGAAGGTGGAGAGCTTTAGGAAGCTGCCGGAGCGTTGACGTCCTCGGGCAGAGCAGCCTTGGCAGCCTTGCACAGTGCAGTGAAGGCAGCTGCGTCAGTGACGGCCAATTCGGCCAGCATCTTACGGTCAACCTCGATCTCGGCGAGGCGGAGGCCCTGCACCAAGCGGTTGTAGGTCATGTCGTTCTGGCGAGCAGCGGCGTTGATGCGCTGGATCCACAGCTTGCGGAACTCGCCCTTACGCGCGCGGCGGTCGCGGAATGCGTAGGTCTTGGAGTGGAGCATCTGCTCCTTGGCCTTGCGGTACAGGCGGGAGCGCTGTCCGCGGTAGCCCTTGGCGGAGTTCAATACTTCGCGACGCTTCTTCTTTGCGTTCACTGAGCGCTTGACACGTGCCACGGTGATACGTCCTTTACTTCAAATTGATGGGTGGTTTCGGGTGAGAGAAAAGGGGGAAGGCTATTAGGCCTTGCCCAGCAGGCGCTTCATGCGCTTGGTGTCCGCGGGAGCAACGTCCTCAGTGCCCTTCAGGCGACGCGTACGCTTGGACGGCTTGCCCTCCAGCAGGTGGCGGCGGTTAGCCTGCTCGCGACGCAGCTTGCCGGAGCCGGAAATCTTGATGCGCTTTGCGGCACCCTTGTGAGTCTTCTGCTTCATTTCGGTGACATCCTCTAACGGTTGTAAGTCGGTGGAGCAGAGCGGCAATGCCCTGCTTGGAACTACTTCTTGCCCTTGCGAAGGGGCCCCAGCACCATCGTCATGTTGCGCCCGTCCTGCTTAGCGCGGGTCTCCACAACGCCGTATTCCTCGACGTCATTGGCAAGCCGCTCCAGCAGACGGAAGCCCAGCTCCGGACGCGACTGCTCGCGACCACGGAACATGATGGTGACCTTGACCTTGGAGCCCTTCTCGAGGAAGCGAACTACGTTACCCTTCTTGGTCTCGTAATCGTGATCATCGATCTTGGGGCGGAACTTTTGCTCCTTCACCACGGTCTGCTGCTGGTTCTTCCGAGACTCGCGGGCCTTCTGGGCCTGCTCGTACTTGAACTTGCCGTAGTCCATGATCTTGGCCACGGGTGGCTTGGCGTTCGGTGCTACCTCAACCAAGTCGAGGTCAGCTTCATAGGCCAGCTTGCGAGCATCGTCAGTTTTGACGATTCCGACCTGTTCTCCTCCGGGACCGACGAGTCGGACCTCAGGGACTCGAATTCGGTCGTTGATGCGAGCTTCAGCGCTAATGTGAACTCCTCAGTAGCAGTGATTACGTGTAGTACCGTTTCTGCAATACTGAAGCCCCAATAATCCCCCACGTCGCGCCAGCCCACAGCAACGCGTTGGCACTATGCCATGCAGCCCCTGCAGGAGGCGATCGACCCGAGCCCAGCCTCAATCGGCGGTCACAGGTGGGAGAAGGAACTCCACTTGCAGTCAATGTGCCTGTTTCCGGGACATGTCCCGAAGCACTGACGGTAGTGCCTAAACCCTAGCAAATGCTGAGCATATGACAAAACCGGCCGAACTACTTTTGGGTCCTGGAGCTATCCATTCAACATCGTGGCCAAATAGCGTCCGGTATGCGATGCGTCGACCTTCGCGACGTCCTCCGGGACGCCTTCAGCGACAACGGTGCCGCCGCCGGAACCTCCTTCGGGTCCCAGGTCCACAATCCAGTCCGCAGCTTTAATGACATCCAAATTGTGTTCGATGATCAGAACCGTGTTGCCCTTGTCCACCAGCCCTTGGATGACGAGCATGAGCTTTCGGATGTCTTCGAAGTGCAATCCCGTCGTGGGCTCATCCAGGATGTACACCGTTCGGCCATTCGAACGCTTCTGGAGCTCGGCGGCTAGCTTCACGCGTTGAGCCTCGCCTCCCGACAGAGTCGTGGCGGCTTGCCCCAAGCGAACATAGCCAAGACCGACATCGACGAGGGTGTTCAGGTACCGAGAGATAGACGTCACCGGCTCGAAGAATTCGGCTGCTTCCGAGATCGGCATGTCGAGAACCTCTGCGATGTTCTTGTCCTTGTACTTCACCTCGAGAGTCTCTCGGTTGTAGCGCGCACCATGACAGACCTCACACGGGACGTACACATCCGGCAGAAAGTTCATCTCGATTTTCAGCGTCCCGTCGCCATGGCAGGCCTCACACCGCCCGCCTTTGACGTTAAAGCTGAAACGACCCGCTGTGTATCCGCGGACCTTCGCCTCGGTGGTCTCAGCGAATAGCCTGCGCACCTTGTCGAAGACACCCGTGTAGGTCGCCGGGTTAGACCGAGGGGTGCGCCCAATGGGACTTTGATCGACCTGCACCAGCTTGTCCAGGTTATCCAGTCCCGTAATTTTCTTGTGTCGCCCGGGGACATTGCGCGCGCGGTTCAGAACGTTGCCCAATTTCTTGGCCACGATGCCGTTGATCAGCGAGGACTTGCCAGAACCGGAGACACCCGTGATGCAGGTCAGCACCCCGAGGGGCAATGTAACGTCAATGTTTTTCAGATTGTTCTCTTTGGCTCCATGAACAGTAATAACTCGTTTTTTATCGATGAGCCTGCGCTTCTCCGGCACGGCGAGCACTTTCCGGCCGGCGAGGTAATCCCCCGTCACGGAGTTCTTGGCCTCCAGGATTCCCCTGGGCTCGCCCTGATAGACCACCTCTCCCCCGTATTCACCAGCACGCGGTCCGATATCGACGAGCCAATCGGCGGTGCGGATCGTGTCCTCGTCGTGCTCGACCACAATGAGGGTATTTCCCAAATCTCGCAGATTTTCCAGGGTGCGGATCAGCTTTTCGTTATCCCGCTGGTGGAGGCCAATGGAAGGCTCATCCAGGACGTACAATACACCCGCCAAACCCGCTCCGATTTGGGTAGCGAGCCGGATGCGCTGCGCCTCGCCGCCGGACAAGGTGCCGGCAGACCGTGCCATGCTGAGATAGCTCAAGCCCACATCCAGCAAGAAATTCAGGCGCGCCTGAATTTCACGTAGAACTGCACCTGCGATCATCTCGTCGCGGGAGCTCAGGTTGAGGTTATTCAAGAAGGAGCTGGCGTCCTCAATGGAAAGGTCCGAAACATCGGCGATGGACATGTCCTGACCACCGGATGTCAGAGTCACCGAGAGAACTTCCGGTTTGAGCCGGGTGCCGTTACAGGCTGGGCACGCAACTTCGCGCATATACGACCTGTAGCGTTCCTTGGCCCACTCTGAATCGGTCTGATCCATCTTGCGCTTCAGGAAGGGCAACACGCCTTCGAAGGGCGCGTTGTAGTTTCTGGTGCGCCCGTAGCGATTTTTGAAGCTCACCCGCAATTGGCTGGGGTGACCGTGAAGAACAGCCTTCTTCTCCTTCGCCTTCAAGTCCTTCCACGGAGTCTTGGGATCGATTCCCAATTCCTTGGACAAGGCCGTTAACAGTTTGACGAAGTACTTACTATTCGGGCTGGAAGCCCATGGCGCGATGGCCTCGGTGAGGGGTGCATCCTCGTCGGGAAGAACCAGCCCCTCATCGACCTCCAGCTGGGTGCCTAACCCGTCACACGTCGGGCAGGCGCCGTACGGCGAGTTGAAGGAAAAGGTGCGAGGCTCCATCTCCTCGAGTTGAATTGGGTGGCCGTTGGGGCAAGCCATCTTCTCGGAAAATCGGCGCTGCTCACCGGTCGAAACAAAATCGGCCACGACGATCCCGTCTGCAAGACGGAGCGCGGTCTCAACGGAGTCCGTGAGCCGCTGCTTCTGCTTCTCCTTGACCTGCAGGCGGTCAACCACCACGTCAATGTCGTGCTTGACCTGCTTTTCCAGCTGTGGCGGATCGGAGAGTTGATGCACGTCACCGTCCACCATGATGCGCGAGTACCCCTGGGAGGCAAGATCTTCGAAGAGATCGACGAACTCGCCCTTTCGAGTCCGAACCACGGGTGCGAGGACTTGGAACTTCAGCCCCTCTTCCATCTCCAAAATCTGGTCCACAATTTCTTGTGGAGTTTGGCGCTGGATAATTTCACCGCACACGGGGCAATGCGGGGTGCCCGTGCGGGCGTATAGAAGCCGCAGGTAATCATTAATTTCCGTGACCGTGCCCACCGTGGATCGGGGATTGCGATTGGTCGACTTTTGATCGATCGACACGGCCGGAGACAGCCCCTCGATAAATTCCACGTTCGGTTTGTCCATGCGCCCGAGGAACATCCGCGCATAGGAACTCAGAGATTCCACATAACGTCGCTGGCCCTCGGCGAAAATTGTGTCGAACGCCAAAGACGACTTGCCGGAGCCTGACAGCCCGGTGAAGACAATCATCTTGTCGCGTGGGAGCTCAATATCTACTCCCTTGAGATTGTGCTCCCTTGCGCCTTTAACGATCAGCTTCTCAGCCACACAAACTCCCTTGTCAACTACCGTTTTTACTAGGCACTTTTCCTAGAACGTATGAGCGGTAAATTTTACTTTGCCCAGTGTACGTCAACACCGAAATGAATGGGCACGGGGTTTATCCTCGAGAGTATGGATATTCACTCGGTCTCTGAATTTACTCACCTTTCCGCCCCTCGCGAGGTTCAGGCACTTGTTCAGGATGACACCACCGTGGCCGTCACGACCGTCGGCGACATGGACAACAATTGCTACCTGATTGCATGCGACGGTCAGGGATTACTCATCGATGCAGCCGATGACGCAGAGCATTTGTTGGACATGGCCAAGGCGCTGAAGGTCGAGATCACCGATGTCCTCACCACGCATCAGCACTTCGACCACACCCGCGCCCTCCAGGAAGTGCTCGAGGCGACCGGGGCTACCCACCACGCCCCGCGCAAGGACGCCGAGGGCATTCCAGCCCCGGCCGACGAGGTCTATGGCAACGATGAGGGCATCCCCGAACTGCTTCGTTTGACAGGCCACGCCGCCGAGCTACAGCCCAAGGTCGTCGAGCTCAGAGGGCACACCCCAGGTGGGTTGGCCGTGCTCCTGGAGAATGTTGAGGACGCTCCCCGCGCCTTTACGGGGGATTCCATCTTTCCGGGAGGAGTGGGAAAGACCGATTCGCCAGAGGCATTTTCCCAGCTGCTCACCGACGTGGAACAGCGCATTCTGTCACTTCCGCAGGGGACAAGGATCCACCCTGGGCATGGAGATAGCACCACCGTCGGCGCCGAGCTTCCCCACGTAGACGAGTGGAGGCAGCGAGGCTGGTAAAGCCCCGAATATGGAGACCCGTCACTGTCCTCACCACGTTTTCTGTACGCTGGTTGGGGTCAATTCGATTGCAAAGGAGCAATAGACATGATCCGCACTCTCGCCCGCCCACTGCTCGCTTCCGCGTTTGCGGTTGACGGTGTTCAGATGCTCTTGAACAGCAGCGAATACACCGAAAACGCCAAGACTGTCACCGGCACTTTGCGGGGAGTGCTCCCTCCGAACGTTTCCGGCTTTATCCCGAATGATCCGGAGACTGCGGTACGGGCAGCAGGGACCACCAAGGTCGTTGCGTCCGCGATGCTGGGGATGGGCAAGTCTCCTCGCTTGGCAGCAACGACCCTGACTGCAATTCAGATCCCCACCACTGTCGTTCGCCACTCCTTCTGGAATGCGAAGGATGACAACGACAAGAAGAACAAGCAGCGCGGGATAATTTCCGATTTGGCACTGCTCGGCGCTCTCGCCCTCACCGCTGCGGATACTGCCGGAAAGCCCGGTCTGACCTGGCGCGCCAAGAAGGCTCTGCCGGGTAAGTCGGAGCAGGAAAAGATGGCGGCCAATGCCCAGGAGCAGGCGCAGAGCCTGTTGACCAAGGCCAAGGACTCCGCCTCTCAGGCGCAATCCGCTGTCTCGGATTACGTCGACGACCACTCAGATGAGTGGAAGGACATGGTTTCCAACTTCCGCGACCAGGCCGCTGACTACGCCGACAAGGCATCTGGTGTGGCTTCCGCATACTTCGAGGAAGCCAGCGATGCAGCTCAGGAGAAGGGAAAGAAGGCACAAAAGCAGGCGAAGAAGGCTCAAAAGAAGGCCCAGAAGCGAGCTAAGAAGGCCGCCAAGAAGAACTCCATCTTCGGCTAGTCTCACTCCCCTCTTTCTTTTGTGACTGATCAATACCCCGACCGTCAATCAGATGTCGCTCAAGAACAAGCTCATCTAGATGAGCTGCTAACACTGGTTGATACGACTCGCCGCCGCCTTGAGGAACGCCTCAAGGCGGTTCGCCGTGAGGCAGACATTGACGATCCTCAAGGTCTCATGTACCGCGACCGTGAAGCACGAGACATCATCGCCAAGCTGGAAAACCTCACCGCCGCCGATGTAGGCCTCATGTTCGGTCGCATCGATGTCGAGGATGCTGAGCCCGAAAATCCAGTGCCGGGTGACGAGAATCTCGACCGTCGATACATCGGACGCATCGGCCTGCACGACTCAGACGAGTTGATGCGCACACTGTTGATGGACTGGCGTGCACCGATGGCTCGCCCTTTTTACCTGGCCACCACGCTTCATCCGGAGGGCGTGCACACGCGCCGACACATCCACACGCGCGGAAGAACTGTCGTGGACTCCTCCGACGAGCAGCTCATGGGCGGCGAAACCAGCGCGAAGCTAGACAGTGGCGTCGGAAAGGAATCGGCCCTACTTGAGGCCGTGACCAGGGCGCGGACCCCACACATGAGGGACATCGTCGAAACCATTGCGGCGGAACAAGATGCCATTATCCGATCCGAGCATCGGGGAGTCACTGTGGTCCAGGGGTCGCCGGGCACCGGGAAAACTGCGGTTGCCCTGCACCGCGCTGCCTATCTGCTGTACACGTGGCGGGAACAGCTGGAGAAAACCGGGGTGCTCATCATCGGGCCGAACGATCGCTTTCTGGAATACATCTCCCACGTCCTGCCTTCCCTGGGCGAGACAGGGGTGGTGCTGGCGACCCCCGGAAGCCTCAACCCCGACTACCCCACCATCCCAGAGCTAGATCCATTGAGCCGCGAGGTGAAGGGATCCAGCGAAATGGTCACCATCCTCGCAAATGCGGTCAAGACGTGGCAGACGGTGCCTGATTCTCCGCGAGAGTTCGTGATCGACGGAGTACCCGTGACGCTGACCCCGACCATGGTGCGCGCTGCACGGACGAGAGCTCGGAGGTCACGGAAGCCGCACAATCAGGCCCGGCCGTATTTTTTGGATCACGCATTGAATTCGCTGGCTAAGTCGATAGCAGCGAGCATCGGGACGGACCCAGTGTCCGGAGAAAACCTCCTCAGCGATACGGATCGTCGCGAGCTCCGTTCCGACCTGGGGGAGGAAGAGACCGTGCTGCAGGCTCTGGATGCCTTCTGGCCGGAGCTCACTCCAGAGAAGGTCCTCCGGCATCTGCTGGAGTCCCCTGAGGCGGCGGCCTCTGACTACGACGAAGACACCCTGGACGGCCTGCGCCGACAGCCCAGTGAGAATGGCGGTGACCCTGCACCGTGGACCGACGCCGACGCGCCCCTGCTCGACGAGCTGATGGAGCTGCTGGGGATCGTCGATGACGAGGAAGCTGCCCGCGCTGATCTGCAGGCCTGGCTGGACAAAATCACGGAGGCGCAGGAGGCCCTGGATATTCTGACGGGCTCGGCCTCCCAAGACCTCGACGACGGTTTCGCACCCGAAGTGTTGATGGCCTACGACATCCTGGACGCGGAAACCCTCGCCGATCGCCAGCGCGTTCGCGATAGCCGCAGCACAGCCGAGCGGGCAAAGTCAGACCCGCGATGGGCCTTCGGCCACGTGATTGTGGACGAGGCTCAGGAGTTGTCTCACATGGCCTGGCGCATGATCTTCCGGCGCTCTCCCAACCGCTGGATGACGATCGTCGGTGACCCGGCTCAGACAGGAAGCCCGGCCGGGGTCGACGAGTGGGCGGAGACTTTGGAACCCTTCGTCCACGATCGCTGGCAGCTTCACGAGCTCACGGTGAACTATCGGACCCCAGAGGACATTGCGGAGATTGCGAACCTCCTGCTCCCAGACCTCGCTCCCGACCAGAAACCCGCCATCGCACTGCGTGCGTCGGGCACGGGCATTCGGGAGGCCCAGTGGAAAGATCTCGCCTCGTCCGTAGAAGACGCACTTCACGCCGCTCGCGACGGCCTCGTCGGAGTGATTGGCACCGAGGACGACCTCGCCCGCGGCCTGGAGTTAACCCGTGCGCACCTAGCTGAATCGAGTGCTGGGTCTGCCGAGGAACCGCGGCTTTCCTGTCCCGACAATCTCATCTTCGCCGATCTCCGCAGCGCCAAGGGGCTCGAGTTTGATGAGGTCGTGCTTCTCGAACCCGCCCACATGGTGGATGCCACCACTCAAGGCCTCAACGACGTCTATGTCGCCCTCACCCGTGCGACTCAGGGGCTCACCGTGGTCCATGATGACCCCGTGCCGTGGGGCTGAAGGCAGTCACTTCGCTCCCGGCACGGTGTGAACGATCATCACATCGCAGTCCGATTGCCGAGCCACGTCCGCCGGCACGCTTCCCAACAGCCTCCCGGTCAGCGAGTTGATCCCCCGGTTTCCCACGACCAAGAGATCAGCCTCGAACTCGCTGATCACTGCCATCAGGACCTCCACGGGGCTGCCCTCCCGCATCACCGTAGAGATCTTCGCCGCGCTCTTGAGTTCCGCTGCTCTTCTTGCGGACGCCAACACCTCCTCGGCCAAAGCTCCTCCGACCACGGGACGTGTTTCGCCGCGATTTGCCACCTGCACAGTCTCCGGGTCTGAGAAGTATGCCGAGGTAATCAATAGCTCCGCGTCGAACGCGGCGGCGATGCATGCGGCTCTGCCTACAGCGAGCAGAGAGGAATCGGATCCGTCTGTTCCCACGACGATGGTGCTGTACATAAAACCAACACTACAGCGTCCCAGGGGGATGTTGCCCTGCTACATTCCGGCTTCCTTCATGCCCTTGAGCTCCTTCTTGAGGTCTGCGATCTCATCCCTCAGTCGCCCGGCGAGCTCAAACTTCAGCTCTCGTGCCGCTGCCTTCATCTGCTCCGTCAAGTCATTGATGAGCTTCTCCAACTCGGGCCGTGCCATGGATCCGGTGTCGGTTCCGGAACCGTTCGTGGCAGCCGCGATGTCCGCCTCCGCGTCAATGGCGGAGGAATTCTCCGACTTCTCACCGGGAGCCTCGTTCATTTCCAGCTCTGCTACCTGATCGAGGATGTCGGCAATCTTCTTCCGCAGCGGCTGGGGATCGATGCCATGTTCCTCGTTATAGGCGATTTGCTTGGCTCGGCGACGCTCGGTCTCGTCGATGGCGTACTGCATGGATTCGGTGATCGAGTCCGCGTACATGATGACTTCGCCTGACACGTTTCGCGCGGCGCGGCCGATCGTCTGAATCAGAGAGCGGGTGGATCGTAGAAAGCCCTCTTTGTCCGCGTCGAGGATGGCGACCAAGGACACTTCTGGCAGATCGAGTCCCTCACGCAGCAAGTTGATGCCCACCAGAACGTCGTACTCCCCCAGCCGCAGCTGCCGCAGGAGCTCGACACGCTTCAAGGTGTCGATATCTGAGTGCATGTAGCGCACTCGAATGCCGTGCTCGAGCAAGTAATCGGTGAGGTCCTCTGCCATCCGTTTGGTCAACGTGGTCACGAGCACGCGTTCGTCCTTCTCGGTGCGTTGACGGATCTGCTCGATCAAGTCGTCGATCTGCCCTTCGGTCGGCCGCACCTCCACCTTGGGATCGACCAGCCCCGTTGGTCGAATGACCTGCTCGACATATTCACCGTCGGCCGCGGCGATTTCATAGTCTCCCGGGGTGGCGGACATGTATACGCACTGCCCTTTGCGATCGTCGAACTCCTCCCAGGTCAGTGGGCGGTTATCGAGAGCACTGGGGAGCCGGAAGCCGTGTTCAACGAGGTTGCGCTTGCGGGACATGTCGCCTTCAAACATTCCCCCAATTTGCGGAACTGTCACATGGGACTCATCGATGATGGTGAGGAAGTCCTCTGGGAAGTAGTCGATCAACGTTGCCGGCGCGGATCCCGCTGGTCGACCGTCGATGTGGCGAGAATAGTTTTCAATGCCGCTGGTAAAACCGACCTGCTGGATCATTTCTAAGTCATATTCCGTGCGCATTCGCAACCGCTGCGCCTCAAGGAGTTTTCCTCTGTTCTCCAGCTCTGCCAGCCGCACGTTGAGCTCTTCCTTGATGGCCTTCATGGCCTTTTCCATGCGATCCGGGCCCGCCACGTAGTGGGTCGCTGGGAAAATGCGCAGTTCGTCAACTTGACGAACCACGTCGCCAGTCAGTGGATGAATGTAATACAGAGCGTCCACTTCATCGCCGAAGAACTCCACGCGCACAGCGAGCTCCTCGTAGGCGGGGATGATGTCCACGGTATCCCCCTTGACCCGGAAGGTACCGCGCGTGAAGGCCACATCATTGCGGGAATATTGAATATCCACGAGCAGGCGAAGGAACTGGTCGCGGTCGATCTCTTCACCCAGCTTCAACACCACTGACCGATCCAAATAGGACTGCGGGGTGCCCAAGCCATAGATACAAGACACGGAGGAGACCACCACCACATCGCGGCGGGAAAGAAGCGCAGAGGTCGCCGAGTGGCGCAATCGTTCCACGTCTTCGTTGATGGAGCTGTCTTTCTCGATGTAGGTATCGGTCTGGGCGATGTACGCCTCCGGTTGGTAATAGTCGTAGTAAGAAACGAAATACTCAACCGCGTTATTGGGCAATAGGCTGCGTAACTCGTTCGCCAGCTGAGCTGCCAACGTTTTATTCGGGGCCATCACCAATGTGGGGCGCTGGACTTTCTCAATCAGCCAAGCAGCTGTCGCAGACTTTCCTGTACCGGTGGCACCCATCAGGACAACATCGCGCTCTTTCCTGCCAAGCCGCTCCGCGAGTTCTTTGATGGCCGAAGGCTGATCACCAGCCGGCTCATAGTCACTGATGACCTCGAACTTCTTATCGCTCCGCTCAATCTCCCCCACAGGGCGAAATTCGGAATACGACAAGTCTGGGCGCTCTGCTGCAAAAGCCATGGAACCACTGTACCCACCAGTCGGGGCACGCCACCGCGCCGTGCGTATCAGTCCCCCGCCCGCATAGTGCTCCGAGATTCAGCGCGAGATGCTCTTCCAGAATTCGTCTACCTGTGCCAGCAGGCTGTCTTTACTGCCAGAGTTGTCGAGGATGGTATCGGCATGCTTCAGGCGAGTCTCTCGATCAACCTGTGCAGCGATCCTGCGGCGCGCATCCGCCGCCTCCAGCCCGCGATATTCGACCAAGCGCTGGACTCGGACTTCATCGGGAGCGTCAACGACGAGGACGTGATCCACCTGATCTGCCTCGTCATTTTCGATCAGCAGGGGCATATCGTAGACCACGACGTTCGCTCCGTCTGCCTCAGCCTCTTCAAGCCTCTCGCGGGTGCGATTGCGAATTTGCGGATGGGTGATCCTGTTGAGAGTCTTGGTTGATTCCTCCGAGGCAAATGCCTGCCGCGCGAGCTCCGCTCTATTCAAAGTCCCATCCTCATTGAGCACTCCAGCAAACGCCGAAGCGAGCTCCGCCAACGCCGGCTCTCCCGGCTCGACAATTTCCCGGGCAATCTGGTCGGCGTCCACAATGACGGCGCCTTTCTCCTGCAACCGTGCGGCGACCGTGGACTTCCCCGACCCGATACCACCGGTCAGACCAATGAGAAACATAAAAAACTCCTCACCCTTTCAATACCACCCGTCAGATTAGCAAGCGGGAAAAGGTGAGGAGCACTGTTCAGGGCGCTGCACCCTGAGCTCAGGCCGAGTAGAGACTAACGCTCAAGGATGGCGACGACGCCCTGTCCGCCCGCAGCGCAGATGGAAACCAGCGCGCGACCGCCGCCGTTTTCTTCCAGAATCTTTGCGGCAGTGGCGATGATGCGGCCGCCCGTGGCGGCAAAGGGGTGCCCAGCTGCCAGTGAAGAGCCCTTCACATTGAGCTTGGACCGGTCGATGGATCCCAGTGGTTTGTCCAGACCCAACCGCTCGCGGCAGTAATCCTCGGACTCCCAAGCCTTCAGCGTGGCCAGGGTTTGGGAGGCGAATGCCTCGTGGATCTCGTAAAAATCGAAGTCCTGCAGCGTCAGGCCATTGCGCTCCAGCAGGCGAGGAACCGCATAGGTGGGGCTCATCAGCAGGCCATCCGGGGTAAGGCCGTCCTTGCCGTGAATAAAGTCCACCGCTGCCACCTCCGAGTCGACGAGGTAGGCACGGACCGGGAGGTTGTGTTCCTTGGCCCATTCCTCGGAGGCGGCGAGGACAGCAGAGGCGCCATCTGTTAGAGGCGTGGAGTTCGCGGCCGTCATCGTGGCTTCCGTGCCGTGCTTTTCCGCATCGCGCTTGCCGAAGACCGGCTTGAGGCGAGAAAGCTTGTCCAGCGTGGAATCGGGACGGAGGTTGGTGTCGCGCTGCACACCCAGGTACGGGGTGATCAGATCGTCAAAGAAGCCCTCCTCGTAGGCCGCAGCCAACTTCTGGTGGGATTCCAGTGCGAGCTGATCCTGGTCCTCGCGGGAGATTTCCATCTCGCGGGCGGTAATCGCAGCGTGCTCGCCCATCGACAGGCCGGTCCGAGGCTCGCCATTGGACGGCTGTTCTGGCGCCAGCTGAGCGGGGCGAATTTGGCCGATGAGCTTCAGCCTCTCGCCCGGGGTCTTCGCATTTGCCAGCTTGATCAGCTTCTTGCGCAGATCGTCATTCACGGCCAGGGGTGCGTCCGAGGTGGTATCCACACCGCCGGCAATACCCGCTTCAATGCGTCCCAGTGAGATGGCGTCCGCCACCTGAACCAGGGAAGACAGCCCGGTGCCACAGGCCATCTGCAAATCAAACGCGGGGGTTTCAGAGGACAGCGCCGACCCCATCACTACTTCGCGGGTGAGGTTGAAGTCGCGGGCGTGCTTCAGCACCGCGCCGGCGACCACGAGCCCGAGCCGCTCGTCCTGCAGCCCGTAACGAGCCACCAGACCATCAATCGCCGCGGTCAACATGTCTTGGTTGGACGCGTCCGCGTACTCCTTATTAGAGCGGGCGAAGGGAATCCGGTTGCCGCCCAGGATGGCGACCTTTCGAGGCGAGGTGGCGGTCATGTTAGCTTTCACTCCAATTTCGTTGGTGTTCTAGACCCAGGTCACTGACAGCGCGACCCAACTCAGCGAGCTGAATAGTTGGTGACGTGAATGTCACCACTTTCCACACGGTGGTCGGGATCACACCGTAGGGTTATACATGAGAACATACATTGTCTCCGTGATCCGCGGCAGCGGATCCACAAAACAGGGCGGCTCGCGCTTCCCGAAAAATGCTATCTCACGAAGGAGAATGTCAGTGTCTTCCTCCAAGCAGAATTCCTCCAACCAGGATCTGTATTCCCAGTTCATCAACTCCGGAGCGGGTAAGTTCATCGCTCCCAAGCTAGGCCTCCCGCAGCCGCAGGAGCTCCGCCGCTACTCTGCCGGCCAGCCCGCACTGGAAGGCCCTGTGTTGCTGGGCGGTCAGGGTCGCCTGGTGAACTCCGTGAAGGAACTTCTCTCCGGTGATTACGACATCGCCACCTCCGCCGAGGACACTCGCCCCGCTGCCTTTGTTTTTGACGCCACCGGTATCACCAAACCGGAAGAGCTCCACCAGCTGTTCGACTTCTTCAACCCGGTCATGCGAAAGCTCGCTTCCAACGGCCGTGTGGTCGTTTTGGGCACCACTCCCGAGCTCATCGAGAACGTCGATGAGCACATCGTTCAGCGAGGCCTGGAGGGCTTTACCCGGTCCGTAGCGAAGGAGCTCCGCAAGGGCGCCACTGCCCAGCTGGTGTATGTCGCTCCTGAGGCCTCCACCGACCTGTCCGGAGTGGAATCCACCCTCCGCTTCCTTCTGTCTGGCCGTTCGGCTTACGTGGATGCTCAGGTCATCCGCATTGGATCCGGCAACGCTGAGGCTCCAGCTAACTGGGAGCGCCCCACCGAGGGCAAGGTCGCCGTGGTGACCGGAGCGGCCCGTGGTATCGGTGAGACAATTGCGGAGGTGCTCGCACGCGCAGGTGCCAAGGTCATTTGTGTGGACGTTCCCGCTGCTGGCGAGGGCCTCACGGCGACAGCCAATAAGGTTCGCGGCACCGCCCTTCCTTTGGACGTCACCGCCCCGGACGCTGCCGACAAGCTCAAGCAGCACGCGCAGGAGCGTCACGGCGGGAAGATCGACATCATCGTCCACAACGCTGGCATTACCCGTGACAAGCTGCTCGCGAACATGGACGATGCCAAGTGGAACGCTGTGATGGCCGTCAACCTGATTGCGCCCGTCCGTATCACTGAAGGCCTGGTCAATAACGGTGGCTTGGCTGATGGTGGTCGTGTCATTGGCGTCTCCTCCATCGCGGGCATCGCGGGCAACCGGGGGCAGACCAACTACGGCACCACCAAGGCCTCCGTGATCGGCATGGTTGATGCTCTGAGCGACAAGCTGGCTGACAAGGGCATCACGGTCAACGCAGTCGCTCCTGGGTTCATTGAGACCCAAATGACCGCCGCCATCCCATTCGCCACCCGCGAAGCCGGCCGCCGCATGAACTCTCTGCAACAGGGTGGACAGACCATCGACGTGGCGGAGACCATCGCATACTTCGCCGAGCCGGCCTCCTCCGCCGTCACCGGCAACGTGGTCCGCGTGTGCGGCCAGTCGCTGCTGGGCGCATAGGAGGTATGCGAGGATGACTGAACCGAAGTTTCAGCAGTTGGCGTCCATCCCCGTGCTCATGGACGAGTACCGGAATGCCGTCAAGGACGTGCTTCCCGTGGTGGGGACCAAGCGGTCCGCGACTGCCGATCCAAGCACCGCTTTTGAAGTTCGTGACGTGGCGATCGACGTATCTCACCTTGCGGCGTACAACGCGGCGACGGGGTTGCGGCTGGGCAATGAATTGCCGATAACTTACCCTTATACCCTCTCCTTCCCGCTGGTCATGAAGGTGATGTCCGCGAAGGACTTCCCCTTTAGCGCGATGGGTGCGATTCACTTGGTCAACACCATCGAACAGCGGCGCCCACTCACCGTCGACGATGCCCTCACCTTCCGAGTGCACGCCGAGAACCTCCGGGAACACAACAAGGGCCTACTCATTGATTTCATCACTGAGATCTCTGTCGATGGAGACGTGGCGTGGAGGCAGGTAAGTACGTTCTTGTCCAAGGGCGCGAAGCTCTCGTCTCGATCACCCCTGTCCGGTGGAGAAAAGACCGACGGTCGAGTCCTCCCTGCTGCCGAAATGCCCGCTGACCCCACCCCGACGACTACCCTCCGAGCAACACCGGGATCCATCAAGGAATATGCCCAAGCGTCGGGAGATAAGAATCCAATCCACGTTTCCGGTGTGGGTGCGAAGGCGTTCGGTTTCCCGACCGTCATCGCTCACGGAATGTGGACAGCTGCGGCGGTACTGTCCGCTGTCGAGGGGCAAATCCCTCGCGCTGCGCGGTACACCGTGCAATTCAACAAACCAGTGACCTTGCCGGGCTCAGTCGCGGTATTCACCGAACGCCAAGGCAAAGGCTGGACCTTGCAGGCACGAAAGGCTTCCGCGTTGGAAACCCTGCACGCGAATGCCACTATTGAAGCGCTGTAGCGTGGCGAGGCCTTCCCTGGTGCGCTAACTCTCAGGGTGGTTCTTCGTGATTCTTCCCACAACAACCGTTTTCCTCACTCTCGCAGGAAAACGGTTCTTTTCATATCTTCTTCAAAGTTGCGCACGCCATACCCTAAGTGAGTCACATACACCCTTCAGTTGATATTAAGGTTTCGATCCCAGCGCCAGCCATTGCAAGTTGTATTTGAACTGCAGTTTAACGGAATATTAACTGGTAATTTCACAGTTTGCTGTGAATCAACTGCGTCGCGAAAGAAGGTTTGATGCGCCGGGATAGCTCTGCCGCCCTTACTGCGACCTCCGGAACTCACTCGCCGCTGGGCAACAACAACCTCTGGTGGCACCTCATTTTCGGCGGTCTACTGACCATCACGATCATCAGTTTCATCACCTGGGCTGAAGGCGAAATCCAGCCTGGCAGCCAACGAATTTTCATGATCACAGCCATTTTGTTTGGCTGCTTCATGGCGTTCAATATCGGCGGCAATGATGTGGCCAATTCCTTCGGCACGTCGGTGGGCGCAGGCACCCTGACAATGAAGCAGGCGCTGTTGGTCGCGGCCGTCTTCGAAGTGGGCGGTGCCATCTTGGCAGGCGGCGAAGTCACCGACACGGTCAAGTCCGGCATTGTCGACCTGGGAGATGTCCATCTCCAGCCCATGTCCTTTGCATACATCATGATGGCGGCATTAGTGGGTGCAGCCCTGTGGTTGCTGGTCGCCACCAAGATGGGCTGGCCGGTCTCCACCACGCATTCCATCGTCGGTGGCATTGTGGGCGCCGCCGTCACCACTGGCTACGTCGGGCACGCGACCTCAGACCCGTGGGCGATGGTGCAGTGGGCTGAAATTGGACGCATCGTACTGTCGTGGTTCCTCTCCCCACTGTTGGGCGGAATCGTTGGGTTCCTCCTGTTTAAGCTCATCAAATCCAGCATCTTGGTCTACAACGAGCGAGCCAGCGAACAGCTCAAGATACTGAAACAACGTCGCCGCGAGTACCGGGCAAGCTATAAAGAGAACTTCAAGCGCCTCTCCCCAGAGGAAAAGCTGGAATTCAACTCGGCTATGGCCCGGGACGCGCTCACCACCTCCGAGGCAAACTACGACCCTTCGGAACTCGAGTCCGACTACTACCGCGAGCTTCACAAGATCCATAGCGACGCGGAAGATGTCGAAGCCCACAAAGCGCTGATTGCCTGGGTTCCCGTCCTCGCGATGTTCGGCGGCATGATTATCACGGCAATGATGCTGTTCAAGGGCCTGAAGAACACCGGATTGCACCTTTCAGCACTGTCCCACGTCGTCACTATCCTCATGGTCGGAGCGGCAATCTGGATGGCCGTCTACATCTTCGCTCAAACCATGCGCCACCGGGACCTAGACCGTGCGACCTTCATCCTCTTTTCCTGGATGCAGGTATTCACTGCATCGGCCTTCGCGTTCTCCCACGGTTCCAATGACATTGCCAACGCAGTGGGGCCTTTCGCTGCCATCCTGGACGTCCTCAAGTCCAGCCAGATCCGCAGCGAGGCAGCCGTGCCGAGCGCATTGATGGTCGCGGCAGGCATCGCCCTCGTCGCTGGCCTGTGGTTCATCGGCCGCAATGTCATCACCACCGTAGGCAGCGGACTGACGAAGATGCATCCAGCCACAGGTTTTGCCGCAGAAATGGCCGCCGCCGGCGTGGTCCTCGGAGCCTCGGTGCTCGGCCTCCCCGTCTCTTCGACCCATATCCTCATCGGCGCCATCCTCGGCGTGGGCCTGGTCAACCGCAATGCCAACTGGTCCATGATGCGCCCGATCGCCCTGGCGTGGGTGATTACCGTCCCCGTCGCCGCGTCCATCGGCGCGCTGTCGGTGGTCATCATCCGCGCCGTTTTTGGCGTCTAAAATCTCCCTCCCCGGGATGTCCCGTGCCCCGTCCCCTCCCCGATCGGGGTGCGCGTGCATAAAATCTCAAAGAAATATACAAAACCGGTGACCTGGATGACGTTGTCAACGTACCGTGATCGAGGAACTCGAATCGACAGAAATGACGAACCATGTCACCAGAACCTACGATCTCGGCCGGTGGCGACCCCATGGGCCGCGCCGTCCCCGCCTCCACCCATGAGGACTACTCGCACCTCGACCTCTCAGAGCACGATCCGCTGCAGAAAGTCGCGGAATCCCAGGAGCCGTTGGAGCCTGAGGGCAGGCAATCCTCTCAGAGCCTCTTCACATGGGCTCTCACACTTTTTGGAACAGCGGTGGGAGCGGGCATCCTCTTCCTCCCCATCAACGCCGGATCTTTTGGGTTCTGGCCCCTGCTCATCGCGACAGTTTTCATCGGACCGCTGGTGTTCTTCTCCCACCGGACCTACTCGCGCATTGTCTCCGCCTCTCCCACTCGCGGCCTTGACGTCCTGGAGATCGTCTATGAGCTGACGGGCCGAAAGCGAGGACTCGCCACCGCAGTCATGTACTGGCTCTCCATCTACCCGACGGTGTTGATCTACGGCGTGTCGATTACGAACACCGTGGATAGCTTCATCGTCAATCAGCTGCACGGTCCGCAGTTGAATCGGTGGGTGCTCGCACCGCTGTGCGTGGGTGCCCTGACCGCCGTATTTGTTTTGGGACGCCGCGTGGTGCTGCGCATCGCCAGCATTCTGGTGTACCCGCTGATCATCGCCCTCGGCGGGATCTCGTTGTACCTGATTCCGAAATGGGACCTGGAGAGCTTCTTCCACTATCAGTCTCACACGCCGATCTGGCTATCACTCCTGTTGATCCTTCCGGTTCTGGTCTTTTCCTTCAGCCACATGGCTGCGGTCTCGCAACTGGTGCTGGACATGGAGAAGTCACACGGTGCCGAAAATGAGAAGCAGGTGAGCAAGGTCGAGCTGGTGACCACCATCATGCTGGTGGTGTTCACCATGTTCTTCGTCTGGTCATGTTCCATGGCCCTGGGTGCCGATGGAATGGACAAGGCAGCAGAAGCCAACGTGCCGGTCCTCACCTATTTCGCCAATGTCACTCACACCCCAATGATGGCGTTTGCGGCCCCGGTCATTGCCTTGATCGCTATCGCTACCTCGTACTACGGGCACATGATGGGCACGGAAGAGGGCACGAAATACTTGGTTCGCTTCTTCGCTCCAGAGTGGGCCGAGCGGGTGGAAGGCCGGAAGTTCTCCATCCTGATCTATGTCGCCGTCTTCGTCACGACCTCGCTGGTTGCCATTCTCAACCCTTCGATCATGGACCTTATTTCCGTGGTCGGCGGACTCTTCGTCGCCTTCCTCGTCTATATTCTGCCGATGCTTCTGTTCCAGCGTGCGAAGTCATTGCGCAGCTACGCTCGCCGGCCAGAAACCGTCATCATTTTCCTCGTTGGGCTCCTCATCATGGGAGTCACCGTCTACAACCTCGTCCACTAAGTTGCCGTCTAGGCGCTTAATAGCACATCCTGAAGGGATTGAACTCATGGGTAGGGTTTCACCTCAAGCTCCCCAAGCAGTCATCATGGTCCGCCCCCACCACTTCGTCCCGAACGAAGAAACGGCGATGGACAACATGTTTCAACAGTCAGCCAGTGGGGACGTGTCCCGCCTGGCATACGAAGCCAGCACACGGGCAATCCAGGCGCTGCGCGACAAGGGCGTGCGGGTGCACGTGTTCGAGGATGAAACCGGTCAGCATCCGGACAGCATCTTCCCCAACAATTGGTTTTCCACTCATGCTGGAGGACGCGTAGCCGTCTATCCGATGTTCGCGGCGTCCAGACGCGGTGAGCGCAGGGACGATGTCCTCGAATTTCTCAAGAAGTACTACCGGGTACAGGAAATCATTGACTATTCGGGGCTTGAGCAGGACAATCTCTTCCTCGAAGGCACCGGGGCGATGGTGATTGACGACATCACGCGGATCGCCTTCTGCGGGCGTTCGAAACGGTGTGACCCGCTACTGGTCGAGCGTTTTTGTACGGCCTTCAGCTATGAGCCAGTGGTCTTCGACGCCGAAGACCCCAACGGCGTGCCCGTGTATCACACCAACGTTCTGATGTGCGTGGGGACCGATTTCGCCATGGTCGGGATGGACGCGATTACGTCTGCGGAGCGGCGGTCGGAGGTGGCTCATCGTTTGCAAGCCAGCGGTCGAGACATCATCGAGCTCAGCACTGAGCAATTGAATGCCTTCGCCGGGAATGCGATCGAATTGAGCACAAGCACCGGCGACCTCCTGCTGGTCATTTCGCAGACCGGATACCGCAGTCTCACCGCGGAGCAGATCGCAACCATTGAGAAGTACGCGGAGATTCTCCCGCTGGATGTGGCGCCCATTGAACATGCGGGCGGGTCGATTCGCTGCATGATTGCGGGTATTCACTTGGATCCTCGTCCGGGGCTGCCGGCGGACACCGTGGCGGACTAGCTCGCCGGTGTTCCAGCCCTAACGCCTGCGCCCCATACAAAAAGCCGCACTCCCTCAGGAGTGCGGCTTAGTGCTCAGCGTAAAAGATTACGCAGCGAGATTATTCTCCGCCGGCCAGCTTCTCGCGCAGCGCAGCAAGCTGCTCGTCGGAAGCCAGGGTGCCTGCATCGGAGCTCTCAGCTGCTGGGGCTGCAGACTCAGATGCGGACTCGGACTCGGAGGAGTAGCCACCTTCACCGTTGGCAGCGGCCTCGGCTGCTGCTGCACGGTTGCGCTCGATCTGAGCGGAGTGCAGTGCGTGGCGACGCTCGGACTCTGCGTAGCGAGCCTCCCACTCCTGGCGCTGCTCGTCGTAGCCCTCGAGCCACTCGTTGGTCTCTGGGTCGAAGCCCTCAGGGAAGATGTAGTTGCCCTGCTCATCGTAGGAGTCAGCCATGCCGTACTTGGATGGATCGAACTCTTCGGTGTAGTCCTCATCCGCCTGCTTCAGGGACAGGGAGATGCGACGACGCTCGAGGTCGATGTCGATGACCTTGACCATGGCATCCTGGCCGACGGTGACAACCTGGTCCGGTACCTCCACGTGGCGCTCGGCCAGCTCGGAGATGTGCACCAGGCCCTCGATGCCCTCTTCGACGCGCACGAAGGCGCCGAATGGAACCAGCTTGGTGACCTTGCCCGGCACGATCTGGCCGATGGCGTGGGTGCGGGCGAAGACGCGCCACGGATCTTCCTGGGTAGCCTTCAGGGACAGGGAGACGCGCTCGCGGTCCAGATCGACGTCCAGCACCTCGACGGTGACCTCGTCACCGACGGTGACAACCTCGGATGGGTGATCGATGTGCTTCCAAGACAGCTCGGAGACGTGAACCAGGCCGTCGACACCGCCGAGATCGACGAAGGCGCCGAAGTTGACGATGGAGGACACAACGCCCTTGCGGACCTGGCCCTTCTGCAGCTGGTGCAGGAACTCGGAGCGAACCTCGGACTGCGTCTGCTCGAGCCATGCGCGGCGGGAAAGCACCACGTTGTTGCGGTGCTTGTCCAGCTCGATGATCTTGGCCTCGATCTCCTGGCCGATGTAAGGCTGCAGATCGCGAACTCGGCGCATCTCCACGAGGGATGCGGGCAGGAAGCCACGGAGACCGATGTCCAGGATCAGGCCGCCCTTGACGACCTCGATGACGGTACCGGTAACTGGCTCGTCCTTCTCCTTGAGCTCCTCGATGGCACCCCAAGCACGCTCGTACTGTGCGCGCTTCTTGGAGAGGATCAGGCGGCCTTCCTTGTCCTCCTTGGTCAGGACAAGTGCGTCGATCTCGTCGCCGACCTCAACAACCTCACCTGGGTCTACGTCGTGCTTGATCGACAGTTCGCGGGAAGGAATAACACCTTCGGTCTTGTATCCGATGTCCAGCAGGACTTCGTCGTGGTCGACCTTGACGACGGTACCTTCGACAATGTCACCATCGTTGAAGTACTTGATGGTGGAGTCGATGGCGGCGAGGAAATCCTCAGCGGAACCGATGTCATTTACGGCAACCTGAGGGACGTTGTTGGTTGGCATATGGAAGGGATCTCCGAAACGGATAGAAAATCGAAATGGACAGTTACGTGTGCACACCGGAGGTATCTGCAGGTCTCTTGACAGGAAGAGGCACCGAGCACAGAACGTAACCAGCACAGTTCGTCACCGTGATTTCGCGTTCCCCTCGCGATGTACCGTTGCAACCCACAAAATGAGTTGCACAACGCCGTATACGCTACACCAGCGCAAAAAAGCATGCAAACAGGTATTTCAACCCCTGCTTTAGGGTTCTATTCAGCCCCAACAAGTGCGCGACTAGTGCGCGGCCGCATCCCAATTCTCGCCACTACCCGCCGACACATCCAGCGGCACCCGCAAGGTGGCGGCGTTGTCCATTTCTCGCTCCAACAGCGCGGTCGCCCGCTCCAGTTCTCCGGGGGCCACTTCCACGACGAGCTCGTCGTGGACCTGGAGGAGCACCCTCGAGCGCATCCCCTCGCGGGACAGCGCCCGGTCCACTCGCAGCATTGCCAGTTTGATGATGTCCGCCGCTGTGCCCTGAATCGGCGCGTTCAGCGCAGCACGCTCCGCGTTCTCCCGCGCGACTCTATTCGACCCCTTCAGCTCCGGAAGGTAGCGACGACGCCCGTAGAGGGTCGCCGTGTATCCGCTGTCCCGGGCGTCTTCCACGACCTGGTCGAGGTAATTTTTGACGCCACCGAAGCGCTCGAAGTAGCTCTGCATAATTTTCTTCGCTTCGCCCGCGCTGATTGCCAATTGTTGGGATAGTCCGAAGGCGGATAGCCCATAGACCAATCCGTAGCTCAGTGCCTTCACTTTTCGGCGTAACTCCGGAGTGACCTCATCGACTGGGACATTGAAGACCTTGGATCCCACATAGTTATGGAGATCTTCGCCCTTGCTATAGGCCTCAATTAGGCCCTTGTCCTGGGACAGGTGGGCCATCACGCGCATCTCAATCTGCGAATAGTCCGCGGTGAGCAGGGTCTCGTACCCCTCGCCGACGTGGAAGGCTGCCCTGATCTTCCGGCCCGCCTCCGTGCGCACAGGAATGTTTTGCAGATTGGGATCCGAGGAGGACAGCCGCCCGGTTGCCGCGCCACGCTGATTGAAGGTTGTGTGGATTCGACCGGTGTCTTTCACCGCCTCGATTAACCCGTCAATCGTCGTTTTCATCTTCTGATACTCACGGTGAGCCATCAGGTGAGCGAGAAACTCGTGATCGGTCTGGGCTGCCAGTTTCTCGAGCTCACCGACAGCTGTGGAATACCCGGTTTTAGTTTTCTTGGTCTTCGGCAAGTCGAAATCCTCGAACAACACCTTTTGGAGTTGCTTCGGGCTCGATAGATTCAACTTGTCATCCCCCGCGATCCGTCGAGCGGCACTGACCTCTTCGGCAATCTTGGCCCCATAGTCCTCTGACAACTCCCGCAGGGCTGCCTCGTCCACTGCGATGCCCGCAAGTTCCATGCGGCCGAGGATCATGGTGAGCGGTAGCTCGAGGTCAAAGTAGAGTTCAGCCATCTCGGGGCTATTCAGTTCCTCGGCTACGTTGGCCACGATCTCGCTGACCGCCTGAGCCCGCTCGAGAGGGCTCGCCGTGGCAGGAAGGTCTCGTCCTGCGTGCCGCTGAAGCACGTCATTCAACCCCCATGTGCGCAGCTCCGGGCGCAGCAGATAGGAAGACAGCGAGGTATCTTGTTCCACCCCGTCCAGCTTCAAGCCCTGGGCGTGAAGCTGGTGCATGGACAATTTGGCGTCATGAAACCACTTCGGCGCCCCCGGATCACCGATCCACTCTTGCAGGGTCTCCTCATCCTTTGGGCTGAGGTCCGCGAGGTCGAGAACAACCCCATGGTTTTCTCGGCTGAGCAACGCGAGCTGCTCTCCGTCGACGTCTACTGAGAGGGCGGTGGGGACGGTCCCCTTCTTGGGCTTGTAGTCAGCGTTTTTCGCAAGCCACTCAGCGAGCTTGCCCGGTTCGAGCTCATCTTTGACGATGGGCAGGGCTGTCGTGTCCTCGAACTCCACGCCCAGAGTGCGGAAGGCGCGATTGCGGAGGGTTCCGCCGAACTGCAGCTCCTCGAACAAGGAGAGAGCCTCGGCCGCATTGACTTCCGTGGGACGGAGGTCGTCGATGTTATCGACCATGTCGAGGTCGCGAACCATTTCGGTGATTTCTCGGTTCAGCTTCGCGCGGTCGATGTGATCACGCAAGCTCTGCCCGACCTTGCCCCCGATGTCATCCATATTGTCGATGACACCCTGCAAGCTCCCGTACTTGTTGATCCACCTCTGGGAGGTCTTTGGGCCCACCCCGGGAATGCCGGGCATGTTGTCGCTGGTATCGCCGCGGAGGGCGGCCAGGTCCGGGTATTGGGTGGGGGTCACGCCGTACTTTTCCTCCACGGCTGCCGGGGTGAAGCGGTGGAGGTTGGAGACGCCCTTGAGGGTATACAGCACAGTCGTATCGTCGGTGACGAGCTGCAAAGAGTCGCGGTCGCCGGTGCAGATCAACGTGCGCATTCCAGCTTCGGATGCCTGTGTGGCCAGCGACGCGATGATGTCGTCGGCCTCGTGAGCCTCACGATCCAACGTGGTTATGCCCAGCGTCTCCAGCGCTTTCCGGATGTATTCAATCTGCCCCTTGAACTCCTTGGGGAATTCAGGTCGCTGCGCTTTGTACTCCGGGAAGGATTCTTCTCGGAATGTTGGACCGGAGAGGTCAAAGGCCGCGGCGACGTGGGTGGGCTTTTCATTCTCCATAAGCCCGAGGAACATGCCGAGGAATCCATAGACCGCATTGGTGTGCTGGCCACCCGTGGTGGAGAAATTGGCAGCTGGGAGCGCATAAAAAGCTCGAAAGGCCAGCGAGTGACCGTCGAGGAGCAGCAGGGTCTTGGTGGATTCCGCCTTTGTCATGGGCACCACTGTAGTCGGTGGGCAACCCTTCCCTGCAGGAGCAGCGGTCCCGCTCTTGCCGTTTCAGTGAACCTTATTTCGGATTAATGACAACTAGTTTCATTAACGCTATAGTCGCGACGTGGATTCATCGAAACTCTTTTCCCCATCGTCGCGCGACCTGCATGCTCTTCTCGGCGAACATGCTCAATGCGGCGCTCACCAACTCGCTCTTCGTCTCATTTCGCTGACGCCCACACCACACCTCGCGCACCTGTCCACGGGAACGAGCGTGTACACCTGGTGCGTCCTCGACACCCTGATCCTCGCAGGCCTATTGGATTGTGACGTCGCGGTTGAAAGCCGATCTCCTTTGTCGGCGCAGTCCCTTCACGCGTCACTATCAGACGGCAAGCTGGACGCTAACCCCAAACTTGTCGTTTCCTTTCCCCGCGTCCTCGACGAGGGCGGCGCACCTTTCACAGATTCGTTCTGCCCCTACGCCAATCTCTTCGGATCAAAAGAAGACTACCTCGATTGGGCAGCTCATCAGGCTCGTGCCACTGCCGCCATCAGCCTTGAGCGGGCGAAGTCAATCGCTCTGGAATTTGCTCACGATGTGACAACCAAAGAGCCAGATAGTGCTGTTGTCACATCGTGCACGTCAACGGTCTGCGCATAATATAAGCCTCTGACCACACGAGAAACCCCCGCTCACCTGCACTATTGCAGTCTTGAAGCGGGCGGGGGTGAAAATGTGCCCCAGGTGAGACTCGAACTCACACTGGACGGGTTTTGAATCCGTTGCCTCTGCCAATTGGGCTACTGGGGCGTGCCGTCAAATCTTATGACACGCCGGTCGGAACACCAAAACCGCACCTCCGAAGAGGGGGCTTCCGGTTCCGAACTACCTACGCGACGTTCAGCGCTCCTGCGATTCCAGGCATCAGCTCTGTCAACGGCGAGGATTCACGCCACACCAGATACAGCTCGCGATGCGGCTTAGGATCGCGGAACTCAGCAATCTGAAGGGTTTCCGGCTGCACGGACAGCTCTCCCACCGCAAGCCGTGGCAGCAAAGTCATCCCCGCGCCACCCGCGACCATGTAGCGCAACGTTTCCATGGACGTCGCCGCGAAAGTCGATTCATGGGCGCCAACGCGCTCGCATAAATCCAGAGCCTGGTCGCGCAGGCAATGCCCCTGATCGAGCAAGAGAAGCTCCTCGCCCCGCAGGTCAGCCAGCTGTAGCGCATCGAGATCTCGACCTTCCAGAAAGGGATGCCCAACCGGAGCCGCGAGGACAAAGTCTTCCTTAAAGACCAGTTGGGAATCCAGCCCATCTACTTCTGGCTGCTCAGCGATAACAGTGGCGTCCAACTCCCCCTTGACCAGCTGACTCAACAAGCCGGCGGTCATGCCTTCGATAAAGCGGAAGGATACCTCGGGGAACCTCGTGCGAAGCGAGGGCAGCGCGCGGGGCAGCAGATACGGTGCCAATGTGTGGATCATACCCATCGTGACCTGCGCGGAATACGGATCCGAAGCGCGGTCCGCCACCTGACGAATCTCTCCCAACTCATGCAGGATCCGGTCCGCGCGAGCGGCGACATCCTTCCCCAGCGGAGTCAGCATGATCCCCGAAGGGGTCCGCTCCAGCAGTGGAGCCCCGAGCTCCGATTCCAGCTTCCGAATTTGGGTCGACAGGGTCGGCTGAGAAACCCCCGCTCGGAGGGCTGCCCGGGAGAAATTGCCTTCCCGCTGAAGCGCAAGCAGGTACTCGAACTCGCGAAAATTCATTTAATCGCTCTCGGAGCCCGTGTGGCGGATTAGGTAGTCGAAGGCGGAAAGGGCCGCGATCGCGCCCGCGCCGTACGCCACGACGATCTGCTTGAACGGAACGGTGGTGCAATCACCCGCCGCGAAGACACCGGGGATGCTGGTTGCGCCAGTGCTGTCGATGTCGATCTCACCACGATCGGACAGCTTCACCGTGCCCTTGAGCCAGTCGGTATTGGGCATCAGGCCGATTTGAACGAACACGCCGGCAACATCGAGCTTGTGGGATTCACCAGACTCGCGGTCCTCGTAAGCCAGGCCGGTGACCTTGTCACCGTCACCTACAACCTCCGTGGTTTTGGCGTTGATGATGATGTCCGTGTTTGGAAGGCTCTTGAGCTTGTCGACGAGAACGGCATCGGCCTTCAGCTCGTCCATGAACTCCAAGACGGTGACGTGCTCGGCCACTCCGGCGAGGTCAATGGCGGCCTCAACGCCGGAGTTCCCGCCTCCGACAACGGCGATCCGCTGGTTCTTGAACAGCGGGCCATCACAGTGTGGGCAGAAGGAGACGCCCTTGTTGCGGTATTCCGATTCACCAGGCACGCCCATTAGGCGCCAGTTCGCACCGGTTTCCAGCAGTACCGTCTTCGCCTTCACTTCCCCGCCGCTGGCGGTCTTGATGGTGTGGAGGTCGCCATTCTCACCCGGAATCAGCTCCGAGGCCACGTGTGGTGCGAAGGTCGGGACCTCGTACTTTTCGACGTGCTGCTTCAGATCCTCCGCGAGCTTTGGGCCCTCCGTGTACAGCTGGGACACGTGGTTCTCGATGGCCATGGTGTCCAGCACCTGGCCACCGCGGCGCTCGGTCACAATGCCCGTGCGGATCCCCTTACGTGCTGCGTAGATTGCCGAGGCGCTGGCCGCTGGGCCGCCTCCGACAATGAGCACCTCGAACGGATCCTCCTTGGACAGTTCCTCTGCAGCGCGGTCATCGGCGGCATCATCCAACAGGCCGATCAGCTGGTCCACGTCCGCACGACCGGAGTGGATCATCTCGCCGTTTTCGTAGACCGAAGGCACGGCCATCACGCCGGCCTTTTCGACCTCTTCGCGGAACGCCCCACCTTCAACCGCAGTGTGCTTGATCTTGGGGTTGAGCACAGAGATGATGTTCAGCGCCTGCACCACGTCCGGGCAGTTGGTGCAGGTCAAGGACATGTATGTGATCAGATTGTGCTCGGTGTCGATGGCCTTGATCGCCTCTGCCTGCGCCTCGCTAATCTTTGGCGGATGGCCGCCGACATGCAACAAGGCCAGCACCAGGGAAGTGAATTCGTGGCCCAGCGGCGCGCCCGCGAACCGGACCTCCACCCGCTCGGCCCCCGCTTCATCAGCACCGTCCCCGCTCACCCGGCGAATCGCAAAGGATGGCGTCCTCTCGTTGCTTTCCTCGACCACGGTGACCTTGTCGGAAAGTGCGGCCACTTCATTGACGAGCCCGCGCACCTGGTCGGAGTTGGAGGAATCGTCCAGGCTAGCCACCAGCTGGATCGGATACACCACCTTGTCCAGCAGTTGCTCCAGCTGCCCGGTCAAGTCGGAATTCAATACACCCATGAAAAATACACTCCAATTTTTAGCCGATTAGTCGAGTCTCCGAGCGCCCCTATCCGCGCGATGCTTACGCGGCTCCGGTTCCTCTCCATGCGGCCGCACGCGGTGCTCGTCAACATTCACATCTGAATTCAAATTCGTTCCTGGCCCGGGCGACCCCCACACAGGGCGCACCCGGAAGGGAATGGCGGGCATCCAGCCCGAGCCCATCCCCCTGTTCTCCCGTCCACCGCGGCCAGGACAGCGCGGTTACAGGGTAATAATTCGCGAGAGGCGAGTTTTAGATCTTGCCCACGAGGTCAATAGATGGGCTCAGGGTATCTGCGCCCTCTTCCCACTTCGCAGGGCAAACCTCGCCTGGGTGAGCCGCGATGTACTGAGCGGCCTTCACCTTGCGCATCAGTTCCTCAGCGTTGCGACCAATGCCCTCTGCCGTCTTCTCGTAGAACTGGATGGTGCCCTCAGGGTCAATCAGGTAGGTCGCACGATCTGCAACGCCCTCACCCTCGCGCATGTTCTCGAAGTTGTTGGCGATCTCGCCGGCTGGGTCGCCCAGCATGGGCCACTTGATCTTTCCGATGGTCTCGGAGGACTCGTGCCATGCCTTGTGCACAAAGTGGGTATCGCAGGACACGGAAAAGACCTCAACGCCCAGCTTCTGCAGCTCCTCGTAGTGGTCTGCAAGGTCGCCCAGCTCCGTGGGGCAGACGAAGGTGAAGTCAGCTGGGTAGAAGAAGAAGATGGCCCACTTGCCCTTGACGTCTTCCTCGGTCACGTCAACGAATTCACCGTTCTTGAAGGCGGTCGCCTTGAACGGGCGGATGGTCGTATTCATCAAGTTCATGTTCAACTCCTCGGTCGAGTCACGGTGATGCACCGTGTGGATCTCCACTGTCAGGTCGCCGCGTTCCCCGGGGTGGGCGGCCCAATGTCGGCGCCGTTTCATTCCCCGGTTCCTTGCGGACGCCACCCACTATAGCCAATAACTAATTACTTGGCTAGTGGGTATAGACGTTTTCTATATTCGACTCGAGGGATTGCATGCCTCTAACTATTTCCGCAGGTCATTGCCGCGCCGCGGTTAGAGGTCCACGAAATCTGGATACGCCCCTCCCCCCATATCGGGTTGGGGCAGCACATTGTTCGGGTCAAAGAGCTGGATCGTACACCCGGCGCGATGCAGTCGTCCCAGCCCTTCCAGAATCATCCGGCGGCCCACCTTGTTGAAGCCCACCACGCGTGACAAATCCATGATGATGCGGGGATCCCCAATCTCTCGGTTGTCCACCCCGCGCCACAGGTTCTCCGCCGCAGAGAAGTCGATCTTGCCCTGCACGGTAATGATCGTCGCATCGTCACGCGTCACTATGCTCCTAATCACCGTCTCGCCGCGGGGCTGCGCAGTCATCAGATGAAGGTCCATATCCCGGCTGAGGCGCCGGAAAACCTCTTTGCCGCGCTCGCTGTTTCCTTGTTCATCCAAACGAGGTGAAAATGTGGCTATCCCAAACTGCCCGGGAACAGTCCCAATGAGGCCTCCGCCCACGCCGGACTTCGCCGGGATCCCCACCACGGACATCCATCGCCCTGCGGCGTTATACATCCCAGCGGAGGCCATGACGGCCTGTGTTTGTCGCGCCACTTCGTCCGTCACCACGCGTGTGCCCGTACCGGGGTGGCGGCCGCCGTTGGCCAGCGTGGCAGCCATCACCGCCAAATCCCGAACAGTGACCAAAATGGAACACTGATTGATGTAACTGGCCACCGCATCATGCGCCATATCCCGAATGATGTCGTGGGAACGCAACATGTGGGCGATGGAGAGGTTTCGGTCGGAGGTCTCCAGCTCGGAATCCCGCACCTTTTCATCGATCCGGAGGGGCCGCCCGGCGAGGTCGCTGAAGAATTGAACAATCTTGTCGGTCCGAGCCTCGACTGTCGATTCTTCACCGTTGATGAGCTGATTCACCGCGATAGCCCCCGCATTGATCATCGGGTTCATGGGACGGTTCGAACCAGGATCGAGGCTGAGCTCATTGAAAGCCTCCCCGGATGGCTCTACCCCCACGGTGGCGCGCACCTTGTCAATCCCCTGCTCGGATAGCGCAGCGGCGTAGACGAACGGCTTCGAGATCGATTGAATCGTGAACTCGTGCTCATCATCGCCCGGATGGAGGGCGCCACTATAGATGTGCCCCTCGTCAGTGCAGATCGCAGCCGCGAACTTGTCCGGATCCACGGCAGCCAACTCGGGTATGTAATCAGCGACAGCCCCGTCAGAGTTATCCTCCAACTGCTGCAGAATCTGATCCAGATATTCGTCGATCAAGTGCCGTTGCATCGGCTGCTCCTCTGGGGCCTTTTCGGGACGTTCACTTATTTAGCATTGCCCCGTGGTTGGTAAAGCTTTTTCTAAGGTCAACAACTGTCGTTTGATATCCAAACCTGCGGCATAGCCCGTCAAATTGCCACGGGCACCGACCACCCGGTGGCAGGGCACGATGATGCTGACTGGGTTCTTCCCCACCGCACCGCCGACTGCTTGGAAGGCCCGGCCCGCGCCCATATCCTTCGCGATTTGTCCGTAGGTCCGTGTTTCGCCACAAGGAATCTTAATTAACTCCCGCCATACCCGCCTCTGGAAGTCCGTCCCCTGCGCATGGTCCATATCCAGCGGCACCGAAAACTCTGTGCGCCGCCCAGCGAAGTATTCATCCAGCTCATCGCGAGCCTGCAAGAATTCCGGCAGTTCGGCGGCGTCCACAAGGTCCCTGGCGGCCACCTGCGGTCCGTGCCCCTCGCGCGCTCGTGGGCCCACGAACCACAACCCGGAGATGCCGCGCCCCCGCGAGCGCATGAGGATGTCGCCTACGTCACTCGGGACCGTCGTGAAGTGTAAAATATGCATTGATTCTTATATACTTCCTCGCATGATTATTCGCATCCGACGCGCCCTAGTTGCAGTTATGACCGCAACCATGATGGGCGCCACGCTCGGGGCATGCGTAACAAATGAAGAAAATGGCACCCCGGAAGGGTGGCAGCAGGAGCTCCCGCCCGCGGATCCGACGTTGGCTTCGATGGTGCCACAGGATATTCACCAACGCGGCACACTGACCGCCGGGACCAATGCCCCTTACGCCCCAAACCAGTTCAAGGACTCCCAAGGCCACCTCATTGGCTTCGAGCTCGACATGATCAAGGCAGTCGGCTCCGTGCTCGGCCTGAACGTGAACGTCCGACAAATGGATTTCAACCTCATCCTCCCCGCCATCAATGCAGGCACTCTGGACGTCGGCGCCAGTGCCCTCACGGACACGGAAGAACGACAGAAGGCGTTCGATTTTGTCGATTTCTACCGCTCTGGCACGGCGTGGGCCACGCATCCCGATAACGCGGATGGCGTGGATCCCAATCACGCCTGCGGGAAGTCCGTCGCCGTGCAGAAGGGGACGTACTCGGAGACGGACGAAATTGAGCAGAAGTCCAAGGCCTGTGTGGAGCACGGAGAACCGCCAATCAACAAGGCTGTCTACCCCACGGCAGACGCCGCGGCCACGGCGACCACGCTCAAGCGCGTGGATGCCTACAGTGCCGACCTGCCTGTGATCTCCTATGCCATCGAAAGGTCGCAGGGGAAGTTGCAGCGCGTGGGTGCGCCGTTCGATACCGCACCTCTGGGTTTCGCCGTCAAGAAGGGGTCGCCAATGGCCGCGGCCTATGCGGCCGCGCTGAACAAGCTCAAATCCGATGGGACCTATGACCGCATTCTGCGCATGTGGGGACTTGAGGACGGCGCGATCGACCGCGCGTCCATCAACCTCCAGCCCGTTGGCCAACCACACCCGTCGCCATCCACAGAAGTCAAGGAGTGAGCCATGACCAAACCCGAGAACTCACGCGTCCTGGCCCCAGATACGCCCCAGCGCTCCCGCCCCGCTGCCAACCAGGCGGTGCCGCTTCGACACCCCGGGCGCTGGATCACAGCCGCCATTTTGTTGGCCCTGCTGGTCTGGTTCGCCATCGGCGCCGCCCGCAATGATGCCTACGGCTGGGACATCTACGCCAAGTATGTCTTGGACACCCGCCTGGTCAAGGCGGCCGGCAATACGATCGTCATGACCATCCTCGCCATGATCATCGGCGTGGTCATGGGTGGCCTACTCGCGGTGTTACGCATGTCCCCCAATCCCGTTCTCCAGGGGATTGCGTGGTTGTTCCTATGGGTGTTCCGTGGCACCCCGGTCTATGTGCAACTCATGTTCTGGGGCTTGCTGGGGTCCCTGTACCAAGTTTTGGACGCCGGCGCGTTCCAGATCGATCTGCAGTCCGCGTTATCTAACATGTTCCTCCTCGCCGTGGTTGGGCTCGGGCTGAATGAGGCCGCATACATGGCAGAGATTGTCCGCGCGGGACTACAGGCGGTTCCCGAGGGCCAATCGGAGGCGTCCAAGGCTTTGGGCATGACCTGGTGGCAAACAATGCGCAGAACTGTGATGCCCCAGGCGATGCGCATCATCATTCCCCCGACGGGCAATGAGCTGATCAGCATGCTGAAGACGACGTCTCTGGTGATGGTCGTTCCCTATACCGGCGAGCTGTTCGGCCGAGCCACCGACATTTCCAACAGTCTGTTCCAGCCCGTGCCGCTGCTGCTGGCCGCAGCTTCGTGGTATCTGGTGATCACCAGTCTGCTCATGGTTGGCCAGTTCTACCTGGAGCGCTACTACTCCCGCGGCTCTACCCGCCAACTGACTTCCCGACAGCTGGCCGCCCTCGCCGATGCCGAAGGGGTACCGCCGAAGAACGTCTCCGTGAACGACACGTCCACGACTAGCCGCAACTAAGGAGCCCGACTCGTGAGCGAAAATTCAATCCCCAAGATCGCGTTCAAGGACGTGTGGAAGAGCTACGGCCGTCTGGACGTGCTGAAAGGAATCGACTTAGACATTCCTCAGGGCAGTGTCACCTGCCTGATCGGCCCGTCCGGCTCCGGAAAATCCACGCTTCTTCGGTGCGTCAACCATCTGGAAAAGGTGACCGCCGGAAGGATCGAGGTGGACGGTGAGCTCATCGGCTACCGGGAGAAAGCCGGCAGGTTGTATGAGATCTCGGAAAAGGAGGCCGCCCGGCAGCGGCGAGGTGTCGGAATGGTTTTCCAACACTTCAACTTGTTTACCCACCGCACGGTGCTGGAAAACATCATCGAAGCTCCAGTGCAGGTCAAGGGAGAATCCAGGTCAGACGCAGAGGCCTACGCACGGGAAATGCTGGAGATGGTGGGCATGGCACACAAGGCCGATGCCTACCCCGTGCAGCTGTCCGGCGGACAGCAACAGCGAGTCGCCATCGCCCGCGCGCTCGCCATGCGCCCCACGTTGATGCTGTTCGACGAACCCACCAGCGCCTTAGATCCTGAACTCGTCGGTGAGGTGCTCGCCGTCATGCGTCGGTTGGCCGAGCAGGGCATGACGATGCTCGTCGTCACCCATGAGATGGGATTCGCCCGTGAGGTGGCGGATACGGTGGCGTTCATGGATGGCGGAGTGATCCTGGAACACGGACCCGCGGCGGACGTGATCACGAACCCGCAGCACCCGCGTACCCAAGAGTTCCTGGGCAACCTGCTCTAGGCACCCGGATACCTAGGAATCTCATGGCACAAGCAGAACCCGTTGACCGCGGTCCCCGACCTCTCCGTGCTGTTGCTGGTCGGCATGCTCATGGTTTCTGCCCTGTACCACCGCTTCCCGTGGAATAGCTATCGAACTGTGGCCTGGTGGCGCCAGGCGGACCACGCCATGATCGCCTTGTTTATCGCGGGGACATATGGACCCGTCACACTGGGGGCAGGTCACGATACTCGAAGCTACGTCGTACTCATTGTCTGCTGGATCACGGCGGCGGCGGTCAACATCTTGTGGATCAATCACCCACGATGGCTCTCGGTGACCATCTACCTGCTCCTCGGGTGGGTGGCCCTGGTGAATATTGACAAACTCCACGAGTCGCTCAGCACCCCCGTCCAAGTGCTCATCGTCCTCGGAGGCCTCATCTACTCTGCCGGAGCCATTGCCTATGCGGTGAAACGTCCGAACATCAGCCCACGCTGGTTTGGCTTCCACGAAGTCTTCCACGCTGCCACTATCGTTGCCGCGGGATTTCACCACGTGGCGATCTGGCTGATCATCCTCGGCACGTAATGCTCTATGGTTGCACCTCTACGTGCCATGGGACACGAGGGCGGCCTGCATCATCAGCCACCTGTCGGAGAATTGGTTCCGCTGGCTGCTCATCTCGTTCTGTCAGCAGCTCTGCAAAGTGCATGGTCAACCCCGAGATAGAGCCCAGGTCATAGCGCCGGACGTCCACTCGAATCTCTGACGGATGAGTGCCCTCCAGCTCGCCGAAACGGTCCTCCCAGACCTGGCGCAGCTCCTCGTCTACCGCGCTGCCACCGCCCACCGCACGGTCTCCGTTGACCGCAACCACGGACACGGTGGCGTCCACAGCTCCATCAAGGGCGTGAATCATCCCGTGAAAGTCCCTGTCAATCTCGCGGAGCTGATCTGGGGTGGACAGGATCCGAAACACAATCTTTGGCATAGGGACAGTGTCGCACACGGCAGTGTCCTCCCAGACGAATCCGTGACTCAGGCCACGTTCCCGGTTCGCTAAGGTAAGGGCTGTGATTGCCAACGCAGCGAACTCCCCCGCACCCGTGCCACCACTGACCACGCTCCCAGACGGGACCATCAAACAGGTCAACCCATTCTCCCGCACTGAGGTGTGGACCGTTCCCGGGCGCGCACACCGGCCTATGCGAAGCGCACCCGCCGAGCCTCGCCCCATTACGGACCGGGACTCAGCGACCGCATTTGGCAACGACCGAAAGTTGGACACACCGCCGGAAAAGGCGCGCATTATTCGCGATGACGATGGCAATCCGGAGATCTTGCGGGGCGTGACCTCCAGCCAATTGGAGGAGACACAGCCGCTGTTTCGACGGGTGGCCAACCTCTTCGAGATCCTCAGTTATGACTACTGGGCGGTGAACTACGGCTATCAGATGAATCCCGCCTCCGTGAAGCACATGGCCGACTATCTGGCTGAAGAAGATGGTCGCGCCCACGTAGAAAAAGTGCTGCGAACGAAGTTCGCCGCGGCCGGTATGTCCGATGAAGACATCGCGGAGCTCTTCTCCGAAGAGCAGCGGGAGCATACCCTCCGCGACAAGGGCACCTCTTTGTTCGCGGGCAGCCATGACGTGATCATCGCACGCGACCATTGGGTCCCCGGGGCACACACTACCGACCAGCTGGCAGCCTCTGGCACCCTGAGCTACCAGGACCACCGCCTGTTCATCGCCTTCACAGTGGACGGGATGGACCAGATCTACCGCGCGAACCGCTACGTGCGCTACGTAGCCGCCTTCCAGAACTGGCTCGCCCCAGCTGGCGCCAGCTTCGACCATCTTCACAAGCAACTCGTGGGCATCGATGAGCACGGATTGCAGAATGAAGTGGAGATCGCCCAAGTCCGCAGCAACCCGAACATGTACAACGAATGGGCAGTGGATTACGCCGCCCGGCACAACCTGGTCATCGCGGAAAATGACCATGCAGTGGCCTTCGCGGGTTTCGGGCACCGCTACCCCACCCTGGAAGTATTCTCCAAGTCTGCGACGACCGAACCATGGCTGATGTCTGCCGAAGAGAGGGACGGGGTAGCTGACCTGGTCCACGCGTGCCACGTCGCCGCGGGCCCCCACATCCCCTGTAACGAAGAATGGCTGCACAGGCCACTGGATGTGGATGTGCCAATGCCGTGGCGAATCGTCATCAAGTGGCGCGTGTCCACGGTCGCTGGGTTCGAAGGCGGGACGAAGATTTACATCAACACCTTGGCACCGCAGGAGTTGAAGCGGCAGGTGCTCGCCGAGCTGTACACAGCTCGAGACGACGGACGGCTCGCTCCGGGCATTCGCCTGGATGAAGAATGCTCGTGCCGCCCGAATAGCCTGAAGTACAACCCTGCAATCCGCTGAACTGAAAGGACTAGGAGGAAAACAATTGAGCATTGCTGGTGAATCCGCCACCCCTCGCGCTGTTGCGGACTTCGTGGAGAATCACGGCGTGGATCTCTCGTGGATGGAGGACACATATCAGTGGTTCCACGCCCACCCCGAGCTCTCGAACCAGGAGAAGCACACTGCAGCGCGGATTGAACAGCAACTGCGCGACATGGACTGCGAGCTGACCACCGGGATTGGCGGCTACGGAATGACCGCCGTCTTCCGCAATGGTGACGGCCCAACCGTGCTCATGCGCGCGGACTTCGATGCGCTTCCTGTCACCGAGGCCACCGGCCTGCCTTATGCCTCCACCAATGAGGGCGTCATGCACGCGTGCGGCCACGACGTACACACCACGTCATTGCTGGGGCTGTGCACGGTCATGAACGAGCGACGGGACACGTGGTCGGGTACCTTCATCGCACTGTTCCAGCCCGCCGAGGAAATCACCAAGGGCGCCAGCAACATGATCGCGGACGGTCTGTCCGAGAAGATCCCCCATCCAGACCTCTGCCTCGGGCAGCACATCCTGCCCGGCCCCAAGGGGCAGGTGCACACCGCCCCGGGGCCAGTGCTCGCGGCCTGCGACACGATCACCGTCAAGCTCTTCGGCCAGTCCGCACATGGCTCCGCGCCGCATGAATCCATTGACCCCACTTACCTCGCCGCGATGATCGTCGTGCGCCTGCAGGGCATCGTCGGCCGAGAGACTCCTCCCGGGGAATTCACCGTGATCACAGTGGGCACTCTCAGCTCCGGGCACACCAACAACACGATTCCCACGGATGCCACGCTGGTCCTCAACTGCCGTTTCTACAACACCGAGATCCGCGACCAGGTGTACGCCGCCATCGAGAGGGTGGTCCGCGGGGAATGCGCTGCCTCAGGATGCACGCGGGAACCGGAATTCACCTATTCTGCTCACGGTGAGCTGACGGACAACGATTCAGGTGTCTTCGACCACGTGCGACCGTTCATGGACGCCACGTTCCAGGAATCCTCGGTGGATTCAGACCCCTGGTCTGCATCCGAGGACTTCTCTGAGATACCCCGCCACCTTGGCGTCCCCTACCTCTTCTGGACCTTCAGCCACACCCCCGATGAAGTCCTCGAGTCAGACGAGCCGACCCCCGGCAACCACCACGAAAAATTCGCGCCGGCGCCGGGGGCCTCGGAAGTGGGTACGAAAGCAGCACTCACGGCCGTGATGAGCTACCTCTTCAACTCCTGACCCAGCAGGTGCACCTGGATCATGTTGGTGTTCCCGGAGATTCCCGGAGGCGCACCGGCCACAACCACCAGCATGTCATCCGGGTTGTATTCCGGCATCGCGAGAAGCTGCTCGTCCAGCGTACGCATCATCTCATCGGTGGAACGTACGTCATTGGTCAAGAAGGTTTCCGCACCCCACGTGAGGGCCAGTTGGGAACGCACTGCCTGGGAGGGCGTGAATACCAAAAGCGGAAGCGGCGAGCGCAGCCGAGCCACGCGCTTCGCGGTATCGCCGGAGGTGGTGAAGGCGACCAGGGCGCGCGCGTTGAGCCGCTCGCCGATGTCCTTGGCCGCGTAAGAAATGACGCCACGCCGTGTCCTTGGGCGGTGAGTCAGCTCCGGCAGGTCGCCATCGGTCTCAGCGGCCTGAACGATCCGCGCCATCGTCTCCACGGTGGTGATCGGGTGCTTGCCCACTGAGGTTTCGCCGGAGAGCATCACCGCGTCCGTGCCGTCCAGCACCGCATTGGCCACGTCGGAGGCTTCGGCGCGGGTGGGGCGGGAATTCTCGATCATGGAATCGAGCATCTGGGTGGCCACGATGACCGGCTTCGCGTTCTCGCGGGCGATCTGGATGGCCCGCTTCTGAACGAGTGGCACATCCTCCAGCGGTACTTCTACACCCAGGTCGCCGCGAGCCACCATGACGGCGTCGAACGCCAGAATGATCGGCTCGAGGGCGTCCACGGCTTCGGGCTTTTCCAGCTTCGCAATAACTGGGACGCGCCGGCCCTCCTGATCCATGACTTCGTGGACGAGCTCCACGTCGGCGGGAGAGCGCACGAATGACAGGGCAATGAAGTCCACACCGAGTTTCAGGGCAAAGCGCAGGTCCGTGATGTCCTTGTCGGACAGGGCGGGAACGGAGATATTCATCCCCGGCAGGGACACGCCCTTGTTGTTCGACACTGGGCCACCCTCCGTGACCTCACAGACCACGTCATTGCCGTCAACTTCCTTGCAGACGAGAGCGACCTTGCCATCATCCACGAGGAGCCGATCGCCCGGCTGAGCGTCCTGCGCCAGCCCCTTATAGGTGGTGGAGACCCGATCGTGGGTGCCCTCCACGTCATCGACGGTAATGCGAACTTCTTCGCCATCGGTCCACATGGTGGCGCCTTCAGTGAAACGTCCCAGGCGGATCTTTGGCCCCTGGAGGTCAGCCAGCACACCGACGGCACGGCCAGACTCATCGGAGGCCTGTCGTACCCACTCGTAGTTCTGCTGGTGATCCGCGTGCTCACCATGAGAAAAATTCAATCGAGCGACATCCATGCCGGCGTCCACGAGACCGCGGATGTTCTCCTTGGAGGCGACGGCAGGACCGAGCGTGCAGACAATCTTTGTTCTTCTATTCACCTGTCCGAGGATAGTCACCCGCTAATCGGCGGCGCTACCGCGGACCTCTGTGGGGGTTTCCCGCTTTCTCTTTCGGGTGAGGATGAAGGCGCTCACAGCCACGATGAAAGCGACGGCGGACACGACCACGTTGATGCGAACATCTCCGAAGAGCGTTGTCGCGGGATCGGTGCGGATATTTTCGATGAAGAACCGCCCCAACGTGTATCCAGCCACGTACAGCATGAATACACGCCCGCCGCCGAGGCGATACCTCCGGTCGGCCCACACCAGAATGGCCACGATCAGTAGGTTCCACAGTAGCTCATAGAGGAACGTAGGCTGCACCGTGGCCACCACCTGACCCGTGGAATGCCCGCTGATCGGAGCGTCCCGGCCCAGGTCATCCACACGTCGATAGATCTCCAGCGCCCACGGGCTCGTGCTCGGGCCACCGTATAACTCCTGATTGAACCAATTGCCCAGCCGACCGATCGCCTGCGCGAGGATCACAGTGGGTGCCACCGCGTCCGCGAAAGGAGCGATGGGCACGCGCCGAATTCGGAAAAGAACCCACACCGCCAGCGTGCCCAGGGTGATCGCGCCCCAGATGCCCAGACCACCATTGGTGATCTTGAATACGTCCATCGGGTTCTTACCCGGCCCGAAATATCGGTACCAGTCGGTGATCACGTGATACAGCCGTCCACCGATGATTCCCGCGGGGACGGCGACCAGGAGGGCGTCCAAAACAATGTCTGGGTTTCCTCCGCGAGCCGCGTAGCGCCGCTTGGACCAGAAGAAGGCGACGATCACCCCGGTGAGAATGCACAGCGCATACGCCCGAAGGGGCACTGGACCCAGGGACCAGACGCCCTGAGGTGGGGATGGGATTGCCGCGAGAGTGTCGGTGCGCACTACTCCCCCGACTTTTTCCGGACGCCACCGGCAAGCTCAGTGGCGAGCTCGCTCAGCCTACCTTCCCCGGCTGCCTGGATGAGAGCAGAGCCCACGATCACGCCGTCCGCAAAGGCGGCGATGGTTGCTGCCTGTTCGCCGTTGCGAACGCCGAGTCCCACGGCAACTGGGAGATCCGTCGCCTGTCGGACGCGGGCAACCAGTTCCTGTGCGTGAGAGGAGACCGATTCCTGCGCACCGGTCACCCCCATGTGGGAAGCGGCATATATGAACCCTCCGGCAGCTTCGACGGTCGAATGCATGCGCTCCGGGGTGGTAGACGGTGCCACGAGGTAGACGGGGTCCAGGCCGTGCTCGTCGCACGCTTGACGCCAGCGTCCGGCCTCCTCGGGCAGGAGATCCGGGATGATGCTCCCGAGGCCGCCGGCTTCAGCGAGATCCTGTGCGAAGGCCTCAGGGCCGTACTGCAAAATGGGATTCCAATAGGACATCACCACGCACCGGCCACCAGCCTCCGTCACCTCGCGGACAACCCGAATCGTGTCCTTAACGCGAAAGCCGTTGCCCAGCGCTTCATCCGCCGCAGCCTGAATCGTGGGACCGTCCATCATCGGGTCGGTGAACGGGATTCCCACCTCGATGAGGTCGGCGTGATGGGCCAGCTCCGTCATCAGGGAGATTGACTCCTCCACCGTGGGATAGCCGGCGGGCAAATAGCCAACGAGCGCTGCTCGGCCCTCGGAACGAGCGTGTTGGAAAACCTCAGCCAAAGAACCCATATCTACTTATCCTCCTTGCTGGGAAGCCCGAACCACTTCGCCGCAGTATCCACGTCCTTGTCTCCGCGTCCGGACAGATTCACGATGATGACCGGCCGGCCACTGTCCTCGCTTGCTTCTGCGCCCAATTGCACGGCTGCAGCCACAGCGTGGGCGGATTCGATCGCGGGGATGATTCCCTCGGTTTCGGACAACAACTTGAAAGCGTCCATCGCCTCCGTGTCCGAGATCGGTCGGTATTCCGCTCGGCCTGCTTCGTGCAGTGCCGAGTGTTCTGGCCCCACCCCGGGATAGTCCAACCCCGCCGAAATGGAATGGGACTCGATAATCTGTCCGTCCTCGTTCTGCATCAGATCCGAAAACGCACCCTGAAACACACCGCGGGACCCCACAGAAATCGGCGCGGCGTGGCGTCCAGAATCGATCCCATCGCCCCCGGCCTCCGCTCCAACCAGGCGGACACTGGAATCCTCTAGAAAGGGGTGAAAGATGCCGATGGCATTGGACCCACCGCCCACGCAGGCGACCACAGCATCTGGCAGCTGACCGGTCTCCATCTGGATCTGGTGGCGGGCCTCCATCCCGACGACGCGCTGGAGATCGCGCACCATTTGGGGGAAGGGGTGCGGGCCGGCGGCAGTACCGAAGCAGTAGTAGGTGTCGTCCGCGTTTGCGACCCAGTAACGCATGGCCTCATTGATGGCGTCCTTAAGGGTGCGGGAACCGATCGTGACGACTTCGACCTGTGCTCCCAGCAGCCTCATCCGGGCGATATTGAGGGCCTGTCGCTCGGCGTCCACCTCGCCCATGTAGATGCGGCAGCTCAGCCCCATCAGCGCGCAGGCCGTTGCTGTGGCGACACCGTGCTGGCCCGCGCCGGTCTCGGCAATCACGTGGGACTTCCCCATTCGCTTGGCCAAGAGCACCTGACCGAGGACGTTATTGATTTTGTGTGAACCCGTGTGATTCAGGTCTTCGCGCTTGAACCACACATCCGCGCCGACCTTGGCGGAGAAGCGCTGCGCGAAGTACAGCGGCGAGGGGCGACCGGTGTAAGTGCGGTGCAGCTCGTCGAGTTCGTTCAGATAGGCCGGGTCCGCCTTGGCCTTCGACCACGCATCGGTGATCTCATCGATCACCGCCATCAGCGCCTCCGGGATGAAGCGCCCGCCGAATTCCCCCCAATGGCCTTGTTCGGTCGGTTCGTGGTGGGCTGGGCTGCCGATCACTTCGCCAGCCGTGGGCAGTTTTTGGTGCTGGTCAAACTCGTTAGTCACGGAAAACACCTTACCCGCCCCGTGAGACGGCGCGCGGAGCAGTCCAGATCCGCGTCGCCCGGGCTACTTCGCGTTAATGGTCTTATTTCATAGACGGGCAGGCCGGGTGGTGGCCCGCGGCGACCAAGGTCTTGCACGCGTGCCCCGGATTGCCTGAGGTCACCAAGCCCTCCCCGACCAGCACGGCATTCGCACCCGCGGCCGCATAGGCCAACAGGTCATGGCGATCCTTCACCCCGGACTCCGCCACCTTGATCACGTCGTCTGGCAGCATGGGGGCGATCCGAGAGAACACCTGCGGATCCACCTCCAGGGTTTTGAGATTCCGGGCGTTGACGCCAATGACCTTTGCTCCCGCCTGGATAGCGCGCTCGGCCTCTTCTTCTGTGTGCACCTCCACCAGCGCGGTCATGCCCAGTGATTCGGTGCGATCCATGAGGGCTTCCAGCCGATCCTGGTCCAGGGCGGCAACGATCAGCAAGATGACGTCTGCGCCGTGCACCCGGGCCTCATGGATCAAGTAGGGATTGACCGTGAAGTCTTTGCGCAGCAGCGGCACGTCCACTGCATTGCGGACAGCATCGAAGTCCTCCAGCGAGCCGTGGAAGCGGCGCTGCTCAGTCAAGCAGCTGATGACGGACACGCCGTTGTCGGCATAAGCCCGAGCGAGCACCTCGGGCTCCGGGATATCGGCCAGGTGTCCCTTGGATGGGCTGGCGCGCTTGACCTCCGCAATCACATCGACGTTTCGACCCGAGAGGGCCTTCACGGCATCCAGCGCTGGAGGGGCATCATAAGACATCGCCTTGATCTCCTTATAGGGGATCTTCGCTTCCCTAGCAGCCTGGTCCTCTAAGACACCCGCGATGATGGAATCAAGAACGGTCGACATTTCTAAGCCTCAGTGAATTTCGAAACGATTGTTGGAAGGTGGTGTAAGCATCTGGGAACCGATGCTCCAGAACCCGATGACCCAGAACTCTGTGCAATCGGTCACGTTATTCCTGCCCTCGAGATTAATGTCCCCGTCAGCTGGGACAAAACTCGGGTGAGGGTCTAGGACTTTCCGGGGTCCTCTGTGGGGTCCACCCCGGCATCCAGCGCGTCCCACATCACTCGGCCAGATTCAGGATTTTCTTCCAGATCCTGCTCTGCGGTCGCCCGACGAGCCTCCGGGGTTTCATACCGGCTACTCCCCTTGCTTTCGCCGCCAGGGTTCATCGCCAAGACCACGCCCCCGATCACGCCCAGCGCAGCGGCGAGGAGCGCCAACGCCACAGGAAAAGCGTGTACATGTGCACTGGTGACCTGCGCCCACTCCGAAATCTGGTCGGGCCGATTCTGCTTTTGAGTAGCTGCGCCGCTGGACAACAAGCTCTGGATGCGAGCCAGATCGACGTCGTTGGTGAGAAGATTGACGGCGCGAAAGCTCGTGATTCCCGCCAGTACCACCATGACCGCGCCCAATATTCGACGAACGATCGGCTTCATGGCGAGGCTCAGCACCAACGCTGCCAGGAGCGCCAGCGCAATCGGAGTGGCAGCCGGATCCAACACGGCTCCGACAACGTTGTGAGTGGAATCGCCGGCCTTGTCGTCAAAAATATCCGCAGTGACCCAGGTCATACGCCCCGTACCCCACAGCCCGGCAGCGCTCAGGAGGATCAGCCCGCTGGCCAGGCCTCTGCGCCTGCCGCTCGGCTTGTGTCCGGATGTCACCGCGGTGCTGGCCGCATCTTCGGGGTTTGGTGTGCCGTCCTTGCTCATTCCAGTGCTCCCTCCGCTGGTTGCAGCGTCTCGGCGGCGGCCACGGACCTGAGCACCGCAGCTGCTTTGTTCTGGGTTTCCTGGTCCTCCGCGTGCGTGTCGGAATCGGCTACGATCCCGCCGCCCGCCTGAACGTACACCGTCCCGTCCTTATACAAGCCGGTCCGAATGGCGATCGCCTGGTCCGTATTGCCGGAAAAATCGAAATATCCGACCGTGCCGCCGTATACCCCGCGCCGCGTTTGTTCCAGTTCGTCGATGATGTTGATAGCCGATGGCTTTGGCGCGCCCGACAACGTTCCGGCCGGGAAGGTCGCTGCAAACGCATCCACAGATCCCTTCCCTTCCGCCAGGGTCCCCTTCACCCCGGACACGAGATGCATGATTGCGCTATACCGCTCCACGTGCCGGAAGTCCTCCACCTTCACGCTGCCGGGCTCGCAGACGCGCCCCACGTCATTGCGTCCCAGGTCCACGAGCATCAAATGCTCGCTATTTTCCTTCTCATCAGTGACCAGTTCCTTTTCCAGCAGCTGGTCGGCCTCATATGTGGCCCCGCGCGGGCGTGACCCCGCGATCGGATGTGTGGTGACAAGACGATCCTGCACCCTCACCAGGGATTCAGGCGAGCTGCCGATGATCTGGAACGCCGTCTCCTGGAAGTCATCCGACGGGATGTTGATCAAATACATGTACGGGCTCGGGTTGCTGGCCCGCAGCATGCGATAAATGTCCACGCCGGGCACGTCGGTGTCCATTTCGAACCGTTGACTGAGCACGATTTGAAACGCGTCCCCAGCCTTGATGTGCTCTCGACATTGTTCGATGCGCCGCGCATGCTCGGCCTCGTTGCGCTGTCGCCGTGGTTGGGGTGCCGGGGTCTCAAAGGTATGGACGCCAACCTGTTTGTCGGAATTGAGGTCCCGGAGCAAACCTGCGATCCGCTCGACTGCGTCGTCATATGCAGCATCCACGTTCGCATCGGTGTTATCCCAATTGACCGCATTGGCAATGAGCCAAATCTTTCCTTCGTGGTGATCCACCACCGCCATGGTGTCCACCAGCATCTGCACCATATCCGGGACGTTCAGATCGTCCTCGCAGGTGTCCACTACGTCCTCAATGTAGCGGATCATGTCATAACCCATGTACCCGACCAGGCCGCTGGTCAGTGGTGGCAGCCCGGCCACGGGGGACGTGTGCAGGAGACGAAGCGTCTCGCGCACCGCGGTCAGCGGGTCAACCCCCTCGGGCATGCCCTCCGGCGGAGTTCCAATCCAGCGCGCCCGTGAGTCTTTCGCGGTCAATGCGCACCGAGCCCCACACCCGATGAACGAGTAGCGGCTCCACGACTCACCGTGGGCAGCTGACTCGAAGAGGAATGTTCCGGGCCGACCATCCGCGATCTTTCGGTAAGCGCTCAACGCCGTCAACCCGTCAGCGAGCACCGTCTGCACTACGGGCACTACCCGGTGGTGCGCCGCGAGATGGAGAAACTCCTCCCGGCTGGTCATCTGTGATTCAGGCATGGTTCCCATTGTGCACCACAGCCGATCCGCAGCGGACGTTGGCCGACTCCCCGGCCCAGGGCAGCATCCGCTGAGTGTGGCCATGATTCAGAGCAGGCGATCACCATCGAAGCAGGTGCGCGTTCCGGTGTGGCACGCGGGCCCGGTCTGTTCCACACGCATCAAGATCGTGTCTCCGTCGCAGTCCAGACTCACCTCGATGACTCGTTGTGTGTGACCGCTCGTTTCGCCTTTGACCCAATAGCTCTGCCGCGAGCGCGACCAGTACGTCGCTTGTCTGCTGGACAGCGTGTGGGCCAGCGCGGCATCGTCCATCCACGCCATCATCAGGACGTCGTTCGATGTGGCGTCCTGAACAATCACCGGCACCAACCCATCGGCCGTGCGCTTGAGGCGCGCCGCAATCGACGCGGCCAGTTCGGAGGCGGCGATGCGATCGTCCCGCGAGCTCATCGGCGCACCTCGCAACCCGCGGTGGCCAGGGCATCCTTCACCTCAGCGATGCTCACGTCCCCGAAGTGGAAAATACTCGCGGCGAGCACCGCGTCCGCTCCGTGATGGACCGCGGGCGGGAAGTCCTCCGCGCGGCCCGCACCTCCCGAGGCGATGACCGGAACGCTGACCGCTTCGCGCACGGCAGACAGCATGGGCAGGTCAAATCCCTGTTTGGTGCCGTCTCCGTCCATGGAATTCAGCAGGATCTCTCCCACACCCAATTCTTCACCTCTCTGGGCCCATTCCACGGCATCGATGCCGGCCGAGACGGAGCCTCCATGCGTGGTGACTTCATATCCAGAAGGCTGCGGGGTGCCACCCTCGGGTACTCGTCGCGCGTCCACGGACAGGACGATGCACTGGGCACCGAAGCGTTCGGAGAATTCCTTTAACAGGCTCGGACTCGCCACCGCCGCTGAATTCACCGCGACCTTATCGGCCCCGGCGCGAAGCAGCGCGTCGATGTCCTCGGCGGTGCGCACCCCGCCACCGACTGTAAGGGGGATGAAGACCTGATCGGCAGTCCGCCGAACCACGTCGATCATCGTCCCGCGCCCTTGCCGGGAGGCAGATACGTCGAGGAACGTGAGCTCGTCAGCGCCCTCCCTGTCATAGCGTGCAGCCAGCTCGACGGGGTCACCCGCGTCTCTCAGGCCCGCGAAGTTTACCCCTTTCACAACGCGGCCGTTGTCCACGTCGAGGCAGGGGATTACTCGGACGGTGACGCTCATTTGATTCCTCCTCGGTCGAGGATGTCCTGTGCAGTCCGCGCGGCAGTGCCGATGGGGACCGATTGAATGTGCTTCAGCAATGTCTCGTGGACCTCGGGTTCGGCTGCGACCAGACCGGAGACTCCCGGTCGCCACGGGTTTCCTGCGAAGTCCGTGGCCACGCCGCCGTTTTCCTGCACCGCCAGGATGCCCGCAGCGTTATCCCACAGGTTCGGGCTGAAGGTCACTGTTCCGGCGAACACGCCCGCGGCGGTGAAGGCGAGGTCCACGCCCACGGAGCCAGTCACGCGCATCCGGGGGTAGCTCTTCCCGATCTCGTTGAGCATGTCCTGGCGATAGGAAATGGGCAGATTACCCCGGCGCTGCGAAAGGATGGAGCCGAAGCTGATCTGGTTCACGCCTGGGTCGGAGACGGGCATGGGGCGGGCCACGTGGCCATCGACAAACACCCCGGCGCCCTTGCGCGCCGTGATGCGCTGGCCAAGCAGCGGCATTTCCGTGACGGAGATCACCGTTTCCCCTTTGTGGACCAGGGAGACGAGGATGCAGCAGAACGGATTACCGACTGCGTAATTCGCGGTGCCATCGATGGGGTCCACAACCCAGTAGCTCTCTGGCATGTCGCTGTAGTCGCCTGCGTCGCCTCCCCGTCGACGGGGACCATCCAGCCCGTCGGCCATGGCATCGTTCGGGTTGGTTTCCGCCGGGTACTCCCCTGGCATCACGGTCCCAAATTCTTCGCCGTGTACGGCCAGTCCGGTGTACTGCGTGAGCAAGGTCCGCAGTTGTTTTTCCACCGTGAGATCCGCTTCGGTGGCGAAATCTCCAGGAGACTTGATCAACTCGGGCTCGGCGCCCACGGCTGCACTAAACGTCGTTTCGGCCTCATCGACCGCGGCTTCCGCAATGGCTAGCAGAGCTCGAGTGTCCAGGGGTTCTTTCATCGCCTCGCCACCTCCAGCGCTTCCTCCAGCGTGAACTTCCCCGCATACAGCGCCTTCCCCACGATGGCGGAGTCCACCCCCTCCTCCACAATCTGGGCCAGCTGCGCAATATCGTCCAAGCTGGAAACCCCTCCGGAGGCCACGATCGGAGCGTCCGTCGCCGCAGCGATATCGCGCAACAGGTCCACGTTGGGTCCGTTGAGCATCCCATCGCGACTCACATCGGTCACCACGAGCCGGGATACTCCCTGGGAGTCCAGTCGTTCGAGAACTTCCCACAAGTCACCCCCGTCGGAGGTCCATCCCCGTCCGCGCAGCCTCCACTCGCCGTCTACCTCGCGGGTATCCAATCCGATGGCCACTCGCTCGCCATAGTCAGCGATGACCTTTTCGCACCAATCTGGGTCCTCCAACGCTGCAGTGCCGATGTTGACGCGTTCGCAGCCCGTGGACAGCGCTCGCTTCAGGGACTCATCGTCCCGAATACCGCCAGATAGCTCCACCTTCACGTCCAGCCGCTGGGTCACGTCACGCAGCAGCTCAAAATTGCTGCCTTTACCAAATGCGGCATCGAGGTCAACGAGGTGAATCCACTCCGCCCCCGCGTTTTGCCATGCCATCGCTGCGTCCAAAGGAGAGCCATAGCTGGTCTCCGTACCTTCGGCACCCTGCACCAGCCGCACCGCTTGGCCAGCGGAAACGTCAACGGCGGGAAGCAGAGTCAAAGCATTAGTGTTCTGAGCAGTCACGGTAGTGAATTCCTTTACTGTTGGCGGTTGTGATTCTCGTGGACCAGATTCGTCAGGGGCCGGACCAGGTCTAGAGGGATGGACCTAGAGCGTCGCTACCCAGTTTTCCAGTAGTTTCAGTCCAGCCCTGCCGGACTTCTCCGGGTGGAATTGAGTCGCCCACAATGGCCCGTTTTCGACGGCAGAGACGAAAGAACAGCCCGCATGAGTGGTCCGGTGGACTTTAGGTGCCTCGGTGCGACCGTCAGTGACTAATTCCCACTCACGCACGCCGTAGGAATGCACGAAATAGAAGCGCTCATTATCCACGCCGTCGAACATCGCACTGCCGTCGCTGGCCGGGTCCAGGGTCACCGTGTTCCATCCCATGTGGGGAAGGACGGGGGCATCGAGTTTCTGCACGGTCCCAGGCCACTCGCCCATGCCTTCAGTGAGCTGGTCGCCGGGCTCGCCGTCTCTATGTTCGACGCCACCATCAAACAGCACCTGCATTCCCACACAGATTCCGAGGACTGGGCGGCCACCGGCCAAACGTTGACCGATCATCCGGGGCCCGTGAATAGCTCGAAGTCCCTGCATGCAGGACTCGAAAGCCCCGACGCCGGGAACCAGGAGTCCGTCCGCCGCTAGCACGGTTTCTGGATCATCCGTCACGGTAACCTCTGCTCCGGCGTGTTCAATCGCTCGCTGAGCAGATCGGATGTTTCCGCTGCCATAGTCGAGGATCGCGACCGTCGGCCTGGAGTGTGATGTAGATGACATATTTATGACTTTACTGCCTTTTCATATGGCGATTGACACGCACCCTCGCTCGGACGCGGCGCAGGCGCAATCGAACATTGTCGTATTCGGAGATGCGGTTTCGTCCCAGGACGCGATCCGCCACCACTACTGTCAGCCCCGCCAGCACGACAGCGGCGGCGATAAAGAACGTCCCTTGATACATGACATATCCGGCTAACAGCCCCAGAAGCATGGCGCCAATGCCGGTTCCGGAATCGAAGGCCATGTTCCACAGGGCGGAGGCTTCGGCTGATCGACTGCGTGGCAGACGGTTGAACATCATCAGGAGCGCTTCGGATTGTGCGATGCCGAATCCCAGACCAAAGAAAGCCGCAGCGATAAGGCTCCCGATAGCCAAAGCCCACCCTGTCGGTTGAAGGGCGATCGTGGCACCGGCACCAATGAGCCCCACTAGGGAAAGTATCTGGCCGATAGAAGCCAGGCGACCGGGCTCGCCTACACGATCTGCCCACCAACCGGTGACTAGTCGTGAAATGATTTGGAACCCGCCGACCACGGAGAGAGTGAAGCCGGAGATCATGGCTGCAGCCTGGGCATCCAACTTCGCCGCGGCTGGCGCGAGGAAGGTGCTGAATGCGGCAAATCCCATGGAGGCGGTACACACGAGGATCGCCGGCACGGTCGCCAGCTTCCACGTCTTGACCGTTTGAGGGCGCTCCTTTTCCACGTGATCGGTATTCTCCGAGCTCTCGGATTGGCCCGGAGTTCCTTCGCGCTTCAGTGCCGGGAGCCCCAGCGCGGCGATCGCACCCACGATCGCGTATACGCCCGCCGCGCTAAACACGACCTTGGGACCGAAGTTGTCAAAAAGGTACATCCCCAGTGGGAAGCCCAGTAGCTCACCAATCCCCACTGACAACCCCAGCACGCCGCTGGCTCGGCCTAGGAGGCGCACTGGGACGAGGTCTGCAATCAATGCGGACTCAGCCACTGTCAGCGAACCGAAGCCTATCCCACGGACAATCGCCACCAAGATTATCACCAGTGGCGTCATGGTGAAAACGTGAAGCACGGCGGGCAGGCCCAGCAGGAGCGCGGCCCCCAGCATCACGGGAAGGTATCCCACCATTCGCAGCACCCGCGGGGTGAAGGCCTGGGTGAGTACCGTGGCCCCCATGAACACCGCGGTGCTCAGGCCCGCGAGAGTGTCTGACTGCCCGGCATCGATGACCGCCAGCGGAATCACCGACAGCAGCAAGGCCCAGCCCCCGAAGGCGCAAAAGACAGAAATGAGCGTGGGAACCAACCCGGGGGCCTTAAACACGGAATCGAGGTTTTCAAATTCCTCGCGGCTCAGGGGTTGACGGCCTAACACGCTCATCTTCCTTTCCTTGCTCTAATTGTGCTTCATCCAACTGCGTGGGTGCCTTCGCGACAGGATGCGAGGGCGTGGCAACGGACTGTCTGTGTGCACCGGTTGGATCTACAACGCGCCCTTTGTCGATGGGATCCCGGACACCCGCGGGTCGTTCTCGACTGCTGCCCGCAGTGCGCGGGCCACCGCCTTGAACTGGCTTTCGGTCAGGTGATGGGGATCGCGGCCGTACAGGCATCGCACGTGGAGGGCCAGTCGGGCATTGAGCGCGAGCGTTTCGAAGAAGTGCTGGTTAATCACAGTGGGATAGTGCGATCCAATCACCGCGTTCACCATGGTTTCCGGCTCGCCCGTGCTCACGAAGTATGGCCTCCCGGACACATCGACCACCGCATGAGCCAAGGCCTCGTCCATCGGAATGAAGGCATCGCCGAAGCGGCGGATTCCCGACTTGTCCCCCAGTGCCTGATCGATCGCCTGTCCCAACACGATGCCCGTGTCTTCCACTGTGTGATGGGCATCCACCTCGATATCCCCCTTCGCTGTGATGTTCAGGTCGAAGGAACCGTGGGTTGCCATGGCGGTCAGCATGTGATCAAAAAAGGGCAGGCCCGTCGTGATGTCAGCATTCCCGGAGCCATCCACGTTGATGGTGACCGAGATATCCGATTCCTTGGTGGTTCGGGTAACTGTTGCGGTGCGTGGCATGTTAGCCCTTTCGGTGATTGGTGGAAGTGAACGGTGATGAGCGTTAATACCGCGTGTTCAGCGTTGGTGCGAGGAAAGCGTTGGGAGCGCTCCCACGCTTCGCAGTAGGAAAACCTGTCAGCCCAACAGTGTGGGTGCGAGCTGTCTGGCAGCCTCCAGAAAGGCTTGGTTTTCGTGTTCGAGGCCGATCGTCGCTCGCAACCACCCGTCGATCCCCACATTACGGATGAGAACATCGCGGTCGAGGAACTCCTGCCAAGCTTGCGCGGAATCCGCCACGCCGCCAAAAAACACGAAGTTGGAGTGGCTGGGGATTACCCGGTAGCCGGCCGCGGAAAGCTCCCGCATGACCTCCTCCCGGCTCCGCACGAGCTTCGCGACCGTCGCCAGAGTTTCTTCGCTATGCTTCAGCGCCACTCTGGCGGCGGCCTGAGACAGGGTCGACAGGTGATAGGGCAGCCGGACCAACATGACAGCCTCGATAAAGGCGGGGTCCGCCACGAAATAACCCAACCTTCCACCTGCAAAGTCAAATGCCTTGCTCATCGTGCGCGAGACGACCAAGGAATTGGGGAACTCCCCCAGCAGCGTGACGGCGCTCGGCTCGTCAGAAAACTCGGCGTAGGCCTCGTCGACGATCACGATCCCAGGGGCTGCCCGCAGAATCGTGGCGATGTCCTCCAGAGGAGTGACGCCGCCCGTCGGATTGTTGGGGGTGGTGATAAATACGACGTCCGGCTGGTCCCGCTCAATCTGCGCGACTGCATCCGCGATGTCAATGTCGAAATTCTCGTCTCGGTCGACCGGAATGAACGCCGTCTGCGTCCCGTCGCTCAAGATCGGGTGCATGGAGTAACTGGGGACGAACCCCATCACGCTCCGTCCCGGCCCACCAAAGGCCAGCAGCAATTGCTGCAGCACCTCATTGGATCCGTTCGCCGCCCACACGTTCTCCCGGGACACCTCCACACCAGTGCGCCCAGAAACGTACCTCGCGAGATCTTCCCGCAGCGCGGTGGCGTCCCGATCGGGATAGCGATTGAGAGAGGCGCCCAGCCTGCGAACGTCAGCCTCCAGGTCATCCACGAGCTCCTGGCTCGGCGGGTAGGGGTTCTCATTCGTGTTCAGTTGGTTTGCCACGGTCAGCTGGGGGGCGCCATACGCTTCTTTTCCGCGAAGCTCCTCTCGCAGTGGCAAGTCATTCAGGCTCATGATGGCTCCTCACATCGCGCGCTGACCGCCTCACCGTGAGCGGGCAGTCGCTCTGCGTTCGCGAGCGCTATCACGGTCGGGGCGACGTCCTGCAGTGCCTGCTTCGAGTAGTTCACGACGTGCACGGACTTCAAAAAGGTGTGGGTGGACAGACCGCTGGAATGCGCTGCGGTCCCCGACGTCGGCAGAACGTGGTTCGAACCCGCCGCGTAATCGCCGAGCGGAACCGGACTGTAGCGCCCCACGAAGATCGCTCCCGCGTTCGTAATCCGCTCCGCCACCGCGGGGGCATCCTCGGTGTGAATTTCCAGGTGCTCGGCCGCGTAAGCATTCGCCACTCTGATTCCTTCGTTCAGGTTATCCACGAGGATGACGCCACTCTGTTGACCCTCGAGTGCCTCACGCACCCGATCCGCATTCAACGTAATGGCATATCGCTGTTCGACTTCGCGGTCCACGGCCGTAGCGAGATCTTCCGAGTCAGTAATGAGTACACTGGCGGCCATCGGATCGTGCTCTGCCTGACTGATCAGGTCGTAGGCGATCTCTACCGGATTCGCCGATCCGTCTGCGAGCACGGCAATCTCCGTCGGCCCAGCTTCCGAGTCAATCCCAACAACCGACCTGACCAGTCGCTTCGCGGCGGTGACATAAATATTTCCCGGGCCCGTGATCATGTCGACCGGCTCAAGTTCCTCATCCCCGTAGGCCATCAGAGCCACCGCCTGGCCGCCGCCCACGGCCCACACTTCATCTACTCCTAGCAGGGCGCTCGCTGCCAACACTGTGGGATGCGGCCATCCGTCGTTGTCTGGCTGTGGTGGCGAGGCAACCACGAGGGATCCCACCCCAGCCTCTTGAGCTGGCACGGCGTTCATGATCACACTAGACGGATACACGGCCTTGCCACCCGGCACGTAGAGGCCGACGCGGTTGATCGGGATCCACCGTTCGGAAACGACACCCCCTTCGGCGACCTCCACGTTCTGATCCGCCGGCTTCTGAGCCGAATGGAACCTCCGCACCCGCCGGATGGCCTCTTCCAAGGCCTGCTTGGTTGTGGGGTCCAGGGTTTCCAGGGCGGCGTCCACAATGGCGGGCGGCACCTGCACGGAGCGCGGGCTGCAGCCATCGAAACGGCGACCAAATTCCAGCGCCGCGGAGGCACCATGCAGCCGAACCTCGCGAACCACCGGTTCAACCGCTGGGATGACGGAATCTACGTCCGTTCCTCCCCGTGGAAGGGCCCGGCGCAGCTCGGCAGTGGAAATTTTCTTGTCTCGCAGGTCAAGACGAGCAAGCATGGCATCCTCCTATGACTAACCTAGACTCATTGATCCTACAATCTCGTTGGTCACGGAAGGGGCTTGAGGGTGACGCGAAGCACACTGAACGAATTCCTCCGCGATAGTGCGCGGGCGGGGGCGCGCGGAGAAACGGTGCGGAGCTGGCAACTGACCCAGGAATTTGCGGGCAGCTACTGGCTCTCCGAATCCTCCGAATGCGATGAGGAATTGCGGGGCGAATTCTTCCTCAATCGAGCAACAGTGGCCGAAGCTCTCGGGATGCGCGACGAGGCGATTTCAGCTCTCTTCAGCCTCCGCCACCACGCACAGGAATCCGGCGATCACGCTCTGGCCATCGTCGCCCTGGCGCAACTGGCCTACCACGCGGATGACGCACACGCCGTATCCGTTCACAACCTCGCCAGCCACAACGAAATGTTGGCGCAGGTGGCAGAGGAGATTAAGCAGTGGCGGCCCTCCCCTGATCACGGAACGATCGCCCAACATCCCGACTGGACTTTCGCAGATATCCCTGCCCGCGATGCGCGCTCCCTGACCACGGCAGCCACCACTGCATACGCTGGCGCGATGGCCGAGCAGCACCAGGCAACAGAATTCTTCCTGGAGATCATCCAGCGGTTCGGTGCCCGCAAGCCGAACCCGGCAGATCGGATGATGTGGTTCGCACAGAAGGCGTGGGCGGAGAAGCGGCGTTCCGACGCGTACGACCTCGCCCGCGATGCCCTGGGCTACGGGCTGGGCACAGATTTCGAGGTCTATGACATGGTCGGCAATTTTGACATGATTACCGCCACCGAAGAGGGCGAGCTACCGGCAGTGGACGCGTGGGAGAAATCCATCGAGCTCGCCTTTGAGGTGCAGGCTCCGATTATCGCCTTGAGAAACGCCCACCTTGCCGCCCGAACGCTGACCTCCAACCCGGACAACCGTGGCGCGTGGAACCGCGCCTATTCCTCCATCATCCGCCCGCTGGTGGAGGCCCTGGACAGCGCGCCGATGGGCGAGTTCATGCTGGAGCTGAGGCTCATGGAGGCGCAGTGTTTATTGTTGAGGCACGACTATGACGAGGCTTTTGACTGCGCCACGAGTATCTTGCCGTCGGCCGAAATGGCCCCAGATACGAATCGAACGATGGAGTTGTACTACCTGGCCACGGTGGCCGGTTTGGAAGCTGGCCGTATCGAGAAGATCGTCCCACTGCAGCGCCGCCGCGCGGACCTGTACATTTCCAAAGAGATGTACACACAGGCGGCAGACGTGTATCACCATCTTGCCGCGATCTTGCAGCAGCCCGACCCCTACCTATCCACCGCGCAAGACCTGTTGACCAGGGCCAAGGAGGAACAAAACTTACAGCCCGGTGAGTGGGAAGTCGGTTTGGCCAACGGGTACCTCACCGCCGCGGACCTGTGCCCCGACATGCACGACGCACTGCAGAACTGCCGCAAAGCGGCGCAGGCATACGAGGCGGGCTCGTCCCGCCCCGAAGCAGCTCTGTGTTGGCTCATGGCCGCGATGTACCAGCAGCACCTGGAACTGGCGGAGGACGGCAATCCCCATCCCGCGGCGCTGGATAAGATCACCCACGCCAGTCAGGTGTACCCCAGCCTTTTGGACATCGCCTCTGATTGGGACGAGGAGGAGGCGTTCAATCCCGAAGGTCCGTCGTCCGAGGATCCCCGACTGGACGAGATGACCCGGCGAGTCCTCCAGGCCTACTACAACGCTCTATCAATGATTTGATTCCGGGAAATCCATCCCAATATCGAGCACATTCACGCTGTGCGTCAGCGCGCCCACCGCGAGCGAATCCACCCCCGCATCTGCGTACTCTCGCGCTCGATTCAGGGTCAGCCCGCCCGAAGATTCCAGCAGTGTCCCCGGGCTCAGCGTCCGGCGTAGATCCACCGCTCTCACCGTGTCCTCCACGCTGAAATTGTCTAGCAACACCTGATCGGGCTTCTCCCGCAGCACGATCGCTGCCTGTTCCAGCGAATCCACCTCGACCTCGATCCACAATCCCGAGCCGCTCTCTTCGCTGTTCTGCCCGGTCCCGGCGCATCTGGACCGCAGCGAGCGCAGCCCCTCCACGAGTCCAGCTCCACCTGCGGCGTGATTGTCCTTAATCATTGCCTGGTCGCCCAGGGCCCAACGATGCGGCGAGCCTCCACCGTGCAGCACCGCACGCTTCTGCAACATGCGCAGCCCGGGCAGGGTCTTGCGGCTGTCCCGCACGGGGATGCCCGCCGCGCGCACCCACGCCCATGTTTGGGACGCCACCCCGCTGGCATGGGAGACGATATTCAACATCGTGCGCTCGAGCTGGAGAATAGTCTGGACATTTCCGGACACTCGAGCCAACACGTCGCCGGCCTGCACCTGGTCGCCATTGTTCGTCAGCGCGTCGATCCGCAGACTCGCGTCCCCCTCCAGGAACTCACCCGCGACGTCGGCAACAACGGCCATGGCATCTAAGCCGCTGACCACCCCGGCCTGGCGGGTGGAGATCACGGCAGTGCACGGGCGTGGCGCGACGGTGGTGAGAGTGGTGATGTCCGGCCCCATGGAGAAATCCTCAGCGAGCCCCGCGCGCGCCATCGCCAGGTAGGCACGACGGATCATGTCCGGATCATGCAGCGGTGCGGACGTGGGGAACACTATTCGCCTCCTCCAGGGGTGCCAATCGAGATCATGCGATCCAGAGCGCCGCGCGCAGCAAAAGCGACGTCACTGTCCACCACAACCTCATCGTCCCCCAGCTCCAAGCAGCGCAACAGCGCGGCTGGGGTGATCATTTTCATGTACTTGCAGCTGGCTTCGGGGTTCACAGGGGCAAAGTCGACCTGCGGCGCGGCCTGGCGAAGCTGATGGAGCATGCCCACCTCAGTGGCCACCAGAACTTTCCGCTGCCCCGTCTGGGCGGCGCGGTCGATCATGCCTCCCGTGGAGAGCATGTGCAGCCGATCCGATGAGACCATTCCTTCACCTGCGAGGTAAATGGCAGAATTGGCGCATCCGCATTCGGGGTGAATGAATAGGTCGGCATTCGGATGTGAACTGACTTGTTCTGCCAGGTCACGGGAAGAGATACCCGCATGGACGTGACACTCGCCTCCCCAGATCAACATGTTGTTTCGCCCGGTCTCTCGCTTCACGTGTGCTCCCAGGAATTGGTCCGGGCCGAAGAGAATGGGCCGATCTTCGGGGAGACTGGCCACGACCTCCACCGCGTTGGAGCTCGTGCAGCACACGTCGGTCAACGCTTTCACCTCAGCAGTGGTGTTGACGTAAGTGACGACCAACGCCTCTGGGTGTTCAGCTTTCCAGTTTCGGAGCTCTTCTGCCGACAGAGAATCAGCCAGTGAACAGCCCGCGGCCGCATCTGGGATCAGGACCGTCTTTTCTGGTGAGAGGATCTTTGCGGTCTCTGCCATGAAGTGCACACCGCAAAACACGATCGTGTCTGCATCAGTCTCGGCGGCGTAGCGGGACAGAGCCAGCGAGTCGCCCGTCACATCTGCGATGTCTTGAATCTCGGGGATCTGATAATTGTGCGCCAAGATGACAGCCCGGCGCTGATCCTTCAGCAGCTGGATTCGTTCGCGCCACGCCTCATCGGGCTTTACGCCGTCCCATCGACCAGACGAACGGTCATACGTGTGTGATGGCGTGGGCACAGTTGGTGGCGCCGTGGGCGCCGTAGATGTAGAAGACGCTGATGACATGGGAAGTCATCTTAAGCGTCGAAGTCCCCTTCGCGGGCGAAAATGGCGTTGAACCAGTAGTACAGCAGCGCCAGCACCGGTGCGACAACTGCTCCGACGCCCAGCGAAAAGTGGTCGGCCAAGCTGATGACATCCCCAGGGTGCGGTTCGACCGCATCGCCGTAACGGGCATCGGCGACTGTGGTCCCCACGATCCAGAAAAACCAAGTGCTAAATGCAGTGACTGCTGTAACCCAGCACAGCATGAAGGCACTGCGTTTCAGGCGCAGGTATGCCCAGGCCGAGGTGGCCAACCCCAGCACTCCAGTCAGTCCCAGCAGCCACAGGAATGCGCGGAATCCCGCGTCTTCAGTGCCCGCCACCGGCTCGATCTGCATGTCGGCGGTGATGCGAAGTTGTGTCGTTGGGTACCACCACCCCCAGGCCACGGCCAGCACGGTGAACAACAGAATGGATGTGCCAAGAAACAAGCTAGCATCGCCCCATCCACGTGGAATTCGAGGCCTCTTGGCACGCTCTGCGGTACCGATGTGCTCGGCAGCGCTGGGGATGTATTGAGGATTTCGGGTGTTAGGAATTTCTGCCATCGTTACTGCAGGCAGATCTTCCACTGTCCATTCTCGCGGGCAAACGGCATCTGCTCGGTCTGCTGCTGCCCCTCGATGGTTCCGGTCACATCCGCCGTTGCCGAGTCGCCGTTGACATTCACCGAATTGATGGAATCAATCTGCGGTGCCTGGAAGGGGGCGTCCCGCGATGCATTCGCTTGATCCCGAAGTCCCTGCTCCCCGCCTCGTGCATCGATGTAAGCCCTGCAGGAGTTGTCAACGAGGAAATCCATGTAATCGCCCAGGCTGCGGTTGGGGTCGGCCATCTGATTGATGATGCCCCGGACTTGTTCCTCATCCGCTGGGTTTCCTGGTGCGCCCGGAGCTGGTTGGCCACCATCGCCATTGGGGGCTGGAGCAGCCGGATCGCCACCCTGCTCGGGGTGCTGTGGATCCCCTGGGTGTGCAGATTCAGATCCGGGGGTCGCTCCATCCGACGGCTTAGGCTCCGACGGTGTGGCCTCAGAGCTGGAAGGCTTTTTCGAGTCCTTCGCCTGAGAGGATCCGCTCTTCGCGTCGCTCGCCTTGGAAGATGCCTGGGATGCCGAGTTGTCCGCCGGGTCGTCCTTTCCGCACGCGGACAGCACCAAAGGCAACGCAAGCAAACTGATTGCGAGAGATTTCTTCACACTCATGGTTAATAGAGTACTCAAGATTGCCGCTACGCTAGCACCGTGCAGCTCAATAGGGACGTGATTGTGGAGACCGCATGCCAGATCGTGCGCGAATACGGCCTCGCCGACCTCACCATGCGCCGACTCGCTCGCGCGCTGGAGGTGGCACCGGGGGCCATGTATTGGCATTTCTCCAGCAAGCAGGAACTCCTCGGGGGAATTTCGGACGCCATGATGGTCGATGTGCGGGCAGACGAGCCTGAACTGTACTGCCAGCAGCTGTTCACCGCGATGACCTCATTGCGCGATGGGGCGGAGATCACATTGGCGGGGTTGGCGTCCGGAACGATGCAGAGGGACCTACGGCGCGAAATGAGGGCGATGAGCGCAACCGAGGGCGACATCCTCTTCCACTACGTGTTCGGTGCGGCGCTCGATTTTCAAGCTCGAGCGAACATCGCGCGAATTCATGAGGGCGACAAGGTTGAGGTTCCCGACGTTTCGCGCGGGGTGCGGTTGATTCTTTCTCGATAGGATTGTGCCCATGTCCAATAGCTTGTCCAATAAGAGCGGGCTGAGAGCCCCGGGTGATCCGATCGTTGTCTGGCCTGGTGAGCCCTATCCACTGGGGGCCACGTTCGATGGCAACGGCACCAACTTCGCACTCTTCTCCGAGGTGGCCGAGAGCGTGGAACTGTGCCTCTTCGATGCGGATGATGTGGAGACACGAATCAAACTCGACGAGGTCGACCACCATATCTGGCACTGCTTTTTGCCCGGCATCAATCCCGGACAGCGCTATGGCTACCGCGTGCATGGGCCGTGGGATCCGGACAACGGGCTGCGCTGCGACCCCTCCAAACTGCTGATGGATCCCTATGGAAAGTCCTTCGACGGGCAATTCGACGGCGATCCCTCCTTGTTCAGCTATGACGTGAACAACCCTGAGCAGCGCAATCAGGAAGACAGCGCGAAGCATGCGATGCGTTCGGTGATTATCAACCCGTGGTTCGATTGGACGGACGACCGGCGCCCCAAGACACTGGATCAGCACACGGTGATCTACGAGGCACACGTCAAGGGCATGACCATGACCCACCCGGACGTGCCCGAACATCTGCGCGGGACCTATGCGGGACTCGGGCACCACGCGGTGATCGATTACCTCAAGGAGCTGGGCGTGACCGCCATCGAACTGATGCCGGTGCACCAGTTCGTTCACGACGACCGGCTGCGCGAAATGGACCTGAAGAACTATTGGGGATACAACACGATCGGGTTCTTCGCCCCTCACCGCGACTACGCGGCGAGCAATTCCGCCGAGGGGACCGTCGCGGAGTTTAAGCAAATGGTGCGCTCCTACCACGACGCGGACATCGAAGTCATCCTCGACGTGGTGTACAACCACACCGCAGAGGGCAACCATATGGGCCCTACGTACTCCTTCCGCGGGATCGACAACGGGGCTTATTACCGCCTGGTCGATGGCGACCCCGAGCACTATATGGACTACACGGGTACGGGCAACTCTCTCAATGTTCGCCACCCGCACACGCTCCAGCTGATCATGGACTCGCTGCGCTATTGGGTCACGGAGATGCACGTTGACGGGTTCCGCTTCGACCTGGCCTCCACCCTCGCCCGCGAGTTTCACGACGTCGACCGGCTGAGTGCATTCTTCGACCTGGTCCAGCAGGATCCGATTGTGTCCCAGGTGAAACTCATCGCCGAGCCGTGGGACGTGGGCGAAGGCGGCTACCAGGTCGGTAATTTCCCCAGCTTGTGGAAGGAATGGAACGGTAAGTACCGCGATACCGTGCGTGACTTCTGGCGCGGCGAGCCAGCGACACTGGGCGAGTTCGCTTCCCGCATCACGGGCAGCTCGGATCTCTATGCCCACAACGGGCGCCGTCCCACCGCGTCCATCAATTTCATCACCGCTCACGACGGCTTCACCCTGACAGATCTGGTTTCGTACAACGAAAAGCACAACGAGGCCAATGGGGAGGACAACAACGACGGCGAGAGCTACAACCGCTCGTGGAACTGCGGTGTTGAAGGCCCCACCCAGGATGACGAGGTCAATGCACTTCGCAACCAGCAGCGGCGAAATTTCATGACCACTCTCCTGCTCAGCCAGGGCACGCCAATGATCTGCCACGGCGACGAGTTGGGCCGCTCCCAATCCGGCAATAACAATGTCTATTGCCAGGACAATGAACTGTCCTGGGTGCACTGGGAAGATGCAGACGAGGAGATGCAGGACTTCACCAAGTTCCTCCTGGCCCTGCGATCCGAACACCCCGTGTTTCGGCGACGACGGTTTCTGGCCGGCGGCCCGCTGGGGCAAGATTCCGAAGCTCGCGACATCGCTTGGCTGACTCCAGATGCCACACTGATGACCGACGAGAACTGGAACTCCGAGTTCGGCCGCGCGCTGATGGTCCACCTCAATGGAAAAGGAATTGCCGAACCAGATTCCCACGGCCAGCAGCTCACCGATGACTCCTTCATTTTCTGCTTCAATGCCCACCATGAACCGGTGACGTTTACCCTCCCGGCGCGCCACGCCGTCATGCACGTCGAACCCAGCGAGGAAGACACGTGGAAGATGATCATCGATACGACGCGTGGCACCGTTGAGGAATCCACCACGTTCGCCCCCGGGGAGTCCTTCGACGTCCCCGCTCGCAGTACCATTCTCTTGCACCGTCCGGAGGAAGCATGATCGACGTCCGAGGCGGCACAATCACCGTCACTGAAGAAGCTGTCGAGCTGCACCGCAGTGCGCTCGCCGGTTCGCTCTACCCAGACCTTCACCTCACCCAGCTACTTGGGTGGCGAGGGCACGCGCCAGACAGTTGCACTCCCGGGTGGATCCAATTGCTCGTTCCAGAGGCCACCAATGAGCGCATCCTGAGCGAAACGGAAGCGCGTGACAATGCCCACGTGATTCACTTCGCCGCCGGGCAGCAAGAAAACTACGAAGAAGTTGATGCGCTACTCACCAACTTCCAGGCCGGTTACTCGCTGGACCAGGTGACCGAGGTGAGTGAAGAGGATTGGGCTGCGGAGGTGGCGTCTCCCCCTGAAGAAAAAGAAGAACCTGCGAGAAAGACCCCGTGGGCGAAGGTGGCGACGCCCGACGAGGTCCCCGAAACAAACACGGACGCAGACGTGGACGGGCCGATCTTCGGCGATGTGGTGTGCGTGACCGGTGATGTGGAACCGTATGACAAGGGGCAGGTCTGGGACATGATCGCCGAGCACGGCGCCACCGTGTCCAAGAACGTCACGAAGAAGACCACGTTGCTGGTCATCGGCGAATGGGCCACGATGACGAGTAAGGAAAAGCGTGCCCGCGAGTTGCAGGACAAGGGGCAGGATATTCGACTGTGGTCGTTCGAAGAATTTCTGCAAAAAGTCGTGAACCGAAAGGACTAAATCGGAGTCTATTGATGGTGTGAGCACGCTGACACTGCCCTTGACTCTGACCACCGATCCCGCCGACTGCTATTCCTCACCAGTGCGCGTCCCCGTTGGGGCCGCCCTGTGCGCCGCGGTACCCGACGGCGAAGGCATGGTCGCCGACCGCTGGCAGGGCGCGGCGCAGGAAATATTGACCCAGCTTCAGCGACTCTATCCCGAGGGACGCAGTGGGGCCTTGGAGTACCGGCGCATTTCCAGCGGCTTGATCCAGCTGCGCATCATTGATGACGCGATGCCCGCCTCTGTGATGCTGACCCACCCACTGCTCGCGCGCTACCTGCGCCGGACCGCTGAACACTACTTCGGGGGCTCGGCGGCATACTACGTGAACCCCCGTGGCGGCGAATTGTGGGCCAGCCCGCGCGAGGAAGCGCAGGTGCGGCAGGGAATGATCGGCCCCTTTGACCTGGCAACGGGCTTTTGCGTGGAGATTGACCCAGCGTCACCTTAACCTGGGGTCATGGTAGCGACGTATCGGATCCAGCTCCGGGGACCGAAATCAGGGGAAAAGTTCACATTCGAGGACGCACAGGACATCCTTCCGTACCTGGAGGAGTTGGGAATCACCCACCTGTACTGCTCCCCAATTTTTCAGGCCGCGCCGGAATCAAGTCACGGCTACGACGTAACCGATCCGACGAAAATCAATACTGAACTGGGCGGGTTCGAGGGGTTCCGGAAGCTGTCGGAAGCTTGCCATGAAAGAGGCCTGGGGATCGTGCTGGACATCGTTCCCAACCACCTGGGTGTCGGCCAACCGGAGCTGAATCCGTGGTGGTGGGACGTGCTCACGCATGGACGCGAATCCCGATTCGCGCACTATTTCGACATTGACTGGTCCTCCGATTCGGTGCGACTGCCGGTGCTGGGCTCCGCAGAGGACGTCGAAAACATAGCCTTCGACGGCGGAGATCGCGTCGATTCTGATGGAGAGGACGCGCGAGCCCTAATCTTGTTCGGGAACCGCTACCCCATCGCTCCCGGCACAGGGGGCGGTAGCCCGCTAGACGTCTACCGCCGGCAGAACTATGAGCTTCGCCCCTGGCGGGAGGGCCCTGGTTACCGTCGATTCTTCAGCGTGAACGAGCTGGCGGGAATCCGGCAGGAGGACCCGGAGGTTTTCGAACATTCCCACCGGCTCCTCAGCCAGTTGGTGAAAGACGAGCTGATTGACGCAGTTCGGGTTGATCACCCCGACGGGCTCTGCGATCCCCAGGGCTACTTTCAGCAGCTCCGAGAGCTCGTGGGCGACATGCCCATCTTCATTGAAAAGATCCTCGGTCCCGAGGAACCTCTGGATGAGACGCTACCCATTCAGGGCACCACGGGCTATGATGCTCTTCACGAATTCGATGCGGTCTTCGTGCACCCGGATGGTGCCGAGCCCCTATCCCTCCTTGCTGAGCGCTGGACTGGCAACAGGTGGGACGGAGTGGCCGTGGAGAATGCCGAGCGTGAAGCCAAGCACGAGATCATGGACACCGAGCTTGCCCCCGAAGTACGGCGATTGGAGGAGCAGGCTGGCTCCGTCCGCTCGACGATCGCTGCACTTAACGTCTACCGCGCGGACTACGCGCCCGTACGCAATGTGTTACCCCGCCTGGCAGGTCCGGAGCTCGCCGCCTCCTTGAGTACGTCGCCCGAGGTGCGCGCACGCTTTGCCCAGGTGTGCGGTGCAGTCATGGCGAAATCAGTGGAGGATACAGTCTTCTACCGCGCCAGCCGATTAGTCAGCTTGCAGGAGGTCGGCGGCGATCCGGCGCGTTGGGGCATGGAACCCGCGGAATTTCACCTACGCCAATCCACCCGCGAGCGTACCTGGCCCACCGCCATGACCGCCTTGTCCACCCACGACACGAAGCGAGGTGAAGACGTCCGCGCTCGCATCATCACCCTGTCCGAGATGCCCGAGGCGTTTGCGCGCGCGTGTGAGCACGCAGACTACGTGGACGAATCGTGTCACTTCCTGCTTCAGAACCTTTTGGGAGCGTGGGGAGCATCGGCCGAGCGCCTGAAAGGCTACGCGACCAAGGCACTACGTGAAGCCAAGCTGAAGACCACATGGACTGACCCGAATGTGGACTTCGAAAACTCCATTCACGAGTGGATCGACAGGGTGCTCGAAAATCCGGAGGTGGACGCCATCGCGCACGCCCTCGACATTCCCGGCCGCAGCGTGAGCCACAGCCGCAAGCTGTTGCAGCTCATGGCACCGGGGTCGCCTGATGTCTATCAAGGCACTGAAAGGTGGCGCGACGACCTGGTCGACCCTGACAATCGCCGGCCGGTGAACTACGCACACAACGGGCAGGCGCTGCGCGATGGAAGTGACGACAAATTGCGCATCGTCGCCACGGCCCTTCACTCGCGCTCCCTTGCGCAGGGGCCTTATCAGCCCATCCTCCACCCCAGCCCTCACTTGCTGGGATTCCGGAGGGGCCACACTATTACGCTGGTCACGAGATTCCCCGCCACCTTGCACGCCTCCGGTGGGTGGAGCGGTACTATCGACCTTCCCGGAACTTGGACAGATCAGCTCAGCGACCGCACTTTTTCCGGAGAGACGGAGCTGAGCGAGATTTTCCGTGAGCGAGATCAGGCACTACTGACAGAGATGGATTATGGCCACGAACATCGGTGACTACGACCACTGGATTAGCTCCAACCCTGAGGTAGGGAGGAGGGTTCACGAGGTAGTCATCGATGCGTTGGAGGACGCCGGAATCGCCTACGACCAAGTGGCGGTGCGAATCAAAGATCGGGCGAGCTTCCTGGCCAAGGTTCGCAACCCTAACTACCCGGATTACGTCGACTTCGACAGTGCGTATGACATCATCGGGGTGCGGATCATCACCTACCATTCCTCCGAGATTCCCCAGCTTCTGGATGTCATCCGGGACCTGTTCGACATCGACACCATCATCGACAAGGCGGCAGAGACCGCCCGCGCCGGGCACTTCGGTTACGCCTCAAAGCACGTCATCGTCCGAGCCGAGCAGCTCGGCGGCATGCACATGGAGATCCAGCTACGCACCGTCCTGCAGCACGCGTGGGCCGAGTTCGAGCACGATATTCGCTACAAGAACTCCACCCGTGAACTCAACCCAGAAGTTCACCGCTCCTTCACTCTCGCTGCAGGTCTGATCGAGCTCGCCGACCAACAATTCGACAAGATCACTCAGATCATCAATTCGGAGACCGAAGATTCCCCCGCTGACGAGCTCACCTCCGCGGGTCTTCCCGCCGAGCTCAGCGCCATCCTCGGTCCGGACTACCCCACTTCAAAGGTGGACTATTACGCTTGGGCGCTCGACATGCTCGCAGCTCATGGCGTCACGACCCCCGCTGAACTGCGCGATCTGATGTCCCAAGAAAACATCCGCGCCCTCACCCAGGCCATGGATTACCCGTATCGGCCCGGGCAGGTCCGGCTGGTGGATGACATGCTGTTGTACAAATACGGCCGGGACCACATCCGTCGAACTGTGCACATTGGTGACAACATCACATCCCGGCCCGGCCGCCTGGGCAACCGGTGGCAGAAGTTAGGGCAGAAAACCCTTTAGACGGTCCAGCTGCCGGCGCTCTTTCTTCGTGGGCCGGCCCGCTCCCCGATCCCGCCGCGGCATCGTGGGCACCACCCGCGGCGCGGGCGAGTGATCGATATAAGCGGATCGCGCCACGTCCGCCCCCACACGCTTGGATAACAGCTGCGTGACCTCGACGACTCGCTCTCGATGATTCACCCATACCCGCACGTTGTCCCCTACCGTCACGGCCTGCGCGGGTTTCACGCTCTCCCCGTTGATCTTCACGTGACCGGCCCGGCACAGCTGAGCGGCTTGAGAGCGGGTCTTACACAGGCGCACCGACCACACCCATGCATCGATCCTGACCATCGTGGGCCTACCAGTTGTCCTTGTGATTCACGATCTGCCGTGCCTTATAGGCGTTGTACCCACCCACGCCCAGCGCGATCAAGGGCACCCAGAAGTACAACAGCATCGTATGAATCAACACCACCCCCACAATGGCGCTCACCGCTGCAACCCCCAGTGACGTCCGAGCGATGTTGGCATGCTTCCTCATGGCAGCTTTGCGGTCTTCAACTGTGCCCATCGGGCGATTCTGCATCGTCATGAGCGCTAGTTTAACGGCCGGTCAATTCACCGGTTGGTCCACCCACGTATGCCCCGCCTCGTGGGCCTCCACCTGGCCGCTCGTAATCCGCGCAATCAGTTCCCGAATATCCCCCGCCACGGTGATCTCTGCCTCCGCACCGTATTCCACCTGCATAACTTGGAAACCGGCGTTCCGGATGTCAGATTCCACCCTGCCGGCATCGGCATGTTCCACGGTGATCTGGAAAAGTTCAGCGGGTTGGCGTCGAACTAAGTCGACCTCATCGAGCACGGACCTGGTGGCGTCCTGATACGCACGCACCAACCCACCGGTCCCCAACAGGACTCCACCGAAGTAGCGAACGACGACCACGGTGATGTCCATGATGCCGCGCACCACCTCCAACATCGGCTGCCCCGCGGTACCCGAGGGCTCACCATCGTCCGACGAACGCTCGATGGGGTTCGCCGCTTCCTGGTGGACAATGTAGGCACTGCAGTGATGACGGGCATCGGGATAGCGGGAGCGCACGTCATTGATGAAGGCACGGGCCGACTCCTCTGTGGGGGTCTGCCGGGCGATACCGATAAAGGTGGACCGCTTCACCTCGATCTCTGCGGACCATTCGCCGTCCGTCGGGCGAATATATGTTGAAGGGGGCATGGGACCATTTTAAGGTTGCCTCCATGGACACTTACAGCGTGTGGGCGCCGAAAGCCCAGCGGGTCGACCTAGTCATTGAGGAAGGCCCCGGGGCTCGGAATGACGGCGAGGGGGCCCGGGCCGACGTTGCGGAGGAGGCTCCAGGCGAGTCTTCGCGCGAGCAGATGCGTGACCCCCTGGTCGAAGCCATGGTTAAGGTCGGCGAATTCTTCCACTCCCAGCGCCCGATGCGAGAGGGGGATCGGTATGCGTTTCGGGTCGACGGGGGGCCGAACCTCCCGGATCCTTATTCCAGACGCCAACCCGATGGGATCCATGGCAAGAGCCAAGTATGGCGTGCGGATCGCCCGCGGGAACCGCTGTACCGTCCCTTGCAGGGCGAGGTGCTGTACGAGCTTCACGTGGGCACTTTCACCCCATCGGGCACTCTCGACGCGGCGATAGAAAAGTTGGATTACCTGGCAGACCTGGGTGTCACGGCAGTGGAGCTGATGCCGTTGCAGCCGGTCGGCGGGAGAAACTGGGGCTATGACGGCGTGCAGTGGCACGCGGTAGACGAGGCCTATGGTGGCCCCGATGCACTACTGCGATTCGTGGACGCGGCCCATGCCCAGGGCATCGCCGTGATCCTCGACGTGGTGTTCAACCACTTCGGTCCGGACGGCAACTACACAGACTTCTTCGGGCCTTACACCACTGTCGGTGAAACGGGATGGGGCAACGTGGTGAACTTGATGGGTCCCGGGTCTGACCAGGTACGGCGGTACATTCTGGATGCGGTGAGGCTGTGGACCAAGGAGTTCGGGGTTGATGGCCTGCGGCTGGACGCGGTGCACGCGCTGGATGACCGGGGCGCGGTGTCCATCCTCGAGCAAATGCGTGACGTGGCCTCCCCGAGCTACCTCATCGCTGAATCGGACCAGAACGACACGCGAATCACTCAGGATTACCGCCTCGCCCAGTGGAACGACGACGTCCACCATGCCATTCACGCCGCCGTCAGTGGCGAGACACAGGGTTATTACTGCGACTTCGGGTCGATGGAAGTGCTGGCCACGGTGATGCAACAGGTCTACTGGCACGCCGGCCGATACTCAACGTTTCGAGGGCGCACGCATGGTCGCCCGCTGGTCGATCCCGAACCATGGCGCTTCATGGCCTATACGACGAATCACGACCAGACGGGCAACCGCGCCGCGGGCGACCGCCCGAGTATGTACCTCTCCCCCGAGCAACAGCTGGCAAAGGCAGCTTTGGTGCTGCTGAGTCCTTTCACCCCAATGCTCTTCATGGGTGAGGAATGGGGCGCATCGACCCCATTCGCATTCTTTGTCAATCACAGCTCGGAAGAATTGAACCAAGCGACTCGCGAGGGCCGACTGAAAGAATTCAGCACCTTTAACCCTGAAGACGTACTCGACCCCGCGGATGAGGGCACGTTCGAAGCTTCACGCCTGGACTGGAGTGAATTGGACCGGGAGCCGCACCGGCGCATTGTGGAGGGCTACCGGAATTTGATCGCCTTCCGCACGCAGCACCGGATGGCGGAAGCGAGCCTGCCCACGGTGCGCTACGAGGGTCGATGGATCGAGCTTGTGTACGCCACCCCCGTATCGACCGTGACTATCACCGCCAACCTGTCGGACGAGCCGACCCGGGGCCTGGACGCCTGGGAGGTCCGCCGCGAGGCGGTGAAACGATAACGGTCCTCGGCTGTGGGACTGTGTCCCAATGCGTGCCCTACCCCAGGATCCCTTCCCATGTGGAAGCCTTGAGGTCTCCCATGAGTGACGGGGAGACATTGGCGCGCAAATCCGAGCTCAGCAGGTACACGTCCTCCTGCTCGCCATCGACCACGGTGAGGTACACGTCCGACTCCCCCTGGTTTTCCTCCAAGACATGGCGCAACTGGAGCATGTTGTCTGGCGAGGTCTGATCGACCCGGATGCGTAAGCGCAGCGGGATCCCCTTGCCCGCCCCGATGGACAATTCCGCGGACTTGAGGTCATCGCAGACAACGCTCATGCGGTCATCGCGGTAGCGGACCTTGGCCTTGGCCAGGATGATGTTGTCCTCCACAACTTGCGGCGCGACCATCTGGTAAGTGTTCGCCCAGATGACCAACTCCACCTGTGCTCCATGCTGGTCTTCGACCGTGGTGATGACCCACGGATTGCCATTGCGGTCCACCCGGCGTTCCACGCTGGAGATGATCCCGCCGATTTTGACTTCCTTGTTATTGGGCAGCTCTCCGGACAGGATGCTGGGAAGTGGCGTATCAATCTGAGAATCGAGGGCGTCTTCAAACCCATCCAACGGGTGCCCCGAAACATAGAGGCCCAACATGTCGCGCTCGAGGGCGAGCTGGTGTTTCTTCTCCCAGTTTTGATCGGGAACCTCGACCCGGAACACGTCGCCGGCATCGACATCCTCCTCAAGCCCCGCGAAGAGGTCGAATTGGCCCTTCGCCGCCGCCTTCTTCGTCGAGATTACGGCGTCCACCGCGTCTTCGTGGACCATTACTAGCCCCTTACGGGGATGACCAAGTGAGTCGAAGGCACCGGCCTTGATGAGGGACTCGGTAACGCGCTTGGAGGCGGCGAGAGCTTCGATCTTATCCAAGTAGTCGGAAAAGTCCGAGAACTGGCCCTTATCGTTGCGGGATTGGATGATCGATTCAACGACATCTTCACCGACGTTTCTCACCGCGCCGAGGCCAAAGCGAATGTCCTCACCCACCGATTGGAAAGTGAAGCTCGATTCATTGACGTCCGGTGACAAGACGTTAATTCCCAGGTGCCGGCAATCGGCGAGATAGATCGCAGACTTGTCCTTCTTGTCGGAGACGGATGTCAGAAGAGCTGCCATGTACTCCGGGGCGTAGTTGGCCTTCAGGTAGGCAGTCCAGAAGGAGACAAGGCCGTAGCCGGCGGCGTGCGATTTGTTGAAGGCATAACCAGCGAACGGAAGGATCGTGTCCCACAGGGTCTTAATGGCATCGTCCGAGTAGCCATTTTCCTTCATTCCGCTTTCGAAGTTGACGAATTCCTTCTCCAGTACCTCGGGCTTCTTCTTACCCATGGCTTTGCGGAAGCCGTCTGCCTGACCTGCGGAGTAGTTCGCGACCTTCTGCGAGATCTTCATGATCTGCTCCTGGTACACAATCAGGCCATACGTCTCCTCCAGGATGTCGTGGAGGGGTTCCTCCAGCTCCGGATGAATCGGAGTGATCGGTTTACGCCCGTTCTTGCGGTCGGCGTATTCCCAGTGAGCCTTCACGCCCATTGGTCCCGGGCGATACAGGGCGAGGGCGGCGACGATGTCGCTGAAGCCCGTGGGCGCCATTCGTTTCAGCAGTTCCTGCATGCCGGACGAGTCCAGCTGGAACACCCCGAGGGTCTCGCCCCGGGCCAGGAGTTCGTATGTTGGGGCGTCCTCGATGGCCAGTCCCTCAAGGTCCAAGTCGAAGTTCCTATTGGCCTTGATGTTTTCGATGGCATCGCCGATCACGGTGAGGTTTCTCAGCCCCAGGAAGTCCATTTTCAGCAGGCCGATGGCCTCACAGGCGGGATAGGGCCAGCCGGTGATCAGCGCGCCATCCTGCTTTCGCTTCCACATCGGGATGCAGTCCAACAGCGGCACGCTGGACATAATGACAGCACAGGCGTGGACACCTGCCTGCCGCACCACGCCCTCCAGTCCGAGGGCATCGTCATAGATCCGTTTGACCTCCGGATCTGTCTCAATCAGCTGGCGGACCTCGGAGGCCTCTGCGTAACGCTCGTGCTCCGGATTCGTGATGCCGTGCAGCGGGATATCCTTGGCCATGATGGCCGGCGGCAGGGTCTTTGTGATCCGGTCTGCCATTTGGAAGCCCGCCTGGCCAAAGTGGGCGCGCGCAGAGTCCTTGATGGCCTGCTTTGTCTTCACCGTTCCGAAGGTGATCACCTGGGCGATCTTGTCCTCACCCCAGCGGTCGGAGGCATAACGAATCATCTCGCCACGGCGACGATCGTCAAAGTCGATATCGATATCCGGTGCGGAGGGGCGCTCGGGGTTGAGGAAGCGCTCGAAAAGCAGCCCATGCTCCATGGGGTCGATATTGGTGATCGTCAGGGCGTAAGCGACCAGAGCGCCTGCGGCCGAACCACGGCCAGGGCCTACGCGAATCCCCACAGAACGCGCATATTTGATCAGCTCCGCGACGATCAGAAAGTAGGAGGGATACCCCTTCATATCGATCACGCTGATCTCGTATTCCGCTCGCTCGACGTATTCCCGCGGAATCTCCCCGCCATTGAATCGCTCCCGCAGCCCCTTCATGACCTCAGAGGTCAGCCAGGTCGTTGGAGTGTGCCCCTCAGGAACATCGGCGATCGGCATGCGGTCATGTGGGTGTTCTTCCCACACTTCGCCATAGTCCTGTACTCGCTCGGCAATCCACAGGGTGTTGTCGCACCCATCGGGAACCACGTGGTCCCACTGCGCCCGCACGTCCTCAGCGGATCGAACATAGTAGGAGTCACCAGAAAAGGCGAAGCGCTTACCGCCCTCGTCCAAGGTCGGCTCGCTTAAGGTCGAGCCCGTCTGCACGCACAACATCACCTCGTGCGCGTTGCTCTGTGATTGCAGGACATAGTGGCAATCGTTCGTGACCAGCGGCGGCAGCTCAAGCTTCCGACCGATCTCCAACAGGTCATCGCGCACGCGCTTCTCGATGTCCAACCCGTGGTCCATCAGCTCCAGGAAGAAGTTGTCCTTGCCATAAATGTCCTGCCACATGGCAGCCGCTTCCAGAGCTTTGTCGAACTGCCCCAAGCGCAGTCGGGTCTGCACATCACCCGACGGGCACCCGGTCGTCGCAATGATGCCCTCCGCGTGCTCGGCAATGAGCTCCGCATCCATGCGCGGCCATTTTCCGAGCTGGCCCTCGTAGCTCGCCATCGAGGAAAGATAGAACAGGTTCCGCAGCCCAGTTGCGTTCTCCGCCATCATTGTCTGGTGTAAGTATGCGCCGGAAGCCGAAACATCATCCCGCTTCTGCTCTGGCTTACCCCACCGCACACGGTCCTGATTGAAGCGAGAATCGGGGGCCATATAGGCCTCGATCCCGATGATCGGCTTGACCCCCGCCGCGGTCATTGCTCGATAGAAAGCATCCGCGCCGAACATGTTGCCGTGGTCGGTCATCCCCACCGCAGGCATCCCCTGCCGCACGACCTCCTCTGCAAGCAGGTCCACCTTGGCCATACCGTCCAACATGGAGTACTCGGTGTGGTTGTGCAGGTGGACAAAAGAAGAACCGCTCATGGTTGGACATATTAGCCGCTCCGATTCCAACCCCAACAGCCAGATAAATCGTTAGGCTCATTCCCTGTGAGACCACAAATTCGTTCAGCCGTCGCCCACCTGGATGCACCTTTCGCTGTGCTCGATCTCGACGCGGCGCTGTCCAATGCCGCCGACATGACTCGCCGCGCCAACGGCACCCCGATCCGCGTGGCCAGCAAGTCCCTCCGCATTCGACCGCTGCTTGAAAAGGTGCTCTCCCTGCCCGGTTACCGGGGTGTGCTGTCCTTCAGCCTTGACGAGGCCATCTGGCTCGTCGAACAGGGCGTTACCGACGATGTCCTCGTCGCCTACCCCAGCGCCAACCGCGAGTCCTTGCATCGAGTGATGCACGACGCCACTCTTCGTTCGCGCATCACCCTCATGATCGATTCGATCGAGCACCTCGACTTCATCGACACCGTTGTTCCCCCTACCGAGCGCGGGGAGGTCCGGGTGTGTATAGATGTGGACGCCAGCCTCGAGATCGGGCCGCTTCACATCGGGGCGCTACGCTCCCCTCTACGAACAGTGAACCACGTTCGCGACATCGTCCGCGCGCTGCAGTCCCGTCGGGGCTTCACGCTAGTCGGCCTGATGGCTTACGAAGGTCAGATCGCGGGAACAACCGATACCTCCCCTGCGGTCGCAGCAATGAAGGCCCTGTCCCGGAGGGAGCTGCGAACCCGGCGAGAAGAGATCGTGAACGCCGTGCGCGCGGAGCTCCGTCGGTCTGGCCAGCCCCGGCTGGAATTCGTCAATGGAGGTGGAACTGGTTCCATCGAGAGCACGGGCTCGGAAGGCGCCATCACGGAGATTGGGGCCGGGTCCGGCATCATCGGCCCCGGGCTGTTCGATCATTACTCCACATTCACCCCCACCCCAGCTGAGTGGTTCGTTGTTCCCGTGGTTCGGCGCCCTTCGGCACGCACCGTCACGGTGGCCGGGGGTGGGCGGGTGGCGTCCGGTCCAGCGGCGAAGGACCGCCTCCCGGTCGTGGACTACCCGGCGGGGCTGAAGATGGCGCCCATGGAAGGCCCGGGAGAGGTCCAGACCCCATTGCGCGGAGATGCCGCGCGGAACCTGCGGCTGGGCGATCACGTATGGATGCGACACGCGAAAGCGGGCGAGGGCACGGAGTTCTTCGACCGCGTGCTGGTCGTCAGCAGGGGGGAGATCGTGGATGAGTGGAAGACGTATCGAGGGGAAAACAAGAACTTCGTTTAACCCATACTCACCTTGGGCTGGATGCCGATGCGCCCGTAGACCGCCCCAGGGTCTGTGGGTTCCACGGCCAGTACGGACTTGTCCTCCCGAACCTGCCGAAGAGTGTGGGGAGTCGCACGGACGAGTAGGCCGTTAATTGTGAGCGCGGGATCATCCGGGGAAATATCTGCGCTGCGAGCAATGGTGGCTGCGGCTTGGTCGAGCACATCCTCGCGGTTCTTCCCCGCCACTGGTTCTGGCAACGGCAACTGCACCGAGGGGCCAAAATACACGGTCGACAACCGCACGTCTTTGCCGTCGAACAGCTGTGCTGCAGCTCGGGGCGTCCACGAATTCTGCGGGGTAATCAACGCCCAACGTGGCTGGTCGCCACTGGCGGCATCGAGGGCGCGATCGCTGTCGGTACGGTAGTCGGTCTCACTTCGCCCAAACGCACCGAGCTGGTCGCCGTTGATGGCCTGCGGCTTGCTGGTGATGTCTGTCCGGGAGAATGCGAGCGCTGCCAGGAACAGTACGAATACGCACACCAGTGACAGCCAGGCCATCCACGCCGGCTTACGCGTGTCCTGCCATTCCAGTTCGCGGCGCCGTTTTTTGTCGGGCGCAATGGATTTCGCCGCCCGCTGGCGATAGCTAGCGGGCACTGTTGGCCTCCCGCAATCGATTCAAGGCAATGTCCAGGTCTTCTGGATAGGGCGACTGGACCTCCATCCGTCGCCCGTCGGGATGGGGGAATTCCAGGCTGACTGCGTGCAGCCATTGCCGGATGAGCCCCAGCTTTTCGCTGAGATTCGGATCCGATCCGTACATTGGATCGCCCACCAGAGGGTGGTGCAAGCTGCTGAAATGAACGCGGATTTGGTGGGTTCGACCGGTTTCCAGGTGCACTTTCAGCAACGTGGCCTGCCGATGGGCTTCCAGGGTTTCGTAACTCGTCACTGCCCTCTTACCGTCATCCCTGACGGCAAAGCGCCACCCGGCAGCTGGGTGCCGGCCGATGGGGGCGTCGATCGTTCCCGAGGTCGGATCCGGGTGTCCCTGGACCAGGGCGTGATAGGTCTTTTTGACGTCCCGATCGCGGAAAGCCCGCTTTAGCACCGTATATGCCCGCTCGCTGGCGGCGACGATCATGACGCCCGACGTTCCGACGTCCAATCGCTGGACAATTCCTTTTCGCTCGGGCGGCCCGGAGGTAGAGATCCGGAAGCCGGCGGCAGCCAGACCCGACGTCACTGTGGGGCCCTCCCAGCCGATGGTGGGATGAGCGGCAACTCCCACTGGCTTATCAACCACGACAACGTCATTGTCCGAATAGAGGATCTCCATGCCATCGACGAGCTCGGCAGGCTCATTTGCCAGGTCGCGCGGGGGCTCTGGCAGGGTGATATCCAACCACCCTCCATCAACCAGGCGATCGGATTTCCCCACGGTCCGCATGTCCTGCTGGACGTCTCCGGCCTCCGCCAGCTCGGCCACGGCCGTTCGGGACAGCCCCAGAAGCTTCGACAGACCTGCATCGACCCTCATGCCCGCCAGCCCATCGGGGACCGGCATCATCCGGTGTTCCCGGCTCATGCGCTCACCTCCCTCCGCGGCTCAAGGATAAGGGTGTTGAATAGGTAAAGCACCACCCCAACTGTGATAGCTGCATCGGCGCAATTGAAAATCGCGAAGCTCCAGAAGCTCAAAAAGTCCACCACGTGACCGTGAAATCCACCTGGATCGCGGAAGATCCGGTCGATGAGGTTGCCTGCCGCTCCCCCGCCAATGAATCCGATTGGCCACACTCCCCGCCACGTCCGAGCTCGGAAAGCAAGGATGACGCACATGACCACGGCAATCGCCTGGAAAACCGAAAAGATGATGGTGGCGTCTGCCCCCAAAGAAAAAGCCGCTCCCGGGTTGCGCACCACGAACAAGCGGAACCACTCCCCTACGACGGGGTACGGCGTATGGGGCTCCAGGGAGTTCACCACTGCCCATTTGCTCAGCTGATCGCACAACACGACAGCGGCGAGGACACCGAGGCTCGAAAGCGTTAGTCGACGGTTATGCACGACTAAAGAGTGTAACCACATTGGTCTCACGGAAACGCGAACAGCACGCCTGATAGGGTTTCGCACTGTGGGTTTTACATCGATGCGAATTCCTCAGCGGGTCATGGCTGCCCTTGTAATTGCAGCGGCGGCGGGCTCTGTCGTGTCGTGCACCGATCAGGAAAAGGCCCCGAAGCCAGTGTCCGCTCCGGTGGAGAGCGTCAATGTCAAGGTCAACTCCCCGGGCGATGGCCCCCGAGAGCCACTGGTCCTGTTTTCTGATGCTGAGCAGCAGAACGTGAATTTCTCCGCGACGAAGGGGCTGGAGCAACGCACTGAGGGCGGCGCGCCCAGCGAAGGCAAGCCCGCCAGCGACAATGACCTGCCCTATCAGGCAGTCACCATGAATCTTCCCCTGCAGGCGAGCTCGACCACGGATGGAAAGAGCCGCATCTCAGACATTGTCGTGGGCAAGCCCTCGGGCAACAATGAGGACATGAACAAGTCGATCGCCACGGCGGAGGGCTTCAAAATGTCCACCGAGCAGGCACTCGACGGCCGCGTGACCAAGCGGGAGTACTCGGCACCCGAATCAGCGGACAACGGGGCGCGAGCGAGTGTGGAAGAGGCTCTGGGGCAGATGAATGACTTCCCCTTGGTGTTCCCCCAGGACCCCGTGGGCCCTGGCGCCAGCTGGACTGTGTCGAATCGCATCGACGATACAGTGAGTTTGTTGCAGGACATCACCTACAAGCTCGTCGAGCACAAGGGAAAGACGGTGAAGTTGGACGTCACGGTCAAACGCCGGCCCGCGACGAAGACGATGGCTGGCACTGACCTGGAGGTTCAGGACGTCCAGAGCTCGTCACAGGGCAGCCTCGCGGTCGACCTGACAAAGACCTTGCCGGCGCAGGGTTTCATTGAGACTTCCACTGCCATTACTTATGGCAAGTCCGAGTCCCCCACTCACGTCGTCCAGACGACAAAGTCCAAAGCGGAATGGAAGCCCGAACGGGCCTAGTAAGAGCGAACGGGCCTAGTAAGAGCGGGTGACCTGCCGCGGTAGCGGCAATATACCGCGGTAGAAACGACCTACCGCGGCGGAGGTGAGGTTGCTTCCCTCTCCTTACTGTTGCGGAGCTGGGGCTGGAGCAGGTGCGCCCGCCCCCTCGGGAGCCGGCTGTGCCGGCTGTTCGGGTTGGCCATTCTGCTCAGGCTGGCCTGGCTGTGGCTGGCCTGGCTGTGGCTGACCCCCACCCTGGTACTGAGCGCACATTGGCGGTACTTGATCTGGCACGACGTTCTCAACGAGGGTGCAGGCCCACCGCTGATCCAGCTTCCACTTCCCGTCCTGGTTGGCGAATTCCACACCGGAAATCACTTGTGGCTCCTGCTCGGGCAGGGTCAGACGAACCGTAGCGTTCACCGTCTCCGGCATGGCGCCCGGCAGAACCGGGTCTTCCACCTGCAGCTGGGAACCAGAGCTCTGCGACGCTTGGGTGAGCGCATCGAACAGCTGCGGCGCTTCCTGGCCACCCACCACGGTGTCCAGCTTTTGGTCGGTCGGCACGTTCGGATCCACTGCGCGGTTCAGCGTATCCGTCAGTTCCTGTGCGGTGGGCTGCTGCGCTTCCGGAGCCTCGCTGGACGAGGTCGCCGTGGAGGTCTTCGTTTCCGTGGCGGTGCTGTCGCCGCCCTTTCCAGAATCATCACTGCAGGCGGCCAGCGTCAGGGATGCAGCTGCCAGCACAGCTGCTGCCTTCACAGTTTTCACGTGAGCACTCCTTCAATCGATGAGCGTGAACACCCTGATGGTACACATGTGACAGTTGTGACTAGCAACCTTGGTCTACCTCGGCGGTTCTCTCAAGCGGTGAAACCAGCCAATTATCCTGTGGGCTATGAATCCACGCATTTTCGTCCTCGGAACGGGCGGCACCATTTCCTGCACCCACGATTCCCGCGGCGACCTGATCCCCACCTTGTCGACTCAAGACCTCGTGGACCAAGCCGGTCTCACCAACATCACAGCCAGAGACATCCTGCAGCTCGAGTCCTCCTCGATCACCCTGCATCACATCGACTGCATTCTTGCCGCCATCATGCACGCCCACCAAGAAGGAGCCGACCGCGTGGTGGTCCTCCACGGCACAGACACGATGGAGGAGACCGCGATGGCCGCGGACAGGTTGCTCCCTCCCGACGTATGCGTCACCTTTACGGGCGCCCAGCGCCCAGCGGACGACCCCCACCCCGATGGCCCTGACAATCTCGCTTTCGCCGCCCGCTGCAACGAGCCACTCCCCTGCATTGCCTTCAACGATGAGATCATCCCCGCCTACGGTGCCACCAAGGTCCATACGTCCCAGGACGCCGCGTTTGCCAGCTCACTCAGCACTCCCGCCTCGGAGGTCAGGCCACCCGCGCACTCGTGGGGAGACGCCATCCCCCAGCTCGATGGCCTCACCGTCGACATCGTGCCGGCCTACGCGGGAGCGGACGCGTCACTCATCAAACGTGGCGCTGATGGCTATGTCATCGAAGCTCTCGGTTCCGGTAACGTCCCAGCGGCCATGGAAGCATCGCTACGCTCCTTGGATGTTCCATGGGTTGTCTGTAGCCGAGTCCCCTTCGGAGGCGTGAGCTTCACGTACGGCGGCAGCGGCGGCGGAGCAGAGCTAGCATCTATCGGGGCGCGATCCGGTGGCGAGTTACGGCCGTCGCAAGCTCGAATGCAACTATTGTGCGAACTGGCTGCACGTCGCTCACGTGAGGCAGGCGAGGACTAAATGCCGGGCGACCTAGTTTTCAGATTCTAGGTCCCACGCCAAACTGCCCAGTGGATCTGCTGGACGAAGGCCCGGATCGTCAATGGGAAAGGTCCTTGTGCGTCCTGGCCCTGTCGCCCTCGTCTCAAAGCGCACCGTAATGATGCCGTGGCCCACGCCTTGGACCCACCCATGGCCATGCTCGGGATGATAAACATCCATGGTCGCGTGCCACATCGGTGACGTCGGCACGGGGTCGTCGTCTTGCGTGGAACCGTGACCCAAATGCGTGATTGCGGGCGCGGAGAGCTCGGGGAATAGGACCTCTTGGCGGTCAGAAACCAGCCCCGAGAAGCCCACCCCTACCAGACGAAAGGCACCGATCGCCTCCGGCTGTGGTGCGACCGAGCGAGCCGCGCCAAGCAACGTGGAGAAATCGTCGGTCGGCGCGGACAGCGTGGCAGAACGCGTATGGACGAGGAAATCTGAGGTTCGGGTCTTCACCGTCACCGTGCGGGCCGCGCGCCCGTCCTTGAGAAGGCGTTGGTGGGCGTGCCGGGCTGCGGTAACGAGGTGGGGAAGCATCGCGGGTGTCGTGGTCACATCCACCTCCAACGTCCGTTCCGCGGAGATCTGTTTGTTGGCTTCGCGCGGAGCGACCGGCCGCGGGTCATCACCACCAGCCATTCGTTGCACATCCACCCCCACGGAACCAAGTGCGGCGCGGACGTCCGTGGGATCCATGGCGAGGAAGTCCGCGATTGTCGTGACTCCCACCTCACGCAGCTTTCCTTGAGCGACAGGCCCTATGCCCCACAGGTCCCCCACCGGTCGTGGGCCGAAGGTGCCAATGCGGTCACGCACAACGAAGATTCCATGGGGCTTCCCCAGGTCGCTGGCCATCTTAGCGTCTAGCTTCGTGTGTGCCAGGCCAATGGAACAAGGCAGGCCAACTTCCGAATCTACGAGGTCCTGGACGCGGTGAGCCCACAGTTCGGCGGTGTGGCTACTGTGGGAATCCTCCTCCCCCAGTTCCAGGAACGCCTCATCGATCGATAATTGTTCCAGGTGTGGGGCCTGAGCGGAGAGGAGCTTCATAATGCGAGCAGAAGCTGCTTTGTAGACAACTCCCCGCGGAGCCACCACCACCGCTTTGTTCCGGCACAGCCGGATGGCCTGATGCATGGGCATGGCGCTGCGGGCGCCGAACACACGAGATTCATAGGAGGCCCCTGCGACTACTCCGCGGCCCCCAAGTCCGCCAACCAGCACGGGGCGCCCCTGCAGGGTAGGCCGCGTGAGCTGCTCCACCGATGCGAAGAACGCATCCATATCGATGTGAGCCACCCAGCGCGTCATGCTTCCCAGGATATCGAGGCATTACTGCACCCGGTGACCTCGGTCCAGCGTCCTAAGAGATCTTCTCGACGTTAGCGGTCACGCCCTCGACGATGGTGTGCTCGCCCTCGCCGCTGGTAGAGACGTTGAAGGAGGTCGCCAGTGTCTCGCCCGCGATGTACTCCGCGTGCCGATTCGCCCACTCCTCCTTTTGCGCCGGCACAAATAGCTCAACGGAAATACGGTCGGACACGTCGAATCCTGAGGCCTTACGAGCGTCCTGAAGCCCTCGAATGACATCCGCAGCCCAGCCCTCGGCCTCCAGTTCCGGAGTGACGTGGGTGTCCAAAACCACCAGTCCGCCCAAGCTCGGGACCTCAGCGGTGTGGTCAGGATCCACGGCGACGAGCTTTCGAGTGAACTCGCCTTCCTTCAGTTGGATGCCGTCAGCAACGACCTCTCCCTGCTCGGAGGCCTCATAGTTTCCGGACTTCACAGCCTTGATCACCCGCTGAACGTCCTTGCCCAACCGCGGTCCTGCAACGCGCGCGTTCACCACGACCTCGAACTTGCCCACCGAGTCCACGTCCGTGGTCAACGTCACTTCCTTGACGTTGACCTCGTCCGCGATGATCTGCGTGAACTCCTCCAGACTCCCCGCATTGGGCACCGCGACAGTGAGACGCGGCAGCGGCAGACGGTTGCGGAGCTTGTGCGCCTTGCGCAAGGACGACGTAGCCGAGCTGACGGCTCGAACGGAGTCCATCGCCGCCACCAGTTCGGGATCTGCCGGAAGCTGGTCGGCAGATGGCCAGTCAGTGAGGTGCACAGACCGCTCGCCGGTCAACCCCCGCCACATCACCTCGGAGGTCATGGGCAGCAGCGGCGCCGTGACACGGGTAAGGGTCTCCAGGACGGTAAACAGGGTGGCGAAAGCTTCGGGGTGCTCCTCATCCCCCGCCCAAAAACGCTCTCGGGAACGGCGAACGTACCAGTTCGTCAGTGCGTCGCAGAAGGTTCGCACTTCGTCCGTAGCTGTAGCCACATTCGTATCATCGAGCGCCTCGGTGACTGCCTCGACTGTGTCGTGGAGCTTTGCCAGGATGTAGCGGTCCAGCACATTGGACGAACCCGTGTCCCACGCTGCCTGTTTGGAGGCGTAAAGGCGCAGGAACGAATAGGCATTCCACATGGGGAGCATCGCCTGCCGCACGCCCTCGCGAATCCCTTGCTCAGTCACGATCAAATTACCGCCGCGGAGGATCGGCGAGCTCATCAGGAACCACCGCATTGCATCGGAGCCGTCCCGCTCGAAAACCTCATTCACGTTGGGGTAGTTGCCCTTGGACTTGGACATCTTCAGGCCATCGTCCCCCAGAACGATCCCGTGAGCCACTACCTTCTTGAACGCTGGGCGGTCGAAGAGCGCCGTCGAAAGCACATGCAAGGTGTAGAACCACCCGCGCGTTTGCCCGGAGTACTCCACGATGAAGTCCGCTGGCGAATGCTCCTCGAACCACTCCCGATTCTCGAATGGGTAGTGCTTCTGGGCGAAGGGCATGGACCCCGATTCAAACCAGCAGTCCAGCACCTCCGGCACTCGCCGCATCATCGATTTCCCCGTCGGGTCGTCTGGGTTGGGTCGGACCAGCTCATCGATGTCTGGGCGGTGCAAGGACGCTGGACGCTTACCGAAGTCCCGCTCGAGTTCATCCAGGGACCCGTAAACATCCATCCGTGGGTATTCGTCGTTGTCAGAGACCCACACCGGGATCGGGGCGCCCCAATAGCGGTTGCGGGAGATGTTCCAATCCCGCGCGCCTTCCAGCCACTTCCCGAATTGTCCGTCCCTGATGTGCTCCGGCGCCCAGTCAATCTGCTGGTTCAGTTCCACCATGCGGTCCCGGAAGGCCGTGACTTCCACGAACCATGAGGGCAGAGCCATGTAGATAAGCGGTTCGCCGGAGCGCCAGGAATGCGGGTAGGAGTGTTCGATGGTCCGATGCTGGAACACCTTCCCCGCTTCCTTCAGGTCGCGGATGATGTCTTTGTTGGCATCGAAGACCAATTGCCCTTGGTATTCCGGCACCTGGGAGGTGAACTTTCCGTCCATATCCACGGGGATCACCAGCTCGATACCCGCCTGCTGGCAGGTGGTCATGTCATCTTCACCGAACGCTGGAGCCTGGTGAACGATGCCGGTGCCGTCGTCGACAGTGACGTAGTCAGCCGCCAGGATCTGGAAGGCGTTCTCCTGATCCTTGAAGTAGGAAAACGGCGGCTCATAAGTAAGCCCAACCAGATCCGTGCCTGGGAACTCCGCCAGCACCTCGTGTTCATCACCCAGTTCCTTCGCATAGGAGCCGATGAGATCCTTCGCCAGCAGGTAGCGTTCCCCACCGGACTGCACCAGGGCATAGGTGATCTTTGGGTTCACGGCCAGGGCTAGGTGGCTGGGCAGCGTCCACGGTGTCGTCGTCCAAGCCAGGGCTTTAGCTCCGAAAAGACTTTCGGACGCCGCGCTGTGATCCCTCTTCCCGGTGATCGGGAATGTGACGGTCAGCGTGGGATCCTGCCGCATCCGGTAGGAATCGTCCATCTTCGTTTCTTGGTTCGACAGCGGAGTGTGCTCTGCCCAGGAATATGGAAGCACGCGGAATCCCTGGTAGATGAGCCCCTTGTCGTAGAGCGCCTTGAAGGCCCAGATAACGGATTCCATGAAATCGGGATCCATTGTCTTGTAACCGTGGTCGAAGTCGACCCAACGCGCTTGGCGCGTGACGTAGTCTTTCCACTCGTCGGTGTACCGAAGCACAGACTTGGCGCAATACTCGTTGAAGGCGGCCATCCCCATGCCTTCGACGCCTTCTTGCCCCTTGATGCCAAGCTGCTTTTCAGCTTCTAGCTCTGCCGGGAGTCCATGGCAATCCCACCCGAAGACTCGATTGACCTTCTTGCCGCGCATGGTCTGGTAGCGGGGAACAATGTCCTTAACGTAGCCCGTCAGCAGGTGGCCGTAGTGGGGTAGCCCGTTGGCGAAGGGTGGGCCGTCATAAAAGACGTATTCCTGAGCACCGTCACGTTGGTCGATGGACTCCTGGAAGGTATCGTCCCGCTTCCAATAGGCCAGAACTTCTTCTTCCATGGCAGGAAATGCGGTGCTGCCGGCGGTAAGGTCGGCGAGCGGATATGCGCCTCCGGCTGGTGTGCCCTGCTGCTGGTCGGACATGAATAAAACCTCGCTTTAACCTGTGCTCATCACAATTGCGTTGACACAGGGGCGAGATATCCCGCGGTACCACCCTGTTGGAGCGTACCCCCGCTGGCACAAGGGCACATCCACTCATCATGCACGTGTTCGGTGTGCGATTCCGATCGGTTCTACTGTGCTCATAAGAGCGGTTCTTCCGATAGCACTCCCCGGTGATGGCCGGATCATCGTGTGGCCGCTGCCGGTGCCAGCTGGCAGCGTGCGTTCATGCTCGAGTCTACACCCTCGTTCCTGCATCTCCGCGATACACCACAAAGCCCGGTCACTCTCCGTGATGTGACCGGGCTTCGGGGTGATCTATCTATCGAGACCGGGACCGCTGTATTACTTCCGGCCGTCTACCTCTGGGGACCCGCTGGGAGCAGCCGTGCCACGGCTGTTCAGCTCTTCCAGCTGAGATTCCAGGAATGTCTTCAGGCGGGTACGGTATTCGCGCTCGTAGGTGCGCAGCTCCTCGATACGAGCCTCGAGGGTCGTCTGCTGCTTCTTGACGGTGGCCATGATTTCCGAGTGCTTGCGCTCGGCATCTTGTTGCAGAGAGGCTGCCTCCTGCTGGGCCTTGCGGATTTGAGCATCGGACTGCGCAGTGGCATCGGAGATCATCGTCTCGGAGCGCTGCTTGGCGTCTGCCAACTGAGCGTCGGACTTCTGCTGGGCCTCAGAGAGCATCTTCTCAGAACGCTGCTTGGCATCGGCCAACTGGGACTCGGAACGCTTCTTTGCATCAGCCAACTGGGCTTCGGCGTTGGAGGACGCATTGTCCAGCGTGCGCTTGGCTTCCGCACGAGCGTCGGAGAGCATTCCGCTGGACTCTGCCTTCGCATCACCGGTCAGGCGGTCTGCCATCTCCTGCGCGAGGGACAGAACGCGGGCTGCCTGCATGTGGGTGTCAGCGTTGGCAGCCTCACCGTCGGCCTTGCCAGCCAAACCGGAGGCGGCAGCAACGTTCGAACCGGAAGACTGGCTGGACTTTTCGCGGGCCTCTGCAGCTTCCTTTTCTGCGCGCTTCGCCCGATCTTCGGCCTTCCGGGCACGCTCCTCGGCGTCGCGGAGCTTATTCTCCACTTCGCGAAGCTTCGCCTCAGCCTGGGCTGAGGAATCCTTCTGGCTGCTCTGAGACTTAGCCATTTCGGCACGAACCTCAGACTCAACCTCGGACCGAACCTGGCGACGGATGGCAGCTTCATCAACCTGGGGAGCGGCTGCAGAAGAGGACGCTCCCTTCTCTGCGCGCTGCTTCAGGTCGGAGTTTTCGTCCTGCAGCTCAGCCAGGGTGTCCTCAACCAAGTCGAGGAACTGATCAACCTCGTCCTCGTTGTAGCCACGCTTTCCGATCGGCGGCTTGCTAAACGCTACGTTGTGTACGTCTGCTGGAGTCAGCGGCATCAGTACTTCCCTTTCCTTCTGGATGACCTCATGGCATCCATGAAATTGCCGTAGAGGGTTTCGCTTGAGCTTTACAGGTTGTCGACAAAGATAACTTTACTGCCAAACTGTGACAATCATATCAGCGTCAGCGGATTAAGTCTCAACTTAAGCGTTACCCCAACCTGCACCGAGCCCGCCCTGGGAAGCTACCGACTCCCTGCAGACCACCCCCAAAATTCACCACCCATGGCGCGCTAAATAGAGAAAACCACCAACTGATATGGACCCACATTCCACATCAGCGGTGGTCTTCTTCACTACACACGACATCTCCGCGGCCTCACTCAAATACCGCGAAGATGAACTCAGGTTAACCCCACTACACTGCACTTTCAAGCTCTTTTCTCGATCCTCCGAATCGTGCAGCACTGGGGAAACATTGCCCCTTGTAACCTGATCAACTCAAAAATGGCCCAACCACGACAAACGGAGCGGCCAACTTTTATGTTACAAGATAAATAAGGAAAATTTAAGCGTTCTTTTTCATTATCCCCATCCAATGAAGCAATTTTGATCTACCCCCAGTAGCTACCCCCGTAACGTCAAAAGCGGCCCCAGTTACGGGGCCGCTTCTGGTCTCACTGTCGCTTATTAGGTCCAGCGTTGAAGTCTGACACCTAAGTAAGCGCCTGGAAACAGGCTAGAGAAGGAACATCTGCACCAGCCACGACAAGATCATCAAAATGATGAATAGCGCCAGGACAGACATGTCCAGGCCAACGCCGCCCATTTGCAACGGGGGAATCCGGCGACGCAGGAACTTCAATGGCGGATCAGTGACCACGAAAATAGGCTCGGCGACAATCATGAACCAGCGCTGTGGTCGCCAGTTTCTCGAAAAGGACTCCACCATTTCGATCACAATGCGCAGCAAAAGAAAGAGGCTAAAAAGCCGAATGAGCACAAAAAGAATTCCACCGATTGCAGACACGTAAACTAATTATCCTCAACCAATTGATCCAGCTGACTCTGCTGCAACTTCACCGTGCTCGGAATCAGGACAAAGTTACGAACGCCCGGGAGCTTCTTCAGGTCAGCGTCCACTCCCCTGCTCAAACCAGCAACGAAGTCGAGCACGCGCGTGGCGGCTCCCTTCTCCATTCCGCCGAGGTTGAAGACAACTACGTCGCCTTCCTTGATGACCTGCGCGATCTCCCCAGAATCGCGGTAGTCGCTCAAACTCATCCGCACGACCTTTGGTTCTGGAGCCACAGTCGTACGAGGCATCGGCTCTGGGTCGACAGAGGAAACGCGGGAAGCACCGCGAGCTGGGGTGGCTACGCCGTTGGAGCGGTAATCGTGGCGGGAGCCAGACCGGGTGTAGTCGCGGTCGTGCAGGCGATCGTGCCGGTCTGCGCGGTCCAACCGATCTTCGCGATCCAGGTGCGAGTCACGGTCCAAACGGGAATCGCGTGGTTCCACGTCGCGGGAGGAGCGAGGCTCCCGACGCTCCCGATCTTCGGCGAAGCTGTCACGGTAGTACGGATCCTCATAGCTCTCGACATCACCGAGGCCGAAGAAGCTCTTCAGCTTATTCCCCATTCCCTCTGACATTCTAGGATCCTTCCGTTGTGTGGGTTCTGGACTCAGGGTACTGGCCGGTCACCCATGATCGCTGTTCCGACACGCACCAGCGTAGACCCTTCAGCAATAGCCGTTTCGAGGTCGTGACTCATGCCAGCGGAGTATACGGGAACCCCGACGGTTCGATCAGAAATCTTCTCGACCAGCGCCCGCCCGCGAGCGAAGACGTCCGCGGAATCACTATTCAGTGGCGGGACCGTCATCAATCCGCGGAGCTCAAGCCCGGCCGCATCGCTGACCACGTCCGCCAACTCGTCGATCTTGTCTGCCGTAATCCCGCCCCGCGCAGGATCACCATCCGCGCTCAGCTGTAAGAGGACAGGCAAGGGCGCCTCGCGCTGACCGCGTTCTTGCGCGAGTTGGACGCCACGGTCCAGCGCCACGGCGAGCTTTGCACTGTCGAGAGTGTGAACAGCAGCTGCCCACCGAGCCACACTGTTAGCCTTTTTCGTCTGGATTTGCCCGACCATGTGAATGTTCACGCTGCCGTTGAGCTCGGCGTTCTTATCACGCGCTTCCTGCTCGCGGTTCTCGCCGACAGCCCCAATGCCCAATCTATGCAGGCAAGCCAGATCGGAAGCTGGATGGAACTTGGTGACGGGCAGAAGGTCAGCGCCTCCCGCAACGGCAATGCGGTAGCGAACGTCGCGAAGTCTCCGGGCGAGTTCACGCTCTCTATCAGTCAATTGCGGTTCCATCACGGCATCCAGATTACGCTGGCCTGTCGGCCCGTCTTCCCTTCCCGGCGATAGGAAAAGAAGTCTTTCTCTTCAAATGTGCACCGCGGATCGGCATCGATGGATCTCACGCCGAGAGACAGCAATTGACGCGTGATACCAGCCCTAATGTCCAGGCCTGGCGTTCCTTTCGAGGTAGTCACTGCAGCGCCGGGGAGCTTCTTCTCCACGTCCTGTGCCATTTCCTGAGGCACCTCATAGTCCTTACCGCAGATCGCCGCCCCCATGAGAGCGTGAATGTTTCCGGGTACTGCTCCCAGTTCTTCCATCCTGTGGACGACACGGGAGACAATCCCGTTTCGCGCTCCCATCCGACCTGCGTGAACGGCGGCGATAACGCCGGCGTCCGCATCGCTCAAGAGCACGGGAACACAGTCTGCGGTGAGTACCACCAGTCCCACACCACGCAGAGTTGTGATCATAGCGTCGGTGGTTTCGACCGTGCCCTGGTGCACGTGCTCCTCGACAACCTCGGTCACCGTGGGTGAGTGGATTTGCTCCATGAACACCAGGTGATCTGCACCGACGGCGCGGCGCAGCTTCTCACGGTTGTCCTGAACGGCTTCTGGAGAATCCCCCACGTGGTCACCCAGGTTGAAGCTGTCGTACGGGGCAGCGGAAAACCCGCCCCGCCGGTGGCTAAATACCATTCGGACAGGGCGGTCCTCGACTCGATCCTTCATGTGAAGCTCAGCGGGCATCGTTAGCGGAAGGACGGCAGATCCAGATCGTCATCATCGTCGTCATCTTGGGCGTGACGGCCAGACTGTGCCTGCTGCGGGATCTCTTCACGATTGGTGAACAATCCGCTTCCGCCGTGTTGAGGCTCCGGCTCGGATGCCGGCGGCACGGAGGTCCGGGTGCGCTTTGCGAAGCTGGAGGCGGTGCCGGATTGAGACTGAGCCGGAGGGGTGGCGTCCTCCCCAAAGATATTGGAGGAAGCCGGAGCGGCGGACCCCGTCGCTGGGGACGCAGTCGTGGAGCCCGCGGAGGCGCCCCCGCGCTGGGCGGCGGAGGATGCTGACGGGGAATCGTCGAAGCCCGTGGCGATCACGGTGACTCGGACCTCATCGCCCAGCTGGTCGTCGATGATGGTGCCGAAGATGATGGAGGCGTCCTCGTCGGCCAGGTCCTGCACCAGGTCGGCTGCCTGGGAAACTTCCATCAAGCCCAGGTCAGACCCACCGGCAAAGGAAAGCAGAACGCCCTTGGCACCCGCCATGGTGCTCTCCAACAGTGGCGAGTTGATGGCCGCCTGGGTAGCCTTCACGGCTCGCTCCTCGCCGCGGGACGTGCCGATGCCCATGAGGGCGGAGCCAGCGTCGGTCATCACGGACCGCACGTCGGCGAAGTCGACATTGATCACACCGGGAGTCGTGATCAGGCGGGTGATGCCCTCAACACCCGACAGCAGCACCTCGTCGGCCTTGCGGAACGCATCCATCATGGAGAGGTTGTCCTCCCCCATCTTCAGCAGAGAATCGTTGGGGATGACGATGAGGGTGTCACACACCTCGCGCAGGGCCTCAATTCCCTCCAGTGCTTGCTTGGAGCGACGACGCCCCTCGAAGGTGAAGGGGCGAGTCACCACGCCCACGGTCAGTGCATTCTGCTTCTTAGCGATGTTGGCCACAACGGGAGCCGCACCCGTACCGGTGCCACCGCCCTCGCCTGCGGTCACGAAGACCATGTCAGCTCCAGCAAGGACCTCCTCGATCTGGTCCTTGTGATCGTCCGCGGACTTGCGCCCGACCTCTGGATTGGCCCCGGCACCCAGCCCGCGGGTTTCCTCGCGTCCGATGTCCAGCTTGACGTCCGCCTCCGTGAGCATCAGGGCCTGAGCGTCGGTGTTGATCGCGATGAACTCCACGCCCTGGAGCTTCTCGTCGATCATGCGGTTCACGGCGTTCACACCGCCGCCACCAACACCAACCACCTTGATCTCAGCGAGGTGGTTTCCTGGAGTGGTCATAAAGACGTCCGCCTTCCTTTTCGGATCTCTTGAATCTGTGGGATTCAACGTGTTGTTCTTGAAGTTTTTCGTTACAGGGTTGCAGTTCTCGATGGAGTGGAGCCCTTGAGTCCCTCTGTGTTACTGCCCATTTTCGCGGCAACAATCGAGATTTTTATGGACATTTTAGGGGGCGTGTCGTATCCCTCAACCCAAGGTTGAGACCCTATGGTGGCTCAACTGAGTTTTTCTGATCCATGACTCCCTAGCCGATCTTGGCGGAGGGCATGGCGGGATTGGACACGTTCCAGTGCTTTTCCTCACGAGTCAGGACAATCCGCGTGGCTTCGGCCTTCTCATCGGCACGCTCAGCAGAACCCCAATGGACCTGGTAGCCATCCCGGAAGAATAGCTCCACGCTTTCGGCGGACTCGGCCTCCACGTGCTCGAGGCGTTGCCGCACCTCTGGGGGTAAGGACGTCACCGCAGTGGCAGCGGCGCGCAAAGCCGGTGCGTCCTGTTCTTTCATCTTCTCGAATTTGGCGACCCCCTCCGGCGCCGCTCCCTTCAGGAAGACATGCCCTTGCTCATCCACGACCTGCGCATTCTTGCCGCTGCCCAGGACTCCCACCGGATCGTGTTCGGTGATCTTCACCGCCACGGTCGTCGGCCACGAGCGAGACACCGTCACTTTTTCCACCCACGGCACACCGGCGACGTTGGCGGCCGCCTTCTTCGTATCGAGCCGCAGCATGTTCGTGCCGTCAGAGATTCCCGTCGCCTTCTGAATCGTCTGCACATCCGCGTTCCTGGTGCCCTCCACTTTGACCTGACCAACGGTCAAGATCGGCAGGAAGTAGACCAGTGCTGCGAGAACCGCCGCAACCAAGACGACAATCACGCTGACTCGGGTAATGAGCTTCTTCTTCGACGGCTTCCCCCGGGCAGGCGTGGCCCCTGAAGATTGAGCCCCTGCGCGTTGGGCTCGTGTGCTTTGGCCTCTGGACCGCTTCGACCTCGTATTTCCTTTCTGCGGTTCCCTCGACTCACCCGTGTTCGCCCTCGTCATCAGTCCTCGCGCTCCTGCAGTGCCAACAACACTTCTGGCGCGAGCATGGTGACGGTACCCGCGCCAATCGTCAGCACCATGTCGCCGGGTCGCGCGATCTCGGCGACCTGCTGCGGAACCTTTGAAAAGTCCGGAGCATAGTGCCACGGCGAGGTCAGGCTCTTCGCAATAATCCGGGTATCCACACCGTCGACCGGAGCTTCGCGCGCACCGAAAATGTCCATCAGCACCACCTCGTCCGCTAGGGACAACGCCTGCCCGAACTCCTTCGCAAAGTTCATTGTGCGCGAATACAAATGAGGTTGGAAGACAGCGATGACTCGCCCCCCATGCGCGGCGTTCATGCGCTCCCGGGCCGCGCCGAGCACCGCGCTGACCTCCGTTGGGTGGTGAGCGTAGTCATCGTAGACCGTCACGCCCTGCGCTTCACCGTGGTACTCGAAACGGCGGCGCACCCCGTCAAAGCTGCTGACACCTCCCGCCAGCGCCTCCACGTTCGCACCCAGGTAGGCGCCCGCTAGGACCGCCGCTACCGCGTTGAGCACCATGTGTTGTCCGGGGATCTTCACCGTCAGCTCAAGTTCGCGGGTTTCCCCTTCCGGACCTCGCGGCGACAAGCTCAACGCCACGCGGGTTTCTGTCTCGGTTACAGACGCCGCCGTGATGACCGCACCCACGGGAACGGAAGCGTGCGCCGCCACGGCTTTTGCCGTTCCATAGCCCAGAATGTGGCGGGAATAGCCTTTTTCCACTAGCTTTTCGGCGAGGCCGGCGGCCCCTGCATCGTCCAGACAAAGCACGAGGGCTCCATCCTCGGTCACTCGGTCGGCGAAATCTTCGAAGACCTGGAAGTAGGCCTCTTCGCTGCCGTAGTAGTCCAAGTGGTCAGGCTCGATGTTCGTGACCACTGCAACTGTGGGAGTGTACGAGAGGAAAGAGCCATCTGACTCATCCGCTTCTGCAACGAAGATCTTCCCCGTCCCATGGTGGGCATTCGTACCAGCCCGGTTGAGCTGTCCCCCGATGGCGAAGGAGGGATCCTCCCCGGCTTGCTGGAGTGCCGCCACCGCCATGGAGGTCGTCGAGGTCTTGCCGTGGGTTCCCGCCAGGAGCAGGGCATCGTGGTCCTCCATGAGCAGGGCCAGAATGTCAGAGCGCCGCAGCACGGGAATGCCCAATCGACGTGCCTCCACAAGTTCTGGATTGTCTTGGGGGATCGCTGCGAAGGAGGTGACCACAACGGTGGGTGCCTCGCCCAACAAGTTCAGATTCTCAGCCTTATGCCCTACTTCTACAATGGCGCCGGCACTGCGCAGAGCAAGAATGCTTCGCGAATCCTTCATGTCGGAGCCAGAGACCTGAAGGCCCCGAGCCAAAAGAATGCGTGCGATGCCAGACATGCCCGCACCGCCAATCCCCACCATGTGAATTCGGCTGAGGTCGGCCGCCACTGGGGTGTGACCACCTTGTGTCATTTCTTCTCCTCTGAGTGGATGGCTGCGGAGATGAGCTTGCTCGCGATGTTCTGCGCCGCGTCACGGTGCCCCGCCGCGGTGGCGGCCTCACCGGTGTGCTTCAGCCGCGCGCGATCGCGCAGAAGCGGCACCACCTCCTGGGCGATTCGATGCGCAGTGAGCTCGTCGTCACGGACGATCGCACCACCGCCGGCATCCACGACCGGACGAGCATTCAGCTCCTGCTCCCCGTTGCCGTGTGGCAATGGAACGTACACTGCGGGCAGGCCAACTGCGGATACCTCAGCAACAGTCATGGCACCGGCCCGGCACAGGATCATGTCAGCCGCCGCGTACGCAAAATCCATGCGGTCGATATATGGCACCGCAACATAGTCCGCGCCATCGTTGAAATGTGGAGCCTGGATGTCATTCTTCTTGCCATAGGCATGAAGGACGCAAATCTTAGCGTCGTGAAGCGTCTGCCCCGCTGCAACGATGGCGTCATTAATCGAGCGCGCCCCCTGGGACCCACCTGTCACCAACAGCACCGGGGAATCCTGGCTGAGTCCAAAGAACTCGCGAGCCTCCCGTCGACGTGCAGAGCGATCCAGGGTGAGAACGGCCTCCTTAACCGGGATCCCCACGACCTCGGCGTCGAGTCCCGAACCGGCGACGGCGGCGAGCCCCTGGCCACCGAGGCGAACCCCGAGTTTGTTGGCCATGCCCGCGCGAGCGTTGGCCTCGTGAACAAAGAAGGGAATGCCCAACGATCGAGCCGCCACGTAGGCAGGGGCGGCAACGTACCCACCGAAACCAATGAGTACGTCGGCCTCCACCTCGCGCAAGATCTTCTTAGTCTGCTTCAACGCTCCGCCCAGGCGAAGGGGCAGGGTTGCCAGATCCTTGTTCGGCTTCCGAGGCACCGGGACTGGCGGGATCAAACGCAAGTCGAACCCTCGCTCCGGGATCAGAGTGGATTCCAACCCCTTGGAGGTGCCCAGGGCGGTGATTCGAGCGTCTGGAATCTGGCGTCGCACTGCCTCCGCCACAGCCATAGCCGGTTCAATGTGACCAGCCGTTCCCCCACCAGCTACGACGACGGACACGGGCTTCTTTGCAGTCATGTAGTTCTAGCGCCTCCTCTGGCGAGAATCGGGATCCGGAATCCGGGTTCGGCGTTGACTATCGTAGTCCTCCAGTGAGCTGCGTCCGGGCACACGTCTCACATCGTGGCCACGAGATCCAGCCGTAGGGGCGCGACGCGTCACGGGGTCGCCATATCGCTGGGAGGTTGAGCGTCGCTCGACCCGGCGCCGATCGCCGGAACGGCGTGACCGGGGTTCCGGAAGCAGCAATACACGGTCAATCCACGGCAGACCTTCATGCTGCATGGAGGACACGGCCGCGGGCTCGTGGCGGGCACAGTTCGCCAGCAGCCCCAAAGAGACCAGAGTGATGACGGCGGACGTGCCGCCGGCGGAGATCAACGGCAACTGGATGCCGGTCACCGGCATGAACCCCATCACATACCCCATGTTGTAAAACGCCTGGACCACCACGCCAACGGTCAACGTCGCAGCAAGCATGCGCAGGAAGGGATCTGTTTGGGCCAGTGCCGTGCGGATTCCGAACCACCCCAGCAGGGCGAACAGCAACACGATGGCGATGGCACCGATCCACCCCAATTCCTCACCGACGATGGCGAAGATGAAGTCATTCTTCGCCTCGGGAAGGTAGAACCACTTCGCGCGCGACTGCCCCAGGCCCGCGCCGGTCAGGCCACCATCGGACAGGCTCAAAATGCCCTGGTAGGACTGGTAGGCCGTGCCTTTCACGCCTGCTTTGTCGAAGTTCAAGGTGAAGGCTTCCACCCAGGTGTGCAAACGATTCGAACGGAAACTCTGTGCCAGGATCGCTCCGGCACCAACCACGGCCACCACCCCCATGGTCACCGTGAAGACGATGGAACTCACGCCCGCGAAGAACAAGATCGCCATCAGGACGATGCCGACCGTAAGCATCATTCCGAGGTCCTTCTGCAGCAGCACCAGCAACATCAGGCATCCGCCGACCGAGAGGAAGGTACTCAGGGCTGGGATTGCCTTTCTGGTCTGTCGCGCTCTCAGGGAGACGTTGGCGCTGCCCCAAATCGCCAGTGCCAGCTTGGCCACCTCAGAGGGCTGAATGCCAACGGGACCCAGCCGGATCCAGGAGTTGTTACCCACTTCCTCGCCACCGACACCGAGGCCGGGGACGAACAGGAGCAGCAGGAGGAACACAGCCAGCAGCAACAGTGGCCCACTGATCCGCCGGATCGTCTCCACCCGCGCGCGCAAGGATGCCCACAGCCCAAACAGCCCGGCGAGAACCATGACCAACTGTTTCAGGAATTCCGTCCACACGGAGGCGCCCATAGCTCGCGAGGTCACCATTGAGGAGCTCAACACCATTGTGATGCCGAACCCCGTCAGGATCAGGGTGATGCTGAGGATGACCATGTAGTTGATCTGAGGGCGTTCGAGGAGCTCGCCGAACTTATTTCCGACGCCACCCCACGCACGCGCAGTCTCCCCTCCCCGAGGATTACGACGAGGTCGCGGGGCGTTAGTGGCAGTGGCCATGAGCGGCCCCCTTTCTGATTAGCGCTGCGGATCTTCGGAAATCGCACTCTGTGCGAAGAGGTCGCCTCTGTGGCTCATGCCGGTGAACATGTCCAGCGAGGCCGCTGCAGGTGCCAACATCACGGTATCCCCTGGCTTCGCAATTCCATGGGCGATACACGCGACTTCCTTCATCGCCTCTGCGGGATCTGTCGTCTCAATGGACACGACTGGCAGATCCGGCAACCGGCGGCCGAGTTCCGCCGAGATGTCTTTCCGGTCTTTGCCGAGGACGATCGCCGCCGTGAGCGTGGGCGCGACCTCCTCAATCAATTCCACGATGTCCGCGCCCTTGAGTTGTCCCCCGGCAACCCAGATGACGTCGCGCTGTCCACGTAGCGCTGCAGCCGCGGCGTGTGGGTTGGTGGCCTTGGAATTGTCGATCCAAGCCACGCCGTTGTTTTCGTACACCACCTGCCCGCGATGCGCCTGCACCTGGAAAGACTTTAGCGCCGAGGCGATGCTTTCGGGGCGCACCCCAATCGCGCGGGCCATGGCGGCGCTCGCGCACGCATCGGCGATCCCAGCGGGCCCAGGTGGTGAGATGCGCCGAGAGGAAGCCAGCGACGCGAGCTCGCCGGTGGCTGTGCGCTGGGAAATCTCGTCGCCGATCACGCCCACGACATCACTCAGTTCTCGGTTGTCCAGTGCGGAATCTTCGCTGACGTCCCGCGGGTCACCTGTCGTATACGCCCAGTTCACAGTGCCCGGGCGAGGCGCGGGCAGGTGGTCCATCACCGCGCGCTCGCCAACTGCCAGCACTGCGACGTCGCCGCGCAGGACTTTCACCTTGTCCTGGGCGTACGCGCGGAAGCTTCCGTGCCAATCCAGGTGGTCATCGGCGAGGTTCAACACGCATCCCACGTTCGGCGCAAAGGTGGGGGCCCAGTGCAGCTGGAAGGAAGAAACCTCGGCCACCAGATAATCCACCCGGGTGTCCGCTGATTCCGCGCGAGCCAGCGCTACCGCCGGCGAAGTGCCAATGTTGCCCACCGCGAGCGCCGACTTGCCATCGGCCACCAACATGGCGGTCAACATCGCCGTGGCCGTTGTCTTTCCGTTTGTTCCGGTGATTGCGAGCCAGGTTCGCGGTTCTCCGAATGCTCCGGCCTGGTCGGCCAACCACGCGGCCTCGATATCGCCGATCACGGGGATCCCCGCCGCGCTCGCGGTCCGCAGGAGTTCAGAGTCTGGACGCCACCCGGGCGACGTAATGACAACAGCCGGAGCGTGCTCGCCCCGCACCTGTTCGGTCGCCTCGGCGACGGTCAACTGGCCTTCGGGGGCGTGGTCGTCCACTACGCACACGGTGGCGTCCAACCTCTTGAGCATGGTGAGGACCCCTCGACCGGCGACCCCGGCGCCCGCCACCATGACGGGGCGAGTGCGGAACATCTCCAGCGCTTCTGAAGGGCTCAACGCGTTCGGGTCGCTGAACCCAGGTTGAGAAGCGTTGTTAGGCACGTGAGCAGTCACGGGAACTCCTTCTAGGACTGGCAGTAGGTGTCTAGGACCACGAGGCAGCGCCCAGCCACTGGCCATAGAACAGGGCGAACCCGGACATGGCTGCCATCGCAGCCAGCAACCAGAACCGGATGACGACTGTGGTCTCGGCCCACCCGCCGTTTTCGAAGTGGTGGTGGATCGGAGCCATGCGGAAGATGCGCTTTCCGGTGGTCTTGAAATAAGCCACCTGGATGACCACCGACACGACCTCTGCGACGAAGATCGCGCCCACCAAGATCATGAGCAGCTCAGTCCTGGACGTGATGGACAGGCCTGCTACGAGGCCTCCCAGGGCGAGCGAACCGGTGTCTCCCATGAAGATCTTCGCCGGTGCGGCATTCCACCACAGGAAGCCCAGGCAACCGCCTAGCCCTGCAGAAGCCAGCATCGCGAGATCGAGGGGATCGCGAACGGCGTAACAGCCGGCGTTTGCCGCCACGGAACAGGAATTCCGGAACTGCCAGAAGGTAATCAGGACGTACGCACCCATCACGATCGCGGTGACCCCGGCAGCGAGACCATCGAGCCCGTCGGTGAGATTGACGGCGTTGGACCAGGCGGAGATCACGATGTAGATGAAGACCAGGAAGAGGATCGTGCCGATGATGGCACCGCCGATGGCCAGGTTGAAGGTCGGGATATCTCGGAAAAAGGACAAGTACGTGCTGGCGGGAGTTTCGCCCTGAGCGTTCGGGAAGCGCAGCACCAAGAGGCCGAAAATGACCGCGCTGGCCAACTGCCCCACCAGTTTTGCCTTCGCATTCAGCCCGAGGTTCCGTCCCTTAACCAACTTGATGTAGTCGTCGGCGAAGCCAAGACCGCCCAGCGCCAGTGTGAGCCCCAACACAAGCCAGCCGGACGCCCCCGGCCCGGTTCCGGTGGTCATGAGGCCCACCGCCACGGCGACCAGGTAACCGACCGTCAAACCCACCAGCAGCGCAATTCCGCCCATGGTCGGAGTTCCGCGCTTCTTCAAGTGAGACTTGGGCCCGTCCTCGCGGATTTCCTGACCGAGCCCCTCGGCAGAGAACCTCCTAATGAGGACCGGGGTGAAGAACACAGAGACGATAAATGCCACCGCGCCGGCGATAAAGATCTGCAACATTGGGGTTCTATTCTCCTTCTTCCCCAGCCAGCAGGCCACTGGCTACGTCCCACAGCCCATCCGAATAGGAGGCCTTAATCAGCACCACATCGTTGGCGCGAATGTTCTGATCCACGAAGTTTACGGCAGCCTCTACGTTTTCCACGGTGTGGGTGTCCACCCCCACGTCTCGCGCAGCTTTCGCCAAGGCCTTCTGATTGACTCCATTGCCCACGATGACCACATGATCAATGCGGCGCTGGCCTAGTGCAGAACCCAATGACGTGTGTTCCTCGATGGACCCTTCACCCAGTTCACCCATTTGCCCGAGCACAGCCCAACTGTCTGCGTTGGAGCGCCCAGTCGCCGTATAGGCCAGCGCATTGACCGCCGCACGCATGGACTCTGGGTTGGCGTTATAGGAATCGTTGATGATCGTCACGCCATCTTTGCGGGTGCGCACGTCCATCCGGTTCACACTCGCAGCCACATGATTGCTCAATGCGTCCGCCACGACCTGCGGATCCAGCCCGGATTCGATACCCACGGCCGCCGCCGCGAGCGCATTGGACACCTGGTGGGCACCGAAGACGCCCAGACACACATTGACCGGCTCCCCGTGGGGATGGTGGAGGGTGAAAGTTGCCCTCGCCACTTCGTCCAGGACGATATCGGACGCCACATAGTCTGCGTGCTGGTGGGATTGCGGATCCACGCTGAATCGCACCACCCGGGCCGCCGTGCGCTCTGCCATGGCATCCACGTGGTCATCATCGGCGTTAAGCACTGCCAGGCCATCTTCTGGCAGCGATTCGACCAGTTCGCCCTTGGCTTGGGCAATCGCATCGCGTGATCCGAATTCACCCAAGTGAGCACTTCCCACGTTAAGGACCACTCCGACCTGCGGCGGCGTCACTTCCGTGAGGTGGCGAATGTGCCCCACCCCCCGGGCGGACATCTCCGCCACGAGAAACTTGGTCCCCTCCACGCACCGAAGCGCAGTGTAGGGAAGGCCAATTTCATTATTGAAACTCCCGGGAGGTGCAACAGTTTCCCCGCCACGTCGGAGCACGGCGCCAATCAGATCCTTCGTCGAGGTCTTGCCGGCGCTGCCGGTGATGCCCACAACGTTTAAGCCATGCTGTGCCACTAGCTCATCGGTGTTGTACCGAGCGAGCTTGCTCACCGCCTCCAAGACGGCTGCGCCGTGCCCATTCACATCGTGTTCAAAGGCAGCAGCGTTGCTTGCTTCCTCGGCCACGCTCGCCGGACGAGCCAACAGTGCGGGTTGGCCAACCTGCTTACCCACGATCAACAGCGCTGCACCGGCCTTGATCGCTGCCGCTGCGAAGTCGTGGCCATCCACCTTCGCCCCAGGGAGTGCCATGAACAGCGAACCAGGGGTGATCTTGCGCGAATCGAACTCCACTGGCCCCGTGACACGCTGATCGGGTTGCGCACCATCGACCGGCAGGCCACCAGTAATCTCCGCGATTTGTCCCACAGTCAGTTCAATCATTTGACACTCCCGTCTGCGCCTAGTTTTTCACGTAATGCATGTGCCAGCACTGCAGCGTCGTCAAAGTCATGCATCACACCCCGCACTTCTTGACCGGTCTCATGCCCTTTGCCAGCGATAACAATGGCGTCCCCAGACCGCGCCCACGCGACAGCCTCGGCGATCGCTCGTGCCCGGTCTCCATACTCGAAGGCTTCGACACTTCCGTCTCTCTGGGTGGCCGCATCACGCACTCCGTCCATTACGGCTCGCCTGATCTCCGCCGGCTCCTCATCTCTTGGATTGTCGTCGGTCACGAAGACAGCGTCTGCCACCTTGGCCGCCTCGAATCCCATTTTCGGGCGCTTCGAATGATCGCGATTCCCGCCGGCTCCCAGCACAATGCCGATGCGGCCTTCCGGCGATGGGAGGTAATCGGCCAGCGTGTGGACCACTGCCGCCACCGCGCCAGGCTTGTGGGCATAATCCACTACAGCGAGGAAGTCCTGCCCCTCATCGATCGCTTGCATGCGGCCGGGGACCTGAACATCGGCAATGGCAACGGCAGCCTGTGACACATCCTCTCCCGCCGCCTTCACGCACGCGAGGGCGAGCGCGCTGTTGGGCACGTTGAAGGAGCCTGCTAGCCCGATGCTATAGCTCGGCTGATCACCTGCCATCGAGATAATCTGTCGGCCTGCTGATGTCACGTCCACCTTGGCGACAGACCACGTGGCGTCCTCCTCCGCGGCTGGATCCGTGGAGACCGTGACCACCGGCGCCTTCCCCAGCGAGCGGAGATGGGCGGCGAGCTCGCGGCCCCACTGATCGTCCACGCACACGACAGCAGTGGGGACCTGCCCATCCTGCTCTTCTACAAAGAGCTTGGACTTGGCGTCGAAATAATCGCGCATCGTCGGGTGAAAATCCAGGTGGTCCTGGCTCAAGTTGGTGAATCCGGCAACATCGAAGCCGATTCCGCGCACGCGCCCGAGCTCGAGGGCATGCGACGACACCTCCATGACCACGTGGGTGACCCCCTCATCGCGCATGTGACGCAGCAGGGTTTGCATAGTCGGAGCCTCGGGGGTGGTGAGCTTGGTAGGGATGGGCTCGCCGTTGATGCGAGTACCCGTCGTTCCGATGATGCCCACAGAATGTTCGGTGAGGAGGGCACGCTCCACGAGATAGCTCGTGGTGGTCTTTCCGCTGGTGCCGGTAATGCCGATGATGGTGAGCTCCCGGGAGGGGTGGCCGTAAACGTGCGCGCACACTGGCCCCATGGCTTGACGAACATCATCAACAACCAAAGTCGGTAGCGGGTTTTCTGATCGGGCGATGATGTCCGCGCCGGTCTCATCGGTGAGCACAGCGGCAGCCTGCGAGCCAGCGGCGAACTCCGCTCCGTGGGCGCGGCTGCCGGGGACCGCGCAGAATAATCCGCCGGGCTGGACATCGTGAGATCCGATCGCGGCGGAGGTCACCCTGACCTCCGCGTGGTGGTCTGCGACCCGCCCCTCGCACACTGCGGCGAGCTGAGACAGGGTGGAGCCCCGCGGTGGCCTATTCTCCGTGAGGTTCGTGGTCGTCGAAGAAGTCATATCTTTAGGGGGCCTCCAGCATCAGCATGTCACCGGAGTTCCGGGACAGTGGAACGTTGTAATGGTCGAGGAGCCAGCTGCCGATGTCCTTGAACAGGGGCGCGGCAGAACCGGAGCCGCCGCTGCCGTTCGGGCCGGTTCCTTGCTTGGGCTTGTCCAGCATGAGTGCCACGACGAAGCGGGGATCGTCCGCCGGGGCGATTCCAGCGAACGTGATCCAGTAGTTGGACATGGAATACGCACCGGTATCTGGGTCCACTTGCTGGGCGGTACCGGTCTTGCCCGAGATTTGGTAACCGTCGATTCCCGCTGCGGCTCCGGTACCTCGGTTGACCCCAGTGGGGTCAGATTGGGTAACCGCGCGGAACATGTCCACGGTCGTGCGCGCCGTCTCTGGGGAGACGACCTGGGTCTCCTTGGACTTCGGCAGCTCCACGTTCTTCCCGTCGGGAGACTTAATGCCGTCGATGAGTCGCGGTTGCACGCGCTTACCATCGTTCGCCATGGCCTGGTAGATCGAGGCCATTTGGACCAGGTTCATCGACATGCCCTGGCCGATGGGGAGATTGGCAAAGGTCCCGCCGGACCACTGCGGCAGGTCGGGCATGTAGCCAGCGGATTCATAGGGCAACCCGATGTCTGTCGGTTGGCCGATGCCGAAGTTCTTGAAGTAATTGAACATCTTGTCCTGGCCGACCCTGTCCGCGAGCATCAGGGTTCCCACGTTGGAGGATTTACCGAACACACCGGTGGTCGTCAGGTTCAAATCGCCGTGTTCCCAAGCGTCCTTCACGGTGACGCCGGCCATGTTGATGCTGCCCGGGACGCGAAGCATTTCGTCAGGCTTTGTCTTCCCTTCCTCGATCGAGGCGGCGGCGGTCATGATTTTGGCAACCGATCCCGGCTCGAAAGTGTCAGCGGTATTGCGATCCCCGAAGGACTTCTTCTGCTTGAGCTCATCCTCGATATTCCCGTTTGGATTGATCGTGTCCGAGTTAGCGAGGGACACGATTTCGCCCGTTTTGGCATCCAGGACCACTGCGGACGCGGATTCGGCTTTGGAGTTCTCCTTGGCCTGCTGAACCTGCTGTTGGATATAGGTCTGCGCGTTGAGGTCGATGGTCAGGTTGTACTGGTCGCCATCGATGGCAGGATGTTCGTCGCGGGTGGAGCCGGGGATGGCGTATCCGCTGCCGGCGACATCGACCGTTCGCGAACCATTGACACCCTGCAGCCGGGAATCCTGGGCGAGCTCGAGCCCGAATTGGCCCTGCTGATCAGTGCTGATCTTGCCGATGAAATTCTCTCCCACAGCGCCGTTGGGATATTGGCGGATGTCTTGGCGCTCGGAAGTGATTTCCGGATATTTGTCCGAGACCTTTTGGGCGATGTCTGGGTCCACATTCCGCACGAGGACCTCGTAGTTGGACTTGTCGTCCTTCATCTTCTTCAACAAGTCTTTGGACTTGATCGTGTCCTTGCTCTTGTTGATCATCTTCGGCAAGTCGTTTGCGATCTGCTCCATGCGCTGATCTGGCTCTGCCACTTCATCTGGCTTGAGATCGTGATTTTCTTGCATGAACTGCCGCAACTTGTTCGGGTGAACCGACAGCGACCGGGCCTCCATCGTGTAGGCCATGGTTTGGCCATTCCGATCCACAATGGCGCCGCGGTGCGCGGGTTCCGCGATCACGGACGTGCGCTGCATCTCCGCCTGCGCAGCCAGGGACGGCCCGGCAATGAGCTGCACCCACGTTAGCCGGATCACCATAGCAATAACGGTCAGCGTGATAATCAGAATGATCAGGCGAACTCGCTTATTAAAGCGGGCCGCGCTCGTGTCCAAAATGAGCCAAGAGTTGGAGGATACGGAGCGCGATGCGGGTCGGGCGCTCTCCCTACGGCCACGATCTGCCAAGGCTTCGATCCTCCTTCGATGATTCACAGAGCGAGATTCTCAATACTCGCTGCCATTGTTCCCCTTAAAGGGAAAACCGCCGAGTTTTACCCCGGCGTGTCTTGTGTTTATTAGGCCCTACACAGCTACGGGGCGGGAGGGGCTACCGGTGCCTGGGCACCGTGAGGTGCAGGGGCTGGGGCAACGTTCCCTGGAGCAGTATTCCCGGCTGGCGCGTTGTTCGACGGGCCGTAGGGCAATCCGCCGCCATTGTGCGCACTGTTGCCCTGAGACGTGTTGCCACCGCGCTGGGCTTCCGCACCCGCTGGATCACGAGGCGCCAGCCCCGGAACGTTCTTTGTAGCGTTCGGATCACTGGAAGCACCCCGCTGGTTGGACTCACCGTTAATATCCACCACCGGTCGATCCCCTTCACTGTCGGCAGGGCGGCGTTCTTCGACTTTCTGCCCCTGTGCATCCAGCACCGCGGGCTGCTTCGGGGAAACCATGCCCAGGTCCGCCGCCTTGGATGCGATATTGCCGGAAGACTGCGCGTTCGCGACATCGCGCTCCATGCTCTCCAGCTCATTGTTCAGCTTCTCGCTCTGATTCCGGGCGTCCGCAATCTGAAAAGACTGCTCCGTGGTGACGCCGGATAGAAGCATGACCGTGACGATCCCTGCAATGATCATGCCGACCACCAAAATGGCTAGTCGAACGACGGCGGGGTTGGCCTTCCGTCGGGAAGCTACTCGGCGCCCGCGTACGGAAACTTGCTGTCGGCTACCTACCCGGCCCGAGCGACGCGAAGGACGCTTGACCGGGCGCTTCCGCAGGCCATCAGGGAGGTCGTATTCGGTATGACGTCGGCGGGGCTGTGCAGGAGTTCGCAGGTCCTGGAGGGTACCTGTGGTTATCATGCGCTGTCCTTTTCGTCGTGACTGTGGTGTGGGGTGTGGTGGAACAAGTGGGTGATGTTCGGCGGGAGGAGGGGTTTTTCGGCCGGGGCTCCGTGGGCCCTAAGGAGCATTCGGCTCGGCACCGCGGTCGATTCGAATTCGTTCAATCGCGCGGACCCGCACTGGCGCCGCGCGTGGGTTCTCGTCGATCTCCGTTTCTGAGGCCTTCTCGGCTCCGCGGGTAACCAATCGGAACTGGGCCTCCATCCCAGGCAGCTCCATGGGCAGACCTGCCGGTGTCTTTGACGTGCTGAGTTCCTTGAATGCCTGTTTGACGATCTTGTCTTCCAGCGACTGGTAACTCATGAACACGCCGACCCCACCCACGTGAAGCAGCTGTGTTGCGGTAGGGATCACGTTTTCCAGAGATTCAAGCTCGCGATTAACTTCGACCCTCAACGCCTGGAATGTCCGCTTCGCAGGATGTCCCCCGGTTCTCCGAGTCGCCGCCGGGATAGTGGCGTACAAAAGCTCTACCAGGCGCGCCGACCTCTCAAATCGCTCCCTTTCGCGCTCCCTGAGCACCGCGGAGGCGATCTTCCCCGCGAACCTCTCGTCGCCGTAGGTCTTGAGAATCCGGGCGAGTTCTCCATGCGCGTAGGTGTTGAGGATGTCCGCGGCAGTCAGCGGAAGCGATGGATCCATGCGCATGTCCAGGGGAGCGTCCACGCGGTAGGCAAAGCCGCGATCTTCCTGGTCGAGCTGCATGCTCGAGACTCCGAGATCGAATAGGAACCCGCTGATCCCCGTGGTTTGCGCATCCTGTGGGATCTTCCCCTCTTCGCCGAGAGCGACAAGAGCGTCCTCGATGCCGTCGAACCGAGTGTGGAAAGATGCAAAGCGCTCACCGAACCTCGCCAGTCGCTCCTCGGCTTCCTTCAGCGCATGCGGATCGCGATCGAGGCCAACCACCGTAACGTTCGGGAAGGCCTCGAGGAACGCTTCCGCATGTCCACCAGCACCCAAGGTTCCGTCCACAATGACCGGGCGGTGGGGAGCTTCTGGTGACTGCAATCCGCGCCCCACAAGTTCGACCATGCGATCGCGCATGACGGGCACGTGCCCATGCTCGCCGGTGGACGCCATGTTCCCCTCCTTCCTGGTTACGTTGCGGGTGATTGCGCTGAATAGATGGGGACGCCGCCCCTTGAACTCGGACCCCTCACCCCACGTCCCTTGATGTTGAGCGGTACACACTGGGCCTCACCTGCATGGGCGCGGACTTGATGTCGGGGAAGTACATCAAGGTTCCGCGTCATCCACACAGGCAAGGGCCGGCATGCACCCCGATCATCTGGACTTGGGAAGGCCTCGCAACGGATAGGCAGCGCGTTCTGGCATGCGCACACTGTGCATCACAGGAACTCTGCGAAAGCTTCGTCATCCCCTTCGGAGAAGTCAGCTTCGTGTGCCGCGCTGTAGTCATCCCAGGCTTCGGCATCCCAAATCTCAAGGAAATCAACTGACCCGATCACGACGCATTCCTTGCTCAATCCGGCGTACTCACGGTGAGTGGAGGACACCGTGATGCGCCCTTGAGCGTCTGGAGTTTGCTCGTCAGCACTGGCCGCGAGGTTCCGGACAAAGGCGCGAGCGCGCGGGTTCGTGCGGCTCGCAGCTGCGGCTTTCTTCGCGCGCACGAGGAATTCCTCCCGGGGATACACCGCCAAACTGCGATCTTGTCCCTTGACGACCATGAGCCCGTCTGCGAGCTCCTCGCGAAACTTCGCGGGGAGTGTGAGTCGGCCTTTGTCGTCCAATTTGGGAGTAAAGGTGCCGAAGAACATAGCAACGGCTCCTTCCTCTTCGGCCATGCGTGCGGGTGGGGCTTGCGGTCTTCATTCACTCTGTTCAGTTTTTCCGGCGTCACAATGAGAGAATCTCCCGTTCTAACTCCGTCGCGCCCCACATTACCCCACTATCCCCCACAACACCCACTAATCAGCGCGCCTGTCGCATCAAGATTGGAAAAATATGTCCCTTTACCTGCTGTTTAACGAAACCTTGGGAATATCCTGACCGTGGGGACAAATCGACCATGCGCTGAATACAGCTATCACGAGTGCGCTTTTGCACCTCGAGTCCCTTGGGCCTCATTTTCACCATATTGCAGGTAATGACGGTAATTAGAGAGCACCGAGGCAGAGAATTGTTCGACATGGGCATGTGCATCGCCGTAGAGAGATCCGAACTCGACGCAGGTGGGGGAAAGTGGGGACGACTGGATTCGCTCGAAGAGAGAGCCACTCAACTCGATGAATATTGACCGACGATGAATGGCCATACACCATCTGCGCACACACAAAAGCGGGCCTGCAGCACCGTGGTACTGCAGGCCCGCAATGAGAAGCCCTTAACTCATGCCCTCACCCTTCAGGGAAGGTGCATCGAGAAATCTATAAGCCCCCTAGCGCTCGAATCGCCGCCGGAAGCTGTCCTCCATCCGATCGCCCAATCCGCCTGATTGACGATTCGAAGGTGACCTGTACGCGCTCGGGCGAGAACTGGATCCCTGCCGACCGTTGAACCGGTCAGCGCGAAAAGACATCATGCCACCGGCGAACATCAGGAGGAAGCCGACAATGCTGAGGAGCACGAACCAGAGCGAGTTCTGCGCCAGGGCGATACCGCCAATGAGCCCAATGAGCCCCACCAACATGAGAGCTGTAGCGCGCAGATTTAGCGAAAGCCCCCCACCTGGCGCCTTCGCGGCTCGTTTAGCCAGGCGAGGATCCTCAGCGACAAGAGCCCGCTCAATTTCATCGAGCATTCGCTGTTCTTGCTCAGATAACGCCACCTGGAACCTCCACTTTCACACAAGATCGCCATTTGGGGATCTCATTTATGCGAACCACCCTTCTGTAACGACTGAGGTCGTCACAATGTTCCGCATTTGGGCTTAGTTTATCGAATCAGGGTCCCCACGGTCGAGCCTCTGTAATCAATCCACTCCGCCTCATCGCGAGCACCCCATTTTCACGATCACCGTATTTCGTGTCGCGTGCGCCAACATAGGACCACCCTGCACGCCAACAACGTCACCCGCGAACAACGCCGGCTGTGAAATCCATGGCGCTTCCCCCTCCCTCGACAGTATCCACCTCGCAGTCTCTTCTAGGCACTCTCTTCTAGGCCACACTCTCCCCATACCCGATTACAGTGCGGGAAATGTCCGTGAACTCACACGCATCCCGGTAAACGTCGTCAAATTGTTCCGCCGTCACAGCACCGATAACCCCCATGTCCACGCGATTGACGAAACGGGCATGCCGCTCGAATCGGTCACACCAATCCGACAACTCCGGCGCGAGCTTCCTGACGCGGGTCCACGCAGACCCAGCGGGGAGTCGACGGCGACGCGACCGCGAGGCGGCGATGATCGCGCCTGCTGCTCGTAGAGCGGCACGGTATGCCAGCACAATGTTTTCTTCCCTCATCTCCCCCACCCGCGCCCATTCCAAGTGTCGCTCAGCATCCTCCACAAAGGCGGCATCAGCCGCGGGGCCCCGCTTGATGGGTCGAGCACCTGCAGCGACCCGGGTAACCGGGCCCGAATTCAACAACGGCAGTGGCTGAGACATCGCGCTCCCTTCGGAAAAATATTCTGAAGAAAACCCTATTCAGCCACCCAACACCTTCCAGATTTCCCCCTCCAAAATTAGAACACGTGTTCTAATTTAGTGCTTTTTTACCGGCTCTGAAACATTCATGTCACGATGGTCACTATGTCGATCCGCGAGCGCGACCTCTCCACAACACGCCCAGATAAGGCCATCAGCATTATCCCCCTTAAACCCAGGGATTTTCGCGCTCTTCTCCCGGAACTTGTCGATATCCACCTGGCAGCAATGCACTACCCCCACACCGTTGCCCACCAGCGGCACCGGCAGTGGACTCATGCCTCCCAGCTTGAAGGCTTCGTGTGCCACGTGGCGGTCGTTCACCCCGCCGATTCCGCCCCAGCGCTCGATCATGCCAGCGATGCCGTGATTGCCGGATTTTGCTTCAGTTTTCGAGGCTTCCCCGAGTCCTGGTGGTACCGAGAGATCCTCCGCGGCCTTCAAGCGAACAACACCTCCCCCGACAAAATCGCGGACTTGCTGTGCGACTACACCGAACTGTCAGAGGTCCACGTCCGGCCGGAAACTCAGGGAATAGGAATCGGCACCGAGTTACTCCGCGCCCATCTCGATGTTGTAAGCACCCGTCAAATCTTGCTATCCACCCCCGAGGTCCCCAACGAATCAAACGCTGCCTGGGTCCTCTACCGAAAGTTCGGATTCACGGACGTCCTCAGAGACTTCCACTTCACTGAGGATCCCCGCCCGTTCGGGATCCTCGGCCTCCACCACGGCTGACCCTGCTAACGAACCACGTCCTGCCCGTAGTCTTGCCCCCAGGCTGGAGCCATGCCCAGGTTGTGCAGCACTTCCTGGGTCGCCCGCACGTTATTCATCGTCATGAAGTGCAGGTCCGGTGCCCCCTCTGCGATGAGGCGCTCCGCCATCTCGGTCGTGATCTCAATTCCAACTTCACGCACCGCAGCCTTATTTGCCTCTGGATCGTTCCCCGCCGCATCCAGGAGTCGCCGCTCCAAGCTCGAGGGCAGAGCGCACCCCGCCAGCTCCATCTGCTTCCGTACGCTGCGCAGCGACGTAATCGGCATCAACCCCGGGATCACCGGTTTGGTCCCATGCACCGGATCCGCCGCCGCCAATCGATCTCGGAGCCGTAAATAGTGGTCCACATCAAAAAACATCTGCGTGATGGAAAAGTTCGCCCCCGCCCGCAGCTTGCGCAGCGTATTCTCCGTATCCCGCTGTTCGCCTCCCGCACGATAGTGAACCTCGGGGAAACTCGCGATGCCGATATCAAAATTCTCACACTCCGGCATCGATCGAATCAGTTCGATCAGCTCATTTGCATAGCGCAGGCCCCCCTCCTTTGGAGTCCAGGGTCCCGTCGGATCTCCCGGTGGGTCCCCCCGAAGGGCCAGAAGATTTGTGACGCCACGTCGAGCATAGGTCCGCAGAATCTCCCGTAGCTCTTCTGCCGTGTGGTCCACCAGCGTGAGGTGCACAAGCGACGTCAGGGGCTTTTGAGCTAGGCGTTCCGCCACTCGGAGGGTCCGCTCGCGGGTCGATCCGCCAGCGCCATAGGTGATGGACACGAAACTTACCCCGAGGTCGTGGAACGATTCCGCCGCGTTCCACAGTCGTTTTTCTGCTGCATCGTCCCGCGGAGGCATGAACTCCACGGAAAACGGCACCCGCCCAGGAGTCGTCAAGGCAATGGCATCGGAAACGGCAACTTGACGGTGCGGGAGGCCTGAGGCGGAGGCAGAAGCATCACGTTCCAACATGGTCTGCAATAGTAATGCCACAGTCGACAATGCCTGCGGGCGGCCTGATCATCGCAGCTCTCTGCGACTGGAGGAATGGCTCCGGCATCCACTTCGCCCGTTACTAACCCTTTGCAACTGCTTGCCCTAAGCCGAGGACTCTGTGGGGAACTCTCATGATGCTCGGAGTCTCTGGGCGCGGAAAGCGCGGCCACTAGTATGGTTACGCGAGACTCACGTAGCGTGAAAAGACAGCGCCATGAGGGAAGGACACGTATGGGGAACCAAGCAGCCGAAGTGGATCAGGTGCACCTAGAAGACTGGAACCTGGAAGCCCCTATTCGTGCCGTCCCGGCAGCCGTCAACGCAGCGCTGTCAGACTATTTCGGGGCCTCAGATCGGGAATTCGGTGGGATCGATCCCATGATCACGGAATCTATCGAGGTCCTGAAGAACTTCGTACTCAACGGTGGCAAGCGAGTCCGACCAATGTTCGCCTGGGCTGGTATTCGAGCAGGCCTCCAAGGAGGCGGCGGTTCTGCCCCCTCGAATACGTCCCCGCAGGCGTATGTGAAGGCCATCAGCTCCTTGGAACTGATCCAAGCCTGTGCACTCATTCACGATGACATCATTGATGCCTCGGACACCCGGCGCGGCTTCCCCACGGTGCATCGCACCTTTGAATCCCAGCATCGCGAACGTTCGTGGCATGGCTCCGCTGAGCACTACGGGATCAGTCAGGCCATTCTCACAGGTGACCTTGCGTTCTCCTGGGCAGACGACATCTTCAATGATTCTGGTGTCCCTTTGGACGCCCTGGCGGCCGCTCGGCCAGCATGGCGCGCCATGCGGACTGAGGTCATTGCTGGCCAGCAGATGGACATAGAGGTTGAGCACCGCGGCAGCGAATCCGAGGCGGATTCGTTGAAGGTGATTCGATATAAGACAGCCTCGTACAGCGTCGCCCGCCCACTGCATATTGGCGCGACATTGGTAGGCGCCGATCACAAGACGATCAACCTCCTTCTGGAATTCGGCCGAAAGATCGGCACCGTGTTTCAATTGCGCGACGATCAACTGGGGGTATTTGGAGACCCAGAAGTCACCGGCAAGCCGAGCGGCGATGACCTTCGATCTGGTAAGCGCACCCTCCTGATCAATCGGGCATTGTCATCGGGTACGCGGGCCGAGGTCGCGGAGCTACGCGCAGGCCTAGGCCACCCTGAAGCCATCGATAATGGAGACATCACCATCGACCGCCTCAGAGACATCATTGTCTCCACCGGAGCTGCCGAAGCCATTGAGAGGCAGATCACTGCACTTTCGGATCAGGCCATGACATCGGTCCAGGAATCCTGGCTAGACGCAGGGATCGTTGAAGAATTGATCCATTTTTCCCGAGCTCTGAGCCATCGAAAGTTTTAGCCCTCGATGTCCATCTCCGAGATTTGCAAAGCCGTCGCTTCCCTTCCCCGCACTGTGGCGCAGTCGCCGATTACCGCCTCCCGATCTGCAGCGCGCCGAACAGTTCCTGGCTCAACAGAGCGTGTGGTAGTCATCGGAGCGGGGCTAGCGGGCTTGGTCGCCGCCTCGCGCGTACTCGCCACCGGACGGCAGGTGACCCTCCTCGAATCGGAACAGCAGGTAGGCGGCCGGTGCAGGACGGAGCTTCTGAAGAGCTCACACGGCCAATTTTCTGCTGACACGGGCGCGACAGTGCTCACCATGCCTTCACTGGTCGAGAGCACCATTCATGCTCTGGGCTTCCGTCCGGCGTACGTACCCCATCGTCTTCCAGAGGGCTGGGGATTGACGCAATTGTCCCCGGCATATCGCGCGCAGTTCGCCAACGGTGAATCGCTGGCTGTCTTCAGCGATCCCGATGTCATGGCCCCCGAGGTGGAAAGATTCCTCCGGAGCAGCGGCGCAAGTCCTGACGGCGCCCGCCGAGCTCGCCAAGGTTACTTGCGGCATCGAGCGTGGTCGCAGGACATGTTTTCCTCATCCTTTGAGCATTTTCTCGCCGCTGACTTCGATTCGCCGTTAGACCTCGTCTCGACCTCGGCTGCTGCCGGGGAATTGATGAGCCTGCTCAAGCTCGGGGCGTTTGGCAGTCTTGGCAAGGTTGCCACTGAGCACCTAAAAGATCCCAACCTGGCCCGCATGTTTTCCTTCCAAGCTCTTTACGCGGGAATGTCCCCGCACAAGGCACGCGCGGTGTACAGCGTGATTTCACACATGGATACCTCCATGGGAGTGTTCTATCCTCGCTACGGAATTGGGGACGTCCCCGAACTGCTGGCCGCGGCTTTTACCGCCGCGGGTGGACAGATTCTGCTGGGCGCGCACGTTGAACAGCTGGTTGAACACCACGGCCGAGTCGGCGGCGTCCGGATCCGGGAGGGTGAGACCCTCCCTGCGGATGCAGTGATTGCGACCTGCGACCTGCCCACCCTAAGGAAAATTCTTCCGGCGACACACCAGCTCCCCCGGCGCGCTGACCATCTAACCTGGTCCCCTTCGGCTGTGGTCGTCCATGGCACGATCCCCACCCGTACGACCCGGCGTTGGACTGAGACCACAGGTATGAAGGCAGCTCACCATACAATGTCCTTCGGGGCAGCGTGGGAATCGACGTTTCGGGAGCTGACCTCCCGTTCGAATGCTCGGGTGATGAGCGATCCTTCTGTGCTTATTACGCGCCCCGCAATAAGCTCCCCGGCGCGCCGAATCCAGAGTCACTCTGGAGAGGAAGTAGAACCGGTGAGTATTCTTGCGCCAACGCCGAACTTGCATTCGGCAGCCATCGACTGGGACCGGCTGGCCCATCGCTACACAGAGGAGCTACTGATTACGCTGGAGGACCGAGGGTTTAAGGGCATGGGGTCGGATCTCGCGGTGGCGAGGGTTGATACCCCGAACTCGTGGGCGCGCCAGGGCCACGGCGCAGGGACTCCGTTTGCCCTTGCTCATTCTTTCGGGCAAACAGGGCCGTTCCGGCCCCGGAATCTCGGACCATATGCCCCTGAAAACGTGGTACTTGCTGGTTCTTTCACTACGCCCGGTGTGGGGGTTCCCACGGCGATGCTCTCCGGGGCGTTGGCTGCCCGGCGAATCACGGGTGGTGGTGTTCGTTGACTGACTGGCTGAGAAAGCTCACCTGGAAGCAGGCGTGGTGGCTCGGATTGTGCGGCTCGGTGATGCTCGCACTGTGCTCCCATGCCGTAGGGGCTACGCGTGCTCGCGGTGGCATCATTCAATGGGCCGGATTGACCTCGCTGACGTTCGGGCATCTGAACGGGATCCTGGCGGTGGTGATGTGGCTCGTGATCGGCATGGTGGCTGTCAGCTGGGCAATTGCGGGCGGCTTCATTCTTCGGGAAGGTTATCGACTGTCCATTTCGATGATCTCTGCCTGGGTGGCGCCGTTGGTCATCGCTGCTCCGCTCATGTCTCGAGACGTATACAGCTATCTCATGCAGGGGTCCCTGGCCCGCGACGGCTTCAATGCTTATAAGGTCGGTGCTGCCGCGAATCCGGGGCCGATGCTCTTCGAGGTCAGCGCCGACTGGCGAAATACCACGACCCCCTATGGACCGTTGCATCTATGGATTGGCGAGGGAATCACGCGCATTACCGGGGACAATGTGACGCTTGGGGTGCTCGGATTCAAATTATTGTCTATCGCAGCCTTCGCCGTCATGGTCTGGAGCGTGGGTCAACTCGCGCTGCACGTTGGCATTCGGCCGTCGGTGGCTGTTTGGCTCGGGGTGGCCAATCCGCTGAGCATCCTGCACCTCATCGGGGGCATGCACAATGAGGTGCTGATGATGGCCTTTGTGTGCACCGGTTTGCTGGCATGTATGAAGCTGGCACCGATCAAGGGCCTGACTGCTGGGGTCGTGCTCATTGCCTTGGGCGTGTCACTCAAGGCGACTGCGGCCATCGCGTTGCCGTTCGCCGTGTGGATCTTCGTGGCTCGCTTTGCGGGGGAAGGTCCACACAGTCCTTGGCGTGAGACGTGGAGGCGCTGCGTGACTCTCCTCGTGTCCGGGGTGGTGTCCCTGGCATTGAGCCTGGGGGTCATTCAGCTGATCACGCTTTTAAGCGGGCAGACGTGGGGCTGGGTCAAGGAGGTCTCTGGGAACACGAAAGTGGTCAATCCATTGGCGCTCCCCTCTGCGATAGCAAGCACGCTGGAGCCCATCTTGTCCCGGGTGGATGACGACATCACGTTCAATTCGATCGTCAACCACGTCCGCCCATACTCTGCGGTCCTGATGGGGATCGGATTAGTCGTCGCGTGGTGGCTGTACCGCCACAATGAACGCAGGGCCATCCAGGGCGCCACGATCGCCTACCTTGTGACGTGCATCTTCAACACGGTCACGTTGCCCTGGTACTACACCGCACCGCTGGCGCTTCTGGGCCTGTGGCTCACTGACCGACGGGGAATTTTCCTCACCGCCTGGATCACGTTCAGCCTCTGCTTCATGTTCGACGGAGGCGGTGATAACCGCCTCTATGTGCTGTGGTGGGTCATCGGCATCGCGGTGACAGCCTGGTTTGTCCTCAAACCCACGCTGGGATACACCCCTCGGCTGGCTGCGGACAGGACAGACGAGTGGAGACTGCACGTCAGCGACATGGCCGAGCATGACCAACACAAGGTAGCCTCAGGCATCACCTAGGCGCATCGTGGTCTTTCAGGCGCCCAGGGTGGCTGCGCACTTCGCGATGATCACACGATTGCCATCGCCTGAGCGCGCCGCATGACCTCACGCGCCAAGTGCCCATGGAGAGCGTCCACCGGCCGCCCTGGCAGAGATTCGTCCTCCTCGAAGAGATAAGCAAACGTCTCCTCCACGGAGTACCCTCCATCGCTCAACAGAGCGATCACCCCCGGAACGAACTTGTTGATCTCCCCCGACTCGCCGAAGAACCGCTCCGGGATGTACCGCTTGGAATCCATCGTTACGGCGATGAGCTGCCCGTTGTTCAGCATGTCGAAGACTCGGGTGACAACCACACCCATCCGCTCCGAAGCCTCCGGAACGGTCACCACCTTCTCGCCCGCAGGCACCCCGTCCACGGTTTCAGACAGTGTCACAACATTTCGAGGATCGTTAGTCTGCTCACTCACGTTTGCCACCATAGCCGAACCTGTTGCCCAGCCCCGTATACTGTCCAGGATGAATTGGCGTGCCTGAGTAAAGATGAATAACTGCAGGGAGAAAGGACAGGCGCTATCACTGCACCGCAGCACTACCCCGGAGAATATCTGGACAATCGCTACCACGTAGGCGGCGAAATCGCCCGCGGTGGCATGTCCACTGTGTATCACGCAGTCGATACGCGCCTGGATCGCGAAGTGGCCATCAAGATCATGGACCCGGCGCTCGCCAGCAATGCCACCTTTCGAACGCGCTTCGAAAGGGAAGCTCGTGCCGTGGCGCGGCTCAATCACCCCACTCTGGTTAACGTCTTCGACCAAGGGGCTGATGGCGACAACATCTTTTTGGTGATGGAACTGGTCGCCGGCGGTTCCCTGCGTGAGCTGCTGCGCGAACGCGGCCCGATGCCACCGCACGCCGCGCTATCCGTCATGGAATCGGTGCTCACCGCGCTGTCTGTCGCCCATCGAACCGGAATGGTCCACCGCGATGTGAAGCCTGACAATGTGCTCATTTCCGACCACCACGATGTGAAACTCGCCGATTTCGGCCTGGTCAAGGCAGCCTCTTCTGGAATGGGTGAAGCTCAGCCCACCTCTGCGACCGGTCAGGTCATTGGTACCGTTGCCTACCTCTCACCTGAGCAGGTTCAGGGCCAGCCGCTGGGCCCCGCCAGCGACGTATATTCCGCTGGAATCCTCTTGTTCGAACTCGTCACCGGACGCACCCCGTTCAAAGAAGACAATCACGTCGATACCGCCCTGGCCCGGTTGTACGACCCGGTCCCGCCGCCGTCACAATTTATCGACGGGATTCCGCCTGAAATCGATGAGCTCGTCGCACGCGCTTGTGCTCGCGACCCCGAAGACAGGTTCGCCGACGGTGGGGAATTTTTGGACGCCGTGCAGGACACGATCCAGGACCTCAACCTACCCGGCTTTACAATCCCCATTCCGGCTGCTTCTGCCGTGCAGGCAGCCCTCGCTGGAGCAGACTTCGGCAATCGCCTGTCCTGGGACGACGAGGCCATGTCCACCCGCGCCGTCAACCTGAACGCACCTGATGAGCCGCCGAGGCACCATCACCACCCGTTTCCCGGTGCCGAAGACAGCCAGGCAGGCCATACCCAAGAGACCGCCGTGCACATGCCTGGCCAGCCACCATTGGGCTCACCTCAGCCCCCAGCTGGTCCTGCCGACATGTCCCCCGCCGGCAGGTACGCCGCACCATCAGACGTGCCTGAAGGGCGTCGAGAGGCACAGCGTGCCCCAGGAATGCAGCCTCACGGTTCCGCGGTGGCGTCTCCCCCGAACGCCCCAACCCCAGCAGGCCGCCCCACCCCGGCCCGGCTCAGCAATCGCTCCGGTGCGGGGAAAATTATCTGGAGTGTTGTCATCCTCGCCCTCGTCGCTGCCATCGCCGTCGGCGCATGGTGGCTGACCAGCGGTCGATACGGGGAAGTCCCCAACATCGTGGGCATGGATAAAAGCTCCGCGATCAGTTCCGTGGAAGACGCGGGGTTTACCGCGCAAACCCAGGAAAAATATTCCAACGATGTCCCGCGTCAGGCCATGCTGGGAACTGATCCCCCTTTTGGCCAGCGAGCGCCGCGAGGTAGCCAGGTGGCGGTGCTCGTGTCGTTGGGAAAACCGACCGTGCCGGAGCCTGGAAAAACAGACAATTTTGACAGCTACCTGAAGGCGCTAAAGTCCCGTGACCTGGAAGGATCACTCGGAGAGGAAGAATACTCCGCGGACGTCCCAGCCGGTCAGATTTCCTCCGTCTCCCCTGCTCCGGGCACCGAGGCCGCCACGGGGACCGTCGTGGACGTTCACGTGTCCAAGGGCCCGCGCCCCGTTCAGGTCCCGGGCCTGAGCCAGCAGCCATTGGATCGGGCTGAACAGATCCTTAAGGATGCTGGTCTCAAGGTGGGCAAGGTCTCCGAGGAGTTCGACGCCACCGCGAAGAAGGGGACGGTCGTGCGCACTCAGCCTCAAGATGGCGCTGAGCTGCCCCAGGGAAGTGCGGTAGACGTGGTGATATCGAATGCCATCGACGTGCCCGATGTGACCGGGAAGACCACCGAAGAGGCCACGCAACTGCTTCGTGACGCCGGCCTCAATCCAAAGGTCGGATCGCAAGTGACCTCAAACAAGGTGGACCTGGGCAAGGTGGCCAAGCAATCGCCGTCCGCGGGTGAAGTGGTTGACCCAACTAAACACACCACGGTGACCATTCAGGAGTCCAAGTCCATGTCTGTCCCCATCGTGCTGGGGTTGAAGGGCAAGGAAGCCAAAAAGACGCTCGAGGACAAGGGGCTGAAGGTCGACATTGACGGTTCCAGCAACGGCCTTGTCATCGGTCAGACGCCCAGTTTCGGCTCAAAGGTCGAAAAGGGCGACCGGGTCAAGCTGAAGACCCTGTAGAGCCTCGGTTGCGGCGCTGCTTTTCGCCGGCTAGTTGCGCAGCATCTCCGCGACCAAGAAGGCTAGTTCGAGGGACTGCTGCGTGTTCAGGCGAGGATCGACGGTAGTGGCGTAGCGGGTCGGCAGATCGAGATCGGTGATGGACTGGCCGCCGCCCACGACCTCGGTGACATCTTCACCCGTGAGCTCCACATGGATACCTCCGGGGTGGGTGCCCAGGCTACGGTGCACCTCGAAGAACCCCTGGACCTCGTCGATAATGCGGTCGAAATCGCGGGTCTTATAGCCATTGCTGCTGGTGTAGGTGTTCCCGTGCATGGGATCGCATTGCCAGATCACCTTGTGCCCGGTGGCTTCCACCGCCTTGACGATGTCTGGGAGCACGGAGCGCACCTTGTCGTAGCCCATGCGAGAAATTAGGGTCAACCGGCCCGGTTCGTTGTTGGGATCCAGTGCCTCGACGTAGCTGGCAGCTTCCTCTGGGGTGGTCGTGGGGCCGATCTTCACACCCACCGGGTTGGCAATCAGCGCAGCGAAGCGGATGTGCGCATCGTCGAGGCCACGGGTCCGCTCCCCCACCCACACCTGGTGTGCGGAGAGGTTGTACAGCGCGTCCTCGCCCTCCTCGTCGTGCGCAAGGCGCAGCATCGAGCGCTCGTAGTCCATGACCAAAGCCTCGTGGGAGGCGTAAATGTCCGCAGAATGCAGCGTGGAAGCTTCCACTCCACACGCGCTCATGAACTCCAGTCCCCGGTCGATCTCACGCGCCAGAGCTTCATAGCGAGCACCGGCAGGCGAATTGGCCACGAACTCGCGATTCCATTCGTGGAGGCGGTACAGGTCTGCAGTCCCGGAGGAGGTCAGAGCGCGAACCAGGTTCATCGCTGCGGAGGAGTTAGCGTACGCCCGCACCATGCGTGCGGGATCGTGGACGCGAGCCTCCTCGGTGGCCTCGACTCCGTTCACCAAGTCGCCACGGTAATTCAGCAGGCCTTTGCTATCGCGATCCGCAGAACGCGGCTTCGCATATTGCCCTGCAATGCGCCCCATCTTCACGACAGGGGTCGAAGCACCGTAGGTCAGCACTACTGCCATCTGCAGCAACGTCTTGATGTTGCCTCGAATGTGCGGCTCGGTGTTGGATTCAAAGGTCTCTGCGCAGTCACCGCCCTGCAACAGAAAGGCCTTCCCCAGGGCCACATCTGCCAGCTGTTTCTTCAGGCGTCGAACTTCTGGGGCGACCACAATGGGAGGAACAGATTCGAGAATCTTGCGTACGCCCGCGGCCTGCTTTTCATCCCAACTAGGCTGTTGTTTCGCGTCGCGTGACAGCACATCTCTAAACTTTTCTTCCATCGCCGGGGGCAATGGGGGGAGATCCGGTAATTCGTCCAACGGTGCGTCAATAGTCCAAGCCATGATGAAACTATACGTGACCAGTCGGGGAAGCTTGCACTTTGGGAAGGCTTACAAAGTGCGGTCGCGGCCTTCCTCTGGAGTGGCACTTAACGGCGCTGATGAATCGCGTCCATGCTCAGGCGGTATTTGATGGCGTTAAAACGCGCGTCCACCAAGGCATCGTGGGCGTGGTCTGGGGTTTCTGGCAACCGTGGACGCCCCGCGAACTCCCATAGCTGGCGGAGTTCACGGGTGTATCGAGGCATCTCGCGAGGAAGCTTTGTCATATCGCCCCACAATTGAGCAATGGCGACGTGGTCATAGGCTCCGAGCCAGGCCCACAGCTCTGGTCGCTCGTGATCTTTTAGCCTCTTGCCCTGCGTGTGCCCCGGCAGGAGGAAGTCGAAGAGGTTGTCGCGGATCTGAGACCGTGTCATCCAGGTGGAATCTGAACGCGGTGGCAACAGTGGCAAGACGTTCCGGCGAACCCACGGTCCAGCTGCGGACTCATTGAATTCATTCGAGATAGCGTAAAATTCTCGGCCGTCTTCAGCCACGACCCCGACGGACACCAAGTCGATGGTGTTCCCGTCCTCGATGAATTCAGTGTCATAGAAATACCGCACGGTGCACCATTCTAAGCCCTGGTCTTCGCTGGAGAATCAATCACTCTCTCAGGAACTCCCCTGCGCCAGTCAGAGGGTCGGGTGAGCACCGGCCGTCGCTGTCGGCGCAGCGGCGGCGGGTAGAGGACCCACTTGAGGACCGGGGTTCGTCCCACCAGCCACATAATGGAACCTGCAAGAACACACGTCAGGAGGCCAATCAGGATCTTTGGGTAATCATCCAGGAGAATGCCGTACTTATCAGGGTTGGCCTCATACAGCTTTCGCAATACCACCTCGTAGACGAACACGAGGATGGCTTGATGGGAGACGTAGATCGGCAGCGTGTTCTTCCCGACGAAGAGGATCACCGGTCGAACCGCAGGAATCTTCGTTAACCACACCGCGAAGATAATTCCGATCGGCACTGCGGTGAGGGTTCGCAGTAGACCGTACATCCCGCTCTGGGCCGCGATGGTTTCGTCCCAACCGTCCCATTCGTGGACCAGCAAGATCTGGTAACCCGCTTCGACCGTTATGAACAGGATGAGCGATCCGAGGATGACCCGCGCGTCGTTAGCTCGGCTGGCGATCGCGAAGAAGAATTTCCGGTAGTGAAGACCCACGAAGAAAATCGTGGCGTACATGCTCGCCTGCCGGAGCCCTTGGATTGTGGCGAGTCCGCTCAGGCACACGACGATCAGTGGGATGGTACTCATCACGACAGCCATCCAACGCGGAAGATTTTTCAGCGCCCACGCCGCCAGGTTGTACACAATCAACGCGTGTAGGAACCAAAGTCCCGGATCACCGACGATGACGGCTTTGAGGACGGCCCTGACCGTCGGTTCCGTTTCCATTTGGATCCGCAGATACGCCTGCAACGGAGAAAACACCAAGTAGGGAACCAGGAGAAACCACAGCCTGCGGAACCACAGATCGCTCAGCGTCCGTTCCAAGATTCGGTGCGAAAATAGACCCGATACCAGGAAAAACAACGGCATCCGCAGTGGGTCCAGAACCTGAGAAATCAGCCCGGGGGTCGTGTCCAACCCGGTGGGTATGGCTGTCACCACATGCATGAGGCACACACCAATAATGGACAGACCCTTAGCTGAGTCTGCCCATTCAATTCTGTGGGGTGCCGATTTATTCACAGTGAGTAAGGTTTTCAGGTTCCTACCCTGAAGGTCAAACTGACCTGCCCATATGCCCGCTGAGCGTGCTTCTAATTAAAGTGCAAGCCTCGCCCAGGCTCAGCTCCCTCCGGGTACCCTTCACCGGCTGCGAGCTGCTTTTTTACATCCGCCGCGTAGAAGTCGGGGACGTATTCTTGGCCCGACAATCGCGCCAGTGATTCCATGATCACCGACGTCATTTCGCGAGCTGCAGTGTACTCATCCCATTCCGGCTTCTGGAAGTCCTGGGGGTAAATCGCATCTCCGACCCGCACGCCCACGCGCACTGGGTAAACCTTCCACGTTCCCGGCGGGTTGGCGCGGTTCGTGTTCATCATGGCAACAGGGAACACTGGCACTCCGGATTCCAGGGCAATGCGCGCGAGTCCGGTCTTCCCGCGGTACAGGCGCCCATCTGGCGATCGGGTTCCTTCCGGGTACATGCCGATGGGCCGGCCTTCATTGAGAACCCGCAATGCGGTCCCCAGCGCCGCCTGCTGAGAGTCCTTGTCCGAGCGATCGATCGGCACCTGATGCACCCCGAGCATAAACCACTTCTGGACGAATCCCACGAAGCCCTTCCCGGTGAAGTATTCCTTCTTCGCCAGGAACATCAGCTGGCGTTTACACACCAGCGGAAGGAAGAACGAATCCATCACTGCCAGGTGGTTCGAGGCAAACAAGAAACCACCTTCAGCAGGAGTTTTTTCCAGGCCGGAGGTCTTCGGACGATTCCACAGCCTCAGCCACGGGCCAATGAAAATATATTTAAGAACCCAATAAATGCTATTCGTCGCCCGCTCAATCCACATCCGTTCAATCCTCTCGTGCCATTCCTGCTTCGGCCCGCTGCCCTGCCAGTAGAGCCACGCCGATCATACCGGCCTCCCCACCAAGTTGGGCGGGAACAACCCGCGCGGCTGGCCGGTGCCCCGCCCCAACAATCGTCCGGTTCAGCACTTTTTCGGCACGGCCGATGAATAGGTCGGCGTCCGAACTAACCCCACCGCCCACAACGATCAGTTCCGGGTCGAGCACATCCTGGACTAGGGACAGCCCCCGCCCCAGCCACGTTCCCATGTCTTTGACGACGAGGCGAGCCAGTGCGTCCCCCTCTCGCGCTAGACGCACCACGTGCCGCCCAGTGATCTCCTCTGGATGCGCGGCGAATTCCTGCGCTAGTTCCGAGTTCGGCTCCAGCCCGGTGGCGATCATATCCTGAGCTGTGAGAACCAGCGCGCTCCCGGAGCAATAGCGTTCCAAGCAACCGCGCTTGCCGCACGGGCATGCCCGCCCACCTGGCATCACCGTCAGGTGCCCAAATTCTGGGGCAGTACCAAATGCTCCACGGTACATCTCGCCATTCATCATCAGCGCCCCGCCGATGCCCGTACCGATCGCGAAGAGGGCCCACGTCCCCGCTCCCCGCGCCGCGCCCTGGAAGTATTCTCCCCAGGCGGCCGCGTTCGCGTCGTGCTCCAACAGCACCGGCAACCCCAGACGAGCTTCCAATCGGCTTGCCACTGCAGAATTCCTCCACGGTAGATGAGGCGCAAACCTCACCTTCATCTGGTCTTCGGTGACAAAGGCAGCCACCGCGAGCCCCACTGCCGCGATCTCCGGATGCCTGTCGCGCAGGCACTTCACGGCATTGACCACGGCAGCATCCAGGGCCGCAGCCGTAGACGGTGTGGGAAGTTGCTCCGAATCCAGAACTTCCCCATGGGAGTTCACCACTCCAGCCCTGAGGTTCGTCCCCCCGATGTCCACACCAACCGTCAATACGTCGGCCGATTGCCCATTGTTAGGCACGCGCTCTCCCTCAGACCAAATCTCAACATCTCTGCAGAACACAGCGGCACGACCACAAATACGGGTTCAAGACCCCCGACATTCGCTGGTTCGCGCTGTGCGCATTTTCACTGTGTACGATACGCAGCTTCTAGTGGGAAGTTCCAACTATGCCGCGGGGGAATGCGCCCGTCCCCCTCTATCACTGCCAGCAGCTGCTCCCCCAGCACCTCCCAATTCCATGCGCGTTTGACGTGATTGCGGCCATTTTCTGCCAGACGGTGGCGTCTCCCCTCATCCTCCAATAGCTCCGAAATCTCCTGGGCGACCTCTGCAGGATCCGTGCCGTCCACGACGATCCCAGTGACCCCGTCGTGGACCGTCTCCGGAGCCCCGCCTCCGTTCCCCGCAACGGTGGCCACCCCGCATGCCTGCGCTTCGAGGAAGACAATCCCGAGCCCCTCCACGGACAGTCCCCCCGCTTGGGTCCTCACTGGGAGGGCAAAAACGTCTCCAGCACAGAAATGCCCGGGGAGTTCCGAAAAATCCACCGGGCCAGTGAAAGTCACGTTCTCGGTGAGACCAGCGGCGTCGACTCGGTGTTGAAGGGTTGTGGCGTATTCTCCGGGACCCACAATGAGCAGGTGCGCATCTGGATGGTGGGAGAGGATGTCGGGCAGCGCCGTAATCAGTGTGTCTTGCCCCTTGCGCGGGACCACGCGAGACACCGCCACGATGACCTTCTTGTTCCCCAAGCCGTAGCGGGCCCTCAGGGTGTTCCGAGCTTCCGGATCTGGGGTGAAGACGCCACTGTTCACCCCTCCCGGCATCGGCTCCCACGCCACTTCGGGCCCAAATGCTGACGACATGCGATTCCGGGCGTAGCGAGAGACGTATGTAAGGCAATCCGTACTGCGACCAATGCGTCGGAGGATCGTCCGGGCCCCCGGGAACATGGACCAGCCGACCTCGTGGCCGTGAGTGGATGCGATGATGCGTCGAGCGCCCGCTGCCCTGGCAGCGGGGGCCATGGCCGCCAATGGCGCAGCAGCTCCGAACCACACCACGTCAATATTGTGGGTGCGGATGAGCTCTTGCATCCGTCGAGCGATCGCTGGGGTGGGGAGCATGACACGACGATTCCACCGTTCAACGGTGTAATTGGCTTGGGCATCAAATTCCGCGGCACGGTCGCGGTCCTGGGTGGATGCAAAAACGACGACCGAGTCGCCCCCAAGTTTGTGACTGAGGACGTTCACGTAGTCGCGGAGGTACGTTTGGATTCCGCCCACGGTGGGTGGAAAATCATTCGTTACCAACAGGACACGGAGACGATCCCCAGCGTGGGTGACTCGGTCGTCTGTGGTGCTGCCCGTCTGCGGTTGCGTCATAGCGGGCAGAATACCGCTTTTAGAAGCGAACTGCGTTATTCACAGGCATGTAGTGCAGGTCGTCGACGCGCACCGGGGAGGACTCGTTCAGAGCCTGGACCACCTTGCCATCGCCAATGTAGATAGCGACGTGGGAAGCTCCGCCGTAGTAGGACACAATATCGCCTGGCTGCAGGGCGTCCAGGGAGACCGGGGTGCCGGAGGCAGCCTGAGCATCAGAGGTGCGAGGGATGGACTTACCCACCTGGTTGTATGCCCAAGAGGTCAGGCCGGAGCAATCGAAAGAGCTCGGGCCGGCAGCGCCCCACACGTAAGGTGAACCCACCTTGCCCATGGCGGCATCTGCGATCTGCTGGCCGAGGCCAGCCAGTGGGTTGGCTTCAGGGGCCGGTGCCTGGCCTTCAGCCGGTGCTGCTGGGGCAGCCGCAGCCTGATCCAGGGAGGAAGCTGGGGCGGCATCCTGGCCGGCGACCTCGGGGGCTGGGAACTGCTGCTGCGCCTGATCCAGGAAAGGCTTGACCTGGTGCATGACCTCGTCTGGAACGTCCACGCTGTAGTTGGAGTTCGGGACATTGACCGGTTCCGCCACCGCAGCGGTGGGGTTCATGGTGGCGACGCCAGCTCCGACGGCTGCGACGATGGCCGCGTTTCGAGACACGGTCTTCTTGTTGATGCTGTGCTTACCCATGGTGGCTCCTTAAACCTTCTATCTATTTGCGGGAGGACTTCTCCCTGGCTGGCGATTGGTTGTAATCACCGCGGTAGCGGGTGCGTGTTTTCGACACCCTTGCGCTTATGTCTCGAAAAGATTACGAAAACATCACGGGTCATGTCTAGTTAACTCACGGATTGGCAAGAAATTTTAAAGCTGGTAATGACATCATCCCGACCGGTCAGTCATTCACCCGCAATACGCACCCGGCTGTAACCCAAGCGTTATAAATCCGTGACCTGGTATTTTTCGTGACGATCTGTCGCGTACACAAAAGCGCACCAAATTACCCACCCAACATCCCATTGCCAATGTGATCTTCCTCACCCCAATAAGGTCATGGGGCGGAGGGGACTGTTGTGACGCCTGATTCAATGGCTTCCCCTAGCTTATATAGCGCGAACGCTCGAACGTGGAGCGAATCATGTAGCACGTGGGTGCTAAGTTCGGTCACCATGAATCCCCCGGATGCCGCGGCGGCCGATCGCGGAGACGATCAATGCCAAACCCTCAACCAAATAGCCAAAGCCCTCAGGCACAGCGTCATCGTGGATGTGGAGACCACCGGGCTGAACGAGCAACTCGACCGGATCGTCGAAATCGCGCTCCTCCGCCTCGAGGACGGCATGATTACGGACAGGCTCGTACAGAAATTCAACCCCGGCTGTCACCTCCCCCAGGTCATTCAGGATCTCACGCACCTCACGAACGCCGCCTTGGAAGACCAGCCCGGCTTCGAGGAACGCGCCGCCGAGGTCGCATCGTTCATCACCGGCAGGACACTTGTTGGGCACAATGTCGGTTTCGACATCGGCTTCCTCAATCAGGAGTTTGTGCGGGCGAAGCAGGAACCATTGGCGAAGCACGGCTTATGTACCGCAGCGGCGTCTAGAATCCTTATCCCCCGGGAACGTGTTGGCCGCTACAAACTGGCCAACCTGGCGGAAGTGTTGGACTTCCGTGTGCGACCTGCCCACCGGGCGGAGAATGACGCACGAGCGACGTTCGAGCTTCTCAAAGCGCTGTCGCAGTACTAAAAACCGCCCTCCCATTGGGAAGGGCGGTGTGAACACATCAGAGCGGAGTGTGACGAGCCGACTCCTGGATGTAAGTCCTAGTGCTCACCGTCTCCGAGCTGACGCCGATTGGATTCCTGGAGACGCTCGTACATCTCCTTCATCTCAATGTGGTTGGCGTGATCCAAGTCCTCGGACTTGTCAGCAATGTGCTGTGGATCCGGGGAGAAGAAGGAACCGCGGCCCGGGTGGCCGGCTCCGCCGAGCTCGTTGAGGGTCTTCGGCACCTGTGCGCCCTGGTACTCCAGCGGCACTGCATGGCCGTGAGCATCCACTGGGCCCAGCGGCTGGTGGACCTCGATGAACCCGCCGGACGGGAGCTGGCGGATAGTACCGGTCTCAATGCCGTGCTCCAGCACCTCGCGGTCGGAGCGCTGGAGGCCAACGCAGATCCGGTGGGTGACGAAGTAGGCAATCGGTGGCAACAGGACCAGGGAGATACGCCCGAACCACGTCATGGTGTTCAGCGAGATGTCGAAGAAGTGTGCCACGTGGTCGTTACCGCCCGAGATGGTGAGCAGCACGTAGAACGTCAAGGCCATGACACCGAGGCCGGTGCGGACTGGGACGTCACGGGGACGCTGCAACAGGTTGTGATGTGCATCGTCGCCGGTCAGCTTCTGCTCAATCATCGGGTAGGCGAACAGCAGGCCAACGAGGATGCCCAGCATCAAAGCCACCCAGAAGACACCCGGGATGGTGTAGTTGCCAAGGTAGAGCTCCCAGGCTGGCATAACACGTGCTGCACCGTCAGTCCACAGCATGTACACGTCAGGCTGGGAACCAGCGGAGACCTGCGACGGATTGTAGGGGCCCAGGTTCCAAATGGAGTTGATCTGGAACAGGCCAGCCATGATGGCGATCAGTCCGAAGGTAATCAGGGCGAAGGAACCGCCGTGCAACGCAAACACTGGCAGGATTCGCACGCCCACCACGTTCCGCTCCGTGCGACCGGGTCCGGGGAACTGGGTGTGCTTCTGGTACCACACGAGTGCGAGGTGGGCAGCGATCAAGGCAAGCAAGATACCCGGGATGAGCAGGACGTGAGCGATGTACAGGCGAGGGATGATGATGTCGCCGGGGAAGTCGCCCGCGAACATGATCCAGTGCATCCAGGTGCCGACGATCGGAAGTGCCACGATGATGGCGGACATGATTCGCAGACCCACGCCGGAGAGCAGGTCGTCCGGGAGGGAGTAGCCCATGAAGCCCTCGGCCACGGACAGCAGCAACAAAACACAACCGATGACCCAGTTTGCTTCACGAGGCTTGCGGAAAGCACCCGTAAAGAAGATGCGCATCATGTGAACCATGAGGGACACTGCGAACATCAGGGCAGCCCAGTGGTGGACCTGGCGGATGAAGAGCCCGCCGCGAACCTCGAAGGAGAGGTTCAGTGCCGTCTTGTACGCGGCGGACATTTCAACACCGTTGAGAGGTGCATATGCGCCGTCGTAAATGACCTTCGACATGGATGGGTCGAAGAACAACGTGAGGTACACGCCGGAAAGGATCAGAATGATAAACGAGTACAGCGCGATCTCACCGAGCATGAATGACCAGTGAGTCGGGAATACCTTGTTGATATTCGGGCGGATGAGGCCCGAGGCGGTGTACCGCTCGTCGATGTTATTGGCCGCCTGTGCCATGCGACCTTGCTGTTTAGTGCTCATGAACGACGCTCCCAGAAAGCCGGGCCGACGGGCTCAACGAAGTTGCCCTTGGCGTAGAAGTAACCCTCTTCGTCAACAGAGATCGGCAGTTGAGGCAAAGCGCGTGCGGCAGGACCGAAGACAGGCTTGCCGTAGTGCAAAGCATCGAACTGGGACTGGTGACAAGGGCAGAGAATACGGTTGGTCTGCTGCTCGTACAGCGAGGTTGGGCAGCCGATGTGCGTGCAAATCTTGGAGTAGGCAATGTACGTGCCGTAGTTGAAGTCCTCCTGCCCCTTGCGAGGGACAGAGCGGAGGGAATCTTCTTCGCGAAGGCGAATCAGCATCACGGAGTTACGGGGACCGTGGATGGAGTGCATGTGCTCCTCGTACACGTCCCGGCGAGGATCGTACTTGTCACCGTCGTTGACCATCTCCTCCGTGAGGGGGAATACGGTCTCCATGGCGCCAGAATCGAGGTCCTCCTTGCGGATACGAACCAGGCGGGATACTCCGTCGGTCTTGTAGTGCCCCTCGTGCTCTTCAGCAATGGCACCGGTATCGCGGCCGAGGTAGACCTTCTCGCCCTTTTCAACGAGGGTCCAACCCGTGGTCCACAGGGTTCCGTCGCCCTGAATCCCCATAGCCTTAGGCTTCCAAGGATTCTTGACGATACCGCCCAGCGGAAGCGCGATTGCCAGACCAGCCAACACAGCGCCTCCGGCTGCAAGGCCTTGGATGACAGGACGACGTCCCAGGGTCGACGTCTTCCAGGAGTCATTCAGCAGAGCGACCAGCGTGCGCCGATCGACCTCCTCAGAAGGGCCATCGTGGCGGGTCTGTACTGAAATCTCTTCCGGAACGAAGACCTTTGAGTAGGTCACTGCACCCATGCCCAACATGAGGATGGACAGGCCAGCCGTGAGGCCGAGGAGCGGGGTGTACAGGGAGTACAGGCCGGCGCCTTCCTCGCCCAGGCCCTTGTAGTGCCACGGCCAGAAGAGGTAGACCGCGATGAAGGCCAAGCCCATCACCACAGACAAGGCGAAGAAGGTTCCCACGCGACGGCCGGCGCGCTTCTCCGCCGGGTCGCCCTCGATGGGGAATCGCTCTTTGCGGTAAGCGACGGTCACGCCGTCGAGTTCGGTTCCGAGACGGGCGAGCTCTTCTTCAGACATGTTGTTCAGCTCGGCGTCCGTATAGTTGCGCTTCATCTCACTCATGACCGGGATCCAATCCACATAGCAAAGGCCATCATCACGATGATGCCCACGAACCACATCAGCATGCCTTCAGAGACGGGGCCCAGCCCGCCCAGCCCGTAACCGCCGGGGTTGTTGGACTCCTTGGAAGACTTAATGAAGGCGATGATGTCCTTCTTCTCATCTGCGGTCAGCTGGCGGTCCGAGAACTTCGGCATGTTCTGCGGACCAGTCAACATGGCCTGGTAAATCTCCTGCTCGTTAGCGGGATCGAGCTCAGGGGCGTACTTACCCGAAGACAGTGCGCCGCCGCGGCCGGTGAAGTTGTGGCAGGACGCGCAATTCAGACGGAAGAGATCAGAGCCGCGAGCCACATCAGCCGGGTCGATCTTTCCGTCCTTATTGTTTGCCCCGCGAAGGCTATCCATCGCGATGGAGCCATCGTCATTGCGCACGATGCCCGGGCCGCCGCCATTGGCGTTCACGTAAGCCGCGAGAGCCAAGGTCTGCTGCTCGGAGTAGCGAGGCTTCTTCCGGGATGCCTGGGCTTCGTTACGGAGCATCGGCATACGTCCGGAGTGCACCTGGAAGTACACGGAGCCTTCGCCCACGCCGATGATCGAAGGACCGCGGTCTTTCACACCCTGCAGGTTTGCACCGTGGCAGCTAATGCAGGCAACCTCGTAGATTTCCTTACCCTGCGCCACCATGGAGGTCGTATCCTGCTCCGCGGTAGCTGTATTGGGGTCTGGGGTCAGGGCGTTGGCTGCAACGCCGGCACCCGTGAGACCGAGAGTCAAAGCGAAGGCGCCTGCGGCAAGCTTGCGAAGCTTGCGGCGACGACGCTGCTTTGCGCCTGATGTGCGCGCGTTGACGGTGGATTCACCGTCGACGGGCGACTGAGTGGAATTGGTATCCATCTTGTTCCCTTTTAACTCGTCACTGGAAGTTTGATGGGCTGTAGGCCGGCGCGGAACCGACCGCTACGGCCTACTGAATGATGTAAATCGTGATCCAAAGCCCGATCCACACCACGTCGACGAAGTGCCAGTAGTAGGACACAACGACGGCCGCCGTGGCCTGGGCCGGGGTGAACTTGGACTTCATCGTCCTCAGCAAAACGATGACGAAGGCGAGGACACCGGCGAGCACGTGCGCGCCGTGGAAACCGGTGGTGATGAAGAACACCGAGCCGTACACGGAGCCACTGATCGTGGTCCCGTGCTCCACGAGGTGGAAGTACTCGTAGCCCTGGCCAACGAGGAAGATCGCGCCCAGCAACGCCGACAGTGCGTACCAGCGGCGCAGCGCGAACACGTCACCCCTTTCAGCCGCAAAGACGCCCAACTGAGCAGTGAAAGAAGAGGACACCAGAATCGCGGTAATAGCAACCGCGAACGGGACATTCAGCTCAGTGGGCGCCGAAGGCCAATCGCCTCCAGAGTTGGCCTTGGACACGAAGTACATCGCGAACAGGCCAGCAAAAAACATCAATTCCTGAGACAGGAACACGATCGTGCCGACACTGACCATATTGGGCCGGTTCAGTGTCGCAACACGATGTGGTGCTGCCATACCTGGGTTTTCAACTGCGCTCGTCACGTCTAACAGTATGGACGTTTCTTGTCAGTTAGTCGATTCTCAACTGCCAGCACGATCGACTTTTCTGAAAAACCGCAGGTAAAACCTTGACGTTCTCTATCAATCTACCCCGTAAGGGGGATACCGGGAACTATTTGCCACCGGCATCCGACGCGCTTCAAAACACAAGGTCAGACGTCTATCGGGACGCATGCTCTCGTTACTTCATTCACTGTTACTCAGTGGCGTCTCCCCTTATCCCACCCGCACTCCCCCAACTACGTGCCACTCGTCGGCCAGGGCGACCAGCGCGAACACTATTGTTGTCGTGAGATGAATTTTCCAAGCTGAGCTGAAAGGCCCCACCATGGCGAATGCAGATAACTCCTCCCCTCGCGCACTCGACCAATCCCAGCTTCCTCCGTCTTATTTCACCTGGCCAGGAGTCCTGGACCGCATTGGCCGACGCGAAGAACTCAGCGAGTCACAGGTGGAGTGGGCCATGCGCGAGATCATGAACGGACGCGCGGAAGACTCTCAAATTTCAGCGTTTGCCTTCGGCCTCCGCGTAAAAGGTTTCACCGCAGCAGAGCTCGCCGCCGCCGCACACGCCATGCGCGCCTTCGCGACGCAGGTGGACTTCAGCACGGACAATAACCTCGTCGACATCGTTGGCACCGGTGGAGACGGCCATAACACCGTGAACATCTCCACCATGGCTTCCTTCGTGGTCGCGGCCGCCGGGATCCCCGTCGTGAAGCACGGCAATAGGAAAGCATCCTCCCAATGCGGCGGAGCGGACATGCTGGAAGCTCTTGGAATGAACATCGAGCGCACACCGGACCAAGTGGTCAAGGATTCCGCCTTAACTAACTTCGCTTTCCTCTATGCGAAGACGTATCACCCCGCGATGCGATTCGCCGCCCCCGTCCGCTCCTCGCTGGGCGTATCCACCTTGTTCAACCTGCTCGGCCCCCTCACGAATCCAGCAGGTCCGCGTTACGGGCTGATCGGGTGCGCTTTCCGGGACCTCATGCCCATCGTCGGCGGTGCGTTCGCTCACCAGGGAAACCGGGTGCTCGTTGTTCGGGGAATGGATGGGATGGACGAGATCAGCGTCTGCTCCCCCACCGATGTGGTCACGGTCGATTCCAATGGCCGAACCGGAGAAGCCATCATTAATCCCCGTGCGGTGGGCCTGGACTACCACGATGCCGGCGCTCTCCGCGGTGGTGACGCGAACTTCAACGCGGACGTCGCGCGCCGACTGCTCAGTGGCGAACTCGAGGGGGCGGTCAAGGACGCCGTAGTTCTCAACGCAGCCGCCGCCATGGTCACCGTGAACGGGTGGGAGGAAGAGGGGTTGGACGCCAGCCTCCGGCGCGAAGTGACCGTCGCCCGCGACATGCTTGAGAGCGGGAAAGCTTACTCGACAATGAAGCGAGTTGTGGACGTGTCACTTTCTTGATTCTTAACTTAACTTAAGCTGTGAATTAACCCCGGTCCCGCCCACCTTGGCAGCACCGGGGATTTTCCGTTTTCAGCAGGTGGGGCGATATTTTCAAGGGGCAATTAGCTTCGGGAAATTGCTGTGAAATACCCGCGGCGACAATATTCGGCACAACCCAACTCCTGAACTTTGCTTAGACTCGCGGTTGTTGAACGTCGGAAGTTACCGACGACGGCTCCCAAGGTATCCAAGGACGCGCGTTCTTTGGACGTGGATCTAGGGCCGGAGTCGGCGACGAGGTTCGGCATTACACCACAATTTGAAAACACAACTACCCAATCTCTTAGAGAGCACCACGCGGTTCGCTCCCGGTCCTTGGACAGATGAGTACCGGCGACGCGACCGAGACACCACAATTTGTCTGAGTGTTTGCAGATTCCTGGGTATGAAAGGACATCTTCGATGACCAACGACAAGCAGATCAAGGACCTCTTCAATGCAACCGCCGTTGATCGTGACGGTGAGAAGCTGGGAAGCGTCAAGGAAGTTTTCCTGGATGAGCGCTCCGGTCAGCCTTCTTTTGTTGAGGTCAACCATGGCCTGTTCGGCATGAGCTCCTCCCTGGTTCCGCTGCGTGGCCACCGTCTGAACGGCGAAGAGCTGCAGCTGGCTTTCGCCAAGGACCGCATCTCCGACGCTCCTTCCCTGGACGTTGAGAATGGGATGACCCCGGAAGAGCAGACCCGCATCTACGAGCACTACGGCCTGACCTCCGCTGACGAGGGCGAGCGTTACACCGACGCAGGCGCTGGCCTGACCACCAACCACGAGGACCGTGGCGTTGAGGGCCACAAGGTCGGCGAGACCGAGCGCACCGCTGCTACCGATCGCGACCACGTCGCCAACAAGGGCACCAACAATGACGAGATGGTGCTGTCCGAGGAGCGCATGAACGTTTCCAAGGACAAGGTGGAGACCGGCCGGGCTCGCCTGCGCAAGTACACCGTGACCGATACCGAGTCCGTTGACGTTCCCGTCACCCGCGAAGAGGTCCGCGTTGAGCGCACCCCCATCGACGAGAAGGACGCCGCTAACTACAAGGGCAACATCGGCGATGACGCCGAGGCTTCCGTCACCCTGCACGAAGAGCGCGTGAACGTCTCCAAGGAAGAGGTTCCAGTGGAGAAGGTTGGCCTGTCCAAGGAGCAGGTCACCGAGACCCAGCGCCACACCGAGGAGCTGCGCCACGAAGAGCTGGATACCAACGTTGAAGGCGACCGCGGCACCGCTACCGACCACGGCAAGACTGACCGTCGCTAATCGACGTCAGGCGTCAGACTGAGGTTCAATAGGAGCCCTCCAGAAGGATCTCCCTGAACCAGCCACCCCGGCCCCAATGGCCGGGGTTTTTCTATGCCCGCAGACCCCTGATCGGCCTTCCTCGAGCGGCTGCTAAACCCAGGCCGTCCACCGGTTTCTAATGTGTCTATTCACCCGGGGCGCCCTCCGTGTCCCTCGCTGCCACAAGGACCAGAGGCACGCAATGGACACACCGCGCCGTGAATATGGTCACCCAGGTCGCAGGGCCAGTGATGCACACTGAGTCGCCACCCGGTTTCGCATATGCGAAAACCCACCCCATGAGGTGGCGAGTTCAGTAGAAAACTTCACCGACTCTTGGGGTGGGTGCTCACGCCGCGAATGATAGGTCGCAGCGCACGTGATGAGGAATATTGAGGTTTCCCGCGCCCCTCATTGGCACGCTGCAGGGGTGCGGGAAACTGGAGTTGTGTCGAGAAGCTTAGTGCTTCTCCGGCGGCAGCCCGTACTGCAGGTTCAGCATCGTGCCGCCGAAGATCAGGACGACAGCACCGAAGATGACCAGCCACAGGTGCCAGAATGCCAGCCCATAAGCCATCAAGATGATGGCGACAGTCATGACGAATGGCCAGATGGAGGACGCGGAGAAGAAGCCCAGAACGCCGGATCCGTCTTCAATCTCGGCCTCTTCCCAATCCATGGGGCTGATATCAGTCTTGCTGTCAGTCAGGTGCAGGTAACCAGCCAGCATCAGAGCCAGCAGTGTCGCCATAACCAAGCCGGTCGCGCCGGCCCACTCTACGCCGCCCAAGCTGCCAGAATCTGCCAGATATTTGGTGCCCAGGATGTAAATCACCGTCATGGCACCCAGGAAGGTCGCAATTGAGTAGAAGAGCTTTGATCCTGAAGTCATTGTTATTCCTCTTTTTCCCGGAGGGCCTTAGGAAGCCTGGTCGCGGTTGACGTAGTTCTGACCATCGCGAGTGCCCGTGCGGTTACTGACGAAGGGCTTGGTGGAGGTTGCGTACGGAGCCTCACCGATCTTCTTCAGAGCCTCAGAGTTCGGGGCCTGCGGGTTGTCCTTGCGGAACTCCATGTACTGCTTGAACTTCTCAGGGGAAACAACCCGCAGCTCAAAGTTCATCATGGAGTGGTAGGTACCGCACATCTCGGCGCAGCGTCCCACGAAGGCGCCTTCCTTCGACACCTCACTCACCTGGAACCGGCGCTCGGACTGGTTCTGGTCTGGGTGAGGGAACACGTCGCGCTTAAACAGGAACTCCGGAACCCAGAAGGAGTGAACAACGTCAGCGGAGGCCAAGTTGAATTCCAGTGGGGTGTGGGAGGGCACCACCAGCACCGGAACCTCTTCGGTGGAACCCAGGGTCTCAATCTTGTTGAAGTGGAGGTAGCTGTAGTCCTCGGAGGACTTGCCGTGGATCGGACCGTTCGGGCCGTGCTCGCCCTTCTTTTCCGTATCTACCTCGTGAGCGGACTCCTCTGCGCGCTTCTGCGCAGCCTGGTCAACGCCCTTGTATTCGCGACCATCGGCCATGAGGTCACCGGCCACCGTGTTGTAGCCGAACTGCCAGTTCCACTGGTAGGCCGTGACGTCAACCGTGACCTTAGGATCCTTGTCCAGAGCCGTAGCCTTCTCCTGGGTCTGGATGTTGAAGAAGAACAGGCCCATAACAACCAGCACTGGCAGGGTGGTCAGCACCAGCTCCAGTGGCACGTTGTACCCGGTCTGGCGGGGGAACTCGTCATGGTCGCCACGCTTGCTGCGTCGCTTATCCGTGAATCGAGAAATCGCGTAGAACAGCAGAACCCACATGATGATGCCGATGATCCACGCGGTAACCCAGGTCCAAACCCAGAAGTTACCCATTTCCTTGGATTCTGGGGTGATACCCATTGGCCATCCCATGCGCAGGGCATGGAAGAAGCCGTTATCTGGCGGGGCTACATTGCAGCCCGTCAGAACCAGACCAGACAGGCCAAGCGAGCCTGCCATCGCAATACGGCGAGTCAAGCCGTGCACTTTTCGCTGTTCCACGCGATTATGCCTTCCTCAATCACACTTTTAAGTCTGAATGCACCTTCGGTAGCACCTGCATCCGTCGTATGCAGTTCATGTGCAGGGAGATGATCCAGTCCTCTACACCCAATGACCTTAGACCATTCTCAGCGCTATGCCATCATCTGGCTGACTCATATTCCCTATTTGGGTGGAGCTTCACAAAGGTTCTTCCCCCGCGTTCACCCAGTTTTGTTGCGGTTTCTGCCAGGATTTCCACATTTTTGGACGCCACCCCCTTCGACGTGGCAGCTGGAATTAGGAGCCCGCGCGCGCGTAACTTAGTGCCTTGATTATCCCCAGTCCCAAACCAATGAAGCGGGAGTGTTAGATCGCCTTATGTGTGGCTTGCTTGGATTTATCTCGGCCGATGGGGCCGCGGATCGTTATGTAGATGCTGCTCGGAAAGCCCTGCCATGCATGCATCACCGTGGCCCGGATGATAGTGGCACGTGGAGTGATGACACGGTCGTTTTTGGCTTCAATCGGCTGTCGATCATCGACATCGCTCATTCGCACCAGCCTCTGCAATGGGGTCCAGAGAGTGAAGCTGATCGTTACGCGCTGACGTTCAACGGAGAGATTTACAACTATGTCGAACTCCGCGAAGAGCTCACCGCCGCCGGGTATCACTTCAACACCGAGGGCGATGGGGAAACCATCGTGGTCGGCTTCCATCACTGGGGCCCGGACGTTGTAAAACACCTCCGTGGAATGTTTGCCTTCGCGGTCTGGGACACCAAGGAGCAATCATTGTTCCTAGCGCGCGATCAATTCGGCATCAAGCCGATGTATGTTGCCACCACGGCACGAGGCACCGCGTTTGCGTCTGAAAAGAAGTGCATCTTGTCTATGGCCCCCGAGATTGAGCTGGGTCTAGAGTTGGACGACCGAGCGATCGCACATTACACGGATTTGCAGTACGTCCCGGAGCCGGAAAGCCTGCACAAGAACATTCGACGGCTCGAATCCGGGTCGTACGCCGTGGTCAAGCCCGGACAGCCTGTACAGCAAAAGCGCTGGTTTGAGCCCCGCTTCCCCGTCCGAAAGGTCAATCCAGGCAGCGAAGATGCCGTCTTCCAACGTATCGCCGAGGCTTTGGAAGATTCCGTGGCAAAGCACATGCGCGCGGACGTCACGGTTGGCTCCTTCCTCTCCGGCGGCATCGATTCCACCGCGATCGCGGCGCTGGCGAAGCGACACAACCCTGATCTGCTGACCTTCACCACCGGCTTCGAGCGCGAGGGGTACTCGGAGGTGGACGTGGCAGCGGAATCTGCTGCTGCGATCGATGCACAGCACATCGTCAAAGTAGTCAGCCCGGAGGAGTTCGCAGCGGCGGTACCGAAGATCATCTGGTACCTCGATGACCCGGTGGCCGACCCGGCTCTCGTCCCGCTGTATTTCGTCGCCGCGGAAGCTCGCAAGCACGTCAAGGTGGTGCTGTCCGGTGAAGGCGCCGATGAGTTGTTCGGTGGTTACACCATCTACAAGGAACCGCTCAGCCTGGCTCCATTTGAGAAGATCCCCTCCCCTATCAATCGCGTGCTTGGCAAGATTGGCGACGCGATGCCGGAAGGGGTCCGGGGCAAGTCCCTGCTTCAGCGCGGCACCACCCCGTTGGAGGACCGGTACTACGGGAATGCGCGAAGCTTCAACTATCAACAGCTACAGCGTGTCCTGTGCAACGCCCGTCCGGAATGGGACCACCGCGAAGTCACCGCACCCATCTATGCGAAGTCCACGACCATGGATCCCGTCGCCCGCATGCAGCACCTCGATCTGTTCACCTGGCTGCGCGGCGACATCCTCGTGAAGGCCGACAAGATCACCATGGCGAACTCCCTAGAACTTCGCGTTCCCTTCCTCGACAAGGTTGTTTTCGACGTGGCGGAATCATTGCCCGTCGATCTCAAGGTTTCCCACGGCACCACCAAGTACGCCTTGCGCCAGGCAATGGAGCGAATCGTGCCGGCCCATGTCTTGCACCGCAAGAAGCTGGGCTTCCCGGTTCCGATCCGCCACTGGCTCGCCGGCGACGAACTGTACGGCTGGGCACAGCGCGTCATCGACGACTCTCAGACCGACCACATTTTCAATAAGCAGGAAGTCCTCGCCATGCTGGAGGAACACCGTGTGTCCATGAATTCCGGCTCCGGTCCAGACCACTCTCGCCGTCTGTGGACAGTCATCGCGTTCATGATCTGGCACGGCATTTTCGTCGAGAACCGGATCAACCCGGAGATCGACGAGAGGAAGTACCCCGTGCAGCTATAGCAGCGAGGAGTCGATTCAGGCTTCTCAGTCAAAACAAGTAAAATCCCGCCCTGTGCCAACGATTGGCACCGGCGGGATTTTTGCGTGGGGAGCCTCACAATCAGGCCACCCAGGCGGTGGATCTTTAGGAGAAGGAATCACCACATGCACAAGATCCGGTGGCGTTCGGGTTGTCGATCGTAAAGCCCTGCGATTCGATCGTGTCCGCAAAATCGATCTTTGCGCCCATCAAGTAGGGGGAAGACATGCGATCGACCACCAGATTCACGCCGTTGTACTCATCGACAAGGTCGCCATCCAGGGAGCGATCATCGAAAAACAGCTGGTACCGCAGGCCAGCGCAGCCGCCAGGCTGGACAGCGATACGCAATGACAGGTCGTCGCGGCCCTCTTGCGCGAGCAAGGTCCGCGCCTTTTCTGCGGCTGCATCGGTCAGTTCAACGCCAGTGGTCTTCTCTGGAGCAGTCATGCTTTTAGAGCCTCCTTTTGCATCAGATACGTCTAAGCTACTCCCCTACAACCCAAAACGCTAACGATTATTCCGCCTCTTTCGCGGGTTGCCTTTGATCGCTCTGTGGCACTCAATTAGCCTGTTAAACGTGAAAAAACCGTGGAACAAAGGCAACTCGAAGATGGGCTCTGGGTTTTCCGCAAAACCCGCCAGCGCCATGATGGAGCAGGAACCCGAAGCATCCGCTCTCGAAGATGACAACCGGCACACCTCCGGAACTGATGCAGGTGCCGAGACCCAAACGGGCGAAGAAAGCCCAGCCGCCCCTGCGAGCAGCCACAGCGGTTCCGAGCTCTCGGACGACCACGCTGCGGACCACAGCTCCGCCAACCACAGCAAGGCCTTCACCCCAAAGAAGGGCCGGCCCACCCCCAAGCGCAATGAGCAGGAGCGCAAGGCCGGGGTGCGCCACGACCCCGTCAAGGCCCCAGAAACCGCCGCGGAGGCCCGGAAACGCCGCAAAGAGTTGAAGAACTCCATGTCAAAGGAGGAGTACAAGGCGTACAAGCAGCGGCAACGAGACGAAGCTGCCCGGGAGCGCCGTCGCATCAATGACCGCATGATGGCGGGGGACGAAAACTATCTCCTGGACCGGGATAAGGGCCCCGAACGCCGCTTCGTCCGGAACTGGGTGGACAGCCACCGCTACATCATGAATCTCTTCCTTCCTCTGACCGTGGTGGCTCTCATCATTATGGTCATTGGCGTCAAGAACCCCTCGGTGGCCAACATCGCCTCTCTGTTCATGATGGCGGTCATCATCGTCATGATGGTCGAGGGATTCATGCTGTCTCGACGTGTGAATGCCGAGGTCCGCAAACGCTTCCCAGATACGGCGTTGTCCAAGAGATCCGTGGGCTTCTACGCATTCACGCGCGCCACGATGATTCGCCGCATGCGCACCCCCGCTCCGCAAGTTCAGGTGGGTCAGGAGTTCAGCGCGCCTTCTGCCTCGTCCCACCGATAGTCGCTCGCACACATTGTCATGATCGAAGAAATCCTTTCATCGTTCTCTCAGGTTGCGCCACCGGATGATGCCTTTCGCCAGCGCGTCGCCCAGCAGCTCTCACAGGAGCGCAACGCCACGGCCGCCCCTGGGTCCTTGGGGGATCTCCAGAAAGCCGCCCTGTGGTTCGCTGCCTGCCACGGCTCCTCAGCGCCCCTCGCGGTGAAGCAGGTTCGCCTCCTCATCGTCGCCGGCGATCACGGTGCCTCTCACGAGCATCCGGAGATCTCCACACTGCCCGCAGATTTCCCCTCCGATACCTTCCGAGTCATTCAATCCGGGGACGCACCCATCGTCGATGCGTGCAGGTCCGCAGGGGTGTCGCTGGATATTGTGGACGCCAACCTGAATCGCCCCACGGCTGATGTGTCCACGCATGACGCCATGTCGGCGGAGGATTTCTCCTCCTATCTAGAGCAGGGATACAACCTTGCGAACGAGGAAGCAGATTCTGGAACCGACCTCGTGGTGCTCGGCGACGCGGGACGAGGTCTCACCACCGTGGCTGCAGGTGTCATTGCGACGATTTGTTCTGTCGAGCCGGTCAAGGCAGTCGGCCGCGGGTCTGGCATCGATGACGACGCCTGGCGCACCAAGGTGGCGGTCATGCGCGATGCGATGTATCGAGTCCGGGATGACCGCGGCGACCCGAGCCGGGTGCTGCGGAGGATCGGATCTCCGGACCTCGTCGTGATGGCCAGCTTCCTCGCCCAGTGCGCGGTTCGTCGCACCCCTGTGCTGGTTGACGGGCTGGGTTCACTTGCCGCAGCGCTGTGTGCCCATATGATGGCGCCGGGGGCGGGTGCGTGGTGGATGGTGGCGTCCCAAAGTGGGGAACCCACCCACCGACATGCGCTCAAAGCACTCCACGCGACCCCCCTACTGCAGATGAACCTGTGTAACGGCCTGGGCGCGGCAGGCGTGATGGCGGTGCCACTGCTCGAGCACGCGTGCCGATTGATGAACGCGAAGCTGGGAAACGGTGGCGGAGCGGACTAGCTCAAGTAATCCAGAAGTCGCGGCCCTTACTTCGCGGGAACGAGAGTGTGGAGCCAATCGTGGGTATCCTCCACCGTTCCTCTCTGGATCCCGGTGAGCGCTTCGCGCAGCTCCTTCGTGATAGGACCGGTCTTTCCACCGTTGACCTCATACGCACCCTCGCTGTGCTTCACAAAGCCGACCGGGGTGATCACGGCAGCGGTGCCGCACGCAAAGGTCTCGGTCATATCACCGGACCGGGCGGACTGCTCCCATTCTTCGACGGATATCCGGCGTTCCTCGATGCTGTAGCCGTGATCCTCTGCGACTTGGATCAGGGACTTGCGGGTGATGCCGGGCAGCAACGAACCCGAAAGTTCTGGGGTCACGATCTTCGCTCCCTCCCCTTCGCCGAAGACGAACATGAGGTTCATGCCGCCCATTTCTTCGACCCACTCGTGATTGATGGCATCCAGCCACACCACTTGATCGCACCCCTGGCGAGCAGCCAACGCCTGCGCCTCCAAGGAGCCTGCGTAATTGCCCGCGAACTTCGCTGCCCCGGTACCGCCGGGCGCCGCACGCGTATATTCCTTGGACAACCACACGGTCACGGGCTTGATGCCGCCGCTAAAGTACGCACCGGCCGGGGAGGCGATCACCGCATACACGTAAGAATCCGCTGGCTTCACGCCCAGGCTCACTTCGTTGGAGATCATGAAGGGGCGCAGATACAGCGCCTCCTCGCCACCGGCTTCGGGGACCCATTGCTGGTCGATGTCGACCAAGCGACGCAGAGACTCGATGAATAGCTCCTCGGGTAATTCCGGCATCGCCATGCGCTTCGCGGAAGACTGCAGGCGTTTTGCGTTCTGGTCGGGCCGGAAGGTCGCAATGCTTCCGTCTGGCTGCCGGTAAGCTTTAATCCCTTCGAAGATGGCCTGGCCGTAGTGCAAAACCATCGATGCGGGATCGATGCTGAAATCGTGGTATGGCTCCACGCGGGGACTGTGCCAACCCCGATCCTCGCTCCATTCGATGATGACCATGTGGTCAGTGAAGTGCTTGCCGAAGCCCGGGTTTTCCAGGATCTTCGCAATATCTTCAGCGCTGGTCGGATTGTCTGACCGCGTCGTCTGAAATGAATCTGGGGTTGCCGAATTATTAACCATGCATCCACCATATTCCTTCCTTATTCAGCTAGTAGGGTCAATCCCAGACAACAATGAAGGAACTTGTGGCCAGTTTCTGCTCCACTCTCGCTTTGAAAGGTTTAGGCACACACATGACGCACAGTGCAGCTCTTAACAAGGTCTCCACTCCATTGGCAGCGCGCGGGGCCATGCCCGAGCTCGCTCTGCGCGCAGATTGGTCAGGGAAGGATCCGATCTCCGCACTGGTCGTCCCGATCTTCCAAGGTAAGTCCGGCGTTGAGCTCGCGGGCGGGCCCCTGGGCCTCCTCTCTTCCGAGCAGGAGATTGAACTGTGGAAGTTGCTCGTTTCCGTGGGCGCGCAGGGCGAAAAGGGTGAGCTCACCACCGTGCCCGGGGCCCTTACTGATTCGGACGCCACCGAATTCACGACGGGCAAGATCATCGCAGTCGGACTAGGAGACGTCGAATCCATTTCAGAGGAGGACGTCCGTGAGGCGGCAGGCGAGGCTTCCCGCGCTCTGAGGGATGCGGAGACCATCGTCTCCACCCTGGGTATGTTCGGCGCGGAGGCCGCCTTGGTGGGGCATGCCCTGGGCGCCTACTCCTTCCGCGGAATGAAATCGGGCCAGGATTCGGACACCACCCCGCAGAGAATCACCGTCCTCGCGCACGACGTGGAGGAGGACAGCCTCCCGCACGCCGAAGCCGTGGTCAGCAGCATCGCCGTGGCCCGGGACCTGGTGAACCAGCCGGCAAACGTTCTCTTCCCCGCCTCCTATGCAGAGGCCATTAAGGCTTTCGGTGAGGCCGTTGGGTTGAAGGTAGAAATTCTGGACGAGGCTGAGCTTGAAGCTCAAGGATTCGGCGGAATCGTAGGGGTGGGCCAGGGATCGACCCACCCACCACGCCTCGTCCGCGTGAGCCACTCTCCGAAGGATGCGAAGGGACCCAAGATTGCCCTCGTGGGTAAGGGCGTGACCTTTGATACTGGCGGCATTTCACTGAAGCCCGGGGCGAACATGTGGAACATGATCAGCGATATGGGCGGATCTGCCGCGGTCGTGGGCACTATGTTGGCGGCTGCGCAGCTTGAGGTTCCGCTGAATATTACGGCCACCATCCCTTTGGCGGAGAACATGCCGGGTGGCAATGCCATCCGGCCCGGCGACGTACTGCGCCATTACGGTGGCAAGACCACCGAGGTTCTGAACACCGACGCCGAAGGTCGCCTCATTCTGGCAGACGCCATCGCTCGGGCATGTGAGGACGAGCCGGACTTCCTGATTGAAACTGCCACCCTGACCGGAGCGCAGCTGGTGGCCCTGGGCGACCGCACCCCGGGCATCATGGGTTCGACCGAATTCCGCGACCGCGTGGCCATGGTCTCTCAACGGGTCGGTGAGAATGGCTGGCCGATGCCTCTGCCTTTGGAACTGGGAGAGGCGCTGAAGTCCGACGTGGCCGATCTGCAGAACATCTCCACCAACCGCTGGGGCGGGATGTCCGTCGCTGGCCACTACCTGTCCAACTTCGTCGCGGATGGGGTTCAGTGGGTCCACATCGATGTCGCTGGCCCGGCATACAACACGGGTGCTCCGCACGGTTATACACCCAAGCGTGGAACCGGCGTCCCCCTCCGAACGATGCTCGCCACTATTGAAAGCCTCATTGAGAAGTAAATACAGATCACCGGGCGAGTTGTTAGCCCCCTTAAAGTAGGTAGCGCTGCTGCTACTGCGTCCAGCTATCCCCTCCTCGGTCTGAAGCAGCAGGAGGCGGTGGCGTAGGATTAGGTAGTATTTGTGGCAGAAGTCCACAGCTGATCTACGCATATCTATGAGGAGTTTCATCACCATGGCGCACTCCGTCGAAATGCCCGAATTGGGCGAGTCAGTTACCGAAGGAACCGTCACCCAGTGGCTGAAGAAGGTCGGCGACAAGGTTGAGGTTGATGAGCCTTTGCTGGAGGTGTCGACTGACAAGGTTGATACCGAGATTCCCTCTCCTGTTGCCGGTGTTCTGCTGAAGATCCTCGCCGAGGAAGACGACACAGTCGATGTCGGCGCGGCCATTGCCGAAATCGGTGACGAGGACGAATCTGCAGGCTCTGAAGATTCCTCCTCTGCTGACTCCGACGGCGCGGACTCCGATAACGCCGACTCCTCCGCTGCCTCCGATGAGAGCAGCGCATCGACGGACAACGAGCCTCAAGAAAAGTCCAACCAGGGCGGCTCAGGTAAGGCCGAGGACGTGGCCATGCCCGAGCTCGGCGAGTCCGTCACCGAGGGCACCATTACGCAGTGGCTGAAGAAGGTCGGCGACAAGGTCGAGGTCGATGAGCCGTTGCTCGAGGTCTCCACCGACAAGGTCGACACCGAGATCCCCTCCCCTGTGGCCGGCACCTTGGTCGAGATCCTGGCTGAGGAAGACGACGCTGTTGACGTGGGTGCCGTCATCGCTCGCGTGGGCGACGAAAACGCCACTGCATCGTCCGCCTCCTCTTCCTCCGATAGTTCCCAGGAAGAAAAGACGGAAGACAACAGCGCAAAGGATGACGAGCCAGCCGGTGAGAACACGGACTCTGACTCCTCTAACAAGGGCTCAGCTGACAAGGGTTCGTCCAACGATGGCGGATCTGGCAAGGCCGAGGACGTCACGATGCCGGAGCTGGGCGAATCCGTGACCGAAGGAACCATCACCCAATGGCTCAAGTCCAAGGGTGACAAGGTGGACATCGATGAGCCTTTGCTCGAGGTCTCCACCGACAAGGTCGACACCGAGATCCCCTCCCCTGTAGCGGGCACGCTGGTCGAGATCCTGGCTGAGGAAGACGAAACAGTGGGCGTGGGCGAGGTGATTGCCCGCATCGGCGACGGCACCGCATCCGTCGATTCCTCCGCAGTGTCCGAAAAGGATGAAGATTCCTCCTCGGAGGAAAAGCCGGAAAATCCTGAAGAGTCCAAGGACGATGCCGACAAGGCAGCGGATCAGAAGTTGGAGGAAAGCGCCAAGACCGGCACCGGCGCTTCTCAAGAGTCTTCTGATGACAAGACTGCTTCCACCGACAAGCCAAAGACCAACAGCGGCAACGTTCCTTACGTGACGCCGCTGGTACGCAAGCTGGCTGAAAAGCACGGCGTGGATCTGTCGACCGTTACCGGCACCGGAGTCGGCGGCCGCATCCGCAAGCAGGACGTTGTGGCAGCGGCCGATGGCACCGCCGCTGGCTCTGGCAAGTCTGAGAGCCAGTCCCCCGCTGGGCCACGCGCCTCGCTGAAGAAGGTCGACCTGGATAAGCAGAAGTTGCGCGGAACCACTCAGAAGGTCAACCGCATTCGCGAGATCACGGCCCGCACGACGCTTGAATCCCTGCACAATGCTGCCCAGCTCACTCAGCTGCACGAAGTCGATATGACCCATGTTGCAGATCTGCGTGCAGCGAAGAAGCAGGCCTTCCAGGACAAGCACGGTGTGAAGCTCACCTACCTCCCGTTCTTCGCGAAGGCTATCGTGGAAGCCCTGGTTTCCCACCCGAACGTGAACGCGTCCTACAACGCAGAGTCCAAGGAAATGACCTACCACGAGCAGGTCAACCTCGGCATTGCTGTTGACACCCCAGATGGGCTGCTTTCCCCGGTCATTCACAACGCCCAGGACATGTCTCTGCCGGAGCTGGCCAAGGCCATCGTGGATATCGCAGACCGCGCCCGCAATAAGAAGCTGAAGCCAAACGATGTCTCGGGTGGCACGTTCACCATCACCAACATCGGCTCCGAAGGCGCCCTGGCAGATACCCCGATCCTGGTTCCGCCGCAGGCCGCCATGGTCGGCACCGGCGCTATCGTGCAACGCCCCGTGGTCATCACCGACGAGTCCGGCGAGTCCATCGGCATCCGTGCGATGGTGATGCTGCCGATGACCTACGACCACCAGGTCGTCGACGGTGCAGACGCTGGTCGCTTCATGACCACCGTCCGGGACCGCCTGGAGACCGCGGACTTTGAGGCTGACCTCGAGCTTTAAGTCTCCGGCCCCAGCAATCTACCTGCCGCGGTAGCTATACGCCCCTCTCAGGGATCCTCCTGGGAGGGGCGTATTCTTTGAGCATGGGTTTTCAAAAGGGCAGCATTCGGAAGAGCAGTGATCCGGTAGTCGTAGAGGACATCGGGGACGTGGATTACACCGAAACCTGGCACAAGCAAGCTCAACAGGCGGCTGATCGCGCGGATGGAAAAGCGCCAGATACCGTCTGGATGCTCCAGCATCCGTCAACCTACACAGCTGGAAAGCGCACCCAAGATTCCGATCGCCCGACCAACGGCCTCCCCGTTGTCGATGTCGACCGCGGTGGTCGCATCACGTGGCATGGTCCAGGCCAGCTGGTGGCCTATCCGATCATCGCTCTGGCCGACCCGGTGGACGTCGTGGACTACGTTCGCCGCTTAGAAGAAGCACTCATCGCCACCTGCCGTGACTTCGGCCTCCCCGACGCGGGACGTGTTGAGGGCAGGTCCGGAGTGTGGCTTCCGGCTGGCGTCCTCAATGGACGGTTGGAACCAGCACGAAAGATCGCGGCGATCGGGATTCGAATCACCCGGGGCGTCACGATGCACGGCATCGCGCTGAACTGCGACAACACGCTGGAATACTATGAGCACATCGTGCCGTGCGGGCTGGCGGACGCCGGGGTGACTTCCCTCAGCAAGGAGCTGGGGCGAGAGGTCACGGTAGAGGACGTAAAGGCAGTGTTCAAGAGTCATCTTTTGGCGGCTTTGGACGGAGAACTCCAGGTCCAGGCCGGTTAAGGTTCCGCTTGCTACGGGGCGTAGGGTGTAGGACATGACGGTGAGCGCAGATGGAAGAAGAATGCTTCGCATCGAAGCGAAGAACTCTCAAACACCCATCGAGGCCAAGCCCCGATGGATCCGCACCACAGCAAAGATGGGTCCTGAATTCCGGGATGTGAAGAAGCGCGTGTCCGGAGCTGACCTTCACACGGTCTGCCAAGAGGCCGGATGCCCCAACATTCACGAATGCTGGGAAGACCGAGAGGCCACGTTCCTCATCGGTGGCGATACCTGCTCCCGGCGATGCGACTTTTGCCAAATTAAGTCCGGACGCCCCTCCCCCCTGGATCGCGACGAACCCCGCCGAGTGGCGGAGAACGTCAAGCAGATGGGGCTGAAGTACGCGACTATCACCGGTGTGACCCGAGATGACCTGGATGATGAGGGTGCCTGGCTATATGCCGAGGTGGTGCGCAAGATCCACGAGCTGAATCCCTACACCGGTGTGGAGAACCTGACCCCGGATTTCTCCGGAAAGTCGGATCTGCTCCGGGAGGTGTTCGAATCTCGCCCTGAGGTGTTTGCGCACAATCTCGAAACCGTGCCGCGCATCTTTAAGCGCATTCGGCCAGCCTTCAAGTACGAGCGCTCTCTGGAAGTCATCCGCGAGGCTCGTGATTTCGGCCTCGTGACGAAGTCCAACCTGATTCTGGGCATGGGCGAGACCGAAGAAGAAGTCGTGAAGGCCATGCAAGACCTGCGAGATGCGGGAACGGATATTCTCACGATCACCCAGTACCTCCGCCCCACCTCCATGCACCACCCGATCGAGCGATGGGTGAAGCCGGAAGAGTTCATGTCTCACAGTGAGGCTGCCTACGATATGGGCTTCCCCGCTGTGATGGCCGGACCGTTGGTCCGTTCCTCCTACCGTGCCGGGCGCCTCTATGCCCAGGCCATGAAGGCACGCGGTGAGGAATTGCCGGAAAACTTGCAGCACTTGAATGAAAAGCTCGACGGTACAACGTCACAGGAGGCGTCGACGCTGCTGGATAAGTATGGCGCTTCTGAAGAAACGCCCGTAGCCAGCCGCTAGCGTGAACTAGCGTCCCAGCGGCTGGGCACCCCTGTTCATGTTCTATTGTGGGGAACATGGCGAAGGATATCCGCGAGAAGGAAAATAAGAAGGCTGCCCGTGCTGCCAAACGGGCGAAGGGCAAGGAGACCCGCGCCCAGCTATGGCAGGCGTTCAAGCTACAAAAAGAGCGGGATAAGAAGCTCATCCCGTATATGCTGCTGGCATTTTTGGTGCCAGTGGTCTTGCTCCTACTGTTGTCTCTCGTGTTTGGCGCCTGGTGGGCCAACCTGATCGCCGGCATCATCCTCGGCGCGGTGGCTGCCTTCTGGATGTTCACCCGACGCCTGCAATCTGGCGTGTATGACCAGATTGAGGGCGAATCCGGTGCCGCCGCGTGGGCCCTGTCTAACATGCGCGACGGGGTTGGCATGAAGTGGATCACCGAGCCAGGAATCGCCACTAATCGGCATATGGATGCAGTCCACCGGGTGGTCGGAACCCCTGGCGTCGTTCTCGTGGGTGAAGGTTCCTCCCACCGCGTTAAGCAGATGCTTGCCCAGGAGCAAAAGAAGATCTCCCGCATTGCACCTAGGACACCGGTTTACGACGTCATGGTGGGCGACGGCGAGGGCCAGGTGCCAGTGAAGAAGCTGCAGAGCCACCTGATGCGCCTGCCGCGCAATATCAAAAAGTCAGAAGTTGACGCATTGAACAGCCGGTTGGCCTCCATCGCTCGTTTGAATAACCCTCAATCTGCGATCCCGAAGGGACCGCTGCCTAAGGGCGGCCAGATGTCTGGAATGAACCGCCGAGCGCGCCGCGCTGCCCAGCGCGGGAACAAGTAATGTTCCTCGGCCCACTGTTGCAAATACTTGGGCTGAACATTGCCGGGATCGTGACTCCCGGACCCGATTCCTTCCTCGTCCTGCGCACGGCCGCGAGATCCCGAAAGCACGCCATCGCAGCTGTCGCTGGAATCTCCTCTGCGTTGATCGTGTGGACGACGCTGGCGGTCTCCGGGGCGGCCCTGGTGATCACCACTCATCCAGAAGTCCTCGCGTACATCAAAATCATCGGTGGGGCGTGGCTTCTGTGGATGGCCTATAACTTCGCCGCATCCGCTCTTGCCCAATTCCGGTCCCCCACGCCTCAGGCACTAGCGGATCCGACCGCAGTGCTGGGATCGCTGGCATCCTGCTACCGCCAGGGTCTCGCGACAAACCTCTCCAATCCCAAAGCGGTGCTGTATTTTGCCGCGATCGTAGCTCCCCTCATCCCCGTAGGTGCGCCCTGGTGGGTGCACGTTCTGTATGTCGTTGCCATCATCGCCGAATCGGCCATAGTTTTTAGCCTGATCGCGTTCTTCGTCAGCACCGCGCGAGTACGTCGGCGACTGGTGGCCGCGGGCCCCTGGATCGACGCTGCGGCGGCCGTCCTTTTCGTCATCGTCAGTATTGGACTGATCAGCGGCGGCCTGGGCAGCCTCCTCGGCTAGCGAGTGCGGATGACCGCGGTCCCCGTAGCGCGATCGTGCATTCCGCGACCATCCGTATCCTGCACGATGGGTGGGAGAAGAAAGACAGTCAGGATGGTTCGCGCTAAAGCTCGGACAAATCCCACCCTGGCATCGGGCTGATCAAGGCGGCCAACCCCCAACCCCACCAGGCTGTGACCGGGTGATTGAGCAAACAACCAGACCGTAATCACGCGCAGCGCTACGAAAAGCAGGAGTGTGACCGTCGATGTATCCCCGAGAGCCGTGGTGGTGCGCGTGACGAAGAACGCCATGCCGAAGCACAGCAACCAGTCGATGAGCAGCGCCGCCATGCGCGGCATGAGCGTGGCAAGGGACCCCGGTCCGCTCTGGGGCAGCCCGAAGGTTTGGCCCGGGTATTTGCTTAGGTCTGCGGAATATTCGTGCTCGCCCGGAACCTGGGGACCGTCAAGCCAAGATCGCTTTTCACTCATGATGCTCTAAAGCCTATCGAACTGCGCAAAGGGTGCACAATCGCCGACAATTACTGCTATTTGCATAACTTGCCACGGAGTCGGTGGGACAGAGTCTAAGGTGGAATCGCTAGGCTTTCTAGATGTGATCGCCAACTGCCGAGCGCTTTTCTCTATTGCAAGGAGTGGAACTAGTGGCATTTAAGACCCCCGAAGAGGTCGTCAAGTTCATCAAGGACGAAGAGGTCGAATTCGTTGATGTTCGATTCACCGACGTCCCTGGCATTGAACAACACTTCACGATCCCCGCATCCGCATTCGATGAGGATGCCGCTGAAGAGGGTCTGGCTTTCGATGGCTCGTCCGTCCGTGGCTTCACCACCATCGAAGAGTCCGACATGAACCTCCTGCCGGACCTGGCTACCGCCAAGATTGACCCGTTCCGCAAGGCAAAGACGCTGAACATGAAGTTCTTCGTCCACGACCCCTTCACGCGCGAACCCTTCTCCCGCGACCCGCGCAACGTGGCGCGCAAGGCAGAGCAGTACCTCGAGTCCACCGGTGTCGCTGACACCTGCTTCTTCGGCGCCGAGGCCGAGTTCTACCTCTTCGACAACGTGAAGTTCCGCACGGACATGCACCGCTCCTACTACGAGGTTGATTCCAAGTCTGGCTGGTGGAACCGCGGCGAAGATCAGAATCCGGACGGAAACCCCAACTTGGGCTACAAGGTCCGCGAAAAGGGCGGTTACTTCCCCGTCGCCCCATACGACCACTTCCAGGATCTTCGCGACGAAATGTCGCTCTACCTGGCACAGTCGGGCTTTGAGCTGGAGCGCCAGCACCATGAGGTCGGCACCGGCGGCCAGCAGGAGATCAACTACAAGTTCAACACCCTGCTGCACGCGGCCGACGATCTGCAGAGCTTCAAGTACATCATCAAGAACACCGCGTGGAACAACGGCAAGTCCGCTACGTTCATGCCGAAGCCTCTGGCTGGCGACAACGGCTCCGGCATGCACGCGCACCAATCCTTGTGGAAGGACGGCAAGCCTCTCTTCCACGACGAAAACGGATACGCAGGGCTGTCCGACATCGCCCGCTACTACATCGGCGGCATCCTCGAGCACGCTGGCGCGGTACTGGCCTTCACCAATGCCACGCTGAATTCCTACCATCGCCTGGTTCCGGGCTTCGAGGCCCCGATCAATCTGGTGTACTCCCAGCGCAATCGCTCCGCAGCTGTGCGCATTCCAATCACGGGTTCCAACCCGAAGGCGAAGCGCATCGAATTCCGCGCTCCCGACCCGTCCGGCAACCCTTACTTCGGTTTTGCCGCGATGATGCTGGCCGGCCTGGACGGTATCAAGAACCGCATCGAACCCCACGCGCCGGTGGATAAGGATCTCTACGAGCTCCCGCCAGAGGAAGCCAAGGATATCCCGCAGGCTCCAACCAGCCTCGAAGCGTCCCTGAAGGCCCTCGAGGCCGACAATGAGTTCCTCACCGAGGGCGGCGTCTTCACCGACGACCTCGTGGACACGTACATCAAGTACAAGCACGACAACGAGATCGCGCCTGCTCGCCTGCGCCCGACCCCCCAGGAGTTCGAGCTCTACTACGATTGCTAAACGCATCCCAGCTAACAGCGCGTCGTAGCCAGAGCCACGCTGCAGCTCCCGGGTCCCACGGCCGACGCGAGCGCTCGATCGCCCTGCGCAAGTTGTAAACGGGTCATAGCCCAAGGCAATTGAAAACCCCAGCACGCCACGATTGGCGTCGCTGGGGTTTCTGCACTTACGGGAGGAGACGCCACTGTGCAGCGTTCGAGCCACCCGTGGTAAACGTGCGGTAGCGCTCCTATGCAGCGCCGCCGAACAGCGAACCAGCGAAGTGCGTCAGCACCAGGCCCAGTCCGCCACCGACGAGGAGCCGGAGAACGGACCGCCCCACACTCGTTCCCGCGATTTTCGCAGAAATGATACCGGTCAGTGCCAGCGCCACCAGTGTCACGCCGGCGACCACCCAGGTCTCGGTGCCCTCGGGAGCAATCAACACAGAGATCAGCGGTAGCACCGCGCCCAGCAAGAAGCTGATGGCCGAGTAGAACGCGGCCGACCACGGGCTGGTCAGCTCGTCGGGGTCGATGCCCAACTCCAATTGAAGATGCACACGCAGTGGATCCTTGGCATGGATTTCGTGAGCAGCCTCGAGGGCAGTGTCCTCATTGATGCCATACCCGGACAAAATTCCCGCCAATTCCTCGAGCTCGGCTCGCGGAAGATCCTTCAGCTCGGCCTGCTCCTTGGCGATGAACAGCTGCTCGGAGTCCCGCTGGGCAGAAACGGATACGTACTCCCCGAGTGCCATGGACACTGCACCAGCGATGGTGGCGGCGATGCCGGCGAGAAGAATCGCCTTGTTCCCCGCTCCCGTGGCGATCACTCCGATCAGCAGTGCAGAGACGGAGACAATGCCGTCATTCGCACCCAGCACCCCGGCGCGAAGCGAGTTCAGTCGCGCAAGGTTTCCTCCCTCGTGCGGCTCTGGATACTCCCGGTCAACCGGGGTTGCATGGGGTTGGGAATTAGAATCTGCGCTGGTCAAGATTGCCTCTCTGACACACTACTGCCGCGAATCACGGTAGGGAAACGAAAACTTTGCACCTTTCATCGTGCCAGAATCCGCCTCAGGTATGTGCGAGAGTCGAGTCCACAACCGACCAGCGACCGACAGGGCTCGTACCCCTAGCGCAAGTTCCACAGAGCCAGGGCGTGCCTGTCAGCGTCGTTCAGCCCCATGACGTTGTCGGTGTCGTCCAACTGATCATCCTTGTCGAAGGTGAACTGCACGCTGATCGACTCACCGGCCTTCACGGTCGTGCCCTTATCGAGTTCGCGCAGGTACTGATTTGTGTCAGCGTCGCGAACGCTCGCCTTCGCTGCCCGGGCCAACTCATGCCCATCTCCATCGGCGATGGACAGTTGTTCTGGGCTGAGCTCGAACTCTCCCTCGGTCACCTGAATATCCGTATCCACGACGGGATCCCCAGCCCCATCCTCCGGACCGGAAAGGGGGTAGGCCGTGGCCTCGGCCCGGAAGCCGTCGCCGTGAATGTCGGCGGTATCGCCTGCCGGGGTCACATCCAGCTTCGTAGCCCCGGAGATCTTCTGCTGCGCCTGCGACACAGCTGTTTCTGCGACTGGGTTCCCCGGCTGAGCTGATTCGGCTGCCTGGGCTGCGGGCGCGGCAGCCACGGTCAGGGCGACGGATACTGCAACAACGTGTGCTCGCTTCATGAGTTCAACCTTTCCTGGAATTTTCGTGGATGCCCGGGTCTCTGTGCCAGGCACCCGGGCAATTGCACAATCAGGCAGAACTGTATCTCATTCCCTAGGTTTCTGCAGGGTGAGCACCGCCGGAGGCGCCCCACCCGCCTCTGCTTCGCGGTGGCGTCCCTCCCCTCTCCCCAACGGGATCCCCTCCGCTTAAGAATCCAACAATCCGCGTGCGATGAGAACCTTCATGATCTCGTTGGTTCCCCCGTAGATTCGCTGGACCCGCGCGTCCGCATACGCCCTGGCCACCGGGTATTCCAACATAAACCCGTACCCCCCGAACAACTGCAGACAGCGGTCGATGATCTCGTTCTGCTTATCGCTGGCCAAATACTTGGCTTGAGAAGCGGACACCGCGTCCAGGTCTCCGGCGATTGCTTTCGACACGCACATGTCCACCAGAGTCCGCGCGGCCAACCCTTCGGTCACGCATTCGGCCAGCTCGAAACGCGTGTTTTGGAACTCCGCGATGGCCTGGCCAAACGCTCGACGCTCCTTGACATAGCTCACCGTCTCTCTCAGCACGAACTCGGTCGCGGCAATGCATCCGACCGCGATGGTCAGCCGCTCCTGAGGAAGCTGTTGCATCAGCTGGACGAAACCCTGGCCTTCCTCCTCCCCCAACATATTCTCCGCGGGCACGCGCATGTCATCGAAAAAGAGCTCCCGTGTGTCCTGCCCGCGCAGTCCCAGCTTGTCCAGGACTCGCCCTCGCTGGAACCCTTCCTGGCCTTCGGTTTCCACCACGATCAGGCTCAGTCCCTTCGCACCCTCGCCACCCGTGCGTGCGACCACGATGATCAAGTCAGCGTGCGTACCGTTGGTGATGAAGGTTTTGGATCCGTTGATGACGTACTCGTCGCCCTCGCGCACCGCGGTGGTCTTCAACGCCTGCAAGTCGGACCCCGCTCCGGGCTCAGTCATTGCGATGGCTCCAACCATTTCCCCCGTCGCCATCTTCGGCAGCCATCGCTTCTTTTGCGCCTCCGTGCCATAGGCCAGCAGGTAGGGCGCGACGATTCCGGAATGGACCCCGTTGCCGAAGGACGAGTCACCGATGTAGCCCTGCTCCTCGAAAACCACGGCCTCATGGCCAAAGTGTCCGCCGCCACCGCCGTATTCTTCCGGGATGGACAGGCATAACAGCCCTGCCTGCCCCGCCTTGCGCCAGAAGTCTCGGTCTACCTGATGGTTCTGTGTCCAATTCTCCAGGTGGGGAACGGCCTCACGCTGGAAGAACTCTCGCGCCAACCCCCGAAGGTCGTCGAGGTCATCGTCCATCCACGGGCTGCGGTAAGCGGGCATCTTCAGGTGTGCCATGGTTAGTCCTTTCGGTTGCAGTTCAGGTCAGCGGTCAGTTGAGGTGTGTGGTGGGTTCAGGTGGACATCACTTCTGGACGCCACCCGCGCGGCGAACCGCGGCCAAAGGGATATCTCGCTGCTTGGCCCAGTGCTCCCACTCCGCCGCGGTCCGACCCAGGAAGATTGCTTCCAGTTCTTCTGCCGTGGGGACGCCGCGGTCGTCGACGGTCAGTTCGAGATGATCCACGAGGCGACGTAGGAAGTGCGGTTCCAGGGCTGCCAGTGCCACATCGCCATCTTTCGCCGTGTAGAGGGCATACTGCGGCATGCCGCCGCCCAGAAAAGCGCCCGGGGATGTGAGTTGGAACTGCGCTGGCCGTCCGAAATCCATGGCAACGTTCGCCAGGCCAACCTCCCGGTAGGAGCCCTCCCCTGTAGCTGAGCGGGTGTAGATCGCGGCGAGGCCCTCAGAAACTGTGCGTTCCGCACCTCCCACATCTGCCAGAGGGACCGTCGGCATCGCCGGTGGCTGCAGAGTGCCGGCATGCGCTTGATAGGTCAGGTCATGACCGGCTGTTGCAGCGTTCTCCCCGGTGGAACCGACCACAGCGACCTGGCATAGCTGCGGAAAGTCTGCATGCAGGCATTCCCATCCAAGTCCCAGCCGCTGCAGCGCTGCCGGCCGCTGGCTGGTGATCAGCAGATCGGCCTCCTGTAATAATTCACGGATTCTCTGGGCTCCCTCGGGTGATTTGGCGTCCACAACCTCCACCTGTTGCCCCTCGCGCAACCAGGTGTAATACGGCGGGCAGATCAGGGAAAGAAGGTCCCCAGTAGGCGGCTCGACCTTGGTGACCCGCGCGCCAAGCTCCGCGAATCGGCGGGCGGCCGCGGGCCCGGGAATGTTCGGGGCCATGCTGACCACGGTGAGCCCCTCGAGGGCATCGCTTGTCGCAATGGATTCGGCGGGAGTGCTCTGTAATGACGTCATGAATCTCCTAACTCAACATCCCGACGGCGAGAAGCACGCCGCCGAAGACGACTCCGGAGGACAACAGGACAGCAGTGGTGTATCCCAAGATGTCTCGGATGCGCAGGCCTGCCAGAGCCAAAAGTGGCAGGGCCCAGAACGGTTGGATCATGTTGGTCCATTGATCCCCATAAGCCAGAGCCATGATCATTATGGACGGGTCGACATGGAGAGATTCGGCGGCGTGCAGGAGGACTGGCCCCTGAACAGCGACCTGGCCGCCTCCGGAAGGAACGAAGAAGTTGACGAGCCCAGCAGAGAGGAACCCCAGGAGGGGCAAAGTATGAGCTGAGGCGATGTTGACCAGCCAACCGGACATCACAGTGATCAGCCCCGTGGCGGTCATGATCCCCATGATGCCGGCGTACAGGGGGAACTGGAGCAAGATATCGCCCACATTAGAAGCGGCCTTGGATACCAGCTCGATGAGCTCGTGGGCGCTGGACACGAGCAGGCAAATCAGCGCAAGGAACATCCAGTTGACGATGTCCAAGGTCACCGATCCGCCTCGGGCGAAGTGCAAGACCAAGTAGCCAACCAGAGCGCACCCCAGGATCAGAGGCACCACGCGGGAGGCGTCAATCCTTTCTGCTGTGGTCTCCGCGCCAGGCGCGGAATTGTCCCGATCCGCTTCCTCCACAACCGCGCGGGAGGCGATGTGTTCCGGCTTCACGTGACGGGGTGCGATGAGCCACAAAGTCACCGCCACCGCGGCAATTGTCAGAACGATCGCGAGCAGGTTCCACCAGGAGAAGACCGTGTCCGAAAGTGGAATCGTGCGCCCGATTTCCTTTGAGACAAAGCTGTTAGGCGTGGCGGCGGTCAGCGGTGCAGAGGCCGAATAGCCCATGTGCCACACAACAAATCCAGAATAAGCAGAGGCAATGAGCATTGGGAAGCTCACCGGTTGCCCACGCTTGTCGAACTCCACCGCCACGCACCGTGCCAGAAGCCCGCCGACCATCAGCCCCAAACCCCACGTCAGCAGACTTCCTAGTGCTGCCACGACGGCAACGAAGACATACGCCACGGAAGCATTGCGGGGCAGCGTGGCCAGTCGACGCAGCAGCGAACTCACCGCCCTGGTGCTGGCCAGTGTGCATCCCAACAGCAGTACCAGGGCCATTTGGGTCATGAATTCCAGGAGCCCGGACAGCCCTTTGCCCCACCCGTAAAGCACGTCGGTCGGGGTCGCGTCGCTGAACACCAGCGCGAGGATCGCTACGATCACCGTCAATGCGACGGCGAACGTCAAGGCGCTCGGCACGGCATTCTCCACGACCTGATTGATGGGCCGCATCGCCCGCGCAAAAATCGGCTCGGCCCGACGATCCCCGGGTTGCGGACCTTCAGGGGGAGTCGTCATCGTTGAAGAGGCGGTCACAAGACTTTCCTTTAGTAATCACAGCAACTATATCCAGTATTCATTTTGTTTCCGATACTAAAGTGCGCGCCTTCGCTCTCGCTCACAAATCAACAAATCGGGCTCCCCATCGAATCCTCACGCCAGAACCCGTAAAATGCTACTGGTGAGCTTCGCGAAACCTTCGAACAGACTGTTATGGGCCTTGTGGTCCTGTGGCAGCCTTGCCATGGCTGTGATGGCAATAGGTTTCCAAATGTCCAATGGGGATCTGAATTATTACTTTCGCGGCGTCCGATCCCCCGGAGACCCCGACTCCCCTCTGGGGGAATACCCAGACGTCGGCACCTGGCCCCTCCACCTGATTGCGCAGCTCACCGGGGGTAACCAGACTGCCTTTCGGATAGTCTTCATGCTGGGTTGCATCGCCCTCAGCGCCGCATTCCTTCAGGCTCTGATCCGTCACGGTGGTCGAAGCGGCTCTCAACGCGGGGCCGCGATGTGGGTGGTTTTCTGGATCTGCTCAGGCCCCATCACGATCACCCGACTGGACATTCTTCCCGGCCTACTCGTGGCCCTCGCATTCGGACTGGTCGCGACCCGACCACGCATGGCAAGCGCGCTCCTCGCACTCGCGACAGCCATGAAATTGTGGCCCGGTGTCCTCGGCGCCGCCCTAGTCGGCCATTGGAAAGACCGTTCCACCTGGTCCAGAATTGCCGCCTTCTTCACTGCGTTGGTCGCCCTATGTACCTTAACGGTCCTGTTCGGCGGCACTGACCGTCTGCTTTCTCCACTGAGCTATCAAGGTAGCCGCGGGCTGCAGATCGAATCCGTCCTTGCCACTCCATTCGTCATCGCCGCCTGGTTCGACCCCCGATGGAGCTTCGCATACACAGATTCAAAGAGCTTCGAAGTCTCCGGCCCGGGAGTGGAAAGCGGAATTTTTGCCAGCACTCTGCTCACTGCGGCGGTTCTTTTGTTCGCTGTGGGGGCAGCGCTGGTAGCTCTGTTCCGCGCTCCACAAGGGCCCCAGAGGTGGACGCCATCCCTGGCCGTGTGCATCATCTGCGGAATCATGGTGAGCAACAAGGTCTTTTCCCCCCAGTACCTGTTGTGGCTGGCTCCCCTCATTGCCATCAGTTTGCAGAAGCCTTCCACCAGCCGGGAGCTACGAGCCATTGGATACGTGCTGCCGGTCATGGCCTTGCTCACGTTCCTCGTCTACCCAGTTTTTTATGACTGGCTCATCATTGGAGATCCTCAGCTGATCCCCGTGTCGCTACTCACGCTGAGGAATTTGGGTTTACTGGCCGTCACTGGATTGGCTTTCGCGTGGTGGCGCCGAGAAGTGGAAGGCGGCCGGGTCGGCACCCTGCCTGAGTCTCAGTTGAGCGAACGGTCGAGACGTGGGCGAGTGAAGAACAAGCCGAGGATTCCGACCGCCCACACCGCAATGACTGCCCACCACGCGATACGGAAGTCAGCCCACTGATAATTCCCATCCGGCGCCAAACTGGTCAGGAAGAATCCGACCAACTGCGAACCGAGCATGCCGGCAGTCCAGCCGCCCATGTTCGCCAAGCCGGTTCCGGTGGCCACGACGTGGTGATCCACATTTTCCCGAACAGAGTCGAAGCCGACATTGGCGATCGGTGCCAGCAGGCCGATCAGCACATTGAGCACGAACGCTGCAGCTACCCCGTGTGGGTGGTCTGAAGCAAAGAACGTCACCCACGTGATCGAAGAAAGTGCGGTGAAAATCATCGCGGCCCAGACGCGCCGGTTACCCAACCGTGCCGACAGGATTCCAATGAACGGGCCAGAGACCACCATGCCGACGGTGCTCATCGTCAGCGCGATTCCCGCCATTCCCGAGCTCAATCCTTGACCCAACGTCATTACCGGCAAGCCCCACAGCAGAGTAAACACCACCACGGGGCCGAGCCCCACCCAGTGTGTGAAGAATCCATGCCAGCTGTATCTATTCGCGATCACGAACTTCAGCGCCTCACCGGGCGGGGTGATCGTGCGGACCTTTCGGCTGGTGCGATCCGGGGCATCCTGAATAGCGACCCCGGCGGCGAATGCGATCACCAACCCAGCAATGCCGAGGCTCACAAACGACACCTGCCATGAGGTCGCGTGCAGCAGTGCGAGGAAGGGCACGGCGGACAGGAATTGCCCCAACTGGCCTATGGCGCTGGTCAACTGGGCGAAAATCGGCGCGCGGTGGACCGGGATCCACGCCGGGACGAGCCGCATGACAGACAGGAAGGCGGTGGCGTCCCCAAGACCCACCAGCGCCCGAGCGCCCAGCGCAACCGGGTAATCGTCGGCGAACCCGAGAACGACCTGCCCCACGGCCATAATGACAGCGCCAGCCACCAGGAGCTTCCGAGCACCGAAACGGTCGATGAGGATGCCAGCGGGAATCTGCGCGATAGCGTACGTAGCAAGCTGCAGGGTGGTGAACACCGCCAACTGGTTGGCGTTGATATGGAAATGGCTCATGGCCTGAACACCAGCCACACCGAACGAGGTTCGGCCCGCCACCGCCAGCGTGTAAACCAACATCCCAGCGCCCCACACGATGAGGGCGAGCCGCGTGATCTTCACCGGGCCAATCGCGGGCTGTGCGTGGTCTTGCAGGGCGTGCTCAGTGAGCTCCTGCGGGGCCTCGGGAGAGGTCCGCCTTGGGGGCTGAGCGGTGGACTGTCGGTTTGGCTGATCTGATGGGCTCACTCCAGAACTATAGGACACTGCCTCAGCCCCAAGCAGGGCAGCTCGAAGGAACCGTGCAGTGAAACCCCGCAGTCAACGACCTGGACTTACTGCTCGCCGAACTCGCTGTATTCACCGAAGGCGTCGTGCACAATGTCCTCGCCCCAGAAGATCCGGTCCACCACTCGGCGCGCCCGGCGCGTCTTTTTCAAGTAGTCGTCCATGAACCCCTGCGAATCCTGAGGGTCCCATCCAGCAGCTGCCGCGACCTGCGCCAAGGGCTTGCCCGCGCTAGGGAGTTGATCTTTGCGCTTACCCCGCACCAGCACAATCGCATTGCGGGCATTGGTGGCGGTCACCCAGGCTTCGCGCAACGTGCCCGCGTCTTTCTCACTGATGATTTCACTTCCCGCGAGCTCCTTGAGCACGTCCAGGGTGCTGGTGTTTTTCAACCTCCCGGCGATCTGACTGTGCTGCATGGTCAGTAGCTGCACGGTCCATTCCACGTCCGTGAGACCACCGCGACCCAGCTTGGTGTGCGTATTCTTGTCCGCGCCGCGCGGCAGCCGCTCGCTGTCCACTCGCGCCTTGATGCGTCGGATCTCCTGGACCACACCGGCATCCGCACCGCCCTCGGGATAGCGAAACCTGTCGATCATCTGCAAGAACTTGATCCCCAGATCCTTATTGCCGGCGATCCACGTCGCTCGCAGGAGCGCTTGTTTCTCCCAGGTCTCGCCCCATTGCTCGTAATAGCGTTCGTAGCTGTCCAGCGTGCGAACCACCGCCCCATTGCGCCCCTCGGGCCGTAGGTCAATGTCCACCTCGAGCGGGGGATCCTGGGACGGGCGACCGAGTCGCCGCCGCACCGTTTCGCAGATGTTGCTCGCCCACTTCACCCCCTCTTCGACGCCACCTTCACACACGTCGACGACAAAGAGAACGTCTGCGTCCGAACCGAATCCTAATTCAGCGCCCCCGAGTCGCCCCATCCCAATGACGGCGATGTTCGCCGGGGCGTTTTTCACATTGTCGTCCTCCCAGTTGCGGATCTCCGCCTGGAGGGCGGCTTCGAGCACGGCATCCCACACCCAGGACAGCGACTGGCACACTTCTTCAACGCTCATCAGCCCCAGCAGGTCCGCGGCAGCGATGCGGGATAGTTCTGCGCGCCGCAAGCTGCGCGCGATGCCAATGGCTTTATCGGGATCGCGATAGCGGGCAGAGGCCGACACGAGAGAATGCGTCACCACCGCCGGATCCTGGTCCAGTAGCTTCGGTCCGTGTGCCCCGTCAGAGAGCAACTTCACGGAATCGATGGAGTTCAGGTAGAGCTCGGCGATGTACGGCGAGGTGCCCAGCAAGTACATCAATCGCTTACCCACAATGTTCTCGTCGCGCAGCAGGCGCAGGAACCAGGCCCTATCCTGGGCAACTTCAGACAGCTTGCGGTAGGCCAGCAGTCCAGCATCGGGGTCGACGGTCTGGCCCAGCCATTCCAGCAGGCTGGGCAAGATGATCGCTTGGAGTTTATCCTTGCGGGTTTTCCCGGAGGCCAGACTGTTGAGGTGCTCGTAGGCGCGGCTGGGGTGTTCGTAGCCCAAGGCGGCAAGTTGCCGTTTGGCCGCCTCCGGGCTCAGGCGAACCGCGTCCTCGCTCATCGCTGCCACGGAGCTCAGCAATGGTCGGTAGAACAACTTGGAATGTAGTTGTTGGATTTGGAGCGACGTATGGCGCACGTCCGCATCCAATTGCTCCGCGATGCTCCGGTTACGCACGGGCTTGGTGCCGGTCGTCCGCCCCAGCCACGTGCGAGCGGGCAGGTCATCCTTGGCAGGCAGCGAATGCGTTCGTTTGAGCCGCTGCAGCTGCAACCGGTGCTCCAACGTGCGCATGTAGGCGTAGTTATCCATCAAGCTGGCGCCGTCTTCTCGGCCGACGTAGCCCGCCTCCACGAGCGCATGGAGCGCCTTCATCGTGGACGTGGGCCGAATCGAATCATCCGTTCGGCCGTGCACCATCTGCAGCAGCTGCACCGCGAATTCCACGTCACGCAGTCCGCCACGCCCCAGCTTCAGCTCCCGAGCCTGCATCTCATCGGGCACGTTGTCGATCACACGCCGGCGCATCGCCTGGACATCGGTGACGAAGTCCTCCCGTTCGGAGGCCTTCCACACCATCGGATCAATCGCGGCCTTGTATTCTTCACCCAGCGCCATATCGCCCGTCATCGGCCGAGCCTTAAGTAGCGCCTGAAACTCCCAGGTTTTCGCCCAGCGACGGTAGTAGTTGATGTGGGATTCCAGTGTCCGGACGAGCGCCCCTTGTTTGCCCTCCGGGCGGAGGGCGGCATCTACGTCGAAGAACACCCGCGACCCGACGTTGACGAACTCCCCCGCCCAGCGGGTGACCTTGGAATCAGTGTCATCAGACACGAAAATCACGTCAACATCGGAGATGTAGTTCAACTCCTGTGCTCCGCACTTGCCCATGGCGATGACAGCCAGCCGGGGCGGGTCGATGCGGTCTTTGTCCCCCGCCGCGCCATAGACGGTGGAGCAAGCCACAGCCAACCCCGCTGTCAGGGCAGCATCGGCCGCATCGGTCAGTGTCTTGGTCAACACCTCGAATTCGACCGGCGTGGGGTCGGCCTCACCCCGCACCAGGTACGTCCCCGCCAGATCGATGGCAGCAATTCGAGCCAGAAGCACACGGTACGCCGAGCGCATGGCAGTGTCGGCCTCATAGCCCACCAGCCCGGACCGGTACGTCAGATTGCAGTCATCCCCCTCCTGCTCCACCTCGACCTTCTCGGCGGAGATGGATTCCAGCATCGCTGTCATCATCTCTTCCCTCTGAGGCAGTGGCAGCGCCAACTGCACCCATTGGGCGGGATTGGCCACAATGTGGTCCCCCAGCAGCGAGCTTGCCCCGAATAATCCGAACAGCCTCCGCCGCATCGCTGCATTGTCTCGCAGAGCGTCTAAAAGGCTGGCCGAGGTGGCGTCCTCAAACGAGGCGATCTCCCCCTCCACCGAAACCTTCAAATCGGCGCCCTCAGCCTCGAGGTCCCGGAGGGCATCCACCAACCGAACCACATTGTTCAGCGCGAGGTCCGGATCCCCAGCGGAGGCCAGTGACCACAGCAGCGGCGCATGTTCCTCCTTCACCCACCCGAGGGATTCCAGGTCTTCCCCTGCGCGGGGACGCGTGAGCCCCAACAGGCGAACGGACGGGACTGACGAGCGGGAGGAGCGGGGGCGCGGCATGGGAGCCTTTCCTTGCAGTGGTCGCTGAATAACGCTGGGAATCGCTGGACAACGCTAACTGGCCATAACGAGTCAGCCGGGGCAATCGGGCCGGAGCAGAACGAGCGTCCGCGGTTAAAACTCGAGGTTGTGACGCAATTCCCAGGGGGTGATCTGTGATTGGTAGGCATACCATTCACGCCACTTGTTACGGAGGAAGTATTCAAAGACATGCTCACCCAACGCGTCCGCTACGAGCTCGGAACGCTCCATTCGGCGCAGCGCGGAATTCAGGTCGGAGGGCAGATCCTTAAATCCAGCGGCCACCCTCTCCCGGCGCGTCATGGAGGACACGTCCTCTTCGGCGGGATCGGCGAGCTCGTAGCCCTCCTGGATCCCCTTCAAACCAGCCGCAAGCAGCACCGAATACGCCAGGTAGGGGTTGCAGGCAGAGTCGGGCGAGCGCACCTCCACGCGCCGGGAGGCTGCCTTGTTTTGGGTATACATCGGCAGGCGAATCAGCGCGGAGCGGTTGGAAGCGCCCCACGTTGCCGACCTGGGGGCCTCATCACCGTTTGAGATTCGCTTATAGGAATTGACCCACTGGTTGGTGACGGCGCTGATCTCCGGGGCGTGTTCGACAATACCGGCGATGAAAGAGCGGGCCGTGCTGGATAGGCGCAGCTCGTCGTCCGGATCATGAAAGGCGTTGTGGTCGCCTTCAAACAGAGACATGTGCGTGTGCATGGCCGACCCAGCGTGATCGCTGAAGGGCTTGGGCATGAAGGTGGCACGCACCCCGTTTCGGCGGGCGACCTGCTTAATCAGGTAGCGGAAGGTCATCACGTTGTCTGCCATCGTCAGCGCGTCCGCGTAGCGCAGGTCAATTTCTTGCTGGCCAGGCGCTGTCTCGTGATGGGAGAACTCCACCGAAATCCCCATGGATTCCAGCGAATTGATGGCATCGGCGCGGAAGTTGGGAGCTTCGTCCGTCACTGCCTGATCGAAATAGCCGCCAGAATCAGTGGGCACGGGCGGTTGACCATCGGTCTCAATGGACCGCACCAAGAAGAACTCAATCTCGGGGTGGACGAAGCAACTAAACCCCATCTCCCCGGCCTTTTTCAGCTGCCGTCGCAACACTTGCCGGGGGTCCGCCCAGGACGGCTGCCCATCTGGCATGGAAATGTCGCAAAACATTCGGGCGGAGAGATATCCGTCCTCCTCGCTATCGAATGGCAAAATCTGGAACGTTGACGGGTCCGGCTGCGCGATAGTGTCCGATTCCGCCACACGAGAAAACCCTTCGATGGCAGATCCGTCGAAACCGATTCCCTCCGCAAACGCGCCTTCCAGCTCCGCCGGCGCGACCGCCACTGATTTCAGGTATCCCTGAATATCCGTAAACCACAGACGGACAAACCGAATGTCCCGTTCCTCGAGCGTGCGAAGTACGAATTCCTGTTGACGGCTCATGGCATGCCATCCTAGCGAGCACTCGCCCTCCAGGCCCCCGGTCACCCACCGATCTGACAAAGATGCGCACTTTCACCTACCCACGGCACCGTCTGGCATGATCAAAACATGTCTCAGGATGATTCCACCGTCGGTTATTTGGTCCCCTCGAAGCAGGTCCGCCTCTCCGATCTCGTCTCCCGCAAGGGAACGGGAAACAAGTGGGCCATGCTCACCGCCTATGACTATCCCTCGGCTCGCTCGTTTTCCCAGGCTGGCATCGAATGCCTTCTGGTCGGCGACTCAGCGGCCAATGTCGTGTTCGGCTATGACACGACCCAGCGCGTTTCCCTGGACGAGATGATGTTTTTGGCCGCAGCTGTGGTCCGTGGCGCGGGCAAGGCTTTCGTCATCGCCGATCTCCCCTTCGGCACCTACGAGGCGTCCGACGAGCAGTGCGTGCAATCCGCCACCACCATGATGCACCGCACGGGGGTGCACGCCATCAAGATTGAAGGCGGCGTGCGAATGGCCGACCGCATTGCCGCATTGAAAAGCGCAGGCATTCCCGTGTGCGCGCACATCGGCTTCACCCCCCAGTCCGTTAATCAACTGTCGGGGTTCAAGGTCCAGGGCCGCGGGGAGGGGGCGGACGCTCTGCGCGCCGATATGAAGGCGGTGGTAGAAGCGGGCGCGGACATGGTTGTGCTGGAGATGGTTCCGGCCGATCTCGCCGCGGAAGTTACCGCCGAGTTCCCCATCCCCACCATCGGAATCGGCGCTGGCTCCGAGACCGATGCGCAGGTCTTGGTGTGGCATGACATGGCCGCCCACCCCCGCGACGGGCACGTTCCGAAGTTCGCCAAGCAATGGGCCCAGGTGGGCGCGTCCCTCACCGACGCTGCCGCCGCGTACAAAAAAGAGGTCGCGGAGGGTTCGTTCCCGACCCGCGACCACTCGTTTTAGGTAGGCGCCTCCACCGATAATTTTGGACGCCACTGCTGCGGCGCCATCCTAGCTCGGCGGATTAGTCCTCTTCGTCGTCATACGCAGCAGCTTCCTCATTGCGCTGCTTGGCGATGGACAGTGCGTGCTCCGCTTCCTCGCGAGAATCGTATGGGCCCATGCGATTGGTCCAGGAATCCTTGACGCCCTGGCTAACCTCGTGAGTCTCGGTGTTGTAGTACCACTGGTCGCTCATGATTATTTTCCCTTTCAATCGGGTGAGTTCTCTTGGAGACTGCGCGCTCCGGCGCAAGGTAGCCCCCGATGCTACCTGTCTCACGGGGAGTCCAGCAGAACAAAGGTGATGGCCGCCCCGCCGAAGAGCAGCATGGCACAAGTCACCAGTACGACCGATGTCACGTTTGCCGTGAGGTTCTGGCGGGCCAGGCCGAGCGACGAGCTGTGGTAACGGCGGTGTTGGCTGAAGAGAATACCCCCTGCCAGGACAATCAGAAGAGCTGCGATCACCGCGATGGCGGGTCCATATGCAGACGTCCAGCGCAGGAGCACGGCGCTTGCAACCAGAATCGACATGGTGGTGCGTGTCCAGGCGAGAGAGGTGCGTTCCGGTTGGAGACCCGGGTCATCATGCGCCCGAGTGGGTAGCTCTGAGCGAGGCAATGGCGTCTCCCCTCCCCTACACACCGATGAACAAGTACAGCGCAAGGACACAGGCCACGACGGCGGCAGCGCTGAGCAGGGGTGCGATGCCCGGGAACGGGAGGGGGCGACCGGTGCGCATCGCGCGCTCCACGTTGACCCAGCGGACCGCTGCACCGAGGGCGATGAGCATGCCGACGGCGATCACCAACAGCGCCATCACACTCCAGAGGGCGGGCATGGACTCGCGGGCGGGCAGCGCTTCCATGGCAACTCCGCCGGCGAGGAACGCCAGCGACGTGCGCATCCACGCGAGAAACGTGCGCTCGTTAGCCAGGGTGAATCGGGGATCAGGTTCCTCTCCGTCAGGAAGGAGAGTGCGCGCGAGGCGACTGCGAGTGTCGGAAGCTGGGTCTTTATGCGGAGAAGTCATGGCAGTACGCAAGTGTAATCTGCACACTTTCCTGCGGGGTGAACCAAATACTGGGGAAGCTTATGCGCCGAGAGGGCCTGTGAGCCGGATTCTGTCCTACACCGCCGTGGGCGGTGCGAGGTGGCCATCCATCTGGACGCACCATCGCTGGGCGCCTCAAGCGGTCTACCTGTCCATTGATCGAGCGAGCAGCCCTAGGACTATCTTGACCTTGCTCCAGGTGGGGTTTACCTAGCCGCCGCAGTCACCTGCCACGCTGGTGCGCTCTTACCGCACCCTTTCACCCTTACCCAGTCGCCAAGCGCTGGGCGGTCTACTTTCTGTTGCACTTGCCCGCGGGTCACCCCGGGTTGCCGTTAACAACCACCGTGCTCTGTGGAGTCCGGACTTTCCTCGACCCCATCGCCAGGGCGATGGCGCCGCGACCACCCGGCCTTCTCGACGCGCTCTATCGTATCCCAGCGCACCTCAGCGAAGGTAATGTGTGTCGTTCACTCCACGGACAAGGCTGCGCCCGTCGGGATAGAACTCTGCGATCGACAGCGAGGCGAGGTCGAGATGCAATCGGTGGTAAATAGTGGCGTCCATCCCCAGGGCTCGGCGGAGAATGGACTTGATCGGTGTGACGTGGCTGACCAGCAGCACATTTTCCCCGACCTTCGTCTTAAGCAATTCGTCGACCAATGTGCCTGTCCGCTCGAAAACCCGCTCTGGGTCCTCCCCACCGCGATCGTCGTTTGGGGATACCTCGTCGAATTTCTTGCCCTCCCAATCGCCGAAGTCCATCTCGGTCAGGGAGGGGGTCTGGGTGGGATTGTGGACGCCGAGCTGCTCGGCCACGATTCGGGCCGTCACTTCCGCCCGTTTCAGGGGCGATGAGTAAATGGCGCTAATCCCCCCGCGCTGGGAAAGGAAGTGTGCAGCCCGGCGCGCCTGCCAGAGCCCTTCCCGGGTAAGCTCCGGGTCCGAATGACCGCAGAACCGGCCTTCGTATCCGAACCGGGTTTCGCCATGACGGAGCAACAGCAACCGGAGCGGGCGCTGCGTGCCGAGCCAGGAGGGGGCTTGCGGTTGTTCTGTGGACTCTGTTCGAGCTGCATTGTCGGGCGTTGGTGGAGTCTGGCGAGGTTCAGCCGACGCCGCGGTCGACGAAGTCGCGGTCGATGATGGCGCAGCGCGGTTGGAGCTCGCGTCCTTGGAGGCGACGTGCTTGTCCGTGCCACCTGCCTTCGTATCCATCGCTCTGTTGGCTAGCTCGTCTGCCCGGGCGTTTTCTTTCCGTGGCACCCAGGTGTAACTCATCGAGTGAAACTGGCTCTGCAGCTGCTTAACCTGTGCTGCCAGAGGCTTCATGTCCGGATGCTTAATTTTCCATCGCCCGTTCATCTGTTCCACGATGAGCTTAGAATCCATGCGCACATCGATATCCGTGTGCACTGGATCTTCCCCCAGGTCATGGCAGATTTCCTTGGCAAGCTTCAATCCGTTGATGAGGCCGTGGTATTCCGCGACATTGTTTGTCGCGTTATCGATAAAGCTCCACGTCAGGCCAAGCTCCTCACCAGTTTCGGATCGCACGACGGAACCAGTCCCTGCGGGCCCTGGGTTGCCTCGCGAACCGCCGTCGCTTGACACTGTCAATCGCGTGCCCATTTATGCTCCTCTCGTTAAGAGCAAAACATTACATTCCGGGCACCGGCGGATTTCTCCCTTGGGTGCTTCTCGGAAGGTTTTGAGGGTCAGCGGGTCGAGTTCCATGTAGCAGCCCTGACAGGTGGTGCCTCGCAGAAAGGCCGCGCCCACGCCGTGGTCGGCAAGCTGCTCATCGTAGGCGTCCAGAACTTCCGCGGGTAGCTTCGACCTGGCAGCTTCAATGCGGTGCTGAGTGGAACGAATGTCGGCGTCCAGGGCATTGTGGGCCCGTTCCCATTGTTCGCGGGCGACCTGCACATCGGCCTCATCAACCGGCGTCGCTCCCGAGGGCGTGCCCTCATCGACGGGAGTGCTTGCTGCCGAGTGTTGGAAGATGGCCGTTGTCTGGTGAGCGCGGTCCAGCCGTCGGCGAAGTTCCATGACTCGCTTGTCTGTACTTCGCAGATCGTGGGTGAGGTCTTTGCGAGTTTCCACGTCCGTGGTGGACTCGAGGGTCATACGATCGTCGGCGGCACGGGAAGTGAGCTTGTCGAGCTCCTGCTGCAGCCGCTGGACTTCCCTTTCTTCACGGTGGTGAGTGATGCGCTGCTGAGCTGCCTGTTCACGGTCGTGCCGGGCTTGTTCCTCGAGGCGGTGGAGGTTTTCTCGTTCCGGAAGCGCCGCTTGGCGCGCTTCCAGGACCGCGAGATCCTCCTGATTCCTCGCCAGGGAAGTCAGCGCATCTAGCTGTTCGTCGGTGCAGCGCATTACTCATCCTTGCTGTGAATCGTCCATGGGTCGGTTGGGATGTCAATGACGGAGGTGCTCACCCCGGTAGCTTGGCGAACTGTGGTCGCGGCCTGCTCGCACCACGGAAATTCGCTCGCCCAATGGGCGGTATCGATCACGGGACACCCTCCGGCCCGCAGGTGCTCGTCGACCGGATGGTGCCGCAGGTCGGAGGTGACGAAGCAATCGACGTCCATGCTAGCCACTGTTCCCAGGAAACTGTCTCCGGCACCGCTGGCCACAGCCACGGTCTCAACCCAAGCATCGGGATCTCCAGCAGCTCGGACTCCCCACTGTGTCGCGGGAAGCCGCTTCGCGACCCGCTGGGTGAAGTCAGCGAGCTTCATTGGCTTATCAAGTTGTCCCACTCGCCCAATGCCTCGATTCCCTTCCTTGCTGAAGCTCTCCACGATGTCGAAGGCAACCTCCTCATAGGGATGAGCACGAAGCAGAGCTTCCCGGATCTTTCCGCGCTTATACTGCGGGGCAATGAATTCAATGCGGGATTCCTCCACGGTCTCCAGCTCACCACGCGTTCCGACGTGCGGATGTGACTCCTGGTTGGGCCGGAATTGTCCACGAACCGTGAATTGGAAGCAGGATTCGTCATAGTTCCCCTGGGATCCTCCCCCAGCAGCGAAGATGGCCTGCTTAACCTGTTCGGCATCCTCAACGGGGACGGTGAAGCCCCACTTGTCAAAGGGTTCTGCAATTGGACGGAGCGGGGCCCCGGGGGTGACGCCAAGCAGTTCAGCCAGACGATCGTTGACCCCCGGACGAGCGGCATCAGCGTTGGTGTGGGCGGCGAATAGCGCGACGCCATTCCGGATAAGCCGGTGGATAATTCGCCCCTTCGGGGTATTCGCCGACACGCCCGTGACGCCACGGAGCAGCAGGGGGTGGTGAACGATGAGCATGTCCGCCTGAGCTTCGATGGCAGCCTCAGCCACAGCGTCCGTGCAATCGAGAGCGAAGGCGACCGTGTCCACCCTGTCCTGCGGGTCACCGCAGATCAGCCCAACGGCATCCCACGATTCTGCAAGATGTGGTGGGTACGCCAGCTCCATGGCTTTGACCACATCAGCAACGGTGTTCTGAGACATGCATGCTCCTTTTGGCTTCACGATCTTGGGTTGAAGCCCAGCCTAGTAGGGCATGCGCACGGCGCCGCCGGTTAGAAACGCTCGGTGCCTTCGTCAGTTCGCCGCTGCCCGAATCGGCGGCGGCGCGGTGTCGTGCCATATCGTTCTGCAAGCTTGTCCTGGTGCATGTCCACAGCGTGTTGGCCATCGGTTCGTGGTGCGGTGGATTGAGGTTTCGCGATGGCGTCCCCAGTGGAGGACGCAACGGCGGTGACTTTCCCGACGGTGCTTGCCCCCTGTGCGGTCGTGTTCTCGGCACCCGAATGTGCGGCGCGCGAGTTTTCGGCGATCGAAGGTTCAGCCATCTGCCGTGCTTCCTCGGCGGCGAGGCGGCGTTCGCGCAATTCATTGCGCACGAACCATGCCAGCAACAGCGGGGCGATAATGCCGAACGCGATCCACTGGATTCCATAGGACAGGAATGGACCCGATTCAATTTTTGGCAGCGGAAGGGCGGCAGGACCATTCAGCGCGCTTGCACTGTCTTGATCCAATTGGACGTAATCATTGGCGAGGTGAAGGTGTTCCTCCTCACCTATTTGCTGCGTATTAATCCCCACCACCTGAGTGGCGCCCTGTTCCTTCACGGGCGGCTGTGGCGGAGTCGCCTCATTGGTCCGGACGAACCCAGTGAGCTCGCGTTCCTCGGACGGTGCGGGTTTGATGGCGGGGAAATCTGCCCCCTGGGTTTGAACCCATCCCCGGTTGATGAGGACGGTGACACCCTGCGTGGTCTTGAACGGGGTGAGAACTTGAAGTGCAGCCGTGCCTTCCACTGGCCTATTCCGCAGTAGAACCTCGTTCCTTGGTAAGAAATGGCCCTGCATGGAGACATGGGTCCAGTCCTTGTTTCCCTGGTCAGGGTCTCGCACGATGTCTTCCACGGGGACTGGCGGCTGTTCGATGGCCGAACTTAGGCGATCATTGAACTCTGTACGAGCCTTATTCTTACCCAGTTGCCAGGGTGCCAGCACCGTCCACGCGAAGTAGGTAAACAGCAATACAAAGATCAGGGTGAGGATCCACCCCGGCTTGAGCAGCGCTTTCCACCATCCGACTGAATGCGATGGGGTGGCTGGAGCTGCTTCTTCAGTGGCATCAACGCTGTTGGACGTGCTTTCAACACGTTGCACACCATCCTGTGCCCTGCGATCTTGGTTTTCTTCAGCCACCTCTCCCGCCTTTCTTCGCGACAGCCGCCCTCCCAGCATATGGCTGTGCCTCTCGAAAGAGGAATTGACCTGTACGTTCAGAGATTTCGAACTTTTTCGCAGACGAATTTCACGGTCTTGGGGTGTCCCGCCACTGCTCTTTCGTCTCCAAGGGCAAGAACAGATCTTTAGACTCCCCATCGGGAAATGAATAACACTGTGGGTCGGACATGGCGGCCTCCTCCTCATTTTCTCTCGCGACGAGGACTCTAGAGAAGGAGGTCAACACCCCGCGTCAAAAATCGAACACGGGTTCCAAAAACGAAAAAATCCCCGCATTCCGCGGGGATCTGTTGTGCGCCCTGACGGGTTCGAACCGCCGACCTGCTGGGTGTAAACCAGCTGCTCTTCCAGCTGAGCTAAAGGCGCTTTAAGCGTGGATAACTTTAGCACGCGTTTCATCACTCCCCGCAAATCTGCAGGTAGCGACGACTAAATTCCGGTGTTCCCGAATAACGACACTGACCGATTACTCGCCTAGTCCTCGACCGGAAGCGCGACTCGGGCGAGCTTCGATCAACGCTTTGTGCCGCTGGAGACCAAGCAGGCCCCCTGCCAGTCCCCCAGTCGCTCGGAACTGGTTTGCACCATCCCAGCTAGCTGTGCAGATTCGGCAATCTCACCGGGCTCGATGGTCCCTGGGCTGCCAGCTGCGGGCGTGAGCAGCCAAATGCGTCCGTCCTCACCGAGCGAGCGGGTGGCGTCCACCAATCCATCCACAAGGTCCCCATCTTCGGAGCGCCACCAGAGAAGAACGACATCGACGACCTCGTCCGTGTCAACATCCAATAGCGCGTCGCAAATGACGTCTTCCAAAGATTCAGAGATTGAGGAATCGCAGTCCTCGTCCCATCCGATCTCCTGAACGATGTCTTCACTGCTGACGTTCAACATTGAAGCCCAATCGTTCTGATTCGCCTTTGGCGACTGCTGTGACTGCTCCAGAGTCTCTGGTGCGTGTCCAGGGGCGTTTCCCACTTTTGCTGTGAACCTTTCCTGTGGTGGGTATAAGTATCGACTGTGCTGAGGTGAAGAATAGCGCCCTTCGGGGGCGATTCACCATCACTGTTGCGAAACTAACATAAGCCAGTGACCTGCACCGGCGAATGCCATGCCGTAGTTCAACCCTACCTTGTGGGGTGTTTTACACGCCCTGAGGCTTTGTTTCGGTTCCAAACATTAACGCGACCGGCGTAATGTTGAACGATGAATCTACAAGACTTCTGAGCAACTCAGATTCTGCCAATCTCGACGCAGGAGGCATGTCATGGCCAATCCAGATCCCAAGACGCCTGGGGATAGTCACTTCGCGCTGATCCGCGAAGGTGTCGCTTCTTACCTTAACGACACTGATCCAGAAGAGACCCAAGAATGGATGGATTCCCTCGATGGGCTTTTGGAATCTGCCGGCCCCGACCGGGGCCGCTACCTTATGCTGCGACTTCTGGAGCGCGCTACCGCGGAGCGCGTAGACCTCCCGCCACTGTTGTCAACGGACTACGTCAACACCATTCCTACGAGCCAGGAGCCAGATTTCCCGGGCGACGAGGAAATGGAAAAGCGTTACCGCCGGTGGATCCGCTGGAACGCTGCTGTTATGGTGCACCGCGCTCAGCGGCCGGGCATCGGCGTGGGCGGCCACATTTCCACTTACGCTGGCGCTGCCCCACTGTATGAGGTTGGCCTGAACCACTTCTTCCGCGGTAAGGACCACGCCGGCGGCGGCGACCAGATCTTCTTCCAGGGACACGCCTCGCCAGGCATGTACGCCCGCGCCTACCTAGAAGGACGCCTGAGCGAAGATGACCTCGACGGGTTTAGGCAGGAGTCCTCTAACCCGAAGCACGGCCTGCCCAGCTACCCTCACCCGCACGGCATGCCCGAGTTCTGGGAGTTCCCCACCGTGTCCATGGGCCTGGGCCCAATGGACGCGATCTACCAGGCTCGCTTCAATAAGTACCTTCACGACCGCGGCCTGAAGGACACCTCCGACCAGCACGTGTGGGCCTTCCTGGGCGATGGCGAGATGGACGAACCAGAATCTCGCGGTCTGATCCAGATGGCAGCTCTAAACAAGCTGGACAATCTGACCTTCGTCATCAATTGCAACCTGCAGCGCTTGGACGGCCCTGTTCGAGGCAACACGAAGATTATTCAGGAGCTGGAGAGCTTCTTCCGGGGCGCAGGCTGGAACGTCATCAAGGTCGTATGGGGCCGCGAGTGGGACCAGCTTCTGGAAAAGGACACCGAAGGTGCCCTGGTCAATGTCATGAACAACACTCCAGACGGCGACTTCCAGACCTTCAAGGCCAACGACGGCGCTTATGTTCGCGAATACTTCTTCAACCGCGACCCTCGCACCGCCAAGCTGGTCGAGGATATGAGCGATGACGACATCTGGAAGCTGCGCCGCGGCGGCCACGACTACCGCAAGATCTACGCAGCCTACAAGCGCGCCATGGAAACGAAGGATCAGCCGACCGTCATTTTGGCGCACACTATTAAGGGCTACGGGCTGGGCCACAACTTTGAGGGTCGTAATGCGACCCACCAGATGAAGAAGCTCACGCTGGAAGACCTGAAGACCTTCCGCGACAAGCAGGACATCCCGATTTCGGACGAGGTTCTGGAGAAGGATCCCTACCTGCCTCCGTACTACAACCCCGGGCCGGATTCGGACGAGATCAAGTACATGCTCAAGCGCCGTAAGGAGCTGGGCGGATTCCTCCCGGAGCGCCGGGAGAAGTTCACCCCGTTGCAGGTGCCCGAAATCGGCAAGATCAAGTCCGCACTCAAGGGCTCCGGCAAGCAAAAGGTCGCCACGACCATGGCACTGGTCCGCATTATGAAGGACCTCATGCGCGACAGCGAGGTCAAGAAGCGTTTGGTCCCCATCATCCCGGACGAGGCTCGCACCTTCGGCCTGGACTCCTGGTTCCCGACACTGAAGATCTACAACCCGCACGGCCAGAACTACACGCCGGTGGACCACGACCTCATGCTGTCCTACCGCGAGTCCACCGACGGTCACATCCTCCACGAGGGCATCAACGAGGCCGGCTCTATGGCTTCCTTCATCGCAGCCGGCACCAGCTACGCCACCCACGGCGAGCCCATGATTCCGCTGTACATCTTCTACTCGATGTTCGGTTTCCAGCGCACCGGCGATTCCATCTGGGCCGCCGGCGACCAAATGACCCGCGGCTTCCTCATCGGCGCCACCGCAGGCCGTACCACTTTGACCGGCGAGGGCCTGCAGCACATGGACGGACACTCCCCCGTGCTGGCCTCCACGAACCCCGCCGTGGTCGCCTGGGACCCTGCGTTCGCCTACGAGATCGCCCACATCATGCGCGACGGCATCGATCGCATGTACGGCGACGGCCGTGGCGAGAACGTCATCTACTACCTGACGGTCTACAACGAGCCCATGCACCAGCCCGCCGCCCCAGACGACCTGGACGTCGACGGCCTGCTGAAGGGTATCTACAAGTACCAGTCCGCCGGTGAGGCCAAGCACACGGCCAACATCCTGGCCTCTGGCGTGGGCATGAACCAGGCCCTGCGGGCCAAGGAGATGCTCGCCGAGTACGACGTGGACGTGAACATCTACTCCGTGACCAGCTGGAACGAGCTCGCCCGCGACGGCCAAGCCGCCGAGCTGGAACAGCTGCGCGATCCCTCCGCCGATCCTCGCACGCCGTACATCACAGAGGCGCTGAAGGGAGCGGAAGGTCCCTTCGTGGCGGTCTCTGACTTCACTACCCTGTTGCCGGAACAGATCCGTCGCTGGGTGCCGGGTCAGTACATCACCCTGGGCGCGGATGGCTTCGGCTTCTCCGATACCCGCGAGGCCGCACGCCGCTACTTCAACATCGATGCCGAGTCTGTCGTTGTTGCTGTTCTGCTGGGCCTTTCCCGCGACGGAAAGGTCGGCCGCTCCCTGGTCTCTGAGGTCGCCAAGAAGCTGCAGATCACCGACCCCACCGCCGTCACTCCGGACACGGAAAAGGAGCCGGAAGAAGACAAGCAGGAGGGTTAGGTCATTTTTAGACGCCACCACCTAGCGTGGGCGTCTTAATCACCGGGAGCTCGCTGCCTTCACAAGGCGGCGGAGTTCCCGGTTGACCTTTTCCGGGCACTCTACCGGCAGCATATGCCCTGCGTTGGGGCACTCCGCGCGCTCTGCCGCGCCCCACACCTGGGCAATCGCGCGTGTTTGTGAGGCTGGGGTGACATTGTCGTCCACCCCGACCATCACCACGCCAGGGAAACCGTGTAGATATGGTGCCGCCGCGGTCTCATCGTGATTAACCAGATCATCGAGGAAGCCCAGGATCGTGCCCATGCTGGTATCGATGATCTCCTGCGTGTGGTAGCCGACAATGTCGTAGTCATTGGACTCGCCCTGTTCCAGGGCACCGTGGTAGACGAACATCGCGATGATGGGCGCGACCAGTGCGTCCGTCGCCCGCTTAAGTCGACGGTACCTGTCGGGGACTTGTTTCCCGGTCCACCGCATAGCTTTCACGGGAAGCGATTTCAGCACGGACGTGATCCCCGCGCTGGCAAAAGTATTGATCGCCCCGTTGACCAAGGCGATGCCAGCAATCCTCTCCCGATCCTCTGAGGGCATGCTGCGCAGGGCAGCGAGGATGGTCATGACGCCGAGCGAGTGACCTGCAAGCACCAGCCTGCCGCGTGGGGCACATTCACGGATGATCGAGCACAGGTCTCGGGCGGTGGCGTCCACACTTAGCTCCTGCCCTGTGGTGCTGCCCCCGTGCCCACGAAGGTCGGGAACGAGGATGCGAAGCCCCTCCTCTTGGCGAAGGTGCTCCACCTGGAAGTACCAGGCACGGCTGGAGAGTGTGAAGCCGTGGACGAGCACCAGGGTGGTCTCCGCAGAGTCTGAGCCGAATCCCACCACGTGGAGTCGGGCATCCGTGGTGATCGTATACTCACGATGTGGGCGGCTAAGCGCCGGGAACGTGGGCTTTCGAGAATGAAGCCGGCGCACCGCAATAGCTATTTTCGATGTCAAAAGTTGTACGCTTAATAAGTGGAATTGGTAGTTGTTAATATCAACTTTAACGAGGGATCCACTGGTTACCGCTGGAAGGTAGGAAAACAATGGCTGAAGAATCTTCCATCTCCGAAGAGGCTAAGCAGAAATTGGCGGCATCGCTTGGCGGCACGACCAGCGGAAATTCTTCACAGGACTCCGCGAAAGCAGAGGACAAGCGCGCGGGGTCGGGCGCACTTCGAGACCGCACCTCGAAAGAAGAGGTACTCAGCAGCTTGATCCGAACCATCGAGGATGCGACCGGGATTGAAAAGGATGAAATCTCACCGCGTTCGCATTTGGACAATGACCTGAACATCGATTCCCTGTCCAAGATTGACATCGCGGTTCAGCTGGAAGATCAGTACGGCATTCGTCTGGATGAAGAGGACGTGCAGAACGCCGGCAGTGTGCAGGGGCTGGCAGATTTGGTCCGCGAGCGCGCGGGCCACGAGACCACCTAGCTCGCGCAGCGACTGGTCAGGAGTCTTGGGGCGCTACCCTATTGAGCATGGATGCGTTACTCGAGGAACTCAGCGACTGGCCGGTCGACAATGTCGCAGCTCATATTATCGGCGCTGAGACCTCCACTTTCGGAGACGTGAACACTCTCGGAGACATGGAGGCCCAGTTCCACCTCGCGAGCGTGAGCAAGCTCATCTCCGCATACGCTGTGCTCATTGCGGTCGAGGAGGGAGCCTTCGAGCTGGACGAGCCGGTGGACGGCTCGCTGGTGCCCGGCTGGGACACAGCACCCACCCCGCGAGAGCTGCTTTCCCACGCTTCTGGAGTTGATTTTCGCGAACGCACCCAAAAGCGCCCGTCACGGTCTCAGCGCCTATACTCCTCCGCCGGTTTCGATATCCTCGCCGACCACATCACCGCGACAACCGACATTCCATTTCCGGACTATGTACAGGAAGCGCTGTGCGAACCGCTGGGGATCTCGGTGGATATCCAGGGCAGCGCGGGTCACGGCTTCCGAGCTTCCGCCTCTTCCTTGGGGACGCTAGCGCAGGAATTCCTTAACCCCGCCCTCCTCTCCCCCGTGACGCTCGAGGAAGCACTGACCCCGCAATACCCCAGCTTGGATGGGATCGTCCCAGGGTATGGTCGCCAGAAGCCGTGCCCGTGGGGCCTGGGTTTCGAGTTGCATGGCGAGAAGTCGCCGCACTGGATGGGCAGCTCCATGCCAGCAGATGTGGCTGGGCATTTTGGGCAATCGGGGACTTTTTTGTGGTTCCACCGGCCCACCCAATGTGCTGCCGTAGTGCTGACCGATCGCGACTTCGGTGAGTGGGCCAAGCCGCTGTGGAGCGATTTCAACGACAGGCTGTACGCCAGCTTGTCGTGCAGTCGGTGAGAAATTAGTCCACTATGGGGGTCATGAACATTGATGCGATCACCGACAACCTCTATAGCTTCTTGACCATCGGATCTTTTGAAACTGCTCTGTCTCTCGGCGTGCCAGAGCACTTCCTGGAATCGATCATTAGCAACTGGCTCTAAAGGGGGATGCGCATGGCAGACTCCGACCAGCAGGGCGGACACCCCGATCAGATTTCTTCGATCTCTGTAGTGTGCACAGGCAACATCTGCCGCTCGCCTATGGGTGAGGTGATGCTGTCTGAGGCACTGGCCGACACTCACCCCGGGGTGACGGTAATGTCTTGTGGGATCGCGAACTACCACGTGGGCGACGGCGCAGATCCACGAGCAGTCAAGCAGCTGGAGTCGATGGGCTACGACGGTAGCCAGCATGTCGCCTCCCAATTTGGGAAGAGAGATGCAGAAGCGGACCTCCTCCTGGCGATGGACCGAGGGCATGCGAGGGAACTCATGCGCCTGGGCGTACCTTCGGAAAGGATCCGGCTTTTCCGCTCGTTCGACGGGGACAGTATGCCCTCTGGCGATGCCCAGCCCGAGGTAGCAGACCCGTATTACAACGGCCCAGCGGAATTCGCGGAGGCTGCAGAACAGATTCAGGCGTCTCTTCCGGGGATCGTCGAATATCTTGACGAACGCAACGGTTAGAAAACTTCTACCCCCTCGACCGTGAGGCCAGAGGGGGTTTAACTCGTGGGGCCAGCGGGGCTCGAACCCGCGACCAGCGGATTATGAGTCCGCGGCTCTAACCGACTGAGCTATAGCCCCCAGTGGTCAATATTCAACCACACCACTGGAACTAGTCATCCTTGCCCCCAAACAAATTGATCAGGGCAGCCGCGCCCACCCCTCGAATTTCGGTTAATCCCCAGCTCAGGTAGCCGATTTGGTGGAAATACAACGGTGTATGTAGAGTATGTCTCGTTGCAGCGAGCAATCGCACACCGACCGCTTGCACGCAACGGAGAATATTCCTCCATAGCTCAATGGCAGAGCATTCGACTGTTAATCGAAGGGTTGCTGGTTCGAGTCCAGCTGGAGGAGCATTACCACCCCGCCGGCCGCATTTCGTGGCCCGCGGGGTTTTTGCATTCCCCCAGCGCCCGGTCAACCGGGAAAAGCTACCGGGAGAAGCGCGCGAAGGCCTGCGCCACTTCCTCCAACTTCTCGGCAGCCTCTTCGTCCCCCTGACGCGCTGCGGTCACCACACAGCTCGCCATGTGATCATTCAGCAGCGCCAGCCCCACGCCTTTCAGTGCCGACTGCAGCGCGGAGACTTGGGTCAGAATATCGATGCAGTACTGCTCCTCATCGACCATTCGCTGTACGCCCCGCACTTGCCCCTCGATCCGTTTCAGCCGCGCCAGATACCCAGCCTTATCCCGCAGGTAGCCGTGGCTGTACCCGCACGTGCAATCTGCGGGATGCTCGGATTCCGCGGGCTGTTTTCCGGTGTTTTCCACATTCGAGGCGACCATAGTCAGCGAGCCTAGTAACCCCGCTTAATCCACTCCTCCAGGTGGGGTGCCTCCACGCCAATCCCGGTGGCGTCCCCATGCCCGGTATAGACTTCTGTGTCCTCCGGCAGGCTGAGCAAGCGGTGCTTAATGGAGTCGATGATCGTGCCGAAGTCGCTGTAGGAACGGCCGGTGGCTCCTGGTCCGCCAGCAAACAACGTATCCCCACTGAAAAGCACTTTCGCCTCCGGGAGGTAAAAGCTGCAGGATCCCGGCGAGTGTCCCGGAGTATTCATCACCTTCAGGTCAGTACCTGCGATTGCGAAGTTCTGGCCTTCCGAAAGCTCCTCCGGGCTCACATCGGGATGGGTATCGTCCCACAGCATCTGATCGCCCGGGTGCACAAAGATCGGCGCGTCGAATCGTTCGGCCAGTTGGGGCGCTACCGTGATGTGGTCATTGTGGGCGTGGGTACAAATCACGCCCCGTACTTTTCGGTTCCCCACGGCTTCCGCAATGGGCTCCGCGTTGTGCGCGGCATCCACTATGTAGCACTCGCTATCATCGCCGAGGATCCAGATGTTGTTATCCACATCCCATTCCCCGCCGTCCAACGCGAAAGTTCCGCTGGTCACCACACGATCGATACGCAGTCCACTGTCGGAGCTGGTGTTCACCGTCTTTACTGTCTCGCTCATGATTCCATCCCTCAGCTTTTGTGTTGGCCCATTTCCCCGGTTGGGTTAGTCCTTCAGCTCCACCACAGAACGCAGCACTTCCCCACCCTTCATGGTGGCAAAGGCCTCTTCCACATCGCCCAGGCCCACGCGCTCGTCGATGAACTTGTCCAAGGGGAACCGCCCCTGGAGGTGCAGGTCCACGTACATGGGGAAGTCACGCTCCGGGAGGCAGTCGCCGTACCAGGAGCTCTTGAGGGAGCCACCGCGGGCGAAGACGTCCAGGAAGGGAAGCTCCAGGTTCATGTCCGGGGTCGGGACGCCAACGAGTACCACCCGGCCGGCCAGATCGCGCAGATAGAAGGCCTGGCGATAGGTCTCTGGAACACCCACCGCATCCACGACAACATCCGTACCAAAGCCACCGGAAAGATCCTGGACCTGCTTGATCAATTCGTCGTCGCTGAGCCCCTTCGAGTTGATGGTGTGGGTGGCACCAAATTCCTCCTTGGCGCGGGCCAACTTCTTGTCGGAAATGTCGATGGCGATGATCGTCGAAGCACCTGCCAGGTGGGCACCCGCTACAGCAGACATGCCCACGCCGCCAACTCCGATGACAGCGACGGACTCGCCACGCTTGATGTCACCCGTGTTCACGGCAGCACCGAGTCCCGCCATCACGCCACAGCCGAGCAAGCCGGCCGCTGCTGGGTCTTCGTCCGGGTTGACCTTGGTGCACTGCTTCTCGTGAACCAGAGTTTTCTCTGCGAAAGCCCCGATGCCTAGTGCAGGCTCCAGCTCCTCGCCGGTGTCTGTCAGCGTCAACTTCTTCGAGGCGTTGTGGGTATCGAAGCAGTACTTCGGCTCACCCTTGCGGCAGGCGCGGCATTCTCCGCACACTGCGCGCCAATTGAGGACAACATAGTCACCCTCAGAGACGTGGGTGACATCCTCTCCGACAGTCTCCACAATGCCGGCAGCCTCGTGGCCCAGCAGGAATGGATAATCATCAGTGATCCCGCCGTCCCGATATGCCAGATCGGTATGGCAGACACCGCAGGCCTGGATTTTCACGATGACGTCATTGGCTCCCGGCTGGGGTATGGAAATATCTACCTGCTCAACGGGCTCACCCTTGGCGCGCGAAATGACTCCCTTAACAACGGTCTCGGTCATGGATCATCCTCACTTGTGTATTCGTCGGTAGTTCTCGTTCGTTATTACTTGTTTACTCGTTCGTCCCCCGAGATAGACAGCCTCGAGGGCCCTGACTCCATGGTGGCACATCACCCCGACACTCATGACGGCTCGCCGTCAGCGCACGCTGTCGATGCCCACCGCATGGTGCGACGTCGGTGGGATCTCGTCGGATCTCGATTGGGAACGATGACGTAGAGTGTGTTCAAACGCTTTTTGATGGACCGGACGTCCAAAAAAATTGCTGAACACCAACGCCAGAATCCGGGAGTGACAATGATTCAGTTCGTCGTAGGCGCCGCCGCCGGCTATTTGATGGGCACGAAAGCTGGGCGCCGACGCTACGAACAAATCCGCCGTGGGTATCAAACCGCTGTGAACTCCGAGGTGACGAAGGCTGCGGTCCGAGCAGGGCGCAAGGCAGTGGCGAATCGGCTCGATCCAGACCCACGGATGCACGAGATTCGGAATCTCAGCCGGGACACCCGCTCTTCTCTGGCAGACGGTCACACGATTGTCGAATCGGACTTTGACCACCCCAATGACCGGATAGATTCCCCGTCAGAGCGCAAGCGCTTCCCCCGCCGGAAATAAGGCGCCTACTGAATTACTGCGGGGTGAACTCCCCGTACGCTGCAGCGCGATCCTGCAGTGAACGCCGGTACTTTTCGAGAACCATCAGGTCGGCGAACAGCGACTTGTATTCGTCGAAATCACGATCGGGCCGGATGCGTTCCAATCGAGACTTCATATCGGCGATCTCGTTGCCCACCCAGCGCTCCTGCATACGGGCCATGATGGCGTCCGCGTAAAAGGGCAGTCGATCCGGGGTGCAGTGCAAATCTTCGACCGCCAGTTCGCTGATCACGGCACGGCCCATGGCGTCTTTGATATGGCTGCTGACCTGGTCCAGCCATGCGGCACCTCCTCTGGAGGCCGCGGTCCCACCTGCATGAGCGACGGCATTCGCGATGGATACATACGTAGGGTGTTCGAAGCTCTCCGGCGGCATCAGGTCGAATATCTCCCCAGCCATCTGCGGCTCCTGGAGTCCCAACTTCAAGACCTCCCGCGTGCAGTCCAAGAACTCGTCGTCCGGATCAGGTCGCTCCATGCCCTCCACCGCGCGGAGCTCGGGCGCGTTGTGGGGCTGGCCGCCCCGACTTTTTCGCTCTCGAACGGCTGCCCCTTGCTTCAAGGTCAGCGCAGGCTTCTGAGAGCTACCGCGACGAACTTCCTCCTCAACTTGATGGAGAATGTCGTCCGGATTCTCCCAGCCGAACCATCCGGCAGTCCTGCGGGCGTATTCCGTACGGATCGCCTCATCCCTAATGCCGGCGAGCACAGGCACAATGCGACGCATAGCGTGCACGCTCCCGTCCACGCTGGCCGTATCGTACTCTGCCAGCAGGGCACGGATGACAAATTCGAACATTGGAATGCGATCTGCCACCAGGTCACGCACCGCGGCGTCCCCCTTTTCTAGGCGGATATCGCAGGGGTCCTGCCCTTCAGGCGCCACGGTGACATACGATCGGCCGGTGAACTTCTGATCCCCGTCGAAGGCGCGGAGTGCGGCTTTCTGCCCAGCTTCATCACCGTCGAAGGTGTAGATGATTTCGCCGCGAAAGAAGTTGTCATCCAACATGAACCGACGGAGGATCTGCAGATGGTCCTCCCCGAACGCAGTGCCACATGCGGCCACCGCGGTTTTCACCCCAGCAGCGTGCATGGCCATCACGTCGGTGTACCCCTCCACCACGACGGCTTGGTGCCCCGCGGCGATGTGTTTTTTCGCCTGGTCGATGCCGAACAGCACCTTGGACTTCTTGTAGAGCAGAGTCTCAGGGGTGTTCATGTACTTGCCGAGGTTGTCATCGTCAAAGAGTTTGCGCGCGCCGAATCCGATCACATCGCCGGCCACGCTGCGGATCGGCCAGAGAAGCCGGCGGTGAAAACGGTCGATGGGACCCCGTTTGCCCATGCGTGCCAGACCGGCCGCCTCCAGCTCCTTGAAGTTGAATCCTTTGCGTTGCAGGTGCTTGGTTAACGTGTCCCATCCCGCGGGGGCGTACCCGCAGCCAAAATCATCGATATGTTCTTGGGAGAATCCGCGGTCGCCGAGAAATTTCCGAGCGACATCCGCACCCTCCGTAGAGCTCCCAAGCTGTTCCCGATAGAACTCGTACGCCGCCTTGTTAGCAGCAATGAGCCTCTGCCGGGTCCCAGGTTCTTCCCTTTTTCCCGGTCCACCGCCCTCATAGGTGATGCGATAACCGATCTTCTCGGCGCATTGCTCGACTGCCTCCGGGAACGTCAAGTGTTCCAATTTCATGAGGAAGGAGAAGACATCTCCGCCCTCTCCGGAGGAGAAGCAGTGAAAGTAGCCCTTGTTTGGCCTCACGTGGAAGGAGGGAGTCTTCTCATCTTTGAAGGGGCTCAACCCCTTCATCGAGTCCACACCCGCCGGGGTGAGCTGCACGTACTCTCCCACCACTTCCTCGATGGGCGTACGCTCGCGGATCGCTTCGATGTCGCGTTCCGGGATGCGTCCTTTGGCCATGCAGATCATGTTAATACACGCCTCAGGCGGTCCCCTGATCCTGCGTTTAGAGCCATTTTTACATCCAGCGCGAAGTTATGTCATTAAAGTTTGGCCGTGAAACAAGTTCGCACTGAACGCGCCGCGACCCCGGGAGACACGACTGGCATGACAGGAAGCAATCACTTTGACGTATTGGTGATCGGGAGTGGATTCGGTGGTTCCGTGACCGCCCTCCGTCTCGTGGAGAAAGGCTACAAGGTTGGAATCCTCGAGGCTGGCCGCCGATTCAAGGACCACGAATTCGCCAAGAACTCGTGGCATCTGAAGGACTTTTTGTGGGCTCCCGCACTGGGATGCAAAGGGATCCAACGCATCCACCTGTTGAAGAACGTCATGATCCTCGCTGGCGCGGGCGTGGGTGGCGGTTCCCTGAACTACGCCAACACCTTGTATAAACCAGGCAAGGAATACTTCAATGACCCTCAGTGGAGCGACATCACCGACTGGGACGAAGAACTCTCCCCCTTCTACGACCAGGCTCAACGCATGCTTGGCGTGGTGGACAACCCCACCATGACCCCCTCCGATGTCCTGTCTCAGCGCGTCGCCGAAGACATGGGCGTGGGCCATACGTTCCGGATGGCACCCGTCGGCGTGTTCTTCGGAGAGAAGGCGGGTCTCAAGGGCAAGCCCCGAGAGACGGTGGCCGACCCATACTTCGGCGGAGTGGGGCCCGACCGCACCGCCTGTCACGAATGCGGCGAATGTATGACCGGCTGCCGCCACGGCGCGAAAAACACCCTGCTTAAAAACTACCTTTACCTTGCCGAAAAGGGCGGCGCCACGGTCCTGGCGGAGACGACCGCCACGGGTATCACGCCCCATCACGATGGCTCGTGGACTGTAGACACCAAACGCACAAGCCACCTTCTCGACCGCCATCCACGCACCGCGTCCTACACCGCCGATTCCCTCGTCGTCGCCGCAGGCACCTGGGGAACCCAACAGCTACTACACCGCCAAAAAGCTGCCGGCTCCCTCGACAGAATCTCCCGCACCCTCGGCCAGATGACACGCACCAATTCCGAGGCCCTGCTCGGAGCAATGGGCAAGGAGTACGACCCCCAGCAGGACTTTTCCGAAGGCGTGGCCATCACCTCGTCCTACTACCCCGCCCCAGATACCCACATCGAGCCGGTCCGTTACGGCAAAGGCTCCAATGCCATGGGTCTCCTACAGACCCTCCTCACTGACGGTGACAAGCTTCGCCCCCGCCCCCTGGAATTCCTCAAGCGCGCCATCATCCAATGGCGCGATATCCCGCGCCTGTTCAACCTCCGCAACTGGTCTCAGCGCACCGTCATCAACCTGGTGATGCAGACCCGCAATAATTCGATCACCACGTTTTTGCGTACCACCGGCCCCTTCACGCGGCTAAGTTCGCGTCAGGGCACCGGTGAACCGAACCCAAGCTGGATTCCCGAGGGCAACGCCGCCACCCGACTGCTCGCCTCCAAGATCAAGAAAGGGCTGCCCGGTGGTGTGTGGTCCGAGGTCTTTGACATCCCCCTGACCGCGCATTTCCTGGGAGGGTGTCCAATCAGCTCGACGCCAGACAGTGGCGTCGTGGATCCCTACCATCGCGTCTGGGGATATCCCACCATGTTCGTGACCGATGGTTCCGCAATTAGCGCGAATCCGGGGGTCAACCCCTCCTTGTCGATCACTGCGAACGCGGAGCGGGCCGCATCCATGTGGCCCAACAAGGGCGAAGCCGACCCGCGCCCGCCCCAAGGCGAGCCCTACCGAAAGGTCCCTCCCGTCGCGCCGACCGCGCCCATGGTCCCGGCGGAAGCTCCAGCAGCGCTGCGCCTCCCGATCACCCCTGTGTGAGACAATCCCAGGCATGTCGCAAAGGAAAAAGAAGAGCGCCACCGCGGCCATTGGGGCCGGTGCCATCGCGCTCGTAGCGTGGGCGGGTTCTCAGTTCATAGGTGGGGACGCCAACCCGAATGGCTCCCCGCACTCAGAGGGTAAAACGCGGGGCGGCGAATGTACCGTGAGCAGTCTCCCGCCCGAGGCGGAGGACCAAATCCACGACATTCTCACCGGCGCTAAACCGGACGACGGGGCGGCGGATGGGAAGCACTTCGGGAACTACGAGGGGATGCTGCCGAAGCAAAACTCCAGCTATTACCGGGAATACACGGTGAAGACTCCCGGGCTGAATCATCGCGGGGAGCGGCGGATCGTGGTCGGAGGGGGCACGAAGACCGATCCGGATACGTGGTACTACTCCGGCGACCACTTCAAGAGTTTTTGCAAAATCACCGACGCTGAAGGGTAGCTCGGCAGGGGTTAGCGGGCCCACATTGGCGGGCCAAGGTGTTTCGCGATGCGACTAGGCCCACGCCGCGCTGACTTCGCCTGCCACATGGTCCATGCGTTCCAGCCTCGACTCAGTCAGAGATGCCACCTGATCGATGACGATGCGCATCCTCTCTGCATCGGACTCTGCCCTGTTGAACCACGGGCGGAACATGGGGTCCAACGTCCCCTCCCCTCCGCGCCACAAGTAATCAGTGACCCGGAAGATCCGGTCGCGCTGGCGCTCTTGTTCGGCAAGATGCCGGCGCTCGTCCATGACGTAGAGGACCGCCACGCTCTTGAGAAGGGTCACCTCCGCCTCCACCAGGGGTGGCACAACGAGCTTCGCAATGTAGCGGCCCAGGGGCTGTTTTCCATAGCGCTGGCGGGTGGCGGTCACCGCGGCGGTGACGAATCGGCTGACCAGCTCCGAGCTCATGGCCTTGAGGGCTGCCAGGTCCTGCAATGAACCGTCAAAGTCGGCGGCACGCCCCACCAAGCTCATCGAGCGCAACCGAGCGGCAGCCTCAAGTAAAGCCTCGGGCTCGCCGCCGAACAGGTGGGCGCCTTTTTCCGCCAGCGCAGCCAGCTCCACGAGATCCCACAGCACATCCAAGGTGATGCGGCCATGCAGAATCCCGTCCTCCACGTCGTGAACGGAATAGGCCACGTCGTCTGACCAGTCCATGATCTGCGCCTCGAGGCATTTGCGCTGTGCAGGCGCGCCCTGCCGGCCCCAGTCGAGAACCGCCAGATCCTCCTGGTAGGCGGAGTACTTGGTGCGATGTGTGCCATCCTCGGCTACTGGGCCCCATGGGTATTTACATGCCGCATCCAGACTGGCTCGGGTGAGGTTGAGTCCGAAGGATTGCCCATCGTCGTCGATCGTCTTGGGCTCAAGGCGACTGAGAATTCGAAGCGTTTGAGCGTTCCCCTCAAATCCCCCGCAGAGGGCTGCCGCCTCGTTGAGCGCGCGCTCGCCGTTGTGGCCGTACGGTGGGTGACCGATATCGTGAGACAGGCCAGCAAGTTCCGCAAGATCGGGATCCACCCCCAGCGTCTTCCCAATACCCCGCGATATCTGAGCGACCTCCAAAGAGTGAGTGAGCCGGGTACGGGGCGTGTCTCCCGATCCGGGCCCAACGACCTGAGTTTTATCGGCCAGTCTACGGAGAGCAGCAGAGTGCAGGACCCGGGCGCGGTCTCGGTCAAAGTCTTCCCGCCCATCATTCACCGCCCCAGGCAGTCCCAAGACTTTCGGGGCATTATCCCTCAGACGGGCAGTATCGTCCGTCGAATAGTGATATCGCCCTTGGTCCCGATCTCTCACAGTTCTCGCTCCATCACTTGGTAGTACAGCAACCCACCGGTCTCGTGGATGATGCTACTGAACTGCGCGGCACGGCTTTGCACGCTGGGGCCCTGGCGGGTAGGGGATCCCCAGGCATCCACACCGTGCTCCTCCACCATCTTGGTCGCGCGAAGAGTGTGGGGTGGATCGGTCACGATCACGGACGTGTGCCAATCGTTTTGGCGTGCCACCTGCTCGAACGCCTCCGCTGATTCCAGGGTATCGGCGCCTTGGTCGATGCTCACAACGGCCGAGGCGGGAATGCCGCGCTGCTCGATGAGGTAATTCTTTCCCGCTTCCGCTTCCGTGAACCGATCGCCGGACTTCTTGCCGCCGACCGTGACGATGACGGGAGCTGTGCCCTGATCATAAAGATCGGCAGCGTGATCCAGGCGCGCTGCCAGCCACTTGGACGGCCGGCCATCGTACTGCGCAGCACCCAGGACAAAGATCGTGTCTGCGGGCGATCGATCATCTGCCCTCGCCGTCGCCCAGACGTGCCCTGCCGTCGCCAGGGCGATGATCGAAGCAAGGGCAATGGTCCCAACGATGAGATACACGACGGCCTTGATGATGGCGCCCACTGCGCGGAGGAAATACATGTGTTGAACCATACGCGTTGAAGACCCTCGATTCAGTATGCTGGGTCCATGACAAACCGCGATTCTCACCACTCCAATCACAAGGCTGAACAGCGCCTTTTAACTTCCCAAAGATTTGCTGCCAGCTTGGCTGTGGCGGGGGTCCTCGGCCTGGGTACGGTCGGCGTACCCGGCGCGCAGTGGACAGCCTCCAACGCCTCGGCACAAGCTGTGAAAACCGATCAGGGTACCTCCAGCCAGGATGTGAAACTGTCGAGCCAGGTGGTTGACCAAGCTGGCGTGCTCAACGGAAGCCAGAAGTCCGAACTGGAAAAGTCGCTGCAGGAGGCGACGAAAGAATCCGGAGTGAAGATGTACGTCGTGTATGTCCCTGTCATTGAGGGTAATGCGCAGACGTACGCCAAGAATCTGCTCGCCCAGGCTGGGGCACCGAATTCTCTGGTGATGGCCGTCAGTACTGAGAATCGACAATTGGCATTTGCCCCCGGGCCCACCGCCAGCCAGAAATTGAAGGACGGCCAGGGCGAGAAGATCCGCAAGGCAGCCCTCGATCACGCCGTGAATTCTGAGTGGTTTGACGCGGGCAAGGCCGCTTCCGACAAGTTGGCTGGCAAGACCTCCCCTTCTACGTACGCCTGGATGGGGGCAGCAGGAGTTGCGGTGATCGGTGGCGGTGCTGGCGCCCTCGCAGTGTCCCGGAGGAAACGGAAGACACAGGAGCACGAACAGATCCAGGCCGCGAAGGCACTGGACCCAGAGCGGACGTCAGACCTGCAGCAGCAGCCCACCCACGTGCTGCGTACCTTGGCTTCGGACGAGCTGAAGAGCACTGATGAATCCATCCGTAAGGGGCAAGAGGAACTGGAGCTGGCCCGCGGGGAGTTCGGCGACAACCGCACAAGCAGTCTCGCCCGGGCGGTCGATCACTCACAGCGCACGCTACGGGAGGCATATGCCCTGCACCAACAGGCCCAAAGCGCTTCGCACGTCAATGAAGATGACGAGCGCGACCGACTGGTTCAGATCATCTCCTCCTGCGGGACCGCGGACAAGCAGCTCAACGCAGAGGCGGAAAACTTCGCGACCATGCGCCAGGAGCTCATTGACGCGCCCAGTACGCTGGACTCCTTGCTGCAATCGACGGTGTCACTCCGAGCTCGCATTCCTGGCGCCCGCGAGCAGCTGGACGCGCTACAGCAGACCGTGAATCCTGAGTTGCTCTCCTCCGTAATCCACAACCCCGAGGTTGCCGAGCAAGAGATCTCCGTGGCGGAAAGAGCCATCAACGAGGGCAAAACGTTGGCTGATAAGCCCGCGGGGCAACAGGGCGGCTTGGTTGATGCCATCGGCACCGCCCAACTGGCCATCCGCAAGGCGGATACCACTCTGCGGGCTGTGGAGGATGCCCAATCGCACCTGCGCGATGCCCAAAACAATCTTCCATCCTTGGTGAAGGAAGTAGAGGACGAGCTGACGGAGGCCGAGCAACTTCGCCAGGCTGGCAGCGCTGTGGATTCCTCACAATTGCGCGAAGCCCAACAGAAGGCCGAGCAAGCCCTGGAGAAAGCTCGTCAAACTGGTGACCGCGACCCATTGGGAGCGTATTCCACTCTGGTGGAAGCGGACGGCGTATTGGACGATGCCCTTGACGTCGCCCGTGGGCGCGCCCGCGAACACAAGCGCTCGGTGGAGGTCGTGGACCGCACCCTAAGCGACACCGACTTGCAGTTGCGAAGCGTGGAAAACACAATTCAAACGCACGGGAGCATCATCGGCACCCAAGCGAGGTCCAGCGCCGAAGCCGCTCGACGTGAAGCCGAGGAAGCGCGGCGCCTGCGCGAGACGGATACGAACGCCGCGACCCAGCATGCCCGGGAGGCGCATCGACTCGCCACCACCGCGGCTCAGCAGGTCAATGACGACATTCACCACTTCAACCAGCAGCGCATGACCGGCGGATTCGGGCGCGGCTACGGGGGTGGATTCGGAGGCGGCAACGGTGGCCTGATCACCGGGATGGTTCTGGGCTCCCTGCTGAACGGCGGCGGCTTCGGAGGGGGCTATGGCGGTGGCTTCGGTGACGGTGACGGTGGTTTCGGGGGTGGCTTCGGCGGAGACGGCGGAGGTGGCTGGGACGGCGGCTGGGATTCCTTCTAGTCCGCCACGGTCACCGCGGCCACAGGTCACTATCGCGGAGCCATACTCCGCGAGACCATCCTCCGCGGGGCCATACCGCGGATAAAGAAAAGGCCCTCGCGAGCACGTTCTCAAACGGCTGGCGGGGGCTTTTCCGTGCCTGGGAAGAATCTCCTCTTACGTCTACTTCTCCCCTTGCGCATTACGGTGAGCACGCAGGTGGTGGCCCGGAAGGCGCACCCGAGTGGTGTCCGAAGCGCTGATGGAGGGCAGGTTCGTGTAGGCCGTTGGTTGAGCGCGGTCGTAATCACGCTGCCAGTTATCGGGAGCCGTGCCGTTCAGCAGGGACTCGCGCTCTAGCCAGGTGTAAATGTCCTCATAGGACGCCGCCTCGGTTTGGTCCACACGCCGGATCACGTGAGCCGGGCCGATCTGGCTCACATCATGCAGGCCCATAGAGCCGAGCATCCGCAGCGCGGACTTCAACGTGTTGCGATGATAAGCCTCCACACGCTTGGACTTATCCTCCACGTCCAGTCCGCGCGTCAGCCAGGGATTCTGCGTGGCCACACCGGTCGGGCAGTTGTTCAAGTGGCAGTGCTTTGCCTGGATGCAGCCGACCGCCATCATCATGCCACGGGCAGACATGGTGAAATCCGCTCCGATGGCCAAACGGCGAAGGATATCCGCACCGCCGACGATCTTTCCAGCTGCGCCCACGGCGATTCGGTCACGCATGCCCACGCCGACCAGCGCGTTGTGGACCATCATCAGGCCCTCGGTCAGTGGCGTCCCCATGCGATCGAGGTATTCCAACGGTGCGGCACCGGTGCCACCCTCGGCCCCGTCCACGGTGATGAAATCCGGGGTGATCCCGGTCGCGATCATGGCCTTGCACATGGACAGGATCTCGTGGCGGGAGCTCACACAGAACTTCACGCCCACGGGCTTTCCGCCGGACAGTTCGCGCAAGCGCTTGATGAAGTTCATCATGCCGATGGGCGTGTCGAACGCGGTGTGCCACGCGGGGCTCAGGCAATCCTCGCCGACGGGGATCTCGCGCGCCTCAGCAATTTCTGGGGTCACCTTCGCTCCGGGGAGCATGCCGCCCATGCCGGGCTTGGCGCCCTGGCTTAGCTTAATCAGTACAGCCTTGACCTGCGGGAGCTGCGCCTTCTCTTTGAATTTCTCGGCGGAAAAAGTCCCGTCGTCATTACGGCACCCGAAGTAGCCTGAGCCGATCTCCCAGATCAGGTCTGCGTTATGAGCCAGGTGGTATTTCGTCAGGCCGCCCTCGCCGGTCTCCTGGGCGAATCCGCCCATCGCCGCCCCCTTATTCATCGCCAGGACAGCGTTCGCGGAGAGCGCGCCGAAACTCATCGACGAGATGTTGAACAGGGAAATGTCATACGGCTTGGTGCAATCCGGTCCGCCGATGCGCACCAGGGGGGCTTCCTTCATCTGAGCTACCGGATGAGCGGAGTGCAACAAGTGGTCACGGCCGGGAACCAGCAGGTTTCGCTGGGTACCAAAAGCCTCCTCCGCCGGAATGTCCTTGGCGGATTGGTACACCATGGAGCGCGTCACGCGGTCAAAGGGCAAACCGTCCGTGTTGGACTCCACGAAATACTGCTGGATCTCGGGACGAATGGCCTCCATCGCCCAGCGAGCGCGCCCCAGCAGAGGGTAATTGCGCCGGATGGAGTGTTTCGTCTGGATTAAATCAGTACCGGCAACGGCGGCGGCTGCGGTGGCAGCGGCTGCGGCGATCGCCCCGCCGATCCCCATCTTTTTCTTCTTCTTGCCTGGCAGATTAACCATTCTCGTCTCTAGCCTCGCGTCTACTGCAATGTGGGTAAGTTGTGAGATTCTTGAACCCTACCCAGCCTAATGATTTCCTGAGAGATTTCATATCATGCCGGGCCGGTTGTTTCTATTTAAAAAGCACCCAGTACGCAATCACGAAGGGGATCAGCAACAGCATCCCCACGGTGAGCCTCCACGTGGAGCTCACCATGCGATCTTCCATCCACGTGCGCGCCACAAACGACAGGAATACCTGCACGTCCAGGGGCAAACCCGCTCCTTCCCCCTCGAATTCAACGTGCAGATTCCGCACGCCACGGTTCGCCGCACTGAACTGGCCCGCTTTCATGCCATCCAGGTCCAAGACAAAGTTGTTCTTGTCCTCCGCTGTGATGGTTACGTGGTGGCGGTCGGCGTCCACAACGACGGTTTCCGATTGCTTGAGCGAGTCCCCATCGCCCTGCGCGCGCCAGGCACCCGTGGGGGTCACGGCCTCGAGGAGTGCGCCGTTTTCTTGGAGACGCCACTGATCACCGCCGAAGCGGATGTGCTTGACGCCTCTTTCATTGGCAAATTCCGCCACACGGTCCATGTCCTGCGGTGGGCCCGCGTAAATCGGGGTGGTGTGCCCGTCATCGGGCAGGCCCCACCGAATGTGTTGGTTCATCTAGCAGCCAGCCAAACGCTCGGCCAGGTAGCTGGTGAGATCGTCGATGGACACGCGTTCTTGCTCCATCGTGTCGCGTTCACGGACGGTGACGGCATTGTCTTCGAGGGTGTCGAAGTCCACGGTCACGCAGAACGGGGTGCCGATCTCATCCTGACGGCGGTAGCGGCGGCCAATGGCACCGGAAATGTCATAGTCGGTGTTCCAGTAGGAGCGCAGTTGAGCTGCGATTTCCTCAGCCTTGGGGGTCAGGGTGTCCTTCTTGGACAACGGAAGGACGGCAACCTTGTTGGGGGCGAGGCGGCGGTCCAGCTTCAAAACGGTGCGGGTATCCACGCCGCCCTTGGCGTTGGGAACTTCTTCCTCGCAGTAGGCGTCCACGAGGAATGCCATCATGGCCCGACCGAGCCCAGCCGCTGGTTCGATGCAATAAGGGATCCAGCGTTCATCGAGGTTCTGGTCGAAGAAGGACAGATCCTCTCCCGACCCCTCGGAATGAACCCGGAGGTCATAGTCGGTGCGGTTCGCCACGCCCTCGAGCTCGCCCCACTTGGACCCCTTGAAGCCGAAGGCGTATTCGACGTCGACGGTGCGCTTGGAATAGTGGGAAAGCTTTTCTTGTGGGTGTTCGTACAGGCGCAGATTCTCAGGATCAATTCCCAGGTCGATGTACCACTGGTGGCGGTTGTCGATCCAGTACTGGTGCCAGTCCTCGTCCTCACCTGGTTTGACGAAGAACTCCATCTCCATCTGTTCGAATTCGCGCGTGCGGAAGATGAAGTTGCCCGGGGTGATTTCATTGCGGAAGGACTTGCCCACCTGAGCGATGCCGAAGGGAGGCTTCTGCCGAGAGGTGGTCATTACGTTCTTGAAGTTGGTAAAGATGCCCTGTGCGGTTTCCGGACGCAGGTAGTGCAAGCCTTCTTCATCGTCGACTGGGCCGAGGAATGTCTTCAGCAGGCCCGAGAATGCCTTCGGTTCAGTCCAACTACCAGGCTGGCCTGTCTCTGGATCGTTGATGTCCGCCAGGCCGTTCTCCGGCGGGTGGCCGTGCTTCTCTTCGTAGGCTTCCAGCAGGTGATCGGCGCGGTAGCGCTTGTGGGTGTGGAGGGATTCCACCAACGGGTCACTGAAGACCTCGACGTGTCCGGAGACTTCCCACACCCGGCGAGGCAGGATCACGGAACTGTCCAACCCCACGACGTCACGACGGCTGGTCACCATGTGGCGCCACCACTGGCGCTTGATGTTTTCCTTGAGTTCCACGCCGAGCGGACCGTAGTCCCACGCGGAGCGGGTTCCGCCATAGATTTCTCCGCAGGGATAAACCAGGCCGCGTCGCTTCGCGAGGTTAACTACTGACTCAATCGTGCCTGCCATAGCGGAAGAGGCTCCTAAATGCTCAAAAAGTGCAAGTAACGTAGCCATATTAACGGATTGGGTTCACAGGCTGTCGCTGCACCCTTTTAGCTGCGATTTCCCCTCAACCTTCCTTCACCCCAGGCTTAACATCGGTGTCCACCCGAACAGCGTCGCTGCTGCGCAACGGGAATACATGAGCGAAATGAGCGCGGAAAAAGACGTCCGGAAAACGCTGCAATCACAGTGCTGTACTTATAAAGCTGTAGCTATAAAAAGGACCCGCGGATAGGGGGGGATTTACCGCGGGTCCCGGCCACTCTTTCCACCGAAGTGAATGGGGCCTGTTCCCAGTAACAGGAGGGGCGAAGGGGGGGTAACGCCCGCTCCAAGGGAACTGGCTTGAATTTATCCCGCAGTTGTGGACAAAGTCAAGTTCCCACCGGTGCGTCGAAGAGGATGCGGGGACGGCTGCTTATTTGACGCTTATTGAAAATGGATCCCCGCTGACTTAGACTCGAATGTCTGCCGAGGCGGCCCCCATTCGTCGCTCCCTCGCCCCCCCCCTTCAGGACAACTCTCGTCAAGTCATTGTGAGGAACGTGAGACGATGCCAGACACATCCGCATCCGCGCCCCGCGTAGCCCCGGTGCGATCCCAGAAGATTGGTCAGCGCAACACGCGCCAGCGCACCGCAGTGGTGGACGCCCTCAATAGTGTTGACGAGTTCGCCAGCGCGCAAGATATTCACCAACTGCTACTGAAGCAGGAGAAGAAGGTGGGGCTGACCACCGTCTACCGCACCCTGCAACAGCTGGCGGACATTGATGCCATCGACACCCTCCAGGACGATTCCGGTGAAACCCTCTACCGCCGCTGCGCCATGGAGGCCCACCATCACCACCTGGTCTGCACTCAATGTCGGACCACCGTGGAGATCGACGGCGGCCCCGTCGAGGACTGGGCGGCCTCCACCGCCCAGGCTCACGGGTTCCATAAAACGGGCCATACGGCGGAGATCTTCGGACTGTGCGAATCGTGCGCGTCTGCCAACACCGGCAATACTCCGCACACGCCCTAACTAGACATTGAACAAAGACCCCAATAGATAGGTCACCCCGGCAGCGCCAAAGCCAATCGCAAGTTGGCGCATCGCGCGCTTACCCGGCGTGGTCCCAGACAAGATGCCAACTAAACCGCCGGTGAGCAGCAAGGCAATCCCCACCAGCACGCACGCCACTACCGCGGACGCAACCCCAGACATGCCCAATATATAGGGCAGGATCGGGATCACAGCTCCCGCCCCAAAGCTGAAGAAGCTGAAGATTGCAGCTGACGCGGGTGAACCTCCCCCGGTGTCGTCTTCCTCCGTGGGCGTACTGAGCACCCCGGGTACGCTGCCCGTCGCGCCCGAAGCGTCTCCCGACGACCTTGTAGGTCGAGCTGACGGGTCGAGAATGCTTTCAAAAACCTCCTGCGCCTTCGCCCTCGCCGCGTGCGAATCCATGCCGCGAGCGCGATAGACCAGCTCCAGTTCGTTTTCCTTCACATCCAATTTGGGAACCGCCACATCCGCCTGTGGTGCGGGCGCATTCGCCGCCAACAGCTCGTGCTGCGAGCTCACGGACACATACTCGCCGGCGGCCATCGACAGCGCGCCCGCGAGGAGCCCCGCCACACCCGTCATCAGCACCACATGCTCGTCCGCTCCCGTACCGACCATCCCCAGCACCAGCGCAAGGTTAGAAACCAGCCCGTCGTTCGCACCGAAAATCGCCGCTCGGAAGTCCCCGGACATCTTCGCCCTACTTCGCGCGGCCAGCCCCCGGATGACCTCCGCATGGATCGCTTCATCGGCTGCGATGGCTTCCGCGGCATCCTCATCATCGAGGTATTTATTGCGCTCCTCCGCGGATTGCATCAGCGCCAGCACAAACACCGAACCAAACCGCCGGGCCATCCACGCGGTCATTCGTGTTCCCAGGCTCGCCTTCTTCGGAAGCCCCACGTATTCCCCCAGCCGAGCCCGCCAATACGCCTCGTGTCGCGCCTCGGCCTCCGCTACGGCGAGAAGGATTTCGCGCTCCTCCCCCGACTTTTTTCGCGCCAGCTCCCGATACACCGCACCTTCGGCCCGCTCGTTCGCCAGGTATCGCCGCCAGGTTCCGATTTGCTTCCGGGTGGGCTGGGGGTTGGGGGTTGTTTCGGACGCCATTGCCTAGCTCTCTGTTTTCACGCCGCCGAAACGACGATCTCGCTTCGCGTATTCCAACACGGCTTCGCGCAGGTGGCTCGGCGTGTAGTCCGGGAAAAGCACGTCCTGGTACACCATTTCCGCGTACACGGATTGCCATGGCAACAGATTAGAGGTGCGTTGCTCCCCAGAGGGACGCAGGAACAAATCCACGTCGGGCATGTCCGGTTCGTCCAGGTATCGGGCGAAGACTTCTTCATTAACGGAGCGCGGCTTAACGTTCCCCTCCGCAACGTCATGTGCCAATGCCTGAGCGGCATCCGCGATTTCCGCGCGGCCACCGTAATTCACACACATATATAACGTCATTCGGGTGTTGTTCTTGGTCTGCTCCTCGGCGCGAGTGAGCTCGCTAATCACAGTTCGCCACAGCCGTGGGCGGCGACCCACCCAACGGACACGAACCCCAAGGCTGTCCAAGTAGTCGCGCTGGCGGCGCAGCACGTCCCTATTGAACCCCATCAGAAAGCGGACCTCTTCGGTCGAGCGGCGCCAATTCTCTGTGGAAAAAGCGTAGGCAGACAGTGCTTCTACCCCGAGATCCAGGCATTCCTCGACGAGGCTGAGCAGAACTCCTTCTCCGCGTTTGTGCCCTTCCGTCCGTGGCAAGCCACGCTCTTGAGCCCAACGCCCATTGCCATCCATGACGATCGCGATGTGGCGAGGGATGAATTCACGGGGAATGTCCGTTCTTTCTACGTTGCTCACCCTATCCATCTTGCCAGCTCCCCTTGTTTACTTGGAAACGTGTTTCCGGCGCGGTGCTATGCCAACCGCAATTCCCAGCAACACCAATCCAGCCGCCAATCCGAGAAATGTGCCTTCCCCGACCTCGGGAGTGAAACTAAAGCCGTTATTACTCGCGTTGTGGAGCATCAGGTCACGCCCCATCACGGTGAAATGAGTCCCATCATTCGTGCTCGCTGAGCCTGTACGCCCGCCCGACGTGTGGTCAAGGGCAAGCAGGAAGACCAATCCCCCGTGGGAGATCAGATTCACGACGGACATGACTATGACGATGATCCCGCTGGCCAGGGTGGAAATAAATGCAGGCACGGCCAGCGTGGCCTTGCGTACCGCAAGGGCGGCAAACAGCGCAGCTGCCACGGCCGCCGACACAGTGACGATAAGGACAATCCGGAGCGGATCCGGTGACCCCTCGATCAACTGTTTCGCCTCAGCTCGTCCCTGTTGTTCATCCTGACCAGCCAGGTCTTGGTAGCCGCCCACACTATTCGCCTCGTCAAGGTTGTTGTGCGCAGAATAGTGCGATTCTAGCTTTCCCAGCCCGCTGGATTCGGCGATCGTTTGAGAGTCCATCTGGATCCCATAGTTATCGACATGAATCTCGCTAATAGCCCGGCTCCACGGCAAGATCGCCGCCAAGACCAGCAGGATTGAGGCCAGAATCAACAGACCCGAATTCGCTGTCTTGTGAGATGAGGAGGTTGTCATCTGGGCATCCTTCACCGGTAATTCCACACATCACTTTCATCTAGCCGAGAAATCACACCGGAACATTACCGGACCTTCTTGGAACCACCTAGGCGAGGTTCGAAAAAGCTGGGCAGGCGGTTTCCAATTGGGTTCGGACGTACCCTGCGAGCAAGCGATGAGCCTCTCGGGTGACATTCACATCGCTCCCCGCATCGGCTGCCTGAGCCAATCTTCCATTGACAAGCAGCCACAACAGTCGAACAGCTTGGGCCGGTGGGGTGGCCGATCCAGTCGGTCGGCAATGCACGCACACGGCGCCCCCAGCCGCAGAGTTGAAGGCGCGGTGCGGCCCTGGCTTGCCACACTGCGCACAGTCCACCAGGCTGGGCATCCAACCCGAATTTCCCAGACATTGGAGGACAAAGCGGTCCGCAAGGGTCACGGGGAACAGCCCCATGTCCTCGATGTGCGTCAGGGCACGAAGGTTGGCGTCCAAAAAATGGAAGAAAGACCCCCCTCCCCCATCGCCGGCCGCGAAAAGCTGAGCCATCTCCAACATGGCGGTACCCGCGAAGTAGCGATCTGGGTCCCCCACGATCGGGGATGCGTACGTCGCTATCGTTGCTGCATCAGTGATCTTGGCCAGTGTCCGGCCTGGATAAACATTGATATCCACCTTGGAAAAGCGGTCCAGGCGAGCCCCAAAGTGTGACTTGGTCTTGCGGATCCCCTTGGCCACGCCGCGAATCAGGCCATGATCCTTGGTGAGGAGAACCAGGATGAGGTCCGCCTCGGCCAGCTTGTGCGTGCGCACGACAAAGGCCTCGTCGCGAAAGGAGCGTGTAGAGCTCCCTCGACGAGGCCTTCGAGAAGGGCGAGGCTGCGGCATGGCGCCAGTGTAATCCTAAGCTAGAACTGCGCTCCGGAAAGGGTGCGCTGCTTAATGCGCTGCCATGCCTCGGCTGTGCGAATCGCTGCTGCCGCCATCTCGAGGAAGATGCGGAGGAGCAGGATGCTGATCATGGTGTTCAACACTTGGAGGACGAAGTCGATCAGCTTTTCGCTCCCACTGGTACTGGTGGCGACACTCGAGGAGCTGTATCCGCCGTAGTTCCCATCGACCAAAACATCGACCTGGTCGATAAGTGAATCTTGGCCAAGGAAGATCCACCAGACCTCAAAGAGGAACGTTACCCCGATGACCACAAGCCCAAGGATGAAGAGGATACGGAGCAGACCGGGGGTCACGTAGCGGGTGAATCCCGTCTCTGTCAGAGCCGTGAGGAACTTATCCCTTTTGGACCCCAGCTCCGGCTGCCCCGGCAGGTGCTGGTCATTCATGCTTACACCCCGAAACCGGAGTTGTTCCCACCTTGGGTGGTCTCGTGGCGAGCTTGCCGTTCATCGATGGACATCACCGACTGGCAGGTGCGGATGAGGGCGACGGACATCTCCAACATGACTCGGTAGAAGGCCAGGCCAAACAGAGCGCCGAGGAGGAACAGCGGGATAATGATAATCGCACCGATGATTCCGCTGGAATCAGCGGCCATCATTGCCAAGCCGGCGATGATGCCAGCCAGCGCGAAGAGTCCCATCATGATCATGATGAGGATGTACAGCACCTTCACCACGGATGGGGTGGCGAACCTGCGGAAGCTCAAATCGAACAGGGCGCCGAAGAAGGAATCCTGACCGTCCGCCATGTTTGGCTGATCGAACTGTGGCTGGGATCCAAAGGCTGGAGCCCCACCAAACGCCTGGTTCGTGTCGAATCCCTGCTGGCCGTAGGGCTGGCCGAAGCCCTGCTGGTTGCCGTAGCCCGGCTGGTTGTTGTAGGCCGGCTGGTCGGCAAACGGCTGCTGCCCATACTGCTGGCCGTAGTGTTGGTTCGAGTCTTGTTGACCGAAGCCCTGATTGGACACGTTGTGGGTCGGGTTGAACCCCGTGTGGGTTCCTTGGTCGTGGGACACACCCTGGGATGGCGACTCTGCACCGGCACCGTCGTTGCCCTGATGACTCTGGCTGTAGGGGGTGGCATTGCCCGGGCCGAAGGAGCGGGTCTCGTTATCCTCCGGCTTGTTGGACTGACCGGAATAAGGGTTTGAGTTTTCGTTCTTGCCCGGTCCCTGAGGGGTGGTCATATTGAACCTTTCGCTATGGTTTGAAAATTGTCCTACCTGCGAACAGGGGCACTGTAGGTAATGTAGAACATTCTCAGGCTATCCGCAGGTCTTAGGAAGTTAAGGTGCCCCCGAGCGTATTGCTCGCGAGCATTGTGGCGCCGCGCGCGCCCTAAAAGCCAAGCTTGCCCAGCTGCTTGGGGTCCGATTGCCAATTCTTGGCAACCTTTAATCGAACATCCAGGTACACGTTACGATCCAGCATCTTGCAGATCTCCAAGCGGGCATTGTGAACCGTCTTCGACAGGCGACGCCCGTTCTTGCCCCGGATAATCGCCTTTTGACCTTCCCGCTCCACGTAAATGATCGCGTGGATATTCAGAACTCCCTCGCGGGTAGGAGATTCGTACTTCTCATCGATCTGCACAGCCACGGAGTGCGGGAGTTCATCGTGGAGGCCTTCCAATGCTGCTTCCCGAATAAACTCCGCCATGCGTGTGTCGTCGTCGTCATCGGTAACGTGATCCTCGGGGTAGAACCTCGGCCCTTCAGGGAGAACCTTGGTGATGACGTCGAGCAGCACATCCAGTTGAATGTCCTTTACCGAAGAAATTGGGACGACCTCGGCCTGCCCTCCCAAGAGCTCGTGCAGCGCCAGGAGCTGCGCCCCAACTGCGTCCTTAGACACCTTGTCCACCTTGGTCACTGCTCCAACCAAGGGCGTGCGAGGTGTCGCTTCCCGGACTGCATTGACGATCCATTTGTCCCCCGGCCCGATGGGCTCGTCGGCGGGCACACAGACGCAGATTGCATCCACGTCGGCATACGTCTCCTGAACCACATCGTTAAGCCGCTCTCCCAGCAAGGTGCGCGGCCGGTGCAAGCCGGGAGTGTCCACGATGATGATCTGCGCATCCTCGCGGTGGACGATCCCACGGATCGGGTGGCGCGTCGTTTCCGGCTGATTCGCCGTAATCGCGATCTTCTGCCCGACGAGCGCGTTCGTCAGCGTGGACTTGCCAGTATTCGGTCGCCCCACCAAGCTGACGAATCCAGATCGAAAGCCCGCCGGTGCGTTGAACCCCATTCCACCGGCTGAGGCACTTGCTTCCTCCGGAAGGTCCTCGGGGAACTCAAAGGGGTCCGAATAATTTTCAGTGGCCATAAAAGTGAGCGTCTCTCTTATCTATCAATGGTGCTTCCCGTCGCACGCGATCAAGCTCGTCATTATTCGCTCTCCGGGTCTGCGGGGTCCAGACTATCGGAATTGCGCTGCACGACCGCCGAGCGAATCTTGGGTCGTCCGCGCCGGTCTCTCCCGCCCTCGAAGGTGATGTCCAATCCAGCCGTGGAGATGTGGACGCCGGGCAGCGGAATTCTCCCCAGCTCGAACGCCCCCAAACCCGCTACGGTGTCCACCTCTTCGTGCTGCTCATCGGAAAAGTGCACGTCCGCCCCATCATCTTCGTGAAAGATCTCCTCGACTTCCTCCAAACTCAGTCGGGAGACCACGCGGAAGCGCCCCTCACCGAGATCTTCTACCGGGGCAATTTCGGACGCATCATATTCGTCGGAAATCTCCCCGACGATCTCTTCCAGAATGTCCTCAATGGAAATCAGGCCGGCGACGGCTCCGTATTCATCAATCAGCATCGCCAAGTGATTCTGATCGCGCTGCATATCCTCCAAAAGATCCGTCAACAGCCGGGAATCCGGGACGAAGACCGCGGGTCGCATCACCTCTGCGACAGTGACGCTCCGGCCACCGTCGGGATGGTAATACGTCTTAGCCACGAGGTCCTTCAGATAGACCACACCAACCACGTCATCGACGTCTTCACCGATCACCGGCAGTCGCGACAGACCCGAGCGCACGCACAGACTCGTCGCCTGCCCGGCGGTCTTATCCTGTTCAATCCACACCATCTCTGGCCGTGGGACCATCACCGAACGGGCGGTGGTACTCGTCAGGTCGAAGACAGATTGAATCATGCGCCGCTCGTCGTTTTCCACGATGCCTCGCTCGGAGGCGATGTCCACCATCTCGCGTAGCTCGATTTCCGTGGCGAACGGGCCGCCTCGAAGGCCTCGCCCCGGAGTGATCGCATTGCCAGCCCAGACCAGAATCCGAGCGACCGGCCCGAGAAGCGCCGACAGCCCCAGCAGGACGGGCGCGACAGCGAGGGACACCGTATACGGATTCTGGCGTCCCAAAGTCCGGGACAACACACCGATCAGCACGAAGGTGACCAGCGTAACCACCGCGATGGCGATCGCCCAGGCAGTGACATTTTCCCCCAGCAGTCGAGTCACCACCCCGGCGGCGATGACCGTCCCTGAAACTTCGCACAGCGTCCGCAAAAGGACGAGCAGGTTGATGTGCGAGCTCCGGCCAGCCACCAATTTTTGCAGTCGGGAGGCCCCGGGGTGGTCGTCCTTGACCAGCGTCTCGACACGCGCCTGAGACAGCGAGGAGACTGCCGTCTCCATCAGCGACAGTGCGCCCGCCGCGGTCAGGACGAGCAGGACGAAGATCGTGCCCAGCACGCTGAAAGACATCATGCGCTAGCGAGCGCCCCCGGATTCCTGCTCCTCGGGACCTGCATTCCGCGCGGAAGTACGGTCCGCCTCACTGTCTGCGCTCTCCCCGCCTGTGTCATCCCGATCTGCTGCGTTCGGGAAGGCTGCTGCCCCCGTCGGCTTAGGAGCGAAACTAACCCCACGCTCTTCTTGAGAGTCGTACCAGTTCGCCAAGATCTCATTCTGCAGCGAGAACATCCGCTGCTCGTCATCTGGGGTGACGTGATCGAAACCCAGCAAATGCAGAACGCCATGAACCGTCAACAGGTCGAGCTCATGAGCCAGGGTGTGGCCCGCCCGATCCGCCTGCCCCTCTGCGAAATCAGGGCACAGCATGATGTCCCCCAGCATCGCCGGAGACGTGGGTGCCCCGTCTTTGCGCCCCCACCCGGGCGTGAGCTCGTCCATCGGGAAGCTCATCACATCCGTTGGCCCTGGGAGGTCCATCCATCGGACATGCAGATCAGCGATCGTCGGCTCATCCACGATGTGGATCGACAGTTCCGCCGCCGGGTGGACATCCATCGTCCACAGAGCGAAGCGCGCGACGTCGATCAATTCCTCTTCATTGACCTCGCCACGACCTGACTCGTTAAAAACCTCAATACCCAAGATTAGTGCGCTCCTTTATATCCCTGGGCCATGTGCCTCAGGTCCTCCCGATCTTGCCGGGCTAGCTCCTCCTCGGCCTCATAGGAGGCGTAGGCGTCCACGATTCTGCTGACCACCTTGTGGCGGACCACATCTTCGCTGTCGAACTCGGAAATGTGGACGCCCTTAACATCTCCAAGTATTCGCTGCGCCACCGCGAGGCCGGACTCCTGACGGGCCGGCAGGTCCACCTGAGACATGTCTCCGGTCACCACCATCTTGGAGCCAAACCCGAGCCGAGTCAGGAACATCTTCATCTGCGAGGACGTGGTGTTTTGGGCTTCGTCGAGAATTACGAAGCTGTTGTTGAGCGTACGGCCACGCATATATGCCAGCGGGGCAACTTCGATGACCCCGGACTCCATGAGCCGCGGAATCGTCTCCGGGTCCACCATCTCCCGCAGTGCGTCGTGCAGTGGCCGCAGGTAGGGATCGATTTTATCGCTCAACGTGCCGGGCAAAAAGCCCAGCTTCTCCCCAGCTTCCACGGCGGGCCTGGTCAGAATGATGCGGGAATACTCCTGGTTCTTCAGCGCTTGCACTGCCTTGGCCATCGCGAGGTAGGTCTTGCCCGTACCGGCCGGCCCCACTCCAAACACCACCGTGTTGTCCTCGATGGCATCGACGTAATCGCGCTGCCCCAGTGTCTTGGGCCGAATTAGCTTGCCTCGGTAGGAGATGATGGGCGTGTCGGTGGCCTGCGCCAGGGAGGCGCTGTCCTCGTCGACCAGTGAGATTGCTCTCTGGGTCACCTCTGCCGTGACCTCGCTGCCGCGCGTGGCCACCAGGATCAATTCCTGCAGCACGCGACGCGCGCGTGACACTTCACGAGCTTCGCCCCGCAGGGTGATGTGATTCCCCCGGGTCAACACGTCGATGTCGAACGTGTCCTCCAGAATGCGAATGTTGTCATCTGCCGGCCCAGTCACCGCGAGCGCGATCTCCTGGTCCAGCTCCACGGTAGAGCTGGCAATACGGGGCCTTGCCGTTGACCTTGACGATGCCCCAGTTGCGGGACGGGACGAAGGACGGGATGAGAAAGTTGACATTGGCACCCAGCTTAGCGCCCAGCCCAACGCGGGGTCAGCACTCCGAGAGCTCCGAGTGCCACAGCTCCGGCAGTGGCTGTGCGCAGCACTTCGGGCCCTAGCACGACAGCCTGTCCGCCCAATTCGAGGATTGCTGCGATCTCTTCAGGTGCTACCCCGCCCTCGGGGCCGATCACCAACATGATTTCATCGACATCCAGATCCACCGAAGACAGTGGCTGCGCAGCTTGCTCATCGAGGACGAGGATACGGCGAGAGGAGGTGGCGTCCCCAAGAAAGGACCCCAGCTGGCGGACATCCCGCAGCAGTCCGGTGACCTCGGGAACCACGAGCCTCCGAGACTGCTTGGCAGCTGACCGCGCGGCGTTTTCCCACTTCGTTCGGGCTTTTTCTTCCTTACCATCCCATTTCGCGATGCACCGAGCGGCACCCCACGGGACGATGCGGTCGGCTCCAGCCTGCACAGCGAGGTCCACAGCGAGCTCCGCCCGATCGCTCTTGGGGATCGCTTGCACAATCGTGACACTCGGGCGCGGAGTGGGAATCGCTAGGACTTCCTCCACCTGGGCCTGTCCATGCTGCCACGTCGCACGTACAGCCCGGCTGAACCCGTCGGATACGACGAGTCCCTCCCCGTCCTTGAGGCGCTTGACTTCGGTGTGTTTCGCTTCGGAGCCCGTCAGGGTGAAGCGGAATCCCGGGGTAGCCTCATCCGGAATGGGATGGATGAAAACGGGATCGGTCATCGGTGGCTAGCGCCCGAAGCGGGAACGGAATCGGGAGAAGAAACCATCGTGAGAATCGTTCTTCGTCACAACGCGCGCCGAATCGTGGGAGTGGTGACGCATCTTTTCCAGCAGATCCTTCTGCTTCTTGTTGAGCTCCCGTGGAATCGTGACGTCCACGTGGGCGACCAGGGAACCACGCCCTTCGCCACGCAGGCGGGGCATGCCCTTGTCGCTGATACGGATCTTCTCTTCCGGCTGCGTTCCGGGGTGGATGTCAACCGTCTCCACTGAGCCATCCAGCAGCGATACGTCCACTGACGTGCCGAGCATCGCGTCGAGGGCAGGCACCTCCAAGGTGACGTGCAGATCATTGTTGTCACGGAGGAAGTATGGGTGATCCTCAACACGAATCTCGACGTAAAGATCGCCCGGAGGGCCGCCACCTGGGCCGACCTCGCCTTCGCCGGTCATCCTAATACGCATGCCGTCGGAAATCCCGGCGGGAATCTGCACCTTCAATTCCCTTCGGGTGCGGACACGCCCGTCGCCAGCGCAATTCTCGCAGGGATCGGGGATGATTTCGCCCGTGCCGCCGCAGCGGGAGCAGGGGCGTGCCACCTGCACCTGGCCCAGGATGGAATTCTGAACTTCCATGACCTGCCCCTGCCCATGGCAGGTTGGGCAGGCTTCCGCTGGGCCTTTAGAAGCGGAGCCGGAACCGTCGCAGACATCGCACTCGACCGCGGTATCGATGACGAGTTCGCGCTCCTCGCCGGAGAACACCTCGTCGAGAGTCAGCACCTCGCGGATCAGAGCATCGTTGCCACGCCGAACGCGGGACACGCGCGGGCCGCCACCGCCACCGGCGGCGTCCCCAAAGAAGGCGTTGAAAATGTCGCCGAGGCCGCCCCCGCCAAAGCCTCCGAAATCGCCGCCGAAGCCTTGGCCCATGCCCTGTTCCTCAGGGTCACCGCCCGCGTCGACGATCTGGCGTTTCTTCGGATCGGTGAGGACCTCTTGGGCCAGAGAGGCTTCGCGGAATTTCTCCGCTGCTTCTTCGCTGGGATTCACGTCCGGGTGGTACTTCCGGGCGAGCTTGCGATATGCCTTCTTGATCTCGGCGTCCGATGCATCACGGTCCACGCCGAGAATGCCGTAGTAGTCACGGGCCACGGTGGGAAATCGTCCCCTTCTCACTCAACGGGTTTGGAACAAATACCCAGTCAGTCTACTACCCCTTTTCACTCAACAAAATCTGGGAAACGTAGTAAGCCACTGCGGTGACGGATGAAATCGTGCCGGGGTAATCCAGGTGCGTTGGCCCCACGACACCCATACCTCCCAGCACGGCGTCCTGGGACCCATACCCAGTGGAGATCACGGACGCGCCCCGCAGCTCCTCATCTTCATTTTCTTCACCAATGCTGACTTTGACCTGCATGTCCCGCACGCCGTTAAGCAGTTTCAGCACGACGACCTGTTCCTCCAGCGCTTCCAGCACCGGCGTGAGCTCCCCCGCGCGCAGCAGGTTGGTTCCCGCGAGGTTCGGCGTCCCGGCCAAGATGAGCCGGTCATTCGGTCGCTCCAGCATCGTCTCCACCAACACCGTCGCCACCGAGCGCACTGCCCCGCGCAATTCCTCCGGGAGGGTCTTTCCCTTGGCTTGGGCTGCGACGGTTGAGATCTCCGCGCACGCATCATCCAAAGTCCGGCCCACCAACGCACCATTGACCAAGTCGCGCAGCCGCATCACCTCTTCCGCCGCGAGTGGCTCGGTCAGATCCACGTTGCGCTGATCGACCCGCCCGGTATCCGTAATCAACACCAGCAGGAGCCGGTGCTCGGAGAGCTGCACGACCTCGCAGTGCTTCACCCTCCCCACGCGCAGGTCAGGCAGGTTGACCACCGCAACTTGCCGCGTGAGCTGCGCCAACAGTTGTGCGCTCCTCCGCAGCACGTCCTCCAGGTCCACCCCGTGTTCCAGGAATTCCAAGATAGCCCGTCGCTCCGCCACACTCAGGGGTTTAATGCGATGAATGTTATCCACGAACAGCCGATAGCCCTTGGCGGTAGGGATTCGGCCGGAACTGGCGTGCTGCTGCGTAATGAGTCCGTCAGCCTCCAGCGCTGCCATGTCATTGCGGATGGTCGCGCTAGATACTCCGAGCTGATGGCGCTCCAGGAGGAATTTGGACCCCACCGGTTCCTGAGAGGCAATGTAGTCAGCGACGATCGCGCGCAGCACCTCGTGCCGGCGCTGTTCCGTGTTCGCAGCCATGACCCACCTCCATCTATTCTTGCGCTAGCAGGATATCCGTAACGATACCGTCCGCGAGGTATCTCCCCTCCAAGGTGAGCGCCACTCGCCCGCCGCGAGAATTCAACAGGCCCAGGCGTTCGTACTTCTCAATTTCGGACGCCACCCGTTCGGCTCCAGCTGAATTCGCCCCGCGTGGCCCGTAAACGGTGGAGAGATCTAGCCCTTCCTTCAGCCGAAGTCCCAGCATGATCCGTTCCGTATACACGTCCTGGGAGCTAAGCTGCTCGGTGTGGGTAACGGGGCTGCCGTGTTCCTCGATCAGGGCGCGGTAGTAGCGGGCGGGGTGCTTGGCATTCACCATTCGGGTGAGACCGTCGTGGGCGCCATCTACGCCGGGTCGCAGGTGCACGCATCCGTGAGCGCCAGGACCGGCTCCCCACCACTGCCCGCCGCGCCAGTAGATGAGGTTGTGCTCGCATTCGCCGCCGGGCCGCGACCAGTTGGAGACTTCATACCAGGACATGCCGGACTCATTGAGGACGGAATCGATCATCTGGTACCGGTCTGCCAGGACGTCCTCATCCGGGCGGGGCAGTTCCCCGCGGCGGACCTTGCGAGCCATGGCCGTGCCGTCCTCAACGATGAGGGAATATGCACTGACGTGATCCACGTCGGCAGACAGGACGGCATCCACACTCCTCTTGAGATCGTCATCCGTCTCCGTTGGGGTGCCATATATGAGATCCAAATTGACGTGCTCGAATCCAGCGGCGTGAGCTTCCCGGGCTGCTTCCACCGGGCGACCCGGTGTGTGGCGACGCTCCAATACCTTCAGCACATGTCCCGCAGCGGACTGCATGCCCAGCGAGACCCTGGTAAATCCACCCTCGCGTAAGCGCTCGAAGAATTCCGGACTGGTGGACTCTGGGTTGGACTCGGTGGTGACCTCCGCGCCGGGGGCGAGGCCGACCGTGCGTTGGATCGCCCTTAGAGCGCGATTGAGCCCCTCGTGCCCCAGCAATGACGGGGTACCACCGCCGAAAAACACCGTATTGACACCAGTGAAGTGCTCCTCGCCGGAGCGGTGGCGTCCTGAATGAACGGAACCCAGATCCCAATGTTGGGCGGCCATGTCCAGTTCGGCCTCGAGTGCGGAGAGGTAGCCGTCGATGGTGTTACCTGGGCGTGGGGCATCGCCCGCCCGAGTGAGCTCATCGGGAGTGTAGGTATTGAAGTCGCAGTACCCGCAGCGGGTGCTGCAAAAGGGAACATGGACGTATAAACCGTAGGCCATTAGCCCACGCTTTCACGCCGTCGGAGAAGCTTGCTAATTATGGCGTCCACCCGCGCCCGTTCGACCAGGAAGTGCGGGGGTGATTCGCCTCTCATCGACGCAGCGAGGGCTGGCTGCGTGGCGATCATATCCGCCCATTCCCCCACGACGTCGTCCGTGGCCTTCAACGCTTGGGCAAAGCTCTGCGGAAGCAGGACGGCTTGGGATTCGAGGGCGACCTTGGTCTGATTGATCACCCACTCGGAGACCTCAGTGAGGTAGCCGATAAGGGTTTCGTTGCGCTGGCGCAACCACACCCTCCAGGTGTTGGTGGAGGCCATGGCCTGGGGTCGAGGGATGCAGTTGAGTGAACCGGCCTCCGTGTCGTGGGTGTCCGTGCTCCTGGCCAGCGTGGGAGCGGTGGGGTGCTTGTGCAAAAAGGACAGCGTGCGCCCCGGGTGAGCAAAGGCGGTGGAGTGATTGGACATACTCCCGGCGCGAACACCGGAGACGAAGGCCTGCCGGAGGCCATTCAGCTCGGCGAGGCCAGCACGGGCTTCGGGACGCCCGTCGGCGACCACATCCTGTAGTTCGTGCATGCAGTCGACAACGAGTTCGTGGTCCCAGTCTGCCATGGCTTGAGAAACGTTGTCGATGTGCTCGGCGATTTCGTCGCCGATGTCATAGATATTCTGGGTGAGCTCACGTACCCGCAGAGTCGCATCGTAATGCACGCGGTGATCTCCTCTCCCAGAACTGCTCGTACTCGCTTCACACTAGGTCACAACAGCAGTCCAGCTGGGGAGGCTAGGCCGGTGTCTGAGAATTTACTTCCCGCTATAGATGCGCGCGATATCGTCGGCGAAGTTCTTGGAGACCACGAAGCGCTTGAGCTTCATCGACGGGGTGACTTCTCCAGCCTCCTCGGTGAAATCGCGGTGGACGATGCGGAACTTCTTGATGCCTTCCGCGTGGGATACGGAGCGGTTCGCTTCATTGACCGCGTCCTGGATTTCTGCTCGCAGCGTGGGGTTATTCGCTACCTCGGGGATGCTCGTGTTCTCCGGGACGTTGTGCTGTGCCTTCCACTTGGTCAGAGCCTCTTCATCGAGGGAAATGAGGGCACCGACGAATTTCTGATCGTCGCCGACCACCATGGCCTGTGAAATGAGGGAGGAACTGCGGAGGATATCCTCCATCGGCCCAGGCGAGACGTTCTTTCCTCCCGCCGTCACCAAGATCTCCTTCTTCCGTCCGGTGATCTTGAGATGGCCGGATGGGAGCAGGCGGCCCAGGTCACCCGTCTGGAAGAAGCCGTCCTCGGTGAAAGACTCCTTGGTGGCATCGTCGTTCTCCCAGTAGCCATCGAAAACCACGGTGCCCTTCAAAAGGATTTCCCCATCCTCAGCGATGCGAATCGTGTTCCCGCCCACCGGCTTTCCGACCGTGCCGATGATATTGTCCGGTTCGAAGTTCACGGCGATGGCTGCACTGGACTCGGTCATGCCGTAGCCCTCGTAAACGTTCACCCCGATGCCGCGGAAGAAATGGGACAGTTCTGGATTCATCGCCGAGCCGCCAGAGATGCAGTAGGCGAGTCGGCCGCCCATGGCCTCTCGCACCTTGGCGTACACCAATTTGTCGAATAGGGCGTGCTTCGCCTTCACGGCCAGGCTCGGCCCTTCAGTGCTATCGAGCGCCTTCGAATATTCGATGGCGGTCTTCTCGGCGGCACGGAAGATTTTCCCCTGCACATTGCCAGCGTCGGTCGCCTTGGATTTCGCCCCAGCATGGACCTTCTCAAACACGCGAGGGACGCCGAGAATCAAGTGCGGCTGTGAGCGCTGGAATTCGGTGACCAAGGTGGAGAAATCAGCCCAGTGTGACTGGCTCGCCCCGCCCACAGAAATCGCCAGCGATACAGCGCGAGACAGGACGTGCGCGAGAGGCAGGAACGTCAGGCCGTGAGCTCCCTCCTTATTAATGATCCCGCCGATCGGGTGGGTCAACAGCGCTCGAGCCTCGCCGAGCATGTTGGCATGCGTCAATCGACAGCCTTTGGGGCGGCCGGTGGTACCGGAGGTGTAGATGAGCGTCATGACGTCATCGCTCGTTGTTCTGGCGATGCGCTCCTCCACCTGCTCTTGAGTGATCCCAGCGGTTTCACCATCAGAAATCAGAGTGTCGATGCCCCCGGCATCGATGGTGATGATCCTCCGCAGAATCTCATCATCCTTCGCCTCCCCCGATTCTGGCACCAAGAACCCGCTCAGGCTTTCCGCAAAATCCCCCTTTTCCACGATCGCCAGGTGCGAACCGGAATTATTGATGATCCACTCACACTGAGAGGTCGAGGACGATGGATAGATCGGGACAGTGATCGCTCCAGCAGCCATGCAAGCGAAGTCCAACAGCGACCATTCATAGCGGGTCTCGGACATGATGACCACGCGATCCCCGAACTCCACCCCGTTGGCGATGAGCCCTTTGGCCACGGCATAAACCTGCTCTAGAAAATCGGCAGTGGTGACATTCACCCAATCGAACCTGACAGGCCTGCTATACAGCACCTGATTGGGCTTGTCTTTTGCGAGATCGCGAACCGCGGTCAAGCACGTCTCGCTCTCTCCCACCGTATATAGAGCCTCGGAGGTATATTCCGTCAATTCTTCTCCTCGAATTCACCGTCGACCAGTCGGCGGACCATCGGATATGAACACTTATACGAACATATATTAGTGTCTGAGATCACATTTGAGATTAGAAGAATTGACTTCATTTGTCCCACGAAGACCACTCCTCCTACCCCTATTCCCCTTCCTCTCATCCCTGGCTTCAACCATCCAAAACCGCAGTTCAGATACGTTTGCTGCGGAAAATTTTGCACTCCCCATCCCAGAAACGCGCACGTCGTTGGTGGCACCTCGGCGCGATCCCCCGCTTCACGGCACAATATTTGTTGTGAACGAAGAGAATGCTTCTCCCCGCCCGACAGAGCCAGCCATCACCCCCGACCTCATCCGCCGGGCCGAGCTCGCCGGGGTTTCGACTCGCTACACGGGTCAAGACGGCGAGCCCAAGGTGGTCTCCCCCAGCACTCTAAAAGCCGTGCTCGCAGAGCTGGAGGCACCGCACGCACCTCGACTTCTCCCCGCCACTGTCACACTGATCGAGGGCAGGTCGCGGACCCTCACCCTAGAGTCCCTCCCCTCACCCGCTCCACGGGTCGAACTCGTCCTTGAGGACGCCACTGATTGCCACATTCTGGGCATCAGCTCCAGTGCATCCGGTGAGGCACACATCGATATTCCCCCGCTGCCCGCCGGCTGGCATGAATTGCGCGCGTGGGTGAGTTCGGCCGAGTGCATCACGTCGACCGTCATCTGTAGCCCGGCTCGCCTGAGGACGGCAGACCAGTTCATCTCCCGCCCAGCAGCTGGCATTATGGCCCAGCTGTACTCAGTGCGAGACCGCCAGAGCTGGGGCATTGGCGATTACCGCACAATCTCAGTTCTGGGACGGCAATTCCCGGAGGCGGAGTTCCTACTGCTTAACCCCATGCACGCCGCTGAGCCCGAACCCCCCGTTGAGGATTCCCCCTACCTGCCGACGAGCCGTCGCTTCTCCAACCCCCTGTACATTCACGTGGAAGACACCCCGGAATTCGCCCAGCATCCGGAGCTTCACAGCGCGATTGCCACGATCGCTGAACCCTTAAAGCGGCGGAACAGGTCACCGGGAAAGCTCGACCGAAACGCGTGCCTGCAAGCCAAGCTGTCAGCTCTGGAAATGCTGTGGGAGTTGGGCTTGACTGAAGATCGGGCCCGCGCATTCGAGGACTTTTGCCGCCACGAGGGGCCGGGACTGCGTGACTTCTCCAAGTGGTGCTCGCACGAAGGAAGCCGGCCTGCAGAGTTCTATGCGTGGCTGCAATTCCTATGCTGGGAGCAAGAACAGCACGCTCAAGATGAATTGCTGACCTCGATGCGCATTGGCGTCCTCTCTGACCTAGCGGTAGGCGTGCACCCTCAGGGCGCGGATGCGCACAACCTGGCCAACGTGCTGGCAACCTCCGTGAGCGTGGGCGCCCCGCCGGACGGCTACAACCAACAGGGGCAGAATTGGTCCCAACCTCCGTGGCACCCGCGAAAGCTCAGTGAGGCGGGGTATCGCCCGTGGCGCGACATGCTGCGATCCATCCTGAGGAGCGCGGGAGGAATCCGCATTGACCACATCCTGGGGTTGTTCCGCTTGTGGTGGATCCCGGAGGGGCACTCCCCGGTTGATGGCGCATACGTGACCTATGACCACGAGGCGCTGATTGGAGCATTGGTCCTCGAAGCTAGCCGGGCACAGGCGGTGGTCATCGGCGAAGACTTGGGCACTTTCGAACCGTGGGTACAGGAGTACCTCGAGGAGCGCGGAATTCTGGGCACGTCCGTGCTGTGGTTCGAGTCAGAGGGAAAGGCCCCGAAGTCCCCAGAGAAGTATCGCGCAATGTGCCTCTCCAGCGTGAATACCCACGACCTTCCGCCGACCGCCACCTACCTACAGGGTGGGCACATTGCGTTGCGCGAAAAGTTGGGCGTGCTGACCGCGGACCCGGTGGCCGAGTACGCCGAGGATGCGGCGTGGCAGACGAAGGTCTTTCAGCAGCTCGTGGATTCCGGAGCAGCCACGCCGAAGCTGGCGGAATACGTCAACTCCGGGAGGGCACGGCAGGAGCTGGCGGAACCGAAGAGCGGGCGGGGACACCGACCGGCGCTGCAGGAATTGATGCTTTCGCTCCACCGGTTCCTGTCGCTGACCCCCTCGGCACTCCGCTGCGTCACATTGGTGGACATGGTGGGCGAGCTTCAGGCGCAAAACCAACCGGGAACGACGCACGAGGTGTACCCCAACTGGTGCCTACCTCTCTGCGATGGCGAGGGCAATGCCGTGCTAGCCGATGATGTGGGCAGTGATGATAACGCGCAGGAGATCCTCAGAGCGCTGAGGTAGCTCTCGGGCATGACGAGGGTGGGCTACCAGATCGTGGTGAGCAACCATGCGACGAGGAGTAACACAAGCAGGGCAATGAGCGCCTGACGGACCTTTGAATGCCTCATGACAGTTCCTCTTCTTTTACTTCCTCATCGCGCCTGCCCTCGTCCCAAGATGGATATGTGGCGGAGAAGATGCGCTTTTCCTGGTCTGACAGGGGCATGATGCGGGTAGACAACGCATACATCGCTCGGGCTACCGGAGCGCAGATGAGAAGCAGAACCCCAGTGACGATGGGGGTTTGTATCCACACTGGTGCGCTGAGCAGCCAATCCATGCCACGTCTCCGTTCTTCTATGCGCCAGATCCCGCGAGTCCGCGACGGCGCAGCAGCGGCTCCACGCTTCGCTGCTGTCCGCGGAACATCCAGAAGGCATCTTCGTAATCGATGCTGGCCCCACGGGAAAGAATCATACGACGGAAGCGGTCACCGGCAAATCGGACATCGTCCTCGTCAATGTCCTTGATCTCGCTGGTGGCGCCATCGGCACCATCTGGCGTCCCCACGGCAGCGTCCGTATCCACGAAGGCCTGGAAACCATCGGCGTCCAACACTTCGGCCCACAGGTACGACCAATACCCGGCCGAATATCCTCCGGCGAAGATGTGGTTGAAGTACGCCGAGCGATAGCGCGGGGCAATCAGGCCGTCCAGGTCAATCCCGGCGCGACGTAGTGCTTCGGCCTCGAACTCCTCGACGGAGGTCACACTCTCGGCTTCTTGCGCGCTAAGTTTGTGCCACGCCAGATCTACCCAGCACGCAGCCACGTATTCCGTGGTGGAGAAACCTTGCCCCCAGCGAGCTTGCTTCTGCACGGCCTGGAGAAGTTCCGCGGGCAATGGCTCTCCGGTGTCCACGTGTCGGGCATAGTTCGCCAGCACCGCAGGCTCCAATGCCCAATTTTCATTGATCTGGCTGGGGAATTCCACGAAGTCGCAAGGCACATTTGTTCCGGAGACGCTGGGGTACACAACGTCCGACAACAAGCCGTGAAGAGCGTGGCCGAACTCGTGGAAGACTGTCGCCACCTCGTCCAGGCTGAGCAGCGCCTCGTCCCCTTCCTGTGGCTTTGCGATGTTCAGCACGTTGACCACGACGGGCTGCTGCCCGGTGAGGCGAGCCTGGTCCACGAAGCTATTCATCCACGCCCCGCCGCGCTTGGTGGGCCGAGCGAACATGTCCATGAGGATCAACCCGATCCCTTCACCCGGCGTGCCGTCTGGCTGGTCTTCCTCCCGCACTTCCCACACTGTCACGTCCGGGTGATAGCCCTGTAGGTCCTCGCGCCGATTCACGGTAATTCCGTAGAGGCGCTGGGCAGCGAAGAACGCGCCTTGCTCCATCACCCGTGACAGTGGGAAGTACTTGCGCAGTTCATCGTCATCGACATCCAGTTCTTCGGCGCGCAATTGAGCATCCCAATACGGCCAATCGGCGGCTTCCACGCCGCCTTCCTGCGCCTCGTCGCTGACGGCCTGCTTGTCCGCCAGCCGTTTATATTCTCCCTGCGCATTGCTCACCGCGGCGGGAGTAACCGTCTTCAACAGCTCCTCGACCGCCTCCACACTCCCGGCAGTCTCTTCCTCCGCAATGAAATCCGCGTGGCTGCTGTATCCCAGCATTTCCGCTCGATGTGCTCGCAGCCTAATGATCTCCAGGATCGCATCGTCATTTGCCGTCCCTGCTCGTCCGAGGGATGCCTGATATACCTTTCGCCGAGCTTCCGGGTTGCTGAGTTCCTCCAGGATCGGCTGCACGGTAGGGAGGCCGAGCCGCACCAGGTAACCGTCTTTGTTCGCCTCGCGCGCGTCGGCCTTCAGCCTCGCCTTCGTCGCCTCGGACAGTCCTGCCACCTCGTCCTCGCTCAGCTCCACGGCTGCGGCTTCGGTCTCACGCAGTAGCTGGGTGCCGAAGGACGTGGACAGCTCGGCTAGACGGGAGTCCAGCTTTTTCAGTTCTTCCCGCTGCTCCGGGTCCAGGTTGGCCCCGCCGCGGACGAACCGGCGCCTCCACCGTCGCAGCACCGCGGCCTCTTCAGTACCCTCGGCCTGCTCCGGCATTGACTGCACGCGATTCCACAAGTCCTCATTCAAATACATGGCACCGACATGGTCTGCCAACAACGGAGACACTTCGGACTCCACCTGCTGAATCTTCTCCGTTGCCAGCGCCCCGGCGTAATTAAAGATGATCGCCAGCACGCGCTGCAGAGTCTCTCCAGAAGCCTCGAGCGCCACGATAGTGTTCTCCCAGGTCGGCTCCTCTGGGTTGTCCGCGATTGCCGCGAGTTCAGCCGCGTGATCATCCATTCCCATACGAGCGGCTGGCACCAGAGTGTCCACGTCCACCGCCGCGAAGTCTGGTAGCTCGTAGGGCAGATCAGAAGGGTTGTTAAACATGGTTGCGGATTGGAGAGTCTCTGGCCGTGATTCCATAGTCATTCACTCTAACGACCCGGCCGGCATCAATCCGATGTGCGTCCACAATTCCCGCATTAACATCGGCCTTCATGACCCAGCTGGGATTGACTCGCGCCCCCACCGATCTCATCGTTGACACCACTGAAGGCCCTGTCCAAGGATCTTTCCTCACCGGCTATACCACCGCGGGTTCCGCCAACAGCGCGTCCTCGTCACATAGGTCCATTGCTCGGTGGCAGGCTATCCCCTATCGCGCCGAGCCCATCTCCGTCGCCGATCGCTTTTCCCCTCCCGCGCCAGCGCCCGAGCACCGCGACGTTCTCCATGCCGACCTGGACCGCATGGGCAGCCGCGCCACGCTGTCCATCACCGCGCCCGCCCCTGGTTCTGCCTGCGATAAGTCCGCCGCTCGGCTGCCCGTGATCATTTTCATCCACGGAGGCCGGTACGAATCAAGCCATGGGGATTCTGCCTGGTATCGAGGCGATTCTTTCGCCACCAGCGGGTGTGTACTGGTGAGCGTCAATTACCGCTACCGCTTCGATGGATTCCTTCCGCTGGAGGGCGAGGACGTTCCCGCTGATCACCCCTCCGCCACGGGTGGGGACGCCACCACCCACCCTTATTTCCGGGGAGCCGAGGACATCCTCTTCGCTCTGCGCTGGATCAACAGGAACATTGGGGCATTCGGCGGGGACGCCGAAAACGTGACGCTCATGGGGCAATCCGCAGGTGGCGGGCTGGTCGCGTGGACATTGGCAGATCCCCGCGCTGCCGACCTGATCCACCGAGCTGTGATTCTTTCGCCCGCCTTCCCCCGGGTCGGGTGGCCTCATCGGCGCAGGACAGCGCAGCTGCTCCTAGGCGGTCGGTTGAACTTTGACCGAGTGAGTTCGCTGACCCATGACAAGGTGGATCGCGCCTATCGCCTATTCTCCCGCCGGTTTCCCAGTGATTGCGCAGTCGGGGTGTTCCCATTTCACCCCGAGAAGATGGCGCCGGTGCCACTGTTGGTGAGCACCATGCGCGATGAATTCGTCGGCCTGGGTCCCGCGCATGTGATTGACCGGGCGAGGTCTCACCGGAATCCTCTTCGGCGTGTTGCCGGAAACATGCTGACGAGGCTGGCGTCCCTAAAAATTGGTGCACCGGAAGCCGGGACGTGGCGCGAGTGGATGAACTACGCGGACCGCGAACCGCCGGGGGCACCGATGGGACGCGCGGTGAGCGATAGCGCTATCCGGCGCTGGGCAATGGCGGCGCTGGAAGCACGCAGCTCGAGCCCAGACACCTGGGCCTGCGAATTCGCGGGTGGTGAAGGCGAGCGCGACGAGCGCATCCTCGCGCAGCACTGTGCGGACCTCCCTCTGGCCTTTCACTGCGTTGAGCTGAGCGGGCTGGACGACAATGGACAAGGAAAGGCTGTGGCGCCGGAGGTGTTGTCGCGGTTGACTCCGGTGGCTCACCGTTTCCACAGCGTGATCGTGGACTTCGCCCATGGCAAGGCTCCTAATTGGACTCCCTACGATCCTCATGGGCGTAGGGTGAGCAAAGTTTTCTCCCTCCGAGGTGGACGGTCTTCCGGGGAGTGCCTGGAGTGGGACGAGGAGGATCCTCTCGGCGAGGTGCGGCGATTCTTCCCTCGGCCTTATACTCGCCCATATGCTCGCCGCATTTTCGCGAATTATTAAATCCACCAAAGAACTTTGGCCGTTTTATGCGCTGATCGCTGTCACCAGCATCATCACAGCCCTCACCACACTGGGTACGCCATTCCTGATTAAGCAGGCCACAGACACGGTGGTGACTCACCTGCAGGGCGGGTCGAAGCTGGACGATGCCTCCCGCGCGGTCGTGCTATTGGCTGTTGCGCTGTTGGCAGTGAAGCTGCTGGGCAGCATCGTCAACAACGTCGGCGGCTACTTCGGCGATGTGATGGCGACCAGGATGCGGCAGATTCTGTCGAACCGGTACTTCGCCAAGCTGCTTGCGCTGCCGCAGAATTACTACGACACGCAGGTAACGGGAACGATCATTTCCCGCCTGGATCGATCGATCCTGGGATTGACGCAGTTCCTGCAGTCCTTCGCCAATAACTTCTTCTCCATGATGATCACCCTGGTCATGATCCTGGTGATCTCAGCACTGTACTACTGGCCACTGGCGATCCTGTTGATGCTGGTCTTTCCGCTGTACCTGTGGTTGACCACTCTGACCAGCAAGAAGTGGATCGTCTGGGAGAAGGAAAAGAACGAGCACATCGATGCTGCCCAGGGCCGGTTTGCAGAAGTTATCGGCCAGATGAAGGTCGTGAAGTCCTTCGTGACAGAACTTCGCGAGCTGCAGCTGTTCCAGGGCCACTTCCAGTCGACCGTCAATGTGACCAGGCACCAGTCCCGCTTCTGGCACGGCATGGACATCCTTCGTCAGTCGGGCATGAACCTCGTCTTTTTCGCCATCTACCTCATGCTGTTCTGGCGCACCCTGCACGGCCACTTCTCCCTCGGTGAAATGGTACTGCTGATTCAATTCGTGGTGATGGCCCAGCAGCCGGTCATGATGATGAGCTGGATGGTGGACACCGCCCAGAAGGCCGCTGCCGGATCGCGCGAGTACTTCGAGACCATGGAAGAGCTGGAAGAACAATCGGCTCCCCGCGCGTTGATAGAAGCTTCCCGGCCCGGTGGTGCGATGGTGGTCGATACGGAGGATGTCGAAGCCAACGACACTCCACAGCTATCGGCCCCGGCTGACGGACCTGTATTCGAGTTCGACAATGTCACCTTCGGCTATGACGATGAAGAAATGGTCATTCACGGGGTGAGCTTCGCGGCGCACAAGGGCCAGAAGGTGGCCCTGGTGGGTGAATCTGGCGGCGGCAAATCCACCCTGGTGAACCTGCTCCTCGGCCTGTATCGGCCCACCCAGGGCACGATGCGGCTGTGCGGCCAGGATGAGGCGGGGCTCAGCAGCGCAGAGGTACGCTCCAGCGTGGGAGTCGTGTTCCAGGAACCGTCCCTGTTCTCCGGTACTGTCCGGGAAAACATTGCTTACGCGCGCCCTTATGCCACCGATGAGGAGGTCGAGGCGGTCGCTAAACGCGCACACGCACACGACTTCATCATGGGCTTCAACAAGGGCTATGACACGCTCATCGGCGAGCGCGGTCTGCGCCTCTCAGGTGGACAGAAGCAGCGCATCGCGGTGGCACGCGCGATGCTGAAGGATGCCCCAGTATTGGTCCTCGACGAGGCCACCTCCGCCCTGGACACAAAGGCCGAACGAGTTGTGCAGGCCGGGTTGGAGGAATTGATGCAGGGCCGCACCACCCTGGTCATCGCGCACCGACTGTCCACCATTGCCAATGTGGATACGATCGTCACTTTGGACAAAGGTCGCGTCGACGAAGTCGGGTCTCCGGCCGAACTCGCCACCAGCGGCGGTATCTATTCCGAGCTACTGCGCCTCACGAGCTCCGCCTCCGAAGCCGATCGGGAGCGCTTGCGCAGGTTTGGGTTTGAGACGCCAGGGTCTCACGAAGAGTTGGAGGAATCCCCGACTGAGGGCTAAGCCCCATCCGGGCATGAATGTGGCCCCGGACGCTCCGTTAAAGAGCGTCCGGGGCCACGACCATGTGGGCCGGAAAATTACTTATCCAGCGCGTCGTTCACAGCGCCGGCTGCCTTTTCCTTCACATCGTTGGCCTTGTCCTTGATGGCAGCGGAGCCCTGGTCAGCCTTGCCCTCGGTCTTCAGAGACTCGTTGTTGGTGGCGTCCCCAGCAGCTTCCTTTGCCTTGCCGGTAGCTTCCTGTGCCTTGTTCTTCAGATCATCAAAACCCATTGTGGTACCTCCTTTAGGTCGGTTGTACTCACCCACCATACGCGCGAAGTGACAGCCGGTGTGCTGGCTGAGCAGCCACACCGGTCCATCAGCCCCAATCCCAGGGTGGACATTGGCTTCGCCTGGGATTTATTTGCTGTAGTCGTAAAAGCCCTTCCCAGACTTTTTGCCCACGTTGCCTGCCGTCACCATACGGCGCAGAAGAGGCGGGCAGGCGTAGGCCGGATCGCCGAACTCCTTGTGCATGACATCGGCAATAAACGCGCAGGTATCAAGGCCGACCATGTCCGCCAGCGTCAGAGGACCCATGGGGTGGGCAGCGCCGAGCTTCATCCCGGTATCAATGTCCTCTGGAGTGGCCACGCCCTGCTCGACCATGCGGATGGCGGAGAGCATGTAGGGCACCAGGAGGAAGTTCACGATGAAGCCGGAACGGTCCTTGGCGCGGATGGCTGTCTTCCCCATGACCTCCGTGGCGTAGGTCTGCGCGCGCTCAATGGTGGATTCGCTGGTGGTCAGAGCAGGAATCACCTCGACAAGGGGCAGGACCGGAACCGGATTGAAGAAGTGCAGGCCGATAATGCGCTCGGGGTTTTCGGTGGCCGATGCGATCGTCTGGATGGGCAGGCTAGACGTGTTGGTGCACAGTGCCGCCTCGGGGGATTCCACGATCTCGTCAAGCTGCGCGAACACGCTCTTCTTCACGTCTTCATTCTCGATAATGGCTTCCATCACGAGCTCCCGATCGGAGAAGTCCTCCAGCTTCGTGGTAAAGGTCAACCTCTGTAGTGCGGCATCACGGTCAGCGGCTTCGAGCTTGCCGCGCTCCACGGCCTTCGCCAGAGACTTCTCGATGCGAGCCCGACCGGCATCCAGGGCTTCCTGTTTCATTTCCCAGACCAGGACGTCGCTTCCCCCCTTAGCTGCGACCTCGGCAATTCCCGATCCCATCAGGCCTGCGCCCACCACACCAACGCGCTGTACCATGTTCACTCCTCTACTGCTATTTATATACTTTCCGGCCACATGCTACCCCGCCTTTGCGTAACTCGGGTCACAATCAAGCGGATTGATCTAATCGCTGGGAATGGTCTCACTGCCGTGTGGGCCCGCCCCCTCGGGCTGATGCGCCAGGCGATTCCCCTCATCATCTATGAGCCATCCTTCGTCATCGACCAGGTCACCGCTCTTGTTGTACTGCGGCGATTCCGGCACCGGGTCGGGGTCGTGGTCAACGTCTCCAATCACGCCCAGATTGCCTTGGATGTGCACGTTACCGGGGATGACGATGTTGCCTTCCTCGTCGTATTCCAGGCGGGGCAATTGCTTACCTTCGTCGTCATAGCCCGGTGCTGGCCGCGATTCGTGGAGCTCCAGCTTTTCCGCACTATCGGTGCGTCCCCACTGCCTGGTCTCCACGTCTGGAAGGGCGTGATAGTCAGCATTCATTCCCTTCACAATTGAATACATCATCACAAATTTGATGAAGAAGAACGGCAGACCGATGATGATGACCACTTCCTGCAGTGCATCAATGCCAGCATCCGGACTCATGACCAAGATGCCGGCTGCCACACCGCCAATCAGGACCGCCCACAGAACCCGGAAGTACGTCGGGGTGGCATCTTCCTCCCCGGCTGCGAACATGTCCGTGATCATGGCTGCCGAGTCAATTGACGTCACAAAGAAGAAGGCAATGACCACCAGGGCGAGCACGCTGACCGCACCGGCCCAGGGAAAGTGACTGAGGAACTCAAACAACGCGGCGGCAGTGTCATCGTTCCGGACGGCAGGGTTGCTCAACACACCGGGCTGCTTGCGCTCGATATCCAAGGCGGACATTCCAAAGACGGCGAACCATAACACCGAAAAAGCGGCGGGCAGCAACAGCACGCCCCCGATGAATTCGCGCACCGTACGACCGCGAGAAATTCGAGCCAGGAACATTCCGACGAAGGGCGACCAGCATATGGTCCACGCCCAATAGAACACGGTCCACTTACCCTGCCAGCCCGGGTTCTCGCTCCAGGAATCTGACCAGAACATGATCTTGGGCAGGTATTCCGCATACAACGAGGCGGTGTCCATGGTGCCGCGCAGCATCAGCAGAGTTGGGCCCGTGGCCAAAATGAACAACATGAGCACCACCGCCAGGAGGATGTTCATGTTGGAAAGCATCTTGATTCCCTTTTCCAGGCCCGCTGCGACCGACATGGAGGAGGCGAGGACAACGACGGCGATGATGGCCACCTGCACCCAGGCAACCGTGGGTGCGCCAAACAGGCGTGCCAAACCAGAGTTAATCTGCAGGGTGCCCAGCCCGACAGAGACAGCGAGGCCAAACACCGTCCCGATGATCGACAGGGCATCAATGATCTTCCCGGGCCAGCGATACACCCAGCGACCCATCACGGGCGCGAATATGGAGGACACGCGCGGGGGAAGGTGACGCTTGTAGATGAAGTACCCGAGGGCCAGGCCTGGCACTGCAAAAATGAGCCACATATGGACTCCGAAGTGGTACATCGAGAAACCAATGGCTTCCTTGATCGCGCCCAAGCTCATTGGTTCCTGGTCTTTCAGAGGCGGGTTCACCGCGTGATTCAGCGGCTCGGCCACGCCGTAAAACATCAACGACGACCCCATGCCACCGGCAAAGAGCATGGCAAACCAGCTCAGCGTGGAATGCTCTGGTTGCTCACCATCAGCACCCAAGCGCATCCGGCCGAATCGGCTGACGAACAGGACGATCAAAAAAATGAGAGCTAGCGATACTCCCCCGATGTACAGCCAATTCAGGTAGGTCAGGGCCCAGTCAGCTCCCGCGCTGAGAAAATTGGCGAATCGCTGGCCCAAGGTCAGGGTCAGCGCAATAAACACCAGCATAAAAGCCAAGGCCACCCAGAAAATTAGTGGATCATTTTTGGCTTTCCGCGCGCCAGACCCCACAGAGCTGCTTCGTGGAGTGGAGTTGGGTTGCTTGCGTGTGCTCTCGGGAGAATCAGAGTGATCAGTGGTCGCGGGGGTTGCTCGGCCCATGGCCTGCAGCACCTCTTCCTTGCCTCTCGTGTGCGATGCCTTGTGTGCGATCTGCAACCTGTTCCTCGCAGGCCACAGCGCCTACGGAGGGATCGGGTTCCCCACACCTTAGCGACTCAGTTTTTATTCTTTGAGAAAATCGGCAACAGGAATGCGACTAATCTTCACATCCAGGATGCAGGGATCCCCTGCTTGGGCCTTGAGGAATTGTTCCACTTCTCCGCCGGGCCTGAACTGCTCTGGTGTGGTCACGGTCAGCCCCGCCACTCCCCACGGCTCCCCCATTGCAGCGAAGTTTTGGTCCTCGAGGAGCATCGCGCTCGGGTCCAATCCTCGCGGAACATACTGGTGCACCTCCGCTCCGTAGGCTGCGTCGTTCAGAACGATCATGACCGCGCTGGGTTCCTGCTCACCAGGGCCGATCCCTCGAAACTGCGGGTCTTCGCCGCATGTCATGTGCTGTTTCTGACGAGCCACCCGGAAAAACACCTCCAGGTCGGCAAGCCCCATCAGTGCCCCGCCGTCCCCGGTGAACAGCGCGGTGCACCTATCGGGTCGCCCGATTGTCGCTCCCACTGCGGAGCTCAGCCCCAACCCAATCGTCATCACCGCTGTGCCAACCAGCACCGTCGATCGCGCGTCGGGACAATCAATGTACTTCGGCACCCAGCCAATAAAGTGACCACCATCGGTGACCACGGTCCTGTTATCCGGAAGTAGCTCATCGAGCCTTCGCAGAACGAATCGCGGATCCAATCGCCCATCGCTCGCCGTCTCCTGAAAGCACCCCGGGTCCAGGTCGTCGCGCTCGCACGCGGGAAGCCCCGCTGCATGTGGACGCCATCCCCTTGCTCCCTCACTCTTGTCCCCAACATGCGCTGTGAGCTCGTGCTGCCGCGCCACCGCCTGAACGAGCTTCGGCAGGATGACTTTCAAGTCGGCCGCCACCTGCTTGTGCACTGTGGCCAGAGAATCCTGCGGCTCACGGTCTACGTGAAAGATCTTGGTTCTCTCTCCGAAAAGCGTGCCTTTTCGAACCTGAAACATGTTCAGACTGGCACCCAGCACCAGGACCACATCGGCGCGACGGACGACATCCAAGCGACCTCGGTGCATGAACCCGCCTGCGATCCCGAGGTTCCACTGGTCAGGCACACAATTTCTCGCCATCACCGACGTCATGAACAACGCTCCGAGGTCTTCTCCCAGGCTCTCCACGTGCGAGAGCGTGCCCGAGTTGATGACTCCGCGCCCAACGAGGATGATCGGGCGTTTCGCACCGACAAGGTCGCATGCCAGCTCCTCGGCAAGAGCATCAGCACGTGCGGGATCATGCAGAGTTTCGGCGGAAATGTCCGGGTCACCAGCGCGGCGAGATCGCTCAATCGTCGGACCGGACACGGGGAAAGTGGTTGCAGGATCGCTCAGTGTGGCGTCCACAAGGTCATAGGGAATGAGCACCACAATGGGTGAGTTGTCCTCGAAGGCCTGGTGGAAGGCCCATCGGGTGACCTCTTCAGCATTGTGAGGGCCGGCGACTACGAACGGGACCCCCAGAGCGGTGAGGAGGGCGTGTTCGTCGACGTCGATTGGGCGGCGTCCAAAGGTGGGAATGTCACCGAGGACATAAACCACAGGGATTCGGGCGTGGAGCGCTTCCGACAGCGGCGTCAACGCATTTGTGAATCCGGGACCATAAGTCGTGGTGGCCACTCCAATTTTCCCGGTGGTTCGGTGATAAGCGTCCGCGGCAGCGACCGCTCCGGCCTCGTGTCGCATAGACGTGTAGGCATCATTGTTGGCGGTCAATGCGCTGACGAAGTGAATGTTTCCGTTGCCCACCACACCGAACACGGGCGAGCCCACATCGCGGACAACGGCGGCGATTGCTTCCGAAACTGTGGCACGTTCTTCTTTCACACTGAGGAACACTACTGCCTGAGAAACGAAAACCAGCGCCCCTGGCCATTGCAGGGAAGGGCGCTGGTTCTGGAGAGCTTTAGGAATTTATCGCGCGATGAGTGCAGCTTTATTGCGCAGGAGCCGCGGGTTGAGGCTGCATGGAGTCATGGACCTCAGGGACACCGTCCTGCTCATGTCCAGGCGTTGCCGCACCGGCATCAGATGCGTTGCCCTGGGCAGGAGAAGGGGTTGCACCTGCAGTTTCCCCGGCCGGGGCGCTGGACTGAGCGGGATGGCTGGATTGGGCAGGCTCGGGGTTCGATGGCTCGGTGGTCTCCGTGATGGACGTCGTCGCATCCTTCGGAGCAGAGTCATCTTCATTCTTGTCGTGGAGCAGCCACCACACACCGAGGGCCACCAGCGCAAGCAGGATCAGGCCAAGGAGGATTGGCAGGAAGGAGGACTTCTTTTCCTCCACTGGAACCTGAGTGTTGCCGCTTACCTCAGGCCGCTGGTGGGTGACCTGCGGCTCCCGGCGAACAGCTTCGTGATCATTTTCCACGTGGTTCACGCGGCTGGCATGGTGCTGGCCACCTTCGTTGGGGTGTTCTACTCGATTGTGGTGAGTGACCTCATTGACCTTATCGCCAACCCGGTCGCCCACGTTGCGGTGATCCGCGCCTGTGAAATTCTTATCCAAGCTGTCTTTTCCGGGAATGTTCTGGCCGTTGGTTCCCTTGCCAGCATCCCGTGGATCAAGGGGATTATTCATGTGGATTCTCCTGTGGTTCTTGTGCATTCGGCGTCTCCACCGCCCCATCCAACCACAAAAGCCACAGACCACCCGGCAGCCGAGAGCTTAATTGAACCTAAAATGCAGCAAAACTACTGGTTAGAAAGCTGCAAGTTATTTTATGAATTTTCATGAGTAGGCAGCGAAGCAAGTAGTTGATCGTTCACTTTGTCTTGCGCCACCGGCTTGAGCTCCCAGGCATCGAGCCCCACATCCACCAGTCCCGGCCCGACGATCGGATGCGAAGAATGCAAGTGCCCGTGAACGATGTGTGGGGCAGACAGACGTATCTCGTCATGCCTGGAGGACATTCCTTCGTGGTCAAACCCCGGCCGCGGGAAGTGGTTAAGCCACACCTCGCGCCCGGACCACTCCAACTTCTGCGCTGATTGCACGCTATCGAAGACTTCCAGAAACTTTCGCTGAGCAGTGAAGGCCTCCAGATGAATGGGGTGGCATGAGTCGTGATTTCCGGAAATCAGGTGGATGCCACCTGGTGCTTCGTTTCCTCTATCGCTGTTGAACGCGGACCGGATTGAGGTGAACGTGGCGTCCAAAAGTTCCAGGGCGCGATCCTCCTGCGGCCCCCATCCCGAGGAGATATCCCCCAACACCCAGAGAACGTCCCCGGGCTTCACGGCGGCGGTGACCCCGTCGAGGATCTGCCGATCATGCTCTTCTACATTGGAAAATCCGCGCAATTCAGCGACGAAGGGATGGCCCAAATGGAGATCGCTGGTGAACCACGTCGTAGGCGTCGATGGCAACGAAAAATCCCGTTCCTTTACTCTTGAGCGCTTCCTGTGGCAAAAGCTTAACCCATACGCTAATGCGAATTTTTCGGGTGGGACTGTGCCGATTGAAGTGCTCAACTTGTGGAAACTGAATCCACAGGAACGACCGGCTTTTCACGGACTTTTGGCGCGTCCGGGGCGGAGGAATCGGGCCTGCTAGCGTGAGGCGCTACATGGACAGTGGTGTTGCGGCGATGCGAAGAGGGATTCAATGACCGCGAAGGTGAAAAATGAGTCGGAAAAGTTCCGCTCGATTAAGGCCAAGGTCGAAAAATTGTTGCGGCAGGCCGCCGACAGGGAGGGGACGCCAGAAGGGGATGCGTTTCGCGAGAAGGCATTTTCACTCATGGCGGAGTACGGGGTCGAGGAATCCCAACTCGAGGAACAATCGGAGCTCAACGTTATTCGATTCACGATTGATCTCGACGGCACCTATACGGACATGCAGTATCAGCTGGTCAACGTGCTTGCCGGAGTGCTGCACTGCGAGGTGGTCATGTACAAAAAGTACAACTCCACCAAGGTCACGAAGGTGATCGTGTTCGGCCGACCCCACCACGTAAACAGGGTGCACATGCTGCACACGATCCTGGTGATGCACATGATTGCTGGGGCGACAAATGCGCTGGAGCCAGCGGTAAACTCCGCGACATCGGTACAGACGCGGAAGCGGTCATGGATGCGCGGATTCATTCAGGCCGTGGGAATCCGGCTGAAAAACATCGAGGCGGCACATGCGGAGGAATTCGTTTCGGGGAACCACTCCGGTGAGGTCGCGCTGATGGAAGATCGGAAATTGGCACAGATGGCCGCAGCTGAGGATTTTCCGAACCTCCGGTTCATCCGAAACCGGGGACCGAAATCCTTTGACCCCACCAGCTTCGCAGCAGGGTCGGCTGCCGGGCAGCAGATGGATCTGGGACAGAGCCGAATGAAGCCCGGTTACCGGGAGCTGCGCTGACCTGCCAACTTAGGACTTACCCTCGTCCGTTGACAGCGCGGCGACGAACGCCTCCTGGGGCACGGCCACGCTGCCGATGGACTTCATGCGCTTCTTTCCTTCCTTCTGCTTCTCCAGCAACTTGCGCTTACGGCTGATGTCGCCGCCGTAGCACTTCGCCAGCACATCTTTGCGCAATGCTCGGATGTTTTCGCGAGCGATGACCTTGGTTCCGATCGCTGCCTGGACAGGGACCTCGAACTGTTGCCGTGGAATCAATTCCTTGAGCTTCACGGTCATCTTGTTGCCATACCACTGGGCGTTATCGCGGTGGACAATGGCACTGAAAGCATCGACAGGATCTCCCTGCAACAGGATATCGACCTTGACCAGGTCGGCTTCCTGCTCGCCAGCCTCCTCGTAGTTCAATGAGGCGTAGCCCTTGGTTCGGGACTTCAACATGTCGAAAAAGTCGAAAATGATCTCGCCCAGAGGCATCAGGTAGCGCAGCTCCACTCGGTCCTGCGACAGGAAGTCCATATTCTTCATCTGGCCGCGCTTTTGTTGGCACAACTCCATCGTCCCTCCCAAGAATTCCTCGGGCACGATGAGGGTCATGTTCACCATCGGCTCGTAGACGGCGCGCAGCTTGCCGCCTGGCCAGTCACTGGGATTGCGAACCATCAGCTCGCTGCCGTCTTCGCTGACCACCCGGTAGACAACCGAGGGAGCGGTGGAAATGAGGTCCAGGTCGAATTCACGCTCCAGCCGGGCTCTCGTGATTTCCATGTGCAGCAGGCCCAAGAACCCACATCGGAAACCGAACCCTAGCGCCACGGAGGTTTCCGGTTCGAAAGTCAAGGAGGCATCGTTGAGCTGCAGCTTTTCGATGGCCTCACGGAGGTCCGGGTACTGGTTGGCGGAAATTGGGAACAGTCCTGAATACACCATCGGCATCGGATCCTGGTAGCCCTTCAGGGGCTCTTCTGCTCCGTTGTGCTGCCAGGTGATCGTGTCGCCAACCTTGGACTGGCGCACGTCCTTCACGCCGGTGATGATGTAGCCCACTTCGCCCACACCGAGCCCCTTGGTCTTTGTGGGTTCCGGTGAGACAACGCCGATCTCGAGCGTCTCATGATTGGCGCCGGTGCTCATCATCTGAATCTTCTGGCGTGCTTCCAGCTTCCCGTCCATCATGCGGACATAGGTCACCACACCGCGGTAAATGTCGTAGACGGAGTCGAAAATCATGGCCCGTGCCGGAGCGTCGGCGTCTCCACTCGGAGGCGGAACCAGCTCGCACACCCGATCCAGGAGCTCCGCGACGCCTTCACCGGTCTTCCCCGAGACGCGAAGTACCTCTTCTGGCTCACAGCCGATGATGTGAGCCAGCTCCAGGGAGTATTTCTCCGGGTCGGCTGCTGGCAGATCGATCTTGTTCAGGACCGGGATGATCTCCAGGTCGTTCTCCATGGCCAGGTACAGATTGGCCAGAGTCTGAGCCTCAATCCCCTGCGCGGCATCCACGAGGAGGATGGCACCCTCGCAGGCGTCCAGAGCGCGGGAGACTTCGTACGTGAAGTCCACGTGGCCGGGCGTATCGATCAGGTGCATGACCAATTCTTCGCCCTTGTTCTCGCCAGACCTGGGCACCCATGGGAGACGCACATTCTGCGCCTTAATGGTGATACCCCGTTCCCGTTCAATGTCCATATTGTCCAGGTACTGATCCCGCATGTCGCGATCTTCAACCACGCCGGATAGCTGCAAGATGCGATCAGCCAGCGTGGACTTGCCGTGATCGATGTGGGCGATAATGCAGAAGTTTCGGATTCGCTGCGGATCCGTAAACGTCTCTGTGGCGTAATTCTTCTGCGCCTGTGCCATCCAATTCCCTCCTGGTGAAGTGTCTCATAAACCCTACCTTGTTCCCCCTTGTTCGCCTCAACTGCCAACGGCGCGCTTGCGGAGCACAAACCCACAGCCAACCTCCCAGTACAATCGTGCTTATGCCTTCCCCGCACAGCACGAACGATCACGGCCACTCCACCCAGGCCAGCTCGCTTTCCAGCCCGGGTCACGCCTATCGGGTGGCACGCGGCGACAAAGAAGGCCTTTTCACTCGCTTCATCAACCGCCATTTCCGCCACCAGGGCAATCTGCATCGCGGGATGGAATCGCTCAATCAGCAACTCGGGCTCGATGGCCGGCGTGACGTGACCCCCGTGGCGAAGGACGCCTCGGTGAAGGTCCCCACCACCAAACACGCTCGCGCGACCATGTACGCGCCAGACATGGACGGCCAGGCAGACCCCGGCGAGGTCGTGTGGCTCGACATTCGGGCCCGGCGTGGCGGAGGAGTCCAGCGCCGTGCGGTGCTCATCATCGGCCGTAACCACCACACATTGCTTACGCTGCTGATCTCCGCCAATCCGGAGCACGAGGAGCACGATAACTGGATACGCATTGGTTCCGGGCCATGGGACGGCGCGGGTCACGACAGTTGGGTCCGCATGGACAAGATCCTCGAGGTTCCGGAATCCCAGATCACTCGCCGCGGTGTGGCCATGCCCGAACGCCGCTACGACCGAATCACCGCTATCTTGCGCAATGAGTACGGATGGCATTAATCCGATTAGGCCGCCGCAGCCCGCGGTGGTAGCGTCTTAAAGGTTCAATCCCCGTCCCCACTTCCACCGCGGAAACGGGCGCGCGCACCGCAAGCTACAGGACCTTGGGTAGTTTGTTAGAGAACGTGCGCGCTGCATTTTTGCAGCCCGGTGGGGCGGATTTACGGAACACGAATCAAGAAAGAGGCTCGCCACCATGGCAAACATCAAGCAGCAGCAGAAGCGCGTCCGCACCAACGAGATCGCACGTCAGCGCAACAAGGCTATCCGTTCCCGCCTGCACACGGAGGCCCGCAAGTTCAATGCGGCCATCGAGGCAGGCGACAAGGAAGCGGCAGAGGCACAGCTGCGCGTCGCATCCCGCATGTACGACAAGGCCGTGACCAAGGGCACCATTCACCGCAACAATGCGGCGAACAAGAAGTCCGGAATGGCTGCACGCCTGAACAAGCTGGGCTAAATAGCCTTGTTTGTGTCGCGGTCGCTGCGAAGCTGATCGCACAGAGACCCGCTGGTTTACCCCCTCGCCCTCACAGGGAAGGGCAGGTGGCCGGCGGGTTTTTCCATTTCTTTAGGACGCCACGGCGCCTGTCATGGGCCCGTATATCTTTTTCTTGCCCACCATGCGCTGTGGCCAGGGGTTCAGGGTACGGTCATGGGGAGAAGTCAGGAGGAGAACCACCGTGATGAAAAGACGTTTCCAGTCAGCACTGCTGGGCACGGCCCTGGGCGATGCGTGGGGCTATATCCATCAGGAGGCACCGCAGCTGGAACGGACTCCACTCCCCGAGGACTTGGTGATCAGCGACGACACCCAGATGACCCTCGCACTGTCCACGGCCATGCGGTATATCGATCGCCGACAGTTGGATGTCAATGACGGAATGGAGGAGATCGCCACTCAGTTCCTGGCATACTTCCTGGATCGGGATTTCGATCGGCATCCGGGCATGTCCAATACCAGCGCCTTGCACCGGCTCAATGAGATGGGTGCCGAGAGGTGGGCGAGCGTGGCAACCCGCTCTGGTGGCTCCGGCGGGATCATGCGCGTATCCGCCTCTGGTTTACTGGCGCCAGCGGGCGCCGCGGTGGGGTGGTCGGTCTACCAAGCATCCCTGACGCATGACTCCGGGTTAACCAGGGCAGCCGCAGCGATGTTGGGCTGCGCCTTTGCTGCGGAGGTGGGTAGCGACCTGCTGGATGTGGCCAGCGGCATGGCTGGCGATCCCAACTTCGATGACGACGCACTGTTGAGCGACGACGAAAAGAGCGAGATCATTGAGGATCTTCACACCTCAAAGATCAAGAATCTCCGCGGAGCTGACATCCCGTTGAACGAAATGATCGGCCGCGTGCAGGAAGTCCGCAACGTCTTCTCACCGATCTTGGCGGACGGTGACTTCGAGGCGCTATACCGGGACCACCGAAAGCTTCAGCAGATTTTCGGAAAGGCGTGGGACGCGGGGTCCTGTACCGCGAGCGCGCTGCTTCTAACCCAGTTGTACCTGGATCACACGGACCAATTCGATCCGCACGACTTCCTCCACGTGGCTGTGAACTGGACGGGAAATCGCAATACCCGAGCCTCGCTCACGGGCGCTTTGATCGGAGCTCACCTTCCCCAGGGCAAGTCCTGGGAAGATCCCCGGGAATACGTTTTTGAAGATCGTTACAACAAGGCCATCCACACGGGCACGTGGTATGGCTTCGGCCAAAACTAACCGGCGAGGTCTGCGATTTTCCGGACCGCTTGTTCCACGGCAAAATCCATGTCATAGCTGTGGCCTTTGACGCCGGCGTCCAACTCAGCGGTGACCTGGACGGCCTGCGAGACAGCGGCGGGCGACCACCGGCGGGCGATGCGAATGAGCTTTTCTAGCTTCCACGGCGGCATTCCGAATTCCGCCGCCTGCCTGCGCGGGTCGATCGGCCCCGCGCCGGCGACCTTGGAGATCCCGCTCACCGATTGGGAGAGCGCGCTGGCGATGAGGACGGGGGCCTCTCCGAGCTGCAGCGCCCGGCGGGCGGACGCGACGGCGCGTTCCTTCTGTCCGGTGACAGCGAAGTCTGCGATATCAAAGCCGCTGACCTCTGCCTTGCCCCGGTAGTATTTGCGCACCTCGGCTGGGGTGACTTTCCCGTCGGTATCAGCGACGAGTTGGCTGATAGCACTGGACAATTCTCGGAGGTCCCCTCCCACCCCGTCCAGGAGTTCCTCCACAACGTCAGGGCTGACCCGGGTGCCCAGTCGGCGGAATTCCTGGTCGATGAATGCGTTCTTCTCCCTCCCCTTGAGCTCGCCGGCATTGAGAACTGTCATCCCCAACTTCGGCCATGCGGTGACGAGCTTCTTGTTCCGCCCCTTTCCGGTATGCCGGATGATCAGGACGATGCCGTCAGCGGGGTGCTTGATTGCCTCCTCCAACAAAGACACGACTTCCTTGCCCGCCTCTTCCACGCCAGTAATGAAGATGATCCGGTTTTCCGCGAACAGCGACGGGCTGAGTAGTTCCGCGAGCTCGGGTTCGTTGAGCTCTGAAGTTTTGTGCATCTCCACCGGCACTTCCTCATTGCCTGCCTCTTTCCGGGCCGCAGCGACGACTTCTTGACGCCGCCGTTCTGCCAGGAAGTCTTCGGTACCGACGATGAGGTTGGTCTGTGCAACTGCCATGGCTCGATCATGCCACGACAGTGTTGGCCGATCGGGGTCGGCCAGACGCCCGGGTGGATTGGCCGACGAGCCGATTCGATTGTTCACCTTCCGAGATTGCTCATCCTCCGCGGTATACCTTCCCCGGCGCGATGACGCTGACTGGATCTCTGCAGGGATAGGCCACAGGGATGTTTTCCGGTGTTGAGCTTCGCCGGTTGTGGTTCTTCCCGCAGGATTTCACGACGATTCCTATGCGAGCTGGGTCGACGCCCCGCCGAATTGCATCAGCGGATTCGGTGAGCGCTTCTTTGTCGTTGTCCACCACCACGATATGAGGCGGGCTGGGCGGCGTTGGAGTGACGTGCTGGTGCGCACCAGCCGCTGCCGGGTCCGGTTCGCCGGCTTGAGTCGCGCATCCGCTCGGCAGCCCGAGGCCGGCGACGTGCACCTGCAGTCCCCCGTCAGAGCCGCGACACACCACCGCCAGCCACCCGTCCACATGGCTCAAGTCATCGGTCATTCGGTGTGACTGTTGGTCATAAGGTTGGACGCCAACTTGCCCGGCACCCACCGCGCATACCGAAGCAAGCGCCACAGACATCCACCCGAGGTTCAACAGACCACGCCATCTGGTTGCCGTGCTAGATCCTGTCGCGTGACTCCGGACTTCTGTGAATCGAGCTGCATGCAGCAGCGTTGCCAGAGCCAGAAGCACGATCGCCGCCCACACTGCGGCCCACCATCCGCCTCCCGGGGTGCGAATGATCCACACCTGGCTGAGCGTATGGGCAACAGCGCGAATCCATGCCTCAGGTATCGCCACGAGCATCAACAACCAGGAGGCCGGTTCCAGGGAACAGTGAGCCAATGCCAGCACGCTGGCCAGCACGGATGCGATCAACCCAATCACCGTGATGGGTGGCACAGCGGGGCTGACGAGGATATTCGCCATGATTGCCGTCGGAGAGATAATCCCCGTCATGTGCACGATGATGGGAGCCGTTACACAGTCCGCCACCATCGACACCCCGAACACACGAATTGCCCTGATCTCAACTTCTCGTGGCATTCTCCCCCATCGATGCATCACGAATCGCTGGAAGTGATGTTCCAGGCGGACACACACGATGGGAGACAAGCCGATGATCCCCACCGTTGCGGCGACGGAGAGACTAAAGGCGTAGTCCGTGGCCACGTCGGGATCCCACAGCATCATCGCAATCACTGCTACACTGGCCGCGGCGAAAGAATCACTCCATGAGGCCTTGATCATGGCGACCAGCCCGACCAGCCCCATGACCGTTGCGCGCACCACGCTGGGATCTGGCCCCACCACTGCCAAAAACACGACAACAGCTGTGATCGCCAGAGGCGCTGTTCGTCGTGGGTTCGGAGTAATCAACGAGCCCGCAATCATCGTGCTGGCGGCAACAATCGCTACGTTGGATCCGCTGACTGCCGAGAGGTGGCTCAGCCCTGTGATCACCATGTCATTGGTGGTCTGAGCATTCTGCCCCGACGTATCTCCCACCACCATCCCAGGAATGAGCTCGCCACTGCGACCTGGCATGGCCGCTGCTGCCTGTCCCAAGGATCTCCGCAGGTGGGAAGTGAGAGCCCACATCCCCGTCGCAGGCTCACTCACGTGGGGTTGCCCACGTGCTGAAAGCATGACTGGCGCCACCTCTGGGCGATCTGAGAGTCGTAGATTGGCGGATAGAGAAATCGTGCTTCCGGCATCCATGTGGTCGAGTTCCGACTTCTTGGAGATGTCCGCCATCGAGTCTGGGCGAATAAAGAGCGGCACGTCTCCCAGCTGTGGAAGACGCACGGGAATCATCATGCTGCCGCTATCCAGAATCCGCGATGGTCCACAGACCTGTGCCTCACCGGTGTACTCAGCCCTGCCGGTCCGCACCAACTCGCCCATCATTGAGCCGTGGTTCACCCGCTCGATCCTTAAAGCAGTCAGCCCTTGGACCACCGTGGCAATGGTGCTTGCTGCCAGCACGGTTGGCCACATGCGCTGCACGCTCCCACGGAGACGTCGCCGCCCGTTGACGATTAACCCCAATGTAAAAAGCACGAAGAGCCCAGGAAAAAGCCACGGGTGTTCGCGGACATGTAATTCCAAGGAAGCCGCAGCCCACGCCGCCGCAGCGATCGGCACCAGTCGAAAGTCTGCTCCTCGGCGGGCCCTAATGGCATCGGGTGAGTGAGGGTCTAGGTCCAACGGAGACGGTGTGTAGCTAATTCTGGCCGGCTGTCCACCCCACGAGGACTGAACTCTCGGAAGCACTCGGCGGTTAGACGGTGACAGCATCCTTCATAGCCTCAAACTTTGCCGGACCGATGCCTCGGACTTCTTGAAGTTGTTCCACACTTGTGAATGGTCCATGGGACTCGCGGTAGGAAATGATGGCCTCAGCGGTGGCGGGTCCAATGCCACGAATGGTCTCGAGCTCCGCTGGGGTGGCTGAGTTCAAATTCACCGTTCCGGGTTTGGACGACGCTGGTCCACCGCCCGCAAGGTTTTTCCCTGTGGGCCCGTTGCCTGCTCTCTCACTCCCCATGGCGCCGCCAACTGCTCCATTGCTTGGACTTTGACGCCCTGCCGCACTGGCTCCGCCAGGCGCCGAATCAACAGGTCCAGGGCCCGCCAACGATGATCCGTGCTCATCGACCACCACTTGAGTTCCGTCGCTGACAAGCTGGGCAAGGTTGATATTGGTGATATTCGCGGGTGGGACTGGCCCGCCCGCCAAGGTAATAGCCTCGCCAATGCGCGTCTCTGCCGTGACTCGCAAAAGCCCCGGCGCTTTCACTAACCCTTGGATGGAGATCACCACCGATTGATCTGCTGCAGATTGAGAAGTCTCGCTGTCACGGCCACTCGCCTCCCCCTCAGCTCTGCGCGCGGATTCAGTGTCCTTCCCTGAACCAACCCCGTGCTTCTCCGCGGAACCGCTCGGTGATGCTGCCGAACTTTCTCTGGGTACTGCCGCCAAGAGGTCGCTGTCAGCTCCATGTGCATCGTCGGCGTCAAAGGCCCACCTCAAACCTATGATCAGCCCAAGAGCAACGGCGATCACACTGACCACCGCAACCACAGCTCTCGAGGAGACCGGGGTCATGGACACCCGGGTTTCGTAATCAACGGCCGTGACTTCGTGCCCTGGCATTGGTTGCGCCAGTTGCATCACACGATCGTGAAGCCGTTTCTTCGATGCCTGCTGCTGTGATTTGATCCCACCCACGCCCGGCAATAAACCACGTTTCTCAATCGAGCCTCAGCTGAGTGGATCAAAACAGTCCAGGAGGTTGTGCATTTATCAATGTTTGGGGATAACTCGGATCTGTTCACCATATGTGTGGCTTTCTGTGCCCCATCTTGTCTCCGCTGGTTGAGAGCCTAAGGAGTTGGTAAGTGATACCCTTACCCGGCAATAATTGTTCAACATTCTCGAAAATGCCCTGCCCTAGAGTGCAGAAAACCTTACTGTGAATGAGGCCCACCGGCCGCTGTCCACAATGACCAATTAGAAAGATCTTCATGGCCACTGATCCCACGCGCCGACGCATCCGGCCCAAAGATTTGACCCCAGAATCCGCCTATCACGTGCTTCTTCCCGAAGAGTCAGAAGATCAGGAGTCTAAAGGCTCCACGCTGTCTTGGGTCCTCACTCTCTTCGGCACCGCCGTGGGCGCCGGGATCTTATTTTTGCCCTTGGACGCCGGAAGTTACGGTTTCTGGCCCCTTCTGCTGATCACCATCGCCATCGGGCCACTGGTATTCCTGTCTCACCGGATGTACTCGCGCATCGTCAGTGCGTCCCCCTACCCCGGCAAGGACGTTCTGCAGCTCACCCGCGCATTCTTCGGCCAGTCGTGGGGGCTCATCATCGCGGTGGGATACTGGCTCAGTATTTTCCCCATCGTGTTGATCTACGGGATTAGCATTACGAACACCGTGGACAGCTTCATCGTGAACCAGCTGCACGGTCCGGAGCTGAATCGTTGGTTCCTGGCGGCCGCCTGCATTGGCATCATGACCGGCGCTTTTGCTTTCGGGCAGAAAATGGTCCTGAGGTTAACGCAGCTGGTCACGTACCCCCTGATCTTCTCTCTGGCCTTCATCAGCCTGTACCTCATCCCGCGCTGGGATTTTGGCAGCTTCTTGCACTTCCACCAGGGATCATGGACCGACGTGCTGAAGGCCCTCCCGATGCTGCTACCGGTGCTCGTTTTCTCCTTTAACCACATGCCAGCGGTCAGCCAATTCACCCTGGACATGCAGCGTGGCCATGGGGCTGCCACGGAGCGCCAGGTCTCACGTATCGAGTTGTATACGGCCAGCCTGCTTGTCCTGTTCACGATGCTGTTTGTGTGGTCTTCGGTGTTGGCCATGGGTGCCGACGGCATGAATGAGGCATCTTCGCAAAACGTCTCCGTGCTGACCTATTTTGCGAACGTCACGGGCTCGCCTCTGATGTCCTACTTCGCTCCGATCATCGTGATGTTCGCCATCATCTCCTCCTACTTTGGGCACATGCTGGGCACGGAGGAATCCACCAAGTATCTGGCTCGATCCATCGCACCCAACGCGCTACAGAACATGCCCGATCGGACCCTCAGTCTGATCATCTATGCTTTCGTCTTCATCGTCACGACGATTGTGGCCGTGGCTAATCCGTCCGTTTTGGACATGATCAGTGTGGTCGGCGGTATCTTCATCGCCCTGCTGGTCTACGTTTTGCCACTGGCCGTATTCCGCCGCCATGCTGCCTACCAGCGGTTCCGGAATATTCCCAGCAACTGGGTCGTGGGCGCTATTGGGCTCGTGCTTGTGGGCGTCACCCTTTACAAACTATTCAGCGGCCAAGCCAGCTAGGCTTCATCAGCGCTGGCTGCCCCCCGCGCCTGCATCGGGTACTCCTTGAATCAAGGAGTTAAAGCACTGCTGCCGCAAGCCCGATGCTTCCCGGGCCGGTGTGCGCCGCCACGACTGGCGACATTTCCACTACGTCAACCTCTACCGGGATCTGGTTCTCCGCAGGAAGCTCAGCGACGGCGGCGCGCAACCGCTCTTGCAGATTCACGGCGTCATTCTGAGCCTCGATCTGGTGAATCACCACGTGAACTCGACGGCTAGACCGCCCGGTAGTGTCCAAGCATTCCCCATCGGCTTCGAATCCGCAATGACCGTTCGGCGATTGATGGTCTGCCCCTGCCCTGAGGTTCTTCAGCTCATCGGAACCAGCCTTGCTTTCCAAGCCAGCACCGACAACTCCCTCACCGCTTCCTCCGCGACCAGCGTCACCAACACTCATATCGTTCTCGACACGAGCCTCAGCTCCATCATTGGGATCACCGCCGCGCAGCTCTCCACTGTCATTGCTATCTCGGGCCTCCAACACGAAGTCTCGAATCAGCGCCACCATCTTGTCCATCGCTTTGGCCTTGGTTCGAGTCTTGGCAGCCAGCTCCAACCGCCCATCACTAAGCTGCAAAATCGGCTTGATGGCCAGCGCGGTCGACAACAGCGTTTGACCAGCAGATAGTCGTCCACTTCGTCGCAAAGTGTCGAGGCGGTGGACGTAGAGCCATAGCTTCGCTCGCTTCAATACCTGCTCGATGATCGCTGCGACTTCTTCTAGATTGTGCCCCTGCTCCGCAGCCTTAGCCCCCTGAATCGCAGCCATCCCCATCACCATGCCGACGCTGTTGGAATCCACAATTTTTACGCTGCCCTCAAAGATTCCCGCGGCCGATACGGCATTGCTCCACGTTGCGGAGAGTTCTTTGGACATGTGGATAGCCACCACGCCCTCATCCCCTCCGCGTTCCAGCAGGCGAGCATACATCGCGGTGAGTTCCAATGCCCCCAGCCCAGCTGTAGTCCGCTCTGCTCCTTGCCCGGAGACGTACAAATCCATCACCGTCAGGGTAGATATCTCCTCGGCCACCTCGGAGGGAATGCAGCTCGAAGAATCTGTCACCACGTGCACGGTCATGATGGCGCGTCCTCTCCACCTTCGTCTGGGCTGGGGGCGCTCATGGGAGCGGCAGCCGAGGTACCCACGTTCCACCCCTCTAGGTGCCAACGACAATCCTGCCACCAGTTTTCAGGATCCTGGGGAACCTGTGGAACTGTGGTCCCGTCCACCGCCGGCGCGCTGTGATCGGCCTCTGCTGCGTGGAATTTCGGCCGCGCCACCAACTGTGCCCAGCAGACGTTGCCCACCCCGGAAAACATGGGGAAGTCCTCTTCCCTGATTCCCAACAAAGCGCTGGTGAGAGCGGTGATTGTCCCGCCGTGAGCCACCAGCACTACGCGACCTCGGTCAAAGACATCGCTCTCCATCAACTGGCTGACTAGTTCCATTGCCCGCGCAGCCACCTCAAGTCGAGTTTCCCCCTCCGGTGGCGCCCAACGCGGATCATGGCGCCAATATGCGCGCTGTCCGGGGTAGGCCCGATCGATCTCGGCGTGTGAAGCCCCCTGCCATCGGCCAAGATCTGTCTCTCGAAGCCGTGCGTCCTCGGTGGCGTCCACCCCCCACGCCTGCGCGAGCACCTGAGCGGTGTCCCGGGCGCGCATCAGGTCGCTGGAAATAACCGCCCCGACCTGCCATTCACCCAGGGCTCGCGCGGCGGCCTTCGCCTGCTGAACCCCCACGGCGGACAACTCCGTATCCAGTTGCCCCTGCATTTGTCCGCGGGCGTTGTACTCTGTCTGCCCGTGGCGGATCAAAATGAGTCTGCGTTCAAGTGACATGGGGGCGTGAGGCTACAGCTCGTCAGCGTCCGGCGTGGGCCCAGCCAGAGGCAGATCATCGATGGATTGTGCCTCTGCGGTGCTGGCATCCCAATCCTCGCCGCGTTCAACCTGCTCTACCCCGTCGACGGGGATCTGAGGTGCATCGCGCCACAGGCGGTCCAGCGCGTAGAATTCGCGCTCGTCTTTGCGCTGGGCATGTACCACGAGCTGCCCGTAGTCCAGCAATACCCAGCGGCCGTCCCCTCGACCTTCTCGGCGCGTGGGCTTCACGCCGTGCTCCTGAGAAATGTCGTCCTCAATCTCGTCGACGATCGAGTTAACTTGACGCTCGTTATCCCCAGACACCACCACGAAGCAATCCGTAATGGCCAGCCTCTGGGAAACATCGATCACCAGGATGTCTTCGCCCAGCTTTTCTGCGGCGGCACGCGCGGCGGTGCTGGCCAGTGCGATGGATTCTTCAGTGGCGCTCAAACGGTTTTACCTTCCTCTTCCAATGCGTTCGAGTAACGGCCCGGCGCATAGGCGGTCATGTGTCCCCTTTTGTCCGCTGCTGACATTCAGCCCGGCACGCGGGGAAATGCAATGTTCAGCATTCTACCCCGTGGTTGCGCTGCGGTACATTCCATGCTTAGCAATGTATTGCACCACACCATCCGGAACCAGGTACCACACGGGCCGGCCAGTCGCTGCTCGCTCCCGACAGTCCGTGGAGCTGATGGCCATCGCCGGAATCTCCACCAAGCTCAGCCGCCCCTTATTGAACTCGCGCTGCAAAGGATCGGCATCGTCGGAGGGGTCATCCGGGGTATGCGATGGGAGCTCATAGCCGGGCCTGGTCACTCCGATGAAGTGGGACATGTCGAACATCGATTCCCAGTCCCGCCAGGTCACAATCTTGCTCAGAGCATCGGCACCGGTAATAAAGAACAGCTCCGCGTCTGGGTACAGATTCTTCATGTCGCAGAGGGTGTCCACGGTATAGGTATCGCCCTCGCGATCAATATCGACTCGAGAGACCATAAACCGCGGATTCGCGGCCGTCGCGACGACGGTCATCAGGTAGCGATCCTCCGCTGGGGAGACGTTCTTGCCCTTCTTCTGCCACGGTTGCCCGGTCGGCACGAACACTACGAAGTCCAGGTTGAACAGGTCTGCCACCTCGCTGCCGGCAACCAGGTGACCGTTATGTATTGGGTCGAAAGTCCCGCCCATGATGCCGATGCGCTGCCGCCCTCGACTCTCACATCGGTCGCCGCCCTCGCCGCCCCGGTGCGGCATCGTTGCGTATCCGTTCGAGTCCTCCGCTTCGGAAATTCCCACGAGTTGACTCCTTTTGTTTTCTGCCCTTGGGGACTTACACTACTGAAGTAATACATGCATTAAAGAAGCAGGTTTTATTGTGACCCGAACCGCCGCGCCATCATCTCCACGGAACACACCGCGCAGACGCTCATCGGTTAGTCCCTGGGTCCCAAATCAGCACGGTGCCTGGGCGATGCTTTTTACCCCGGCGATCGCAGGAATCGTGCTCGCCACATCCCTGGGCACCCTCGACTCAGCCCGCGCTATTGCGACCATCCTTGCCGTCCTCACCGCCTGGATATGTGGGTATTTTGCCTTCTTCGCATTTGGGCTGTGGTTTAAGTCCCGCCATCGGCGCCAGGAATACCTGCCCGCCCTCGCCACCTACACCGCCATCACGATCGCCGCAGCGGGGGTCGCTCTCCTCCTCCACCCCGCGTTGTGGTCCTGGTCCATAGCCTTCGCGCCGCTCGTGGGCCTCGCGGTGGGAGAAGTTTTAAGACGCCATCCGCGCTCGCTCATGTCTGGAATCGCGACAACAGTGGCGTCCACCCTCCTCCTTCCTGTCATGGTCACCGCAACCTCACCTGCGCACCCGTGGGAATTGCCCGCCCCGGTGTGGGCGGCCACCACAATGCTCGGGGGCTACTTTGTCAGCACCATCTTCTTCGTGAAGTCGGTAATCAGGGAGCGGAACAATCCCAAATTCCTCCGGGTATCGCACCGATATCATGCGCTGGCGACCGTTGCGTGTGCCGTGGCAGCGGGCTTGTTGGCCACCCGAGGGCTGTTTCTGGTGGCGGGCGGGCTCTTTCTGCTCACGTATGTTCTCGCGTGGCGTCGAGCCGTGGTCCTCCCTGTGCGCGCGCAGGCGGACCCAGCCACGCACACCCCCAAAAGGATCGGACGAGGAGAGCTGCCTCTTACGCTCCTCGCGGCGCTCGCCAGCTGCTTGTGCCTGATCTAGCCCGCGTGAGCGGGGTGGAGACGTCTAGGGACGAGTGTGCCCGTCGCCAGTGATGACCCACTTCGTGGAGGTGAGCTCCGGCAACCCCATCGGGCCACGGGCATGCAATTTCTGGGTGGAAATGCCGATCTCCGCGCCGAATCCGAACATCTCGCCATCCGTCCAGGCAGTGGACGTGTTGATGGAGAGCGCGGCGGCATCCACGTAGGTTTCGAAGTAGTTGACCACCTTGGTATCGCGGGCAGAAATGGCCTCGGTATGACCTGAGGAGTGGTCGCGGATGTGCGCGACGGCGCCCGTGACACCATCAACAATCTTCGCGGCAATGTCGAAGCTGAGGTATTCCTCGTCCCAATCTTTGTTCTCTGCCTGAACGACATTGTCGATGAGGGGGTCAAGCTCGGACTTATCGCCGTGAATGGTGACCTCCGCATCCTGTAGTGCGCGGAGGATCTTTGTCTTGTCAGCATCCGGCAGTGCCGTGTCCAGGAGGACCACCTCCGTGGCGTTACACACAGAGCAACGACGGGTCTTGCCGTTGAGGACCAGGCGAATGGCCTCGTCCACATCTGCGGATGCATCGATGTAGATGTGGCAGTTGCCCGTACCTGTCTCGATGGTCGGGACAGTCGCACCGGTGACCACGGCATTGATAAGGCCGGCGCCACCGCGGGGGATAACGAGGTCCACCAGGCCGCGGGCAGTGATGAGATCCTGGACCGAATCGTGAGTATCACACGGAAGCAGCTGGACGATGTCTCGCGGCAGATCGTGCCTGACCGCCACATCCTGCAGAATTTCGATCAGCTTCTGGTTCGTTTCCCGGGCGGACTTGGATCCACGAAGCAGGGGGACGTTGCCGGACTTAATAGCCAAGCCAAAGGCATCGACCGTCACGTTCGGGCGAGCCTCGTACACCATTCCCATTACACCCAGGGGCGTACGAACCTGCTTCATGCGCAGGCCATTGGGGCGCGTGGAACCACGCACCACCTCCCCGACCGGATCGGGAAGCCCCTCTACAAGCCGCAGACCACCAGCGATCGCTGCAACTCGATCCTTGTCTAGGGAGAGGCGGTCGAGCAGAGACTCGCTGAAGCCTCGCTCCTTACCCGCGGCCAGATCCTTCTTATTCGCTTCGAGAATCTCGTCGGTGTGCGCTTCCAACGCATCCGCGGCATCTCTGAGAAGCTGATTTTTCTGTTCTGTGGTGAGCACCACGGTGCGAGCGACATCCTTGGCACGCGCGGCCTTGTCGAGAACTTCGGTTCGTTCCGCCTGGCGCTCCGGGGACAGCTGCTCCCCGGAGGATTGATTTGCGCTATTGGTATTCGCAGTTGAGGACTGTGCAGAAGTCTCGTCGTTAGTCATGTCACACAAGTATAGCGCGTGTGATGTGGATCTAAAGGGCTTTGGTTACAGCTGCTGCCGATTGCTGTAAGTGGACAAATAGTCGGTGTGTATCACTGGTCGGTGCGCAAATTCAGGTAGGTCGGAGGTGGGGCGGCCGATAAGCCCCTCCAGCATCGCGGAATCGTAATTCACTTCGCCCCGCCCCACGAGCTGGCCATCCGGCCCGACGATGTCCACGATTTTTCCCTGCGAAAAGTCGCCCTCGATATGAGTAATTCCCACGCCCAACAAGGAGCGGTTCTGTTCGACCACCGCCTTGACCGCGCCCTCATCCAGGTGGACGCGCCCGACGGATTCGGCGGCATACAGTACCCAGAACTTCCAGGCGCTCAGGCGATCTTCTTGGGGCCAGAATGCGGTCCCCACGTTTGCTTCGTCCAGCGCAGCACCAATGTTCTCCGTTGACGTCAACAACACAGGAACACCAGCACGGGAGGCCAGCCGGGCGGCCGACACCTTCGCAGCCATCCCTCCTGTTCCCAGCCGGCCACCGTCGCCAGCGGCGACCCCGCGGAGGTCCTTACTTCCCTTGACCTCAGGGATAAACTGCGCGCCAGGTTCGGCAGGGTTGCGGTCGTACAGCCCATCCACGTCGGACAGCAGTACGAGGGCATCGGCGAAGGCAAGGTGGGAAACAAGCGCGGCGAGACGGTCGTTGTCCCCGAACCGCATCTCGGAGGTGGCTACCGTGTCGTTTTCATTGACGATGGGAACAGCCTTGAGTTGGCGTAGCCGGTCAATTGTGCGCTGGGCATTGCGCGCCCTGTCGCGCCGACCGGCATCCGAAGCGGTAAGCAGAACCTGGCCAATGGTGCGACCATAACGGGCGAAGCTCCTGGCCCATTCCTGGGCCAGGAGAACCTGTCCAACAGAGGCAGCAGCCTGCTTGGTAGCCAAATCCGTCGGTCGCTGGGACAGTTCCAAAGGGCCCATACCGCACGCCACCGCGCCCGAGGAGACGACGATGATGTCCGTGCCGCGGTCCATGCGCGCCTCGAGGGCGTCTGCGATGATGTCAATCCGGTCTGGGTTCACCAGACCGTCATCGTCGGTGAGGGAGGAAGAGCCGATCTTCACCACCAGTCGCCTGGCTCCCGCAACGCTTTCGCGCACGTTGGATGCATGCCCCATGGCTGGATCCTCGGGACTGAGATCTGGCTCCGGAAACTCGATGGTCGTGGCTGGAATAACGGGTCCCGGGCGGTGAATCGGCCGGGCGTCGTAATTTGGAACGGGCTGACGGGACTGATCGGCCCCCTCGTGCTGGCCGGAGTCCGCGTCTCCAGACTGGGCATTGCCCTGGGCTTTTGGGTCTCCGTGTGCAGCATTCGAATCAGTGGATTGTTCCGTTGACATATTCATAAGTATGCCAAAGGTCACACTTCCACTCTTTAACTATGTGTTTTAGGTCGCCAATTCCCCGGCATCGAGGGGTAAATAGTAAAGATGCCTGGGAAACCCTTTACCCCTGCCAGCGTTCGGTATCGGCCTCTTCATCGTCGTCATAGACGTATTCGTCGATCAGACCCCGACGGGCCTGCGATGCGCGCTTACGCTGGTCTGCCGAGGTACGGTGGGTCTGCTCCAGTCGCACGTCGGTGCCGCGCCCCGACCGCATGACGTCCACACCGGCCGCAGTCTGTGGATCCCATTCAAAAGTGATCCCGCCGATGGTGACTTCCGAGCCTTCCCGCGCCCCAGCCTTGTAGAGCTCATCCTCCACACCGGCCTTGGCTAGGCGATCCGCCAGGAACCCCACGGCCTCATCATTTTCGAAGTCGGTTTGCCTGATCCACCGATCGATTTTCTCTCCGTGGACGATGTATGAGTCTTCGCGTTCAGCATCGACCTCCACCTCAAAATCGGCAAAGCGGCCGCCGGACTTCTTCCGCAGCCCCTTAGGGGTAATGACTGTCGCGGGAGCGTCGTCAACTGGCTTGTTCCTTCGGTGCTCTTGGACAATTTCCATCAAAGCAAAGGAGAGCTCGCGCAGCCCCTGATGCGCCACGGTCGAAATGCGAAAGATGGGCCACCCGAGCGTCCGCAGCTCCTCTTCCTGCATGTCCGCCATGTCTTCGGCATCGGGGACATCCATCTTGTTCAGGATGATCACCCGCGGACGATCCCGCAGGTCACCAAGCCCAGAATCGCGTGACAGCTCCGACTGATAACTATCCAGCTCCTTTTCCAGCGCGTGGATATCATCAATCGGGTTGCGGTCGGGTTCGATATTGGCCGCATCGACCACGTGCGCCAACACCGCCGTTCGCTCCACGTGGCGCAAGAAATCCAACCCGAGCCCCTTCCCCTCAGCGGCACCGGGGATCAGGCCAGGCACATCGGCGATGGTGAAGGTGTCATTGCCCACGGTGACCACGCCCAGATTCGGAGCCAGTGTCGTGAACGGATAGTCCGCGATCTTTGGCTTTGCCGCCGAGAGCACAGAGATCAGCGAGCTTTTACCTGCCGAAGGGAAACCCACCAGCCCCACGTCGGCCATGGATTTCAGCTCAAGGGTGATGTCCTTGTGCTCTCCAGGTTCGCCCAGCAGCGCGAAGCCCGGTGCCTTCCTAGATTTGGACGCCAGGGCCGCGTTCCCCAACCCTCCGTGGCCGCCCGCGGCTGCGATGATGCGGTGCCCCTTGCCCACGAGATCGGCAATCTCATTGCCGTCTTCGTCAATAACAACCGTTCCAGCGGGAACCCCTAAAACAAGGTCCTCGCCACGCGCACCATGTCGATGGTCGCCCGCGCCGTTGTTGCCCCGCTTGGCCTTAATGTGCGGGTGGAAGTGGAAGTCGAGAAGCGTGTGAACCTGAGGGTCCACTTGCAGGATGATGTCCCCGCCGTGGCCGCCGTTACCGCCGTCTGGTCCGCCCAGGGGGATAAATTTCTCGCGGTGGACGGAAGCACAACCGTTTCCGCCGTCACCTGCCTGGAGATGCAGGACGACACGATCGACGAAGCGAGCCATGGGGCCTCCTAATGGGGAGCATGTGGAGCGATACAAAGAAAGCGGGAGGGCGGGGACGCCAAAACAATGTTAAGCATCCCAGCCCTCCCGCTGCGAGGAGATCAGCCGCGCGGCGTGATTAGGCCTCGACAGCCTCGTTGGAGGCAGCAGCCTCCACGATGTTCACCATGCGACGGTTGCGCTTGGTGGAGAACTTCACGGCGCCAGCCTTCAGCGCGAACAGCGTGTCGTCGCCACCGCGACCCACGTTCTCGCCAGGGTGGAAAGAGGTTCCACGCTGACGGATCAGGATCTCACCGGCCTTGACCTGCTGGCCGCCGAAGCGCTTCACACCGAGACGCTTGGACTCGGAGTCACGGCCGTTGTTGGAGCTAGATGCACCCTTCTTGTGTGCCATTAGTCTCTCCCTCCTTTAGGAAGATCCCCCAGGCCGAGCTCTCGGTCCGGGATCAATGTCTCGGTAATTTTACTTGATACCGGTGACCTTCAGCACGGTGACTGGCTGACGGTGGCCGTAACGGCGCTTGTATCCGGTCTTGTTGCGGTAGTGCATGCCATTGATCTTCGGACCACGAGCGTGATCCACGATCTCAGCATTAACGGTTACCTTTTCCAGCTTGTCACCGGTGGTGACATCCGCGCCATCGACGACGAGAACCGGGGTGAGAGCCACGGAAGAACCTGGCTCACCCTCGATCTTCTCGACCTTGACGAGGTCACCTTCGGCAACCTTGTACTGCTTTCCGCCGGTCTTGACGATCGCGTACATGGTAGGGCTACCCCTTTAAATTTCTCTTTCGGCTCAGGCAGCTCCCAAGCCAGGCCGAAAAGCGGCTGGTGAAAGCATCCTGACTGGACAAATGTTTACATGCCATCATCCACCACACCGGTGCAGCGAGAATTCACTACGACCACACGCGAAAAGCGCAGGTCACCGGAAGAATGATTAGCGACTGCTCAAGATTACCCGGCGGGAACCCAAAAACCAAAATCCCACCGGGGTAATCACGGGCAAATCAGCTGCGGCGCCTTACCACACGCCGTCGGCGCCGTCCTCCACGGGAACGGGACGTGTTCGTCGGAGCTTCCTCACTCAGCGTATTTTCCTGTGGTACATCCGCTCGAGGTGCGAAGTCCTGTTCCTGTGGCGCAAAGTCGGACCGAGAGTTTCCTCTGGTCTTCCTCTTGCGACGAGGAGAGGCTTCGAACTCAGCCTTGGCCTGTTGGAAGCTCTTATCCTCCCCACCGGAACGCACCATGCGACGGCCACGGCGCCGCTTCGGATTGTTTGCGCGGCCCGTGGGTTCCTGTTCAGGGGCGGAACGCAAAGTCGCGTTGTCTACATAATCCTCGCCACTGGGCTCGTCGGGGTCCTCGGAACGCGCGTTGCGAACGGCATTCCGCGCGATATCCGCAACGTCGTCTCCCCCGCGACGCTTCTTCGCCTTGGCGCTTGCCCGATCAGCCACGGCCGCGTTGGTACGACTGCGACCAACACTGCGACGGACCACCCGGCGGCGACGCACAGTATGAGCGCCGGATCGCTCGGAGGTGACATCCGTGTTGGCTTCCTGCCCCGTCTCGGTCGGCTCGGACTGCCGGGGCTCGCCGTCCTTCAGATTCTCACGCTTGTGCTTCGGCGGCGTCTGCTCGGCGGTGGCGTCCCCAAACTCTCCCCTGCGGGACCTGCGGGGGCGGCGATTGCGCCCGCTGGAACCACCAGCGGCCTGACGCTCCTTCCGGCGGTTGTGATCGCGGCGCGGCGATTCGGTGACCTCCTCTGGCTCCACGGGGTCCGCGTGGAGAATGATCCCGCGGCCGTCGCAGGCCTCGCACGTCGTGGAGAACGTGTCCAGCAGGCTGGTGCCCAGGCGCTTGCGGGTCATCTGAACCAGCCCCAGGGATGTGACCTCGGAGACCTTGTGTCGGGTCCGATCGCGCCCCAGGAACTCGGTCAACCGCCGCAGAACCAAGTCCTGATTCTCTTCCAGGACCATGTCGATGAAGTCGATGACGATCATGCCGCCGATGTCACGCAGGCGAAGCTGGCGAACGATCTCCTCCGCCGCTTCCAGGTTGTTCTGCGTGACCGTCTGCTCCAGATTGCCACCGGCGCCCACGAAGGAGCCGGTGTTCACGTCGATCACCGTCATCGCTTCGGTGCGATCGAAAATGAGGTGACCTCCGGAGGGCAGCCACACCTTGCGGCTCAGCGCCTTGGTTAGCTGCTCATCCAGCTGGAACGCGGCAAACACGTCCTCACCGCCATGCTTATCCGGGTTCCACTTGTGCAACCGATCCTTGAGCTCCGGTGCCATGCGGCTGACATAGTCGCGGACCGTCTGCCAGGACTTGTCGCCTTCGACGATCAGCTCTGTGAAGTCCTCATTAAACAGGTCGCGGATGACCTTCACCAGCATGTTGGGCTCTTCATACAGAGTGATCGGCTTGGCGCCCTTGCGCGCGCGAGCCTGCGATTCCTCTTGCTGCAGGTTGATCCAGAGCTTGTCCAGCCCCTCGATATCCGCGGCGATCTGGTCCTCCGGAACATTCTCGGCTGCCGTGCGGATGATGGCACCGCCTTCGCCTGGGATGTGGCGGCGGAGGATCTCCTTCAGTCGCTTCCGTTCCGGCTCCGGGAGTTTGCGTGAGATCCCCGCTGTTGTCCCGCCGGGGAAGTACACCAGGAAGCGTCCCGCGAAGCTGATTCGATTGGTCAGCCGGGCACCCTTGTGGCCCACCGGATCCTTGATGACCTGCACCATGATCTGGTCGCCGGTGTGCAAGGCAGAGCCGAGGCGCCGCGAACGGCCGTGCAGGTGCTTGGAGTGCCAGTTCAGCTCGCCGGCATATAGAACGGCGTTTCGACCCGTTCCAATGTCCACGAAGGCAGCTTCCATGGAGTCCAGAACGTTTTGCACCCGTCCCAGGTAGATATTGCCCACCATGGACTGCTGGGTTTCGCTGGTGACGAAGTGCTCCACGAGCATCCCATCTTCAACCACTCCGACCTGGGTAGTAAGTCCCGGGTGGTCACTGCGTTGGGAATCGCGGACGATCATCCGTCTCGTCACTGACTCCCGGCGAGCCAAGAATTCCGAGCGGCTGACAGTGCGCTTGCTGTTGTTCTCCTTGTTGTCCGCGCGCCACTTCCGTTGGGATTCCAGGCGCGTTGAGCCCTTGAGCCGGACGGGTTCGTCGACAATGTCCGATTCGTTCCGCTCGCCCGGGTGGAGGTGCTCGGGTTCCATAGGTGTGGACGCCGGCTTCTTCGGCTTCGAATCCTGAGATTTGCGTCCCCTGTCTGCGGAGCTCGATTCGCCATCGCGAGACTCTGTAGCGCCTGATGCGTTGGACGCTGACCCTGAGGTGGCTGTGGGACGAGCCCCCAGCCGTCGCACGACACGGCGTACCCGGCGGCGAGGCTTGGTCGGTTGCTTCGCGTCAGCCTCTTCCTGTTGCTGAGGCTGAGACTTATCATTGGGCTCCGAATGATCAGCGGTTTTCTCCGCTTTTTCCTGTGGCTTCGGTTCCGATTCCGCGTTGTGGTTCGTCTCCGGCGAGCCCTGTGGTGCGCGCGACTTGGCGCCCTTCTTGGTGCTTTTGCTAGTGGTCTTTTTGGCTGATCGCCGCGGCGAGCGCTTCTTCACGTCCGCACTTTCGCGCGTGGGTTCGAGCTTCGGTTCTTCCTGCGTCAGTTCACCCTGCTGCGGCTCACCTTGCTGCGGTTCGTTGTGCGGGGGCTCTGATTGCGCCGCGCTCTTCTTCGCAGGTGCGGTTTTCTTCGGCTGTTGTTTCTTTGCCCGCTTTGTCTGCGATTTCTTTGGTGCTTGCTTCTTGGCTGGCGATTTCTTCGGTTGGGACTTCTTTGCTTCGCCCTTTTCGGCCGTGCTCGATTGGAGTTCGGTGATGACCCCTTGAACTTGCTCTCGGGGAAGGGTGGATGCTGGCTTCTTGTTGGTGATGCCGTGCTCTTCCAGCAGGGTGACCATATCCGAGCTGCGAACCCCCAGCAGCTTCGCCAATGAGTGGACGCGAACCTTTTCCCCCAGTCCAGCAATCACTTCGTCTGTGAGCTGTTGAGCAGCGGCAACGGCCTGCGCTCCAGCGTCAGTGGGATTCTTCTTGTCTTTGGCAGTTGCCACGGCACTCCTTATGCAAATCTCGCGGACCTTTTACGCGGTTTTGCCTGCTGCTGCCCCGACACAGTGTGGGAGGCAATGAAAGTTCTTGGTGTAAATCCTCTGGCTTGGCTTCTTTCACATCATCGTTGTGCAAACAGAAAGCGCTTATAAGCCTGGCTCAATTGTGGCATACCGCTGCGCACCGCTGCGTCTGTACCACAGTCAATGAATTGGCCAACTGAAACAAAAACGCCACTGCAGCGACTTTCGATCGCGTGGCAGTGGCGGCGGCGTATGGAATTTAGCCCTGGAAATCTGGGAACCAGATACCAATTTCGCGCTCTGCGGATTCTGGAGAATCAGAACCGTGAACAACATTCTCACCAACGGTGAGGGCGAAGTCACCGCGGATGGTGCCTGGGGTGGCCTTCGACACCGGATCGGTCCCTCCGGCCAACTGACGCCACGCATCGATGGCTCGCTCGCCTTCGACGATGCCGGCTACCAACGGAGCGGAGGTGATGAAATCCACCAGCTCGCCGAAGAATGGCTTGTCAGAGTGCTCTGCGTAGTGCTTTTCGGCCGTCTCGCGGTCGGTGGTGCGCAGATCCAGCTCCACGAACTTCAGACCTTTGCGCTCGATGCGGGAGAGAATCTCGCCAACGTGGCCGTTCTTCACACCGTCTGGCTTGATCAGGATGAGTGTACGTTCAGTCATGCCCCGGATTCTACAGTCCACTCCACTGCCACGCTGGTTGGGATCGCCGTTTATTTAGGCCTTCTGGCGTACCTGGTCGAGCAGCGAATAAGCAAGGTCACCCGGGCACGTCGTGAACTGGGCAACGTCAGACCAATCCCGGTGCCCGGTCACCGAACGCCGAGTGGACGACGAATTCGTGTCGCGGTTGTGGTAGTGAACGCTTCCTCGCGGATCAATTCCGAGCCCCTTGCACAGCGCTCCCACAACCTTGGTCAGCGAATCGATCGCGGCCTGGGTCGGCCGAACCGCTTGGAAATCGCCGAGCAGGCAGATCCCGATATTGCTGGTATTGGCGTTGAACACGTGCCCTGCTGTGACGCTCGCCGGATGCCCCGGCACGCTCCCGGGCTGGAACACCGCCTGCTTGTTGGACCCGGTGTACCGGCCCTGATAGATCACCCCATTGGGGTCAATGAGCAAGTGATAGCCCACGTCGCCCCAGCCCCGTCCACCATTTTGATCGGAGGCGTGGAAGCGGTAAATGCTCTGCACCACCTTGGCGTAATCCCCTACCCCAGCCGGCATCGCGGAATGGTGAACGGTGATCAACTGCGCCGGCGCGAAATCGGTCGTCCAGTCTCGCAGTGACTCGTCGCAACCCCATTCAGCGCGGGACACACACTTAATGCCACCGATAATCTCGCAACTGCCGCCCTTGGGGGAGGTCCCAGTTGGCGGGATCACAGGCGGCACCCCGGGAGCCCCGCCGTTTCCCGGCTTATTCAGTCGATTGAGGAAGTCAACAGACCCGTTGATCGCATCCGTGGACTGGGCAATGCCGCGGTCGATGTCCTGCGGGCGCACGTTCGGCAGCTTCAGCGCCGCCTTATCTGCGCCGGGGCGCCCCACCTTAGGCTGCAGGGCCGTACCCGCGGCTGCCTGCTCGTCGACCATGTGCATGTACGCCCGCGACATGGCATCCAAGCTTCCGGTGGAAGACAATCCGCCAAGCTTGGCGTCCAAAACCTCAATGGAGGTCACGTCCGTGGGCACCTCAACGGGATCGGAAACCGTCGGCGCACCCGAGCCGTCCTTCCCGTGGGCGGAGGGCTGGACGCGAACGTCGGTTTTCTCACCGTTTGCGGTGGTGAACCTCAGCACGGTTTCCGCGAAAGCACCAGCGCGGTTGCCTGCTGGGAACTTGACGGACATGAAGCGTGCACCGGCGGGGAGCTTGGCTGCCTCCCCCGCGGGTAGACCTGCTTCGGTGATGGCCTTGAGGGCTTCCTGGGCTCGTTCGACTGACCCAGCCAGGCTGGGCTGTGAGGAGACGTTTCCGAGTGCAGGCCGGGCGACAGCACGGGTTGCTTGGGAGGCGATGGCGCCGAAAGCGAGAGTGCTTCCCAGCGCCGCGGAGGAGCGCATGAAGGTACGTCGTGTGAGCGTCATGCTGTGGACTATAGACCACGAATGGGGGTGATTATTGAACCACATTCCGCACACCCCAATGCGGGGGTATGCCCAGGACAATGTTACGTGTGTGAATTAGAGGGAGAAGTGAAGCTCGTCCGAAACCCTATTATTTTTCGGAATCGGGGGGAGAGCTTTGTAGATGCTGTGACGGGAGCAGACCACGGCGCATCCGCTCCGTCAGATTGGACTTCAGGTGGTAGATGTACCACCACACCGCGGCGAAAATGAGCCCCATGGCCCCCATCGCGGGATGCACGATGAACCCGGCGACGGCTAATACCTGCAAGCCAATGTTGAGCGGATCCGCGAACGCTCGCTTTTGCAAGAACGCTGCGAGCACCATCGCCAGCCCCAACGAGCACACGAACGCGATCTTCCACGTAGGAGTGCCGTCCTCGTTGCCCACGCGGGTCACCACCGTCAGCACCAGCAGCACCACGATGGCCTCCATGATGTGGGTGCCGGCCATCACACCGCGAACGCCCTTCAGCGGGTCATTCTCTAGTTCGCGTCCCGGCCCCAGAGGTCCCATCGGGCCGGGTTGGGATTTCTTTCCTCGCACTGTTCTTCGCTCCTCACGCTCAATTTTTGGGGACGCCATCCGCTACCCCACACCGACATTCGGTAACCCGCCGCCAATACGGGACTCCTGCCTATTCGGGCTTCCTATCGAACAACGTCCGGGCTTCACCTGCAGTCACCACCGAGCCGGTGATCAGCACGCCGGCCCCGGCAACGTGCCCGTCCCCGCTTTCGTCCTCGGACAGCTGGATGGCCATCTCCACCGCTCCGGGTAGGTTCACGGCGGTGTGAACCCGCTCTTCGCCAAAGGCGTCCCGGGCGTACTCGGCCAGTGTTTCGGCGGGCAGGGCCCGCGGCGACTGAGTTTGGGTGATCACCACTTCATCCATGACGGGTTCTAATGCGGCGAGAATGCCGCGGGCGTCCTTGTCTCCCAGCACCGCAACCACGCCCACTAAGCGTCGAAACTCGAAATCCCGGGCTACCGCCGCTGCCAGTGCAGTCGCGCCGTGGGGGTTATGCGAAGCGTCGATGAACACACTCGGCGCGCTGCGCACTCGCTCCAGCCGCCCAGGCACGGTCACGGACGCGAATCCGCGCCGCACCGTGTCCACATCCAGCTGCTTGGCGGCACCCGCTCCGAAAAACGCCTCCACGGCAGCCAGCGCCGTCGCTGCATTCCTGGCCTGGTGTTCGCCGGACAGCGGCAGGAAAATATCCTCGTAGGTTCCGCCCATCCCTTTGAGGGTCAATTGTTGGCCGCCCACTGCCACAGTGGATTGCACCACCCCGAATTCGGATCCCGCCCGCGCCACCGCGGAGTCTTGTTCCACTGTTTCTTGCAGAATCACTTTCATGGCTTCGGGTTCTTGCTCTGCAATGATTGTGACGTTATCCGGCGGTGTGAGCAGGTCATCCGCGTCCCACCGCGCCTTGATGATGCCGGCTTTCTCACCGGCGATCTCCCCCAGCGTCTCGCCCAGGTAATCGTTGTGGTCCATCCCGATCGGCGTAATCACGGCCACGTCCGCATCAATGACATTGGTGGCGTCCCACCGTCCCCCCATTCCAGTCTCCACGACCGCTACATCCACGGGGGCGTCCGCGAAGGCGGTGTAGGCCATTGCTACCAGGACCTCGAATTTGCTCATTCGGGGACCACCGTTTTCTTCTGAGTGGCGGTCAACCATGGAAACGAACGGTTCGATCTCGCGCCAAGTATCGATGTATTCCCTGGGGTGCACCGGCTCGCCGTCAATGGCGATGCGCTCGGTCGCGAGCTGGAGATGCGGGCTCGTAGTTCGGCCCGTGCGACGGTGAAAAGCGCGTAACAGGGCCTCAATCATCCGCACCACGGATGTCTTGCCATTGGTCCCGGCTACGTGGATCGATGGGAACGTCCGCTCCGGGTGGCCCAGCAGGTCGACAAGCAAGCGGATCCGGTCCAACGTCGGATCAATCTTGGTTTCCGGCCAACGCTCGTCCAATTCTGCCTCAACGACGGCGAGCTCCTGCAGATCCTCGGTGGTGATCGGTCGTGGCGGAAGCGCTCCATCGCCAACTTCGTCCGTCGCCGTCGGCGCGGCATCGTCGATGGGTAGCTCCAAACCGGAGGCTCCCAACGTGACCTCTCTAATGTTGCCGCCGTCGAGGTTTTCAATGGCCTGGTCGACGCGTTCGTTTTTCGCCTGATCCGAGTTATTTTCGCTCATTACTTCCTCATTTCGCCTTCAGTGGGGGCGTCTGTTCCTCGCTGCCCCTCACCACGGTGGGGTGAGTGAGGAATGGCTAGGGACGCCATTGTCTAGCTTTCTGGCAACTCCGCGAGGCGGGCGGTGACGCGCTCGTGTTCTTCTTGAGCCACTGCCTGGCGCTGGCGAATCCCTTCCACAACGTGTTCGGGAGCCTTCGATAGGAAGCCCTCGTTATTGAGCTTTTTCGCTGCGTTATCGAGTTCCTTTTGCGCGGTGGCCAGAGCCTTTTCCAGACGCTTCCGTTCGGCAGCCGTATCGACGGTCCCGGAGGTATCCAGCTCGATCTCAATGGTTACGGTTGAAAGTCGCACCTCGATGGACGCGGTGGGGGTAAAGCCCTCACTGGGCTCTTCGAGGCGAACGAGAGAGCGAATCGCCGTCTCCAGATTATCCAGGTCAGCTGCGACGAAGTCGAGTCTTGCGGGCACCTTCTGTGAAGGCTTCACACCCTGATCCGCGCGGAACCGTCGAAGCTCAGTCACCAACGTTTCAACATCAGCCATCCGCTGGGCTGCCCTCGCATCTGGCTGCGCACCGTTCGTGGTCATCTGCTGAGTCGGCCAGTCGGCGATCGTCAAGGACTCGGCGTAGCCCTCCACGCCTTCTGTGAGAGCCTTCCACAGGACCTCTGTGACGAATGGCATGGCTGGGTGCAGTTGGCGCAGTACGGTATCCAGTACCCGGCCGAGCACCAGCTGGGTAGTGATGCCCCGCTGCTTTTCCTCTTCCGTGGCCTCGTTGAAGTCGCGCGGAATCTGCACCTTCGCGATCTCCAGGTACCAATCGCAGAATTCCCCCCAGGCAAAGCGGTAGAGATTCTCATTGGCCAGGGAGAACTCGTAGCGGTCCAGTGCATCGTCCACCAGAGCACGAGTCGATTCCAGCCGATCAAGGATCCACCGGTCGGCATCCGTGAGTTCCTCCCGGGCGGGAAGCTCACCGACCTGCGCTCCGTTCATGAGGGCAAACTTCGTTGCGTTGTACAGCTTTGTAGCGAAGTTGCGGGAGGACTGGGCAGAATCCTCACCGACCGGTAGATCCGATCCTGGGTTGGCACCGCGGGCCAGGGTGAAGCGCAGCGCGTCCGCGCCGTAATCGCGGACCCAGTCCATGGGATCAATACCGTTGCCCAGGGACTTCGACATCTTGCGACCCTTTTCATCACGGACGAGACCATGCAGGAAGATGTCCTTGAATGGCACCTGCGGCCGTCCGCTCCGTTCCGAGGCGGGCACACCATTTTTTCCGGCGCCAAGAGTAGATCCGTTCATCGTGTCCGCGAACGTGCCGAACATCATCATGCGGGCGACCCAGAAGAACAGGATGTCGTAGCCCGTGACCAGTACGGACGTGGGGTAGAACTTTTCCAATTCCTCCGTGGACTTCGGCCATCCCATGGTTGAGAAAGGCCACAGCGCGGAGCTGAACCAGGTATCCAGAACGTCTTCGTCCTGGTGCCACCCCTCCCCTGTCGGGGGTTCATCGTCGGGGCCACAGCACACCACTTCTCCTTCAGGCCCGTACCAGATGGGAATCCGGTGGCCCCACCAGAGCTGGCGGGAAATCGTCCAGTCGTGCATGTCATCGACCCAGTCAAACCACCGCGGTTCCTGGGAGGCGGGGTGAATCACCGTGTCGCCCTCGCGGACGGCGTCTCCTGCCATCTTGGCCAATTCCTCGACCTTGACCCACCACTGAAGAGACAGCCGGGGCTCAATAGCCTCACCGGAGCGCTCGGAGTGTCCCACAGAGTGCACGTAGGGGAACTTTCGTTCCACTATTCGCCCCTGCTCCTCGAGCGCAAGCCGGATCTTCTCGCGCGCCTCGAAGCGTTCCATCCCGTCGAACTCGGTCCCGGTGTCCGCGATGTGCCCGGTCTCGTCCATTACGACAGGCATCGGCAGGTCGTGGCGTTGCCCCAATGCGAAGTCATTCGGGTCGTGAGCCGGGGTGATCTTCACGGCGCCGGTACCGAATTCCGGATCCACGTAATCGTCTGCCACGATCACCATCTGCCGATCGTCCAGGAATGGGTGCGGCAGCGTGGTCCCCACCATGTCAGTGTATCGCTCGTCGTCGGGGTGAACAGCCACTGCCACATCGCCCAACATGGTCTCCACACGGGTCGTGGCCACAATGACGTGCGGTTCGTCATCGTTCAGGGAGCCATAGCGAATCGAGACCAGTTCGCCCTCGTCTTCGGTGTGCACCACTTCAATGTCGGAAATCGCAGTTTGCAGCACCGGCGACCAATTGACCATTCGATTGGCCTGGTAGATCAGGCCCCGATCGAACAGCGCCTTGAATATTGTCTGCACGGCGCGCTGCAGTTCCTCGTCCAACGTGAAGCGCTCGCGGGACCAGTCCACGGAATCGCCAATAGCTCGCATCTGGCTGGTGATCACACCGCCGTAGCGCTCTTTCCACTCCCACACTCGGTTCACGAATTCCTCGCGCCCGAAGTCGAAGCGATCCTTGCCCTCGGTCTCCTTGAGGTGCGCCTCTACCTTTGTCTGGGTGGCGATGCCCGCATGATCAGCTCCGGGCAGCCACAGCACCTCGTAGCCCTGCATTCGTTTGCGGCGCGACAGCCCATCCATCAGGGTGTGATCCAGCGCGTGCCCCATGTGCAGCTGGCCGGTTACATTCGGCGGCGGCAACACAATCGAGAAGGGGGGCTTGTCGCTGTGGGGATCAGCGGTGAAATAGCCCGCGTCTACCCAACCTTGGTAGAGGTCTGCCTCCACGTCGCTGGGATTCCAAGAGGCTGGAAGTTTAGCCGATCGGTCCGCACCGATCTTCCGGTTGTGCTCTGGGTTCACGCTCTGGTCACTCACGGTGTCTTAGTCTAGTGGACACCTCCGACAACTCATGACCAGCCCGTCGCCAGCGCCCAGGCATGCGATCGGTTTCCAGCCCAGGCCTGACCCGTCAACCCTCATGGAGCTAACTCAGGTAGCCCGCCTCTCGCACCGTATCCAGCTCATCTTGAAGCTCGCGGACGGAGGCAGCGATGCGCTCCCGCTGGTCCGAACCCAGCTCCAGCCCCTGGACGATGGCCCATTCGCCACCCACGGAGCGACAGGGGAAGCTGCTCACAACTCCCTCGGGTACCCCATAGGAACCATCTGACGGCAGAGCGACCGAGACCCAGTCATCCTCCGCTGTTCCCTGCACCCAATTCCTCATGTGATCCAGCGCCGCAGAAGCCGCTGAGGCTGCCGAGGAATGACCGCGTACCTTGATGATTTCCGCTCCACGGCCAGCGACGCGCGGGATGAACTCCTCGGTCACCCACTGCTTATCTAGTTTGTCCGCTACCGGCTCTCCGTTGAGCTCCAGTTCCGCCACGTCCGGGAACTGTGTTGCTGAGTGATTGCCCCAGACCGTCATCTTCCGCAGCTCACCCACAGGCACGTCCAGCTTCTGTGCGACCTGCCCCAGCGCCCGATTGTGGTCGAGGCGGGTCATTGCCGTGATCTGATTCTTCTTCAGGCGGGGTGCGTGAGCTGCCACAATCGCAGCGTTGGTATTTGCAGGGTTCCCCACTACGACCACCCGTACGTCCTCGGCCGCGACCTCGTTGATTGCCTCTCCTTGGGGCCCGAAAATGGCACCATTTGCGGCCAATAGGTCCGCGCTCTTCGCCCTCCTTACGAGGTTTTGCTCCAACGAGGAACACCGCGTTCGCCCCCGCAAAGCCCTCACGCGGATCAGTGTGGACGCTCACCTCGCGCACCCAAGGGAACGCGCAGTCGCTCAGTTCAAGCGCCACGCCTTCCGCGGTCTTCGCACCCTCGGGGATCTCCAGCAGCCGCAGGTTCACTGGCCGCTGCCCGAAGACCTCCCCCGTGGCCAGCCGGAACAGCAAGCTGTAACCGATCTGCCCGCCGGCCCCCGTAATGGTCACGGTCACTGGTGAATTGTTCGAGTTTTGGGACGCCATCTGCTCGTCGTTCATGGTCCTTTTCTTTCCTTTTGAGCGATCACAGTCTTGATGGCAAGGCACACTTGCCCCTTCGGTTCCCACCATATGCCTTAACGCGCGCGTTCGCGGGTTAGCATCGAGACCGTGACTAATTCCCCCGACGCCTCCGACTATCCAGCTCCCGCGCATCCCGATGAGGGCCGGCTGCCCGAGAGCTTCTATCGGTGGGGGCTCAGCGCGGAGGCCTATTGCCACATGTTGGACGCCGCGCTTCCACTATTGGCACGCAGTGGCGTCCAACTTGATGAGCACCAGCGGAAACACATTGCTCAGTGCGCGGCCATCTCGACGACAACCCCGCCATTGGATTCGGCGGAAGAACTGTACGAGGAGGCGCTGCGGTATTCCTGGTCATTGCTGTGGAAAGGTGAAGCGCGCTGTGGTTCGGAATGTGAAACTTGTGAATCGAGGGTTCCCGCAGACGCTGTGACTGATCTGGTCCGGCAGACTTTTCGGCGGTTTCAGGCCCACCCTGCCGCGGTGCGATTTGTGGTGAGCGAGAACATGTTTGGGACGGCGCGGGTCTCCCAGCGGGCGGATGTGCTGGAACCTTCGCCGGTGATTCTGCAGCTAGACCGCATCCTCATGCGCGGGCAAGACATGGGAGTATTCCGCAATGGCGTGTCCGCAGAAGACCTGTACGCACTGGTGCTGGCCTTGTGCGGTTTTTCTGTGACCCAAGGGCGCGCGTTCCACGTGCTGTACGGCATGAACATCTCCGACGGTGAGAATGTCCGTGGGCTGGAGAAGTTGGCCTGCGATACGGTGCTGTCCTTCCTGACCACGGTGATGCCCACCACGCAAGGCTCCTCCTATACGCACTCTTCCCCTACCCCGGTAGTCGGCGGTTCCGTGGCGGCCAGCCTGTATTCCGCTGAATTGGGCGAGCCGGAGGAAGGGGACGGCATGGATGGGCCGTCCTTCCCAGGGCTCTGAGCGAAATCCTTAAGCGGACTTCTGGTCGCGCGCTGCGACCTCGTCGACGGTCCGCAGCGTGGGTTCCTCCGTCCCCGCAGCGGTGCCGGCGGTGATGATGACCTCACCTGTTTCTTCGTCCTCCGGGATGGAGAACATGATGGGAAGCAGGATGCTCTCCATAATGGAGCGAAGCCCGCGGGCTCCGGTCTCCCGCACGAGAGCTTGCTGAGCGATCTCGCGAAGCGCGCCATCCTCAAATGTCAAGCGCACACCATCCATGTCAAACAGCCGCTGGTACTGGCGGACCAGGGAGTTCTTCGGCTCAGTCAGGATCTTCACCAGAGCTTCCTCGTCCAGATGCCCGACGTGGGTGATCACCGGCAGGCGGCCGATGAGCTCCGGGATCAACCCGAACTTCACCAGGTCTTCGGGCTCAACGAACTGGAATGGGTTCGGCTCTTCATCGGATTTGCCGGTGACTTCGGCTCCGAAACCGAGACCTTTCTTTCCACGGCGATCGCTGATCACCTTCTCCAAGCCAGCGAAGGCGCCGGCCACAACGAACAGGACGTTCTTGGTGTCGAATTGGATGAACTCCTGGTTGGGGTGCTTCCGGCCACCCTGCGGGGGCACGGAGGCTACGGTGCCCTCCAAGATCTTGAGCAAAGCTTGCTGCACACCCTCGCCGGAGACATCGCGAGTAATGGAGGGATTTTCCGACTTCCGCGTGATCTTGTCCACCTCATCGACATAGATGATGCCGCGCTGGGCTTTCTCTACGTCGAAATCCGCACTCTGAAGCAACTTGAGCAGGATGTTTTCCACGTCCTCACCGACATAGCCGGCCTCGGTCAAGCTGGTGGCGTCCGCAATGGCGAAGGGGACATCGAGCATGCGAGCCAGTGACTGGGCGAGGTAGGTTTTTCCCGAGCCGGTGGGACCCAACATCAGAATGTTGGACTTCGCCAGCTCCACCTCCTCATCCGCGGAGGCACCGGAAGCAGTCTTCTCCGCTTCAATGCGCTTGTAGTGGTTGTAGACCGCCACGGCCAGCGTGCGCTTGGCATCATCCTGGCCGATCACATAGGTATCGAGGAACTTCGCGATGGATGCCGGGGTGGGCAGCTGGTTTCCCGACTCCGATTGGGCGCCGGCATTAATGTTTTCCTCTTCGATGATCTCATTGCATAGCTCAATGCATTCATCGCAGATATAGACCCCAGGCCCGGCGATGAGCTTGCGGACCTGCTTCTGGCTTTTGCCGCAGAAGGAGCACTTCAGCAGTTCGGCGCTTTCTGGCATGTAAGGCACGTAGCTTTCTGACTAGGTTGGCTTGAGAGGTAGAGATGACCGTAGTCGCCTCTAGGGGGCGCGCATAACTTCGCAGCGCACCGTCAGATCGATGCCCCAAGGATACTCGGAGCACCAACGGCCGAGCCTCAAGGAGGCTCGGCCGTGTCGCCATGGTTTCGAGCGAACTGCGGAGGTGAAACCTCAGGTCGCCCGGCACAAAGTGCGGTTGTTACTTCTGAGCAGAGAGCTTGCGATATTCGAAGACCTGATCGATCACTCCGTATTCAACCGCTTCCTCGGCGGTGAGGATCTTATCGCGGTCGGTATCGATGCGAATCTGCTCGGCGCTCTTACCGGTGTGGCGCGCCAGGGTGGTCTCCATGAGCGTGCGCATGCGCTCGATTTCCTTGGCCTGGATCTCGAGATCCGACACCTGCCCCTGCACACCACCGGTGGCGGGCTGGTGCATCAGCACGCGGGCATTAGGCAGTGCAGCGCGCTTGCCGGGGGTGCCTGCGGCAAGGAGGATGGCTGCGGCAGAAGCAGCTTGTCCAAGGCAAACGGTCTGTACGTCCGGTCGGACGTACTGCATCGTGTCGTAGATCGCCATCAGGGAGGTGAAGGACCCGCCGGGGGAATTGATGTACATCGTGATGTCGCGGTCCGGATCCAGCCCCTCGAGAACGAGGAGCTGAGCCATGATGTCGTTGGCAGAGGCATCGTCCACCTGAGTTCCCAGGAAGATGATGCGCTCTTCGAAGAGCTTGTTATAAGGGTTCGATTCCTTCGCGCCAAAGCTGGAGTGCTCCACGAACGATGGCAGGATGTAGCGCATTTCTGGCATCTGCATGCTTATTTCTCCTTCGCAGAGGTGATGACGTGATCAACAAATCCGTATTCCAGCGCCTGCTGCGCCGTGAACCACCGATCGCGGTCGGAGTCCTTGGTGATCTGCTCAATGGACTGGCCCGTAAACTCCGAAATCAGCTGAGCCATCTCCCGCTTCGTCAGGTTGAACTGCTCGGCTTGAATGGCGATATCTGCGGCGGTGCCACCCACACCGGCACTTGGCTGGTGCATCATGATCCGGGCGTGTGGCAGCGCGTAACGCTTGCCCTTCGTGCCGGCGGAAAGCAGGAACTGGCCCATGGATGCGGCCAGGCCCATTCCATAGGTGGCAATGTCACATGGCGCGTACTGCATGGTGTCGAAAATCGCCATGCCAGCAGTCACTGACCCGCCAGGCGAGTTGATGTACAGGGAAATGTCCTGCGTGGGATCCTCTGCGGACAGCAGCAGGATCTGAGCGCACAGCTTGTTAGCGATCTCGTCATCGACCTGGCTGCCGAGGAAAATAATGCGCTCCTTCAGCAGACGCTCGAAAACGGAGTCGTTCAGGTTCAGCCCAGCGGATTCGCCGGACATGTGAGTGCTCGAAAGAGTGCTCATGTCGCTCCTCGGTCGGTCGTCAATTTGTTGTCCCCAGCGTAGTACCTGCCCTCTGCAGAGTGGGACGCCACCGGGCCATGTTCGCTGTCAGCGCACGATATCCAATCGGTGGGGTGGGCAATAATCCCAAAAGGGGACGCCACTGCCTCACGATGTGCAGTGGCGTCCCCAACTGACCCCTCCCACGCAGCGCCCACGGCACACGTCCAGTGCGTGCGGGCGTTGACGCGAAGAGATCTCGGACTACTTGTCGGATTCGTCCTTGGAGTCCTTCTCGGACTTCTTCTTTGTGGACTTCTTGGCTGGGGACTTCTTCTCCTCAGCCTTCTTGCCGTCGGCCTTCTCCGAATCCTTCTTCGCGGTGGACTTCTTGGCCGTCGACTTCTTAGCTGTCGTCTTCTTCGTAGAGGACTTCTTGGCAGTGGACTTGCCGGCCGTGGACTTGTCGGCGGCCTTCGCGTCACCCTTGTCCTCGCCTTCAGCGCTGTTCTCATCCTCGCTGCCGGCATTGTCGGCCTCGTCCACGCCGAAGAACTGCTTCGGGTCAACCTCATTGCCCTTAGAGTCCTTTACGGAGGTCTTGGCAATGTTCATCGCCAACGCCTTACCCCGGCGAACATCAGCGAACAGGGAGCCGAGCTGACCGGCCTGCTGCAGCTGCATGATGAACTGGTTCGGGTCCATCCCGTACTGCTGGGCAGTGAAGGCGATGTGGTCCATCAGCTCATCCTGGGAGACGTTGGGCTGCTCAATGTCAGCCAGAGCATCCAGGAACAGCTGGGTGCGCACGGAATCCTCAGCGGACTCGCGGGCATCCTCCTCGAACTTCTCGCGAGTGAGGTCCTGCGCAGCGAGCATGGACTCAAAGACCTTTTCGTCGCCGCCAAACTGCTGGATCAGCTGCTGGATCTGGCCCTGGACCTGCTCCTTGACGATGGCCTCAGGCAGCGGAACCTCGGTCTTCTCCAGCGCGGCAGCCAGGACCTTGTCCCGGATCTGGCCAGCCTGACCGTTCTTCAGCTGCTCCTCGACCTGTTCCTTCAGGGAGTTGCGCAGTTCGTCGATCGTGTCGAACTCGGATGCCAGCTGAGCGAAGTCGTCGTTCAGATCGGGCAGCTCACGCTCCTTGACGGACTGGACCTTCACGGTGACCTCGGCCTCTTCGCCCTTGTGCTCACCCGCAGCGAGCTTGGAGGTGAAGGACTTGTCCTCGCCTTCCTTCATGCCGATCAGGGCATCGTCCAGCCCCTCAATCAGGGAGTCATTGCCGACCTCGTGGGACAGCCCCTCGGTCGTCGCCTCCTCGACAGCTTCGCCGTCGACGGTGGCTGACAAGTCGATGGAGACGAAGTCGCCCTTCTTGACCTTGCGCTCAACGGGCTTCAGGGTGCCGAAGCGGGCCTGCAGGTTCTCCAACTCCTTGGAGACAGCCTCGTCATCGGCCTCGACTGGATCGACTTCGACGGCGATGTCCGCGAAATTCGGAACGTCGATCTCCGGACGGACGTCGACCTCGGCGGTGAACGTGACGTGCTTGCCGTCTTCGAGCTCGGCGATATCGATATCGGGCTGGCCGAGTGCCTTTACGTCGTGTTCATCGACAGCCTGGCTGTAGCGGGACGGCAGCATCTCGTTGATGACCTGATCCAAGATCACGCCTCGTCCCAGACGGGCTTCCAAAATCTTGGGCGGAACCTTGCCCTTGCGGAATCCCGGCATGTTGACCTGCTGGGCCAGGGAGGCGAACGCCTTGTCGAACTCCGGCTTGAGCTCCTCGAAGGGTACCTCGACGGTGATCTTGGTGCGGGTGGCGCTCAGATTCTCCACAGAGCTCTTCACGGGTGCACTCTCCTGTAAATTCATTGGGTGACGCGCGCATTCTTTATGCCCGCGCTCGGTGCGCGGGCACGCGTCAACGGTGGACAGTCGCCAAGTTTATCGGTTCCCCTCAGCTGGGTGTACGGTGCCCCCGGTTTCTTTTCTGGACGCCACTGGCTGACCCCTCCCCTCGGTGGCGTCGAGGTGCGGTGCATGCGAAAGAACCTGGCGACCGACCTTGTCGCCACACTGCGCTCGCTTCGCCATGTCTCCTTGCGGCATAACGAAAGGCCCGAATCGCCAGCGCGATTCGGGCCTTGATGGTCGGGATAGCGGGATTTGAACCCACGACCCCTCGCTCCCAAAGCGAGTGCGCTACCAAACTGCGCCATATCCCGGGCCTCACGTGACAGGACTCATCCGAGCCTGCAAGTGCGGAACTAACTATAGGGTGTCAGCACCACATTCAACAAATTGCCCGTTCACAGGCGGCCAGGGTGTTGATTCCATCAGGATACCGAACACATCGCCACCTCACGTTCCAAAGAGAAAGCAAATATAGTTTAAACGTCACGTAATAGACCAGAACTCACCCACATCACAAGAAGGGATGGACTATGCAGAAGAAGCTCATAGGAGCTGCATTGCAGCCAGCGTGGCTTGGTCGGCCATCGCAGCTCCGATAGCAAGCGCGGATGCGGTGGAACTCAATTCCACATACGCCGCAAACAAGACATACGGCGCAGGGCCCGCCGATTCCGTGAAGTTCATTGATCGCACGGCTACGTCCAACTTGATCATCATTGCTCCCCACGCCGTGAAGCACTGGCGGGGCGGCGCCCCGAAGGTCGCGGACATTTATACCGGCGGCATCGGCGAAGAAGTCGCAAATCGTCTTGGGGCCAGCTTCCTGGCGCCCACCGGCCCGATTACCGACTGGAGCGAAAACTGGGGCACCCGCAACGATGAATTCAAGCGGATCCTCGACGGTCTCCCTAAGGAGGTCACGGGAATCAGCCTTCATGGCATGAAAGCGACCCCCACCGAGGCGCAGTTGGGCACCGGTTCCAAGGCGTACCCAACTGAGAATCGCTATATTACGGGGCTGTTCAAGGAGTTCCCGAACATGGAGGTGAATCAGCAATTCTCCGGTAGCGCGGCATACACCGATACGAACTACATGCACCTGCTGGGCCACCCCGCTATGCAGTTGGAACTGTCCGCCACTTTGCGTACCCGCCAAACTGCCCAGGCCACCGCCGATCGCTTGGTCAGAGCACTCAGTGATCCTGAAGAAGCGACCCAGCCAGGTGGCTCCGCTGAGACCAAGCCGGATGAGAAGCCCGCGGTCGACGATCCAACTCTTCCCCCTGAGGAGCAGAACCCGCCGCTACCCGAGGTGCCTCCTGCTCCCGCACCGTCGCGTATGGGTGGCAGCCTGGGCTCGCTATAGCGGCTCACCACCCACAGGCAGACATAAGAAAAAGGGCAAGCCACTCAGGCTTGCCCTTCGTTCTTATGTGGAGGGAATGACGGGAATCGAACCCGCGTCTTCAGCTTGGAAGGCTGAGGTATTAGCCACTATACGACATTCCCACGGTCAGCCATGCCTGCTCCAACGTCTCCGAAGAGACCGAACGCTGAATCAGCATCGGCTTCGGAGAGTCAGCATACACGATGCCTCGCCGGGCATTGCAAACCGCCCGCTGGGAGCGCCTTTATTTGCCAAATAGCTTGAATGCGGAAGGCTGCGGGACGTTCTTCAGGTTGGACTTCGCCATGCCCAGCATCTTGCCCACACCGCCTTCCAGGACGGTCCGGGTGGCCGCACGAGTAAATCCAGCGACCTGCTCCAGCGAGATCTCCGGCGGGATAGACAGCGCGTTCGGATCGGTGACCACGTCCACCACACATGGCCCGTCATAGGCCAAGGCTTCCCGTAGCGTGGGCTCGATGTCTTCCGGCTTCTCCACTCGGAAGGCCTTCAGCCCCACGCCCTCGGCGATCGCAGCATAATTCACCTCGGTGTGATCGGTCCCGAAGTCGGGCTGTCCCGCCACCAACATCTCCAGCTTGACCATGCCCAGCGTGGAGTTGTTGTACACGATCGCCTTGACCGGCAGGTCGTGCAGCTTCAGCGTCAGCAGCTCACCCATGAGCATCCCGAGCCCACCGTCACCGCACATCGCGACAACTTGGCGGTCGGGAGCTGCAAACTTCGCACCGATCGCATGCGGCAGGGAGTTCGCCATCGTGCCATGCCGCAACGAACCAATCAGCTGACGCTTACCCGTCGGGTTGACATACCGCGCGTGCCACACGTTGCACATACCCGTGTCGGCGGTGAAGATCGCGTCCTCGTCCGCCACGGAATCCAGAATGTCGGTGAGGTACTCGGGGTGAATCGGGGTGTGCTGATGGTGGTCGCCCGTGTAAGCCTCCACCACGTGGCGAAGCGACTTTTCCTGGCGCTTCAGCATCTCATCGAGGAACTTGCGGTTCTTCTTTTCCTTGAGCTTGGGCAGCAGCAATTCAATGGTGCTCTTCACGTCACCGATCACGGGGATCTCCACCGCGGTGCGCCGACCAATGTTCTGACCCTTGATATCCACCTGGGCCGTCTTCGTATCCCTCGGGAGGAATTCCGAAAACGGGAAATCTGTACCGAGCATCACCAGCAGGTCTGCTTCATCCCACGCCTCGTTGCAGGCGCCGTAGCCCAGTAGCCCCGACATACCCACGTCGTAGGGGTTGTCGTATTGCAGGTATTCCTTGCCACCGTATGCATGCCCCACCGGGGCCTTAATCTTCTCCGCTAGGGCGAAGACCTCGTCGCGCGCGTTCTTGCAGCCCGCGCCGCCGAAGATCGTCACCTTGTCTGCGTCGTTAATCGCGTCCGCCAACCGGTCCAAGCTTTCCGGATCAGGGTGCACGCTGGGGTTCCCGGAGGCAATTTTGGACGCCAACGCCGGGGTTTCCACAGCCTCATCCCCCGGGATATCGCCAGGCACGACGAGCACGGAGACGCTGTGGTTGGCCACTGCGGACTGGATAGCGTGGTGGAGAATAGTCGCGCCCTGCCGGGCGGAATTGACCATCTCGCAGTAGTCGGAGCACTCCTGGAAGAGGTCGGTGGGGTGAGTCTCCTGGAAATAGTGAGACCCAATGAAGTGGCTAGGGATGTGGCTTGCGATCGCAAGGACGCTGGCGCCGTTGCGATGAGAATCGTAAAGCCCTTGAATCAGGTGGGTGTTACCAGGGCCACACGATCCAGCGCAAACCGCCAGCTCGCCCGTCACTAGCGAGTGCGCGCCAGCGGCGAAGGCTGCCGCCTCTTCATTTCGAACGTGAACCCATTCGATCGAGCTGCTCTTGACCGCATCGACGATCGGATTGAGGCTGTCTCCCACGATGCCAAACATGCGGGTTACACCTTGATTTTCGAGAGCCTCTACGATTTGATGAGCGAATTTCTTAGCCATGATTCGTGGTCACTTTCTCTCAGGTCATTGGATTATGAGAAACGGACCTCCGCCACAGTACCCCTAACCTAAGAAATGGCTCAGACCCTGCGCTTGACTGCAGCGCGCATCGCGTAGCCCGCCGCTCTTCCCCGCGTTTTCCGTAGAGTGGGCGCCATGAAGCCCATGATCATTGATCGTGAGTCAGGCAACGAGCTCTGGACAGCTTCGGAATGCGCTGACTTCTCTCACACTGCCCGCGGAACATTCACGAGCTACGCCGGGCGAGGCCGCGCCCCCAAGCCTGTCGCCAAGCACCACGGCCTGACACTGTGGGATGCCGAAGAAGTCAAGCAGTGGCAGAAAGATCGGAAGTAGTTCTACTTTCCTGGCAGCGCAGGTGCCTCATGAGTACGTTCGTACTCGGCCAAGATGTCGATGCGGCGCTGGTGACGCTCCGCTTCGCTCCACTTCTGCTCGATAAATGCATCCACGATGGCCAGCGCTTCCTCCTCGGAGTGCATGCGCCCACCAATACCAATTAACTGAGCGTTGTTGTGCTCCCTGGCCAACTTGGCAGTCTCCACGGACCATGCGAGGGCGCACCGTGCACCCGGCACTTTGTTGGCCGCAATCTGCTCACCGTTGCCGGATCCCCCCAGCACGATCCCAAGGGATCCCTCGTCTTCCACAGTTCGACGAGCTGCCTCAATGCAGAACGCTGGATAGTCATCCTCAGGGTCGAAAGCGTGGGCGCCGCAATCGACAACCTCCACACCCTTGCTCTTGAGGTGATCTGCGATGACGTTCTTCATGTCGAATCCGGCGTGGTCCGCGCCAAGGTAAATACGCATGTCGGTCAGTGTATCGCACGCGTGGCTCGCACATGCTGGTCTGCAGTCCGATGTATGCAGAGTGACGCTCCGGTTTTATTCAGAAACCAACACCACGTCCAGCGTGCGGGGGCCATGGACGCCCTGCACACGAATCAATTCAATGTCCACCGTCGCACTCGGTCCGGAAACCATCGTGACGGGAGTGGAGGCCAGGCCCCTATCCACGAGGCGCTGGATTGCCTCGGGCACGAGAGACACGACGTCTTCTACTCGCACGACGACCACATGGTGATCTGGAACAAGGGTGATTGCTCGACGGCCAGAGGCTGCACCAGCCAACACAATCGTTCCGGTATCTGCAACGGCAACTTCTGAGCCGGTGACAACTGCGTCAACTGTGGTCAGTTCATCCACGGTCACCGGATTCTCGGTACTGTCCCGCACAATGCTCGATTGCACGTCGGACAACCATGCCTCTGGGAGTTCTTCCGGCACCACGATTGTCTGATTCCCCGCCCCGCGGGATGAATCAGCCCCGCGGGATGAATCAGCGCCTGAAGGTTCACCATCGCGTTCAACTCCTGAGCATCCACCCCCTGCAGCGAGGAACTCCGCAATGGCACCTGGAACCTCCGAGGAAGGTACGCGCTTCACGGTGGCGTCATAATCGAGAAGGCGGTCAACAAAAACGTCCACGACCCCGGCGGTATCCTCGTGCCCACTCCCACCGTGGGGACCTACCCCCTCACCGGGCTCGCTCTGGGCACCGCCGTCGGGTCGGCCTGCAGTGCGACGGTAATGGCGAGGAACCTGGCGGTAGTCTTGCGCGACGGCGTCGGCGGAGCGCGGTTTTTCTTCCGTGCGCCCCAGCGAGCTGCGAATTCGAGCCAGGATCTCGTCCTTTGCGCCCGAAGAGTGTGAAGTCGAATTCATCCTAATCCTCACCTGGCTCCCGATTTTCGGGGTGATCGTCACTTCGCTGATCAGTGTCGCCGCCGCGATGCCCCTTCCACCACGAACGGAAGCTTGCCTTCGGTGGCTGCGGAATATCCCGATAGTCTGTCCACTTGCCCGCGACCCCGGGCAGGCCCCACATTCCCGCCTGAGGCGACAGAAGGTGAGCTACCGGAAGCCCGAGACCTGTCTTGCTAAAGCGACGGCCGTCGCTCATCAGCCACTGTGCACCGGCGAGCGCCACATCGAGCTGTGACGTCGGCAGACCAGAGTGATTGACCTCCTGGTCCTGGGCACGAAGCCGGGTGAGCATTTCCGGAATATTGATCTTGACCGGGCACGCGTCGTAACACGAACCACATAGCGATGACGCATAGGGCAAGGAGCCATTCTCAGATTCGTCCACCCCGGTGAGCAGCGGGGTAAGTATGGCCCCAATGGGGCCCGGATACACCGAGCCGTAGGCATGCCCGCCAGTGCGCTCATAGACGGGGCACACGTTCATGCAGGCCGAGCAGCGAATACAGTGCAGTGCCTCGCGACCGTCGGGGTCTGCCAAAGCGCGGGTGCGCCCGTTATCCAGCAGGACGACGTGCATGTTCTGCGGTCCGTCTCCCTCTGCGACTCCCGTCCAAAAACTGGAGTATGGGTTCATGCGTTCCCCGGTGGAGGATTTCGGCAGTAACTGCATGAACACCTCGAGGTCTTGGAAGGTCGGCAACAGCTTTTCGATTCCCATGACGGTGATCAAGGTCTCCGGCAGCGTGACGCACATGCGGCCGTTGCCCTCCGATTCCACGACCGAAAGGGTGCCCGTTTCGGCGATTCCGAAGTTGGCACCGGACACGGCGACCTTGGTGTCCAGGAACTTACGGCGCAGATGCTTTCGACTAGCTTCCGCAAGCTTCTCTGGATCGCTCGATAAATCTGGATCCACGTCATCCATCCCGTTGAGGAAAATGGAACGGATCTGCTCACGATTGCGATGGATCGCCGGAACGAGAATATGAGATGGCCTGTCTCCTCCGAGCTGAACGATCAGCTCAGCCAGATCGGTCTCGATGGCGTCCACGCCGTTTTCCTCCAGGAATTCGTTCAGGCCGATCTCCTGGGTGGCCATGGACTTCACCTTGATGACTTCCCGGCGCCCATTGGCTTGAATGGGCGCGTGCTGCGCGACGAGATCAGAGACGATCTCATTGGCTTCCTCGGCATCGCGAGCCCAATGCACGTGCCCACCGCGGGCGGTAAAGGCCTCCTCGAACTGTTCAAGCAGTTCGGGAAGATTTGTCATGACGTGTCGTTTAATGGCTGAGCCCGCATCTCGAAGACCCTCCCAGTCCGGAGTTTCGGATACGCGCGCGGCTCGCTTCGCCCGGATCGTGGTCGTCGCCTTCTGCAGATTGCTGCGCATCTGAACGTTGCCCAGCTCGTGTTCTGCGACCTCAGGAAAAGGGTGCGATTCCACCAGGTTGCCCCGCCCCGGCACCGTGGGCAGCCCCAGCATTGTCACGTTGCCGTGCTTTTTCCTGACAGTGTTCATTGCAGCATCGTTCATTGCAGAATCTGGCCCGCCATTCACGGGAGTCCTGGACTTCACCCGATTCATCGCAGCGTACCTCCCGTCACATTGACTCCCTGGCTGTCTAAGTCGAGCGGATTGTCCCTGGTCGAAGCCAGGATCCTCGCTAGGTGAACGGTCGCGGGAACCTCGCCCTCCCCCGGAACGAGTCGGTGCGTACGTGACAGGCCGCCGCCAATGTGCATCAGGCAACTCACGTCACCACCCGAGCAGGCGGAGGCGCCAGTTGAGATGATCGCCTCCGCCTTGTCCCCCAACATCGCGCCCGACACCTGCGGATTTTTTACGGAAAATGTCCCTCCAAAGCCACAGCAGATATCTTCGTGCTCAATCTTCCGGAGCTCCAATCCCTCGACAGTCTCCAGGAGGCTCCGCTGCCGATCACCCAGTCGCAATAGCCTCATGCCGTGGCACGATGGGTGATAGGCCACCGAGTGGGGGAAGTAGCTACCCAGTTCCCGTGCCGCATCTGTCACCCCGCACACATCGGTCAGGAACTGGCACAGCTCATACGTACGATCCGCGATCTGCGTCGCCCGGCGCGATAGTTCATCGTCCTCGTTGTATTCGGCAATCATCGGATGTTGGTGCCCCAAGGAAGCTACGCACGAACCGCTCGGTGCGACCGCATAGTCCCAGCTCTCCGACTCAAAGGCGCGAACATGATTGCGAACGATCGGGTACGCGCTCTTAAACTTCCCCGAGTTGATGTGCATCTGCCCACAGCAGGCTTGCCCCTCAGGGAAGATGACCTGATGCCCCAGCCGTTCCAATATCCCCACAGTCGCCGCAGCGACTTCTGGGTACATTGTGTCCACGATGCAGGTGGCAAACAGCGCGACGCGCATCAGTCCCGGTCGCTTTCTGCGGCGACGGCCTCGGGGGATTCCGTCCGGCTCCTCTTGAGCTCAAAGAAATGGGGGTACAGCCCCAACGTCACCGCCGCGTCGAACAGCTGACCGGCCTGCTCGCCCTGCGGAATCCGGGTGAGCACCGGACCGAAGAAGGCCCGGTCCCCCAGCTTGACCACCGGGGTTCCTACCTCATTACCCACCAAGCTGATGCCCTCTTCGTGGGACTTGCGCAGCTGAGGCTCGTAGCTGCCCTCTTCCCCTTGCTTTTTCTCAGCCGCGTCCAGCAGGTCAGCAGGCAGCCCCACCTCCTCCAGCGCCTCCACCAGCAGATCCTTGTATCCAGTGGGATTCTCCTCATCCACGCGCTTTTCATTGTGGATCTTCGTTCCTACTGCGGTGTAGTAGGCATCCAACTTTTCTGGGTACTCCACCCACACCGCAGCAGACAGGCGCGCTGGGACCCAGGCTAAGTCCATCATCTTGTTGTAGTTCTCCCCCAGGTCCCGTCCCTCGTTGAGGACGGAGAGGCTCATCGGTGCCCACGTGATGTCCACGTTGCGAACCTTCTCCACTTCCTTCAACCACCGGCTGGTCACCCATGCGAAGGGGCACGTCACGTCGAAGTAGACCTTCACCGGGGTGGGCTCTCCGTTCGTGGTTCCTGCCTGTGTGGTTCCCGTGTTCGTACTTCCAGTGCTCATGACAACCTCCTTGCGTTGACTCCAGCGAGGGCCGCTCGCCACTATCTATCCCACTCTAGCCACGACCGTTGACCCACCGCGTATCGTGTTTTTCATGACCTCAATTAACCTGAATCGCACAGAAGCGAACGCACGCGCGTCACTCATTTCAGACGTTCATTACTCGGTCAACCTTGACCTAACAACGGGCTCTGACCTGGAGAATTCGCACTATCGCTCCACTACCAAGGTGACTTTCTCCTCCGGTTCGGGTTCCACCTTCATTGATTTCCGCGCCCCGCAAGTAGACCGGGTCACCCTAGATGGGGAGGACATTACGTCCGCCGCGGTCCCGACCGTAGAGGGGAAGTATGACGCCACATCTGGCATTGTGCTGGACAACCTCTCCGAGGGATCCCACAAACTCGAGGTGGACGGACTGGCGGAATACACCACCATTGGTCAAGGTCTGCACCGATTCCAAGACCCCGTCGATGGCGAGGTTTATATGTATACGCAGTTCGAGACCGCGGATGCCAAACGTGTTTTTTGCTGCTTCGACCAGCCGGATATTAAAGCACGTTACGATTTCTCGGTCACCACGCCGGAAAAGTGGCGTCTGGTAACGAACAACACCGTGACCACCAGCGACGCGGAGGGCGTCGAGGGCGCGGTGACCCACACGGCGACCGTGGACTATCAGCTCTCCACATACCTGGTCGCCTTCTGCGTGGGCCCGTGGCACGAGGTGCGCGATGAGTGGAGCGGAACCATTTCCACCCACGAAGGTGAAGAGGAGCTGGCAAAGGTCGCCGCGGAGAAGGGACTGGTGACCTCTGGCGAGATGACTGTTCCGCTGGGGATCTACTGCCGCCAGTCGCTGGCAGAGCACTTGGACGCCGATGAGCTGTTCGAGGTAACGAAACAAGGATTTACCTGGTACGCGGAAAACTTCGGTGTGGGCTACCCCTTCTACAAGTACGACCAGGTGTTCTGCCCGGAGTACAACATGGGCGCGATGGAGAACGCGGGGTGCGTGACCATTCGCGACGAGTACGTGTTCCGGTCTGCGGCCAGCCACTACCAGTACGAACGACGCGCAGACACGATCCTGCACGAGCTCGCGCACATGTGGTTCGGCGACCTGGTCACCATGGAGTGGTGGGACGATCTGTGGCTCAACGAATCCTTCGCAACTTGGTCGGCAGCGATGAGCCAGTCCGAGGCGACCAAGTACAACACGGCGTGGGTCACTTTCGGCAACAAGGAGAAGGCATGGGCCTATAACCAGGACCAGCTGTCTTCGACGCACCCGGTGTTTAGCAATGCGCAGGACATCGTGGAGGTGGATGCCAACTTCGACGGGATTACGTACGCCAAAGGTGCCAGTGTGTTGAAGCAGCTGGCAGCCTACGTGGGGCTGGAAAACTTCCTCGCGGCGATCCGGAGCCACTTCGTGAACCACGCCTGGGGCAACGCGACCTTCGATGACCTGCTGGGCGCGCTCAATCAGACGAAGTGCCCGCCGCCAGCGGATTGGGCCGAAAAGTGGCTGAAGACGACGGGCATTAACACCCTGAAGGCGGAATTCGCTGTGGAGGATGGGAAGTTCACCTCCTTCGACATCCTGCAGACCGGGGCTGAGCCTGGCGCTGGCGAAAAGCGCACTCACCGCGTGGGCGTGGGAATTTTCCGAGTGGAAAATTCAGGAACTGACGAGGCCAAGGTCGAAAGGGTCCACGGTGTCGAGGTGGATATCGATGGCGAGCGAACCACGGTCGAGGACCTGATCGGTGGGGAAGCCGGACAGCTCGTGCTGGTCAATGACCAGGATCTGACGTACGCCATGATCGAGCTGGATGAGCAATCTCTGCAGGTCGCGACCGAGAACATCACGGCGATTGACGATCCCATGGTGCGTAGTCTGATCTGGTCTGCCACCTGGCAGATGACACGCAATGCTCAAATGAGGGCGCGCGACTTCGTATCATTGGTTGCGCGGGGCGCAACATCTGAGACGGAAATGGCCGTGCTGGAACAGATTCTGGCGCAGGCACGAAGTGCAGTGAACAACTACGCAGATCCGTCCTGGGCTGGCCAAGGATGGGCGACGCTCCGGGAGGCGTTCGCGAAGGCGCTGAAGGAAACCTCTGGTCAGGCACAGCTCGCCTTCGCACGGGCCTTCGCAGGATGCGTGCACTCTGCAGCCTCAGCCAAACTTCTCCGCGGACTGCTCGGTGAGACTGAGGAGGATGCGGCAACCATCGCCCCAGGATTGGACGTTGACCAGGATCTGCGGTGGCTAATGAGCATCGCGCTGACCGCTTCCGCCCGCTCGACGGGCGAGTCTCCTGCCCAGCTGGAGAAGCGGATCTCGGCCGAGGAGAAGGCGGACGGTTCCGCGGCGGGCGAGTTGCTGGCAGTGCAAGCCCGTGCCGCTGTCCCGACCGCGGAAACCAAGTCCGAGGTGTGGCAGGACATTGTGCAGCACGGTTCCGAGCGTTCCAACGTGTGGCTGCGCCACAGCGTGGCTGGGCTGACAACCGTCGGCCACGACGACCTTCTCATCCCGTTCTCCGCTAAATACATCAAGGCCGCGCCTTCGCTGTGGACTTCGCTGTCTCACGAGCTTGCGCTTCGCACGCTGGGCGGACTTTACCCGGATTGGGATCACAGCGATTCGACCGACCAGGCCATTGCGGAACTGGTCGAGGCAGCCGATACCCCGGATGGGCTGCGCCGAACACTGAAGGAGGGCCGTGACCGTGTCGCACGTTCCACGGCAGCGCGAACGCGGGACGCGCAGGGGGACTAACGTTGACGACTTTCTATGAGGCCGTGGGTGGCGAAGAAACCTTCCGCCATATTGTTCACGAGTTTTATCAGCAGGTTCGTCACGATGACATCCTGGGCCCGATGTACCCGCAGGATGACCTAGCAGGCGCTGAGGACCGGCTGCGCTGGTTTCTCGCGCAATACTGGGGTGGCCCAGAGGAGTTCAATCTCCGCCGCGGGCATCCGCGCCTGCGCATGAGGCATCACCAGTTCACGATCGACGAAGCTGCGCGCGATCGTTGGCTGGAGCTTATGGGGAATGCCATCAACACAGTCGACCGGGAAACCCTCCCTGACGAGCACCGCGCGGCGATGTGGGATCACATGGAGAGAGTCGCCCACATGCTCGTCAATGCCCCCACAGACCCGGGGAAGGGCCTCCCCCAGGCCTAACGGCCCCGTTGGTCCTGCCTCCGAGGCACGGTGTACCGACCGCCCGTCGCGCCGGGTGGCTCACGGTACTCGGGCCAAGCCTCCGGGTCGCGGCGCGTACAGCGTGCCAAACAAGGCATCAATCCGGATCCACGAGCCGCTGGTGCTTACGCGCACATGATCAAAGTCTCGCAGGTCCTCCCGCTTCGGCTGCGTGATGATTCCCGACCCACCCAGTGCGGCGAGCATGCGCCCGTCGATCACCACTGCCGGCTGGTCTCCCGCCTCGATGGTGAGGATGTGCTGATCCAGCAGTGACCGCGCGATTCCTGCCGGACCGGAATGGGCCGTGTTCTCGCGTCCCATCTGTTCATGCAGCTCGCGCAGCGTCGCGCCCGGAATCGTGTCCATCACCTGGTACCCACCGCGGGGCGGCAACGTCCCCCGCCACATCAGGTCCACCGTCTCCCCCAGGTCCAAGGCCCACTCACTGTCGGATGAGGAGGATTTTGTGGACGCCACCGCATCCACCACAGCTTTCGACAGCACCACTGAGCGATCGGGCTCCACGTGGGCTGACGGCAATCGCCTCGAGATGATGCACCCCAGTGGAGTGGACACGTACGCATTCACTGCCGGAGTGGCAGTCGAGCCAGTCGCTGTCTCTTCCCCTTTGAAGTTTTCCAACCTCACCATCGACCCATCATCCATGTTGAGCGCCCGGCCCGCGAGAGTCTGCAATTGGCGAAGGGCTGCGGTGAGGTGAGGCGGTGGCGTCTGCAATAACCCCCCGGGACCTGCGGCGCGCAAGGTGGCGGTGGGAGCCCCAGCAAAGGAGAAGTTAGTGGAGGTCATGGACCCCAGTTTAGGCCTTGGTGTTCACCTTGCTCTGATGGGGATCGACCACGCTCACTCCAGATTCATGGTCCTCCGGAACTGGGATGAAGAACAGGTTGAGATGGTCAATGTCCTGCTCGGACCAGGGGCGAGACTTGCCGCTCATCATGTCCACACCGACCATCACGGTGTCCACCGTGCAGGCGAGGCGGCCGATCGAGTCTTTAATCTCCTGTCGCATCGTGCAAGATTTGGTGCCGACGTGCGTGACGAACGTGCCGACGGCGACTTCGGACTCCCCTGGGCTCAGCGGCCGGGGATAGTCGATCGTGGTGTGGCGAACGAAAAAGGGTGGGACGGCAATGTCCATTTCCTGCAAAACATCTTTGAGGAAGACCATCCGGGCATCCTGCGCAAACTCTAGGTATTTCGCGTTGTTGACGTGCTGGTATTGGTCGAAATCGGTCCAACGTAGTTCCCGATGACACGTGTGCCACCGAGTGCCAGTGGGTTCGTGATCAACGAATGACATGTCTTCTGGCCGTCCCTTCCTGAGTGATAGTTGTGGGTGGATTTCGTGCGTGGTCACCACGTGGGCAGTCCCGAAAACACCATATAGCTTTTGTTCCCCAATACAAAGCACTAGTGGAGGTGGCGCAACCTGCGGACCATCGATGCCAACAAAAATGCCCCGGGTGCCGAATTAATTTCGGCACTCCGGGGCGACGCGCGCGAATCCCTTGCGCAGAAGCCGAGGCACTGACCTTAACGCGTCAGCTTGCGGTGGGTGACGCGGTGCGGGCGAGCGGCCTCGGGTCCGAGACGATCGACCTTGTTCTTGTTATAGTCCTCAAAGTTGCCTTCGAACCAGTACCACTGCCCCTCGGCTACGTTGCCTTCCCAAGCCAGAATGTGGGTGCAGGTACGGTCCAGGAACCAGCGATCGTGAGAGATGACCACTGCGCAACCGGGGAACTTCTGCAGGGCATTCTCCAACGAGCTCAGAGTCTCGACGTCCAGGTCGTTCGTAGGCTCGTCGAGGAGGATCAGGTTTCCGCCCTGCTTGAGGGTCAGCGCCAAGTTAAGGCGATTGCGCTCACCACCGGACAGCACCTTGGATGGCTTCTGCTGATCCGGCCCCTTGAAGCCGAAGGCAGAAAGGTAGGCGCGGGATGGCATCTCGTTTTGGCCCACGACAATGTAGTCCAACCCGTCGGACACGACTTCCCATACGGTCTTTTCGGGGTCGATGTTGGCGCGGTTCTGGTCGACGTAGCTCAACTGGACAGTTGAGCCGACCTTGACCTCACCGGAATCTGGCTCCTCAAGCCCGACGATGGTCTTGAAGAGCGTGGTCTTACCCACACCGTTTGGGCCGATCACACCCACAATGCCGTTGCGGGGAAGGGTGAAGGACAAATCTTTGATCAGGGTGCGGCCATCAAAGCCCTTCGTCAGGTTGTTAACCTCGACAACCTGATTGCCCAGACGCGGCGGAGTTGGAATCTGAATTTCTTCGAAGTCCAGCTTCTTGTACTGCTCCGCCTCGGCAGCCATTTCCTCATAACGCTGCAGGCGAGCCTTGTTTTTCGCCTGCCGAGCCTTCGCGCCAGAGCGAACCCAAGCCAGTTCTTCCTTCAGGCGCTTTTGAAGCTTCTGATCCTTCTTCCCAGCAACTTCGAGGCGCTTGGCCTTCGTGTCCAGGTAGGTGGAGTAATTGCCCTCGTAGGGGTAGAGCTTTCCGCGGTCGACCTCACAGATCCACCCGGCCACGTGATCCAGGAAGTAGCGGTCGTGGGTCACGGCCAACACGGCTCCCGGGTACTTGGCGAGGTGCTGCTCCAGCCACAGGACAGACTCGGCGTCCAGGTGGTTGGTCGGCTCGTCCAACAGCAGCAAATCCGGCTCGCTCAGCAACAGCTTCGCAAGCGCCACGCGGCGACGCTCGCCGCCCGAGAGATGCGTCACCTTGGCATCCCCCGGAGGGCACCGCAGAGCATCCATGGCCTGCTCGATCTTGGAATCGATTTCCCATGCATCCGCAGCGTCGATCTTCTCCTGGAGGTTGGTCATCTCCTCCATGAGTTCGTCGGTGTAATTGGTCGCCATTTCTTCGGCGATTTCCTCGTACCGCTGCTTAACCTCGAAGATTTCCCCCATTCCCTCTTCGACGTTCTCACGAACGGTCTTCTCCTCATTGAGAGGAGGCTCCTGCATCAAAATGCCAACGGTGGCACCGGGGTCCAAAAATGCCTCGCCATTGGAGGGCTGGTCGATGCCCGCCATGATCTTCAAGATGGAGGACTTGCCAGCGCCGTTCGGCCCCACCACGCCGATTTTCGCACCCGGGTAAAACGCCATAGTGACGTTGTCCAGGATGACCTTGTCTCCGTGCGCCTTGCGCACGTTTTTCATTGTGTAAATGAACTCGCCCACGGTGAACCTTGTTAAGCCTTTCAGCAGTTGACGCCGTACAAACAGTGATGTTCCCCCAGTGTACGTGCTCCCCCACTCCCATTCGCATCGAGGCCAGGTTCCCCGTGGGCTCGTCCGAACCCCCGTTTTCGAAGCCTAACTGGCCTTTGCTCCGACCAAGGCTCCCTTCTCCCCGTCACCTACCCAGGCATCTTCTTCCCCCGCCGATGGCACGAAAGTCGCACCCAAATCCTCCCCAGTCGATGAGCTGCCCGGGCTCGCATCTACCGCCAGCGAAGACGGCTCAGTCCCCGCCGAAGCGACCTCCTGTGGCGCGGCGGATCCACTGTGGTTCAGCTTCTTCGCACCAACCCCGGCCTGAACATCCGCGGTTGACCACAGCAGGTTCGGCCCCACGTGCATCGCCTTGATGCGCAGTGCCGAGAACTTCTTGTCATTACCCTGCTCGTCCGTTCCTTCCCAGAACGCTTGGTACAACCGTCCAACCACGATCACGGGCATCCCTTTGGCCAGCGTAACCAGCACGTTCTTCCCCAAACGTCCCCAGCATTGCACAGTCACAAACATGGGGTCCCCGTTGACCCACTCGCCGCTATCCTTCCGATAGCTGTGGTTGGATGCCACCCGAAACGTCACAAGCTCCGGATTCCGCTGGTTTTTCACGGGGGTATCCACCACGTTTCCCGTCACATGAATAGTCGCGAGATTCGCGCTCATTGCCCTCTCCCTTGTCTCTACCTCGATGTTTCTGCGGGTCGGTGGGCCCGCTACCGGGAAGTGTTCCAGGTGAAAGGACGGTGAAGTGAGAGGTGGACGCCAGCCTGTGTATAAGTACCGCCCGGCAGGAAAGTAATTCACAGGCAGGCAGCAGTGGGCTTGACAGTGGCGTCCCAAAAAGGCGGTGGTGCCCCGGGACCCAGCTTGGCGCGGCTCCCCCCAGCTTGGCGCGGCTAGGACCCCTGGGCACTAGTCCCGGCGCGGTCGGTGCTCCCGCTTGTAGCGCTCCGTGTGCAGGGCCCCTTGGACATCATTGGCCTGGTAGTTCCCGGAGTAATAGTCCTGCTCCTCCTGGGACTTCTCTCCGCGTGCGAGGCCCGCGAGCATCGCGTTGTATGCCTCAAGCTCTTCATCGCCAGTGCGCGCCTCCTTCCGGTCGTGGCGCGCAGCTTCGCGGCGATCGGTACGCAACCACTGCACACCGTGGGCAAGAGTGACCAGGATGAGTGGGATTTCACCCAACCCCCACGCGATGCCGCCCCCGGTGTGCTGTTGCTCCATGAAGTCGATGGGGAACGGGAAATCCAGCGAGCGGTAGAACTCCTCATTCAGTGGGGTGGACATCTGCATCATCGCGATGCCGAACCATGCGTGGAAGACAACGACGGCCATCAGTGTCAGCATCTTGGTAAACGGCGAGACGTTTCGAGGCGCAGCATCCACACCGATGATCACCCAATAGAAGATGTAGCCCGAGATCAGGAAGTGAATGATCATGAACAAGTGGCCCGCGTGCTCCGACCCGATGACGTCGAACAGGTTGGACAGATACAGCCAGTAGAAGCCCACGACGAATTGCACGCCCGCCACAATTGGGTGCGTGAGGAAGCGCGAGAACGGGTTGTTGATGAACACCACCAGCCATTCGCGCGGGCCTGCAATACCGTTGCGGCCTGCTGCGGGCAGGGCGCGCAACAGGATTGTCATGGGCCCGCCCAATGCCCAGCACACGGGGATGAGCATGGTCAACATCATGTGTTGGAGCATGTGAGGGGCGAACAATGCCATCGCATACATCCCTAAGCCGGTGCAGGTCACGAGCATCAGGAAGGCATTTCCCGCAGTCCACCAGATCAAACGGCTGATGGGCCACTGGTCGCCGCGCTTGCGGAGCACGCGCCATGCCCAGAGGTACCCCGCCTCCAGGAGGATCGCGCCAGTGCCGAAAACAATGTCGAAGCGGAAGTGGGTGAAATAGGCCTTGATCGACGGCGGGTCGTTCAAGGTGTACCCCAGGAGGACATCCTGGTTCGTGATGTGGATCTCTCCAGGCAGCGGGGGCGGGATGCGCGACAGGGAGATCGCCACACCGACGGTGGCCGCCATGATCAGGATTTCCACGATCGCCAGTCGAATGAACGGCGCGCGCTGGGACTGAGAAAGTCGACCGTCAGCGTCCTCCGCGCTCTTAATCTGCGGAATGATCCTGGACCGGTGCATCCACCCGATGATCGCCAGGGCCACCGTCAGCAGTGCCTTCAAGGTGATGATCTGCCCGTAGTCGGTCGTGAGCCATTCCGAGAACCTGATGCGGATGGCCGCGTTAATCACCCCGGACAGCGCCACAGCCAAAATGGAGAACAGGGCCAGCGCGGAATAGCGGGACAGGATCAAGCTCATGTGTGGCCCTCGGCGCCGCGCGTGAGCCAACAACGCCATTAACCCGCCAATCCACAAGGCGGCGAAGATCATGTGCCATAGCAGGGAGTTCACGCCGAAGTCGTGGTTACCGCCGGAGGCCGAGTGCCCCTCCAGGCCCAGCGGCACGAGTGTCAGGATGCTCAAGGCGAGGAAGATTGGCTGCCAGATCCACCGATTGGTCAATAGCGAAACGATCCAGGTGAACCCGGCGAAGATCGCTACCCACAGCCAGGCGCGGGCGGTGGACAGCTGGCTGAGCGCCATCCCCCAATATTCCGGCTTAAAAGTCTGGGAGACCGGCGAGCCGGACACGTCCGACATGTATAGGGGGATCATCAAAAGCGCCAGGAGAGCCCAGATGAACATCGACCAGGAGCCAGTCCTCGATGCCCGGAACCCATCGAATTGCAGGTATCCGTCACGGCCAGCGGGGGCGCCGAAGGCAGACATCAGGAAAGACCCGATCCCCAGGCAGGCCACCACCGTGCCAGCCGACCGGATGAAGGGAAGACCGGCGGACGTCAACGGCCCGGCGTCTGGAATCCCAAGTGCAGCGAGCGATTCCCCCAGGAAGGCGTACCCAATCAGGGCACCCATCACACCTGCGACTACCGCAGCAGCCGCGTAGATTCCGAGGGGCGCACCCATGCGCGCGGAGGAGGCGCGCCCAGGAACGTTGTGTTCTGCGATGTTGCGCGGGGAGGTTCCCTTAGTTGAGGACGCCACGGTGGAACCCTCCCCCGCCGGGGCGTCAACCTTTTGTTGAGACGTGTCCGCAGCGTCTGACCGGCGCGGACGATCGCTGGATGAAGCCATGAAAATGACCCTACTACCCAGGGCGTGTGAAACCACGATCGCGAATGGGTTAGTCTAATGAGCGTTCAGCAGGGCGGGCTCTGCTGGCGAGCCTCCGTAGCTCAGCGGATTAGAGCAGTGGGTTTCTACCCCATGTGTCGCGGGTTCGATTCCTGCCGGGGGCACATTTGCACCCCCGATTCTGAACAGCAATAATGCTGGTGGTCGGGGTTTTTGTCGTTCAGGATTACCCCCGCTAATGTCAGCTGAAATCAGGGTAAATCAGGTCTTATGTCGTGCGAATGTCGTGCGGTCGTGTCCGCGTCCACGGTGGACCGGTGGTGACATAGAGCGCCCCCGTAGACATGGTGCGGGGGGGGCTTTGTCTACGGGGGCTTGTGCCAGCGCTAAGGGGGAACACTGGCACAGGGTTGAAGCTACTACAGGTCATCCTTAATGGCCTCTGGTACGACAGGGCCACTATCGGGGAACATTCTCCGCCATCCACCAATGTGCTCGAGTGCTGCCCGGTACTTTCTGGACACGTTGTGCACTTCCTCTTGAAGTCGCTCTACTGAGGCGCTGAGTAGATCGATACGTCGGTCACGCTCCGCCAGCAGCCCCTCCGTGTGCTCCTTCACCTCGTCCAGGAATGCTTCCCAGCGCGGCCCTTCGGAGTCCCTGGCTTTAGAGCGTTCCTCGGATTTCGATACCACTCGTGTGGAGGCCACGCCGATGGCGCCTGTCAGGACTGTGCCTAGCGGCACCCATACTGCGTCCCAATTCACCCGCGCACCTCCCGCAGCTCTATCTCCTGTACCGGACGGCGCGAGAATCCCCACATGATCGCGGCCACGAACGCGGCGTAGAGGATAGCGGTCACCCAGCCTCGGCTGCTTTGCCCGGCGAGCCATGCGGAAAAATACATCACTGCCCATAGGGCGTGGAGTGCTGCCCCGCAGCCAACGAATTGTGCTCCCCACCTACGCAGGGTGACGGACACAATGCCGAATGCTGCGACGGCCAACCACAGTCCTGCTGCGATAGAGGTGGGAATCCACCGCTCCACGGCAGGAACATCAGAACCAGCCGCGACGAACGGCAAATATGCCCAGCCTTTCAGGGCAACGGCAGTCAGCACGATAAGTAACCCCGCCCAGTCGGACCGGATACGGCGGGATAGGACGGTCAGGTTCATTTATTCCTCCCCGTCGAGCCGGTGCCGACCAGAGTATGGCGGTAGTTCTGCCCCATATCGGAAATCGTCGGCGACGCAACCCGAAGTGTCAACCACAGGTTGAGAGTTCTCGAACGCCTGCTCCAGTCGCGGGGCCATAGAAGGCGTCACCGCACCCGGAGTAGCCGCGTGGATGACCGCCTGGGCCACCATGATGATCGCCCCAACAAGAATCGGCACCCACGTAGGTGCGTCCGTTGTATAGGCCGTAGCGATCTGCGCAACCTGCAGAACACCACCTGCAACCGCCAAAATCGTGTCCTTCCGGCGCGTAAACCACGGCTGCTCACGCAGGTATTCCTCAACTGCCGGGGTGATCTGAGTAGTAGTGGTCATCGTTTCTTCTCCTGGTCTGCCTTCACAGCGTCGTTGATGATCTGGTCTGGGTTCATGCCGAGCTTCGCCGCGATGGCCCGGAGGAGGACGGCATTCTGCCAGCCGGTCATGTCAATCACGGCCTGCAAATCCCGTGGATTGAACCGCACAGCCGGATTGATGAGGCTGGTGATCGGCGCGTCCTGGCCCCGAGCCCGGTCGCGGGCTTCAATCGCCGCAAGCTTCGCGTCATTCAACGCTGCGTCCCGGACTTCCTGGGTCACTGGCGCTGGCCCAGCCGGTGCCGGTGGGGAGGCTGGTGCCCCGCCCATCGCCTCGTTGACGTAGCGCAGGAATACGTCCCAGGGGAAGCCAGGTCCGGGGTCAGTGTGATCTGTTCCTCCGAATTTGCGCAGGTCCCCGTGTCCGCAGAACCCCCGCCTCGTGCCGTCAGTCTTTTCCACCGGGATGTTGTGGGTTTTTGCCCAGTATGCGCAAACAGCAGCCCCGGCCCGAAGCATTCGTTCCTGATCGAGCCACTGCTGACGGGTATAGGAGGAGTAGAAGACGAATGACAGGTTCACGCCCTGGTAGTTGCCCTCGTTATTGCCCGTCGACCAGGTCACCCAGTCATCGGTATTTTCGCGGAGGCGCTTACCTGACGTATCCACGAGTACGTGGTACGAACCGGTCTCGCTGGTGAGTTGGTAGTTCGCCACGTTCTCCGCTGGGGCACCAGCGGGATTCTCTGTGGTGTGGATGACGATACGGCTAATTCCGCTGGTAGGGCGGGGGTCACCGAAGCTGAAGCGGTCTGACCAGTCCACGTCGAAGTAGCTCATGTCTTGAGGATGCCCCCAGCCATTTGGCCAGGGGCGATACGCGACACTGCAAACGCGTTTAGGAGTTCGCTTCCTTCGTCGCCTCGTGAATCGTCTCCACATAAGTGCAGCGCTGCTGCTCCGTCATCTGACTGGTATCCGGTGCGAGCACCTCAGAATCCATTGTCAACGCAGCCTGTTGCGGTGTCGGTGCTGCGACCAGGCTGCCCCGGTACCCGTAGGCACAGTAATCGATAGTCTCCATTGCCCCACCCTTGAACGGGTTCGGGATCTGCTTCCAACTGGAATTGTGGATGTACGCATCCGTCAGCGACGGTGACCACGGGTGCACAGACGGTGCATACCCGAACGGTTCCTGCAACCTGCTGACGAGAACGACCGGGTCAGACCAGATCGAGTCGGGCCGGTCAGCGGTCAGAGCGACAGAACCGACAATCGAGTCAGCGTAGGTGAGCACGACCTTCCCACCAATGTGCTGGGCATTGATCTCACCAATCCAGGACCCCGGGGTGATCGGCTTCAAGATCGGGGTGGGCCACACGTTGCGGCCCCATTCCCACTTGCTACCTGTCCAGCCCCAGTATTCCCAGCCTTCCTCAGTGAAGGCATCCTTGATTTTCGCCCTCCGGAGGAACACGCCGTCCTCCTCTGGTCCGCGACCAACTTTACGGCCCTCGCGAGAGCCGAAGACGTAGAGCGTGTCTTCCTCGCCCGGGACTTGGAGGAACGTGGCGTTCTGGAAGTACTGATTCCGGCCCGAGTTCTCCCATTCGTACAAGCGTCCGAGGTTGTCTCGGTAGCGCCCGACCTGCCAAGAGTCAGCGTGGGGCTCGTCCGACCAGAACCAGGCGTTCGACGCGGTGTAGCACATCGCTTGCTTGCTGGTGTCCAGCTCGGACCAGCGCTGCACGCGAAAGCCCATGCCGAAATAGCGTCCGTCCGGTACCTGGATGATGTCGTTCGGGATGATCGTGAACGAGTCGAAGTTACCGGAGTTGACGCGGGCGTTGTTCTTGCCGTTGTGGTTATACGGGAAGATTTGCTTTGCGTTCCCACCGGTGTTGGCGGCGCCAGCGAAGTTGTCCCACTGGATACCCCGCTCGAGGAAGTCGCGGTTCGAGGTGCGACCCATCACAGGAGACCGCCAGTTCTCCGACCCGGGGTTGTCTCCGCCGAACGTGTCACCGAATACGCCGCCGACCCATAGGCCTTTTCCGCCCTCGAAGAGGAACCCGAGGTCAGTGCCTCCGACTTGGAATTTGCGTGTGGGGTGCCCGCCCAAAGCACCGCCGTTACCAGCGGAAGTATGGATTTTCTTAGACATTCCCGTCCTTTCGTCACATGTGAGGATGTCTTAAGGCTGGACGCTATGGCTATCCGCCGATGTGGGGGTGGTTGTCGACACAAGTGTGTAACACGCGTCACTCGCGTTGCGGTTTGTCACAATGGAACCAAAGAAACCCCAACCATCAAGGAAACCATCATGCGCCCCTCCCGCACACTCGCCACCACAGCCATCGCAGCAGCAGCTGTACTCGGCCTTGCACCCTCCGCGTCCGCTCTCACCATTTCTCCCAACTTCCCAAACACGCCGATGGAAACCCGCCCGATGAATGCGGCCATCTCCCCATTCGGCCCACAAGAAACATGCACCATGTACCGCAACACCGTTGGCGAATGCTGGCAGCAGCGCCCCGACGGCCAGTGGGTGCAACTCCAGCACGTCGGGTTCGTCGATGTCTACCCCGTGTGGGAAGACCCAGCGAGCCTGAGCCACCTCATCCCCGGTTCGCTGCTTCCCCGTTAAGCAGTGCCGACAAAGGCAATCGAATACTCACTGGTCACGCCACGGTCCTGGTACGACATTCCTGCGGCGTCCGGTGCCCACACATACGGGTAGAGGCGTGTCCCGGCGGTGAGGTACACGGTCGCTGCTGCGGAAATGATGTGCCCAAACGTGTAGTCCGCCCAGATCACCATATTTGACGAACCGGATGAGGTTGTACGACCCAAGCCCACGCCCCGAGCGCCCTGGTCGTTACCGAACGTCTGAATGGCCGTTACGTTGTACACGCCTGTCACCGGGGCATACAGGTACGCGTCCCCACCAGACACACCAGCTGCACCCTGAACAGACTTGTTCACCACGAGGCGCTCCGTCGAGGCAGCGGACAGGCGAATGAACTGGTTCGCACCTGGGTTGTACCACCCTGGGTTCGTGTTTCCCCAGATCAGAGAACCATACGGCTTCGCGGTGAAGCTGGACGAGCCGAACAATGATGTCTTTAGCGTGGCGAGTTCGGCCTTGGTGGCAAGCGTGGAGGTATCCGCAGCCGGTCCGGTCGCGCCTGTATCACCCTTCGGCCCCTGAATACCTTGCGGGCCGGGTAAGCCTTGGATTCCCTGGTCGCCCTTGGGGCCGGGGTCGCCTTGCAACCCTTGCGGGCCCTGGTCACCCTGTGGACCGGGAGGACCTTCAGGGCCCTGCTCACCTGGTATCCCCTGCTCACCCTGAGGACCAGGCACTCCTTGACTGCCCGTAGCGCCCATTGGCCCCGGATCACCCTTCACACCCTGGGCACCCGTGTCACCCTTGGCACCAACGGGTCCACCGGGGCCAGGAACCGGCCAGGTGACATAGCCCGTGTAGGCACGAGTCGTGTCAAAGGAGTAGACACGAATGACCCCCGCCGTTTCCACGATGACCGAGCCGGTGTCACTTCCGTTTGTCGTGTCCTGCACCGCACCCCGCACCGTCTGGCGTGGCAAAAACTGCGTAGGAATCGTGCCCTGGCTGGCAATCCACGTGGAGGCGTTAGTGCACCGCAGATCAGTGAAATACAGTGTGGCTGTGGTGCCGATCACTACAAGACGCATCAGCGACGTGGTAGCTGTGGCAGTCGCGTCTGATCGCAATCGCGGCATTAAATCCATGTCCACCGGTTCGGCATTCACTGCCTGCACCGTCCCCGGCGGGCCCATAGGGCCCTGTTGCCCAGGCGGGCCCGTAATATTCCCAGTCTGTACCCAAGCCATCAGGGCCTCCTACTGCAGTGCGTACGTATTGCCAGTGGTGGTGTCCAGGTACTGGTCTCCTGCCAGCACGCCAGCGATCTGACCCGGCGCACCCGCGCCCGTGAACCAACGCGAGCCACGTACACCCGGCGCGCCCTGTTCACCCGCTGCACCCTGCTGGCCAGCGGGACCAGTAGCGCCCTGGATACCCTGCGGTCCCTGCGGGCCAGTGTCACCAGCCGGGCCCTGGTCTCCACGAGGGCCACGGAAGTCATTGCCCTGGCCCTTTTCAGGGAAGGCAGTTCCAGACCAGATGTAGAGCTTCCCGTCAGCGTTGACGATGTAGCCCTTGCCTGCGTCCGCGTCTGTCAGGTCAGCCGGCAACGCCTCGTACGTTGCAGCGGACCCGGCGACAGTAATGCCTTTGCCGTCTGCACCTGCCGGGCCTGTGTCACCCTTCGGGCCAGTGTCACCCTTGGGCCCCTGCTGGCCCTGCGGACCCTGGGCACCCTGCGGTCCCTCTGGTCCTCGCTCACCGGTCAGTCCCTGGGCACCCGTGTCACCCTTAGGCCCTTTCAAATTGCCCGTCTGTACCCACGCCATAGCTGCCTCCTAAATGTCCAGCGTGTAAATGTCGCCGGTGATCGTGTCCATCCACGTATCTCCGCTTTTCGCCCCGGGGATGAATGTCGGCGGTGCCCCTTGCCCCGTCCACATCACCGGGATTGACGACGCGTCCCCCGGCTGCCCCGTGTCACCCTTCGGTCCTTGTTCACCTTTCGGGCCACGTGGCCCCGGCGCGGGGTACAGCCATGCGTCCCCGGCGACCATCGGGCCTGCATTTTGCGCGCCGCCACTCATGTCAGCCTCCTCGTCAGATACCCCGCGCACAGCACGTGCCACATGCCGCCAGTTTTGATTCGGACCTCAGCCACTGATCGGTCTGGTACGGCGGCGAGTTCATCATCTGGGATGATCAGCTCAGCACCATCGTTATCGACGGTGAACGTCCATGCGCGTCCGCCGATCACTGCGAGCATGTCCTCCACCCCAGTCCCGTCAATGGCGTAGGTCTGTCGGAAATCCACCCCGGGCCAGTGCACCGGCTCCCACCTGTACGGCACCCACTGCTGCGATTTCATGACTAGCTCACCGGGTAGGAGACTTTGAAGGAGTACACCGAGCCGACGGACCAGCCTCCGTTAATCCACGGCACGCCCTCACCAGCGCCACCATTGGTGGAGGACTTGTGAGGAACGAGACGGTTGTCATCAATGCGGGGGTTTGTCCAGATCATGGCCCGCGTCCAATTCGACTTGATCAACGCTTCCGCATGCCAATCAAAATTGCCATCGCCGCCATTTGCAGTAGACGTGAAAATATGCCCCATGTTCCACACGTCGTAGGACCAGGACGCGCAAGCCACCGGCAGGTCGAACGTCAATGACCCGGTTCCGAACTGGTTACCGGAGCCGGTGTTGACGGACACAATGCCGTCCAGCAGGCCATCCACCACGCGGTAATACCCGTACGCCTTGCCATTCGAGCCAAGATTGGCGAGCGTGCCACCGGTCGTGCCATTCACCGGGTCAGACCCGTAGTAGCGAATGTTCGGAGTCCACGCCTTCCAGGGATTCGACGCGGTCCCCACGTCCCTCCACACACCATCATCGTCCAGGCGCTTCGTGAACGTGCCCCGGTCCGTTTGGATGAACGTGCCCAAGCGTGCGTCAAAAAGATTCGGGGAATCCAGCGCCCCGCTCGTGACACGCATAGGGCCGCCGTCTCCGCCCCACATGCGGTAATCCGTCAACCCTGCCACGGTCGTAGCACCCGCAGACACCCGCACGGTACACACGAGCGCGTCATACATCACGCCGGGAATTCGATTAATCTGCGCGGTATTCGGAGCTGCCGAGGTATTCACTGGCACCGTGGTCGCATTCCCCTTCACCACAGCGACCTTCTGAGTGGCAGACGACCAATCGATACGAATCACGACCGCGTCATACCTAGACCCGGAGGACTGCGAGTCACACGTGACCGTCTCCGTGCCCGTCGACCGGATCCGAGAACCACCAGCAAAACCAGCCCCGGCAGAGACCGTCACCGTCCGGTTGGCCCCGATAGCTGGCTTCAGATCATTCGGCGAGTCAACCTTGAACCTCGCGGTAGTGATCTGCTCCATGTCTGCGAACTGCGCCGGGCCAATCTGAGTATTGGACGTGGCTAGGGCGGTGATCGCCACAGGCTCTACCTCCTCTGCTGGCGGTCCAGACGCTTATCCAGCTCCGCGACCGTGTCGTACAAGCTTCGCGTCCTAGTATCTGGCGTGGCCACCTTCGGAGTGACGGTTAGCGACACTGGCGTGAGCTCAGCAGTAACCTCAGTTACGACCTGCTGAATCTCCCCAACACCCTCTAGCTGAACAGTGGCAATGTCCCCAACCTGGAATTGGCGTGGGAACTGCCCATCTGCGCCGTATTCCCACACCATCGACGGAGTCACAGTCACATCTGCTGTCACCGCGCCCGCAGACTTCAGCAGCTCGTCTTGTGCTGCCTGCCCGGGGTCTTCCCCCTCACCTCGGGCCTCGGTGTAGGTTTCCCGGCGCGCCCACGGTGAGGTGGGTTCGTCGTAGGCAATCGTCTCTGTGAAAAGCTGCTCCGTCTTCTCACCCTTATCTCCAACGATGACGCGAGTGGCTGTCGCCCTGGTGTGCTTGAGCGACCAGGAATCCAGGTCTTCGCCACGGTCTGACCACACCAGGCCTGGAACGTCTCGGTACGGCTTCACGTCCGCCACGATGGTTGGGCGTGTCAGAGATAGCTGGCCTATTGGGGCGTCACCTGGTAGCCACGCGTCCAACGCCAGCCGGTACCCCGTGCCAGTCAGGGCCTTATCCACCAAATCTGCTGTGGTGTCATTCCGAGAGTGAATCGTGACCTGCGGGCCCGAGGCGAAGTCTGGCATGACCGCGATAGGGTGACCCAGCCGGTCGGCACCAATCCCCACCAGCGTTTTCACCACCGACTCCACCGGGCCCGCCAGAACATACTGCTCCGCCGACTGCTGCAAATTCAGCGGCTGATCAGGCACCGGCGGGATACGCTGCCCATCCAACAATGACCATGCCGAGGCGGTCGTGATCTTGATACGCGTGTCCTGCCGATGATCCGACTCACAATACGGCTCCGCCTCCACCACGCTGGACACGTGCCGCAGCCCATTGAGGTGCACAACCAGCAGCATGGACCCATCTGCTGGGATCAGCTGCCGAGTCAACTCAGACAAAGGTGCGTCCACGACCGCCACCCCGGCGGTTCTATCGGCCCAGGTAACTTTCACGGACTCGGCGGTTTCCAGTCTGCCGATAGGGCCCTGCCCGTCCCATGGCCAGATTTCCACCACCATCGGGTCATAGGTCATACCCCGAGGAGTGTTGTAAATAGTGGTCATCCTGGCCTCCTAGAACGGCATTGCGAATTGTTCTCGGGCGGTGACAATCACGGAGGATTCCTCTGTCATGCCCTCGGCAGTGATCGTCAGAGGAATGCGTTCACCTACTGGTACCGGGGCGTATACCCCGGAGAGCTTGCCGTATCGGTTCTCCCCACTGCCTGCTTCCAACGCGTAGCGGTTGCCCGGTTCGGTTGAGATCACGACCTGCTCACCGGATGGAATCGCACCGTCATAGGCGAGCACGCCGCCCTCCACCCCGATACGCACAGCAGACATCGGTCCGACGAGTGTCCATGTCACCCACACCGGACCCTGGCCACGGTTGGAGATGAATAGGTCCTGCGCACTCGTGGCCTCGGAAATATACAGCGGCCAGCCGTACCCATTCGGCCCGTAGAACGGGGTGCCTCCACCGCCCACGACAGACGAGGCGAAACGGACGGACTGCTCCGGACCAGCCCAATACGAAGACGGGGACGTGAGTAGCCATGCTTCGCCGGGGTTATCGTCAATCCCAGAACCCGGGTCGTAGGCCCATTCCGTGCCCGGGGTGTCCCGCAGCCGGGCCTGCAACTCTCGCACTTCCCCATCCGGACGGGTCACGCGCAGCACACCAACATCAAAGGGGCTGTTGGCTTGTGACCACCACTTATCCGCCAGCGCGTAGTACTCAATCCCGGTTTTCTGATCAGCGACCAGCACCTTCAGTGATGGCTCGGCGCGCTTCACCTGTGCTCCTGCCCACTGCGAACCACCACGCACATACGTGTGCTCCACCGGCGACAAATGGAAATCCGACTGGTTCACATCCAGCAGGACACCTTCTGTGCCTTCGGTGAGGTTCCATGTCTGCCCGGTCGGGTCAATCCACTCGATTTTTAGGTGTTCTGGCATTAGCGCATTCCTCCACGAATCTCCGCCCGAAGCTGGTGCTCCTGCGCAGCCTTTAGCGGCGCATTTTCATCGGCGGCGACAATCGTGCCGATGTTGATCGAATAATCCCCACCAGCACCAGCCGTAGCCAGCTGACCAAAGTCCGCCTTGTAGCCCGACAGGTTCGCCTGCGCGGAGGACATCATCCTGCTGGTCGCGACCATCGCTGCCCCGGCGGACTCCTCAATACCCCGGGCGAATGCTTCACCGACCGAATGGCCGGAGTACAGGACCCAGCCCCGCCCGGAGAAGGGGCCTTCCTTTGCCGGGGAGTGCGGGAAGAAGTTCTTCGCAGCCTGCACGGCAGAACGCGCTGCGTCAGCAACGTGCCCGATCATGGCCTTAATGCCGTCAATGAATCCTTGGATCAGGGCACGTCCCGAGGACACCAACAAACTGCCAACGTTCCCCAACGCGGACACGGCCTTACCCGGAAGATCTGCCACGAAACTCACTGCACGGCTCACACCGTTACTGAATGCAGAGGTGACGCTCTGCCACAGCTCCAGAGCCTTGGAGATCGCGCTAGAGGCGAGGTTCGCGAAGAACCCAATGACCTGGGCAACCCACCCGGCGACCGCACCAATCACAGAGGCGACCATGCTGATGAACCCGCCAACAACGCCGACCACGAAGCTGATGATCATGCCCAATGCCGAGGCCACGAAGCTGATGATCGTGGCCAGCAGCTGCACGAACACCGCTGCCACCTGGAAAATGATGACGATCACTGGCATGACCGCCGACACGATATTTGCGAAGACAGTGATAAGCGTCGCGATGACTGGAACCAGGGACGTGATCACCGGCAGCAGAGCACCAATGAGCGTCATAGCCAGCTGCAAGATCACTGGAACCAAAGGGAGCACTGCGGTCAGGATTTGCACGAATGCGTTAGCAATAACCGGAATCAACGGGGCGATGGCTGTAATGGCCTGCGCCAACATACCCGCAAACGTCGTAGCCACCTGTACCAACACTGGAGCCAGTGGAATGAGCGCATTCACAATCTGTAGGAACGCGTTCGCTATCACTGGGATGATCGGCGCGATAGCTGCCAGCGCCTGTTGAAGAATCCCACCGAACGCCTGAGCCACCTGCTGCAGGACAGGAGACAGAAGTTGTGCAGCCTGCGTCAGCGCGTCCCACCACGGCTGCAAAGCAGCAAGGTACGTGACAAGAGCCCCGCCGATCACGTCCGCAATAGTTGAAATTACTGGAGCCAGCGCCGTAAAAACATTGCCAAGCATGGAGATCAACGGAGCAATAGCACCGAGAACTGGGGCCAATGCACCACCAAGCGCACCAATGAGCTGGCCCACCACCGGCATGATCGGGGCGATAGCCAGCAAGATTTGATTGAACGCGTCACCCAGCGGGGCCACTGCCGGAGCAATCGCAGCCAGCCCCTGGCCAATACCGTCCACAACTGCAGACAGACCAGGACCAATGGCCTGAATAAACCCGGCAATCGCCGGGGCTACTGTCCCACCGATAATCCCGGCAATCTGAGTGAAGATCGGCAGCAGCGTGCCGACAGCCGCACTCATCGCAGAGAAAAATACTGTCAGCGTGGACATGCCCTGCGCGCTATTGACCCACTGGTCAGTCGCTGCAATAACCTGCCCAATCGTCCCCAAGAACGGCTGGCCCGCCGCGTTCATCGCGGAGAACACGCCGCCAATAATCCCACCGACCTGTTGCAGAACGCCCCAGAACTGCTGCACATTCTGAATAGCTGTCTGGAAAAACGCCTGCAAACTGCCATCTTGGAACGCGGCAGTGACCTTCCCAGCCCACGCGGACGCAAGCTCACCGGCCTTCGCCGCCAAGTCAGCGAAAATCGGCGCAGCAGCCCCACCCAGGGCAACCACGCCCGTGAGCACGTCAGCAAAGGCATACGACAGAGACGACGCTGCGGACGACGAGCCGCTGATCAGCGACTGCATTGCCGACAACCCTGCTCCCTGGGTAACGAATCCCACCAACCCGGCAGCAGCGTTGCCCATGTCAGCGGCCAGACCCGTCATTGCGGTGCGCAGTGGTGCCATGAGCGTGCCCAGCTGGCCTATGTTGGACAGGTTTGCCCAGAAGCTCTGCTGCACGGCCTTGCCGATACCGTCGAACTCGGTCTTCAGCCCCTGCAAGGCCGTCGCACCCGCCTGTGCAGCTGGGGGCATGTCTGCAATCGCTGCTGCGAACGCCGCCGGATCAGAAGCCTTTAGCGCGTCCGAGAACCCCGATAGGGCCATCTTCATCGTGCCGATAGCCATAGCACCAGCACCCAACGCAGCAGGGGCCATCGCGGCACCCAACGCGGCAATCGGCCCGAGGGCTGCCGCAGCCGCCCCCGCTGTTGCCACCAGTGTCGGGGCAATCCCACCCACTGCAACCGTCGCGGCACCAGCCATCGCAGTCATACGGCCCAGACCAGCAGCCATGCCACCTACAGGCCCCAGCACCCCGCTGATTCCAGAGGCCAACGAGCTGAGGTTGTTCCGATCAACATCCATTTTGACGTTGATCTTCCCCGCAGCCGCGTCAGCAGCAGTAACCGCCCGACGAGCCTCAGACACAAGACCGGACGCGTCAGCGTCCATCGCCACATCAACATTCCCAGCGGCCTTCTCCGCATTACGGACAGCCCGGTTCACCTCCGCCACAAAACTGGCGGTATCAGGCTCCACCTTGATATGGACCTTGTGCGAATTCTCGATACGGTCGAGTGTCTTTTTCAGCTCGGACCGAAACTGACGAGTATCCGGCATGACGCGAACATTCGCCCTACCGACTAGGGGCCCACCTGCACCAGCCATTTACCTCAACTCAGCTCAACTCGACCGCGATTGTCTGACAGCATTTTGCGGTACGAGTCGAACCTCTTCGCTCTTTCTCGACGCTTCAACGCACGCTGCCCAGGGAAGCTATCCCACTCCCGATACTTCGCCTTCTTCTTGCCCTGCGAGGCGTACATCACCCGCAGCGCCTCAACAGCGTTACGCAGGTCAAGCCGCAGAAAATCCTGGTCCGTCCAACCACGACCACCGTCATAGCCCTGGATACGGGCGGCATACCGCGATTCTTGTGGAAGCCCTGCAATGAGCAGCCCCACCTCTGTCGGGTCCCACGTCGTAGCCACCTCCGTCAACCGGAGGCCATAGAACTGTGCGAAGTCAGGAACAAGCGCTGACCCGAAAAGCTCCAGCTGCTCATGCAGGGCAATTAATTTCCCAACTGCTCCTGAATCCGGTTGAACACCGCCATCAGCAAGCCCATCGGCTCCACCTCATCAGCCTTACGAATCAGCCACTGCTCCATCTCACCAGCGTCTTTCGCCCGCTCCAACGCCAGGTCTTCAATCGCCGTGAGCATAGTGTCCATCGACTCAGGGTCAAGATCAGACAGGGCGAGAGAGTCCTCATCGACTTCCCCAGCCTGACCCTTCTCCACCAAAGACTCCGGCAGCAACTTCACAATTCCGATCAGCTGCATACGCACATGAGCACGAGCACTGGGACGCATGCCCGCCATCGACTTCAGCTCCGGCATATCCGACAAATCAACATCCGAATCCGGGGTGTCGAACTGGGGTGCCACGCTCGCCAGCGCCGGGGACGAATCCGGGGTGGAATCCTCCGGAGCCTGTGGAGCAGCGAAGTTCTCCGCGTCAGCCTGCACACGCTGCGCGTGCTCTGCTGCCTGGTCATACGGATTGATAGAAGTCATAGAAAATCCCCTTACTGATAGATATGAGTGAAGCGGGTGTACACCGCACATCATGCGCAGCACACACCCGCCACCCAGCGGAACGCGACAAAATTACGCGCCAGTCCCCAATCCGCCAGACGAACCAGAAGAAGCCGTCTTCAGATGACCAGCGATCAAGCTGCCCTTCGGCTGACCAGCCATACCCATGATCGTGTACAAGATCGGCATGCCAGCGAACTTTTCCGGGTCCAGCTCAATCGAATCACCTGGGCTGGACGCCACCTTCGAATAGTGGAATCCGAACACCTCGTGACCGTCGATCATGAGCACCAGCATGGACACCTCCGTAGAGGTGTACACGTCCGGGAACTCGAACCGCCCGTCGGCGGTAACAACCTTGCCCGGACCGAAGTAGTGCTTCAGCGGGTCCTCAGACCACTGGATAGCAGTAACAGTCAGAGACTCCGTGATCTTCGTCTTCGTCATGCGCAAGGAGTCGTTCTCCCATGCGCCCTTCTTGTCTCCGCCGTCCGTCTTCGAGTCAAACTTCGGCAGGTCATCCTCTGAGGTGTAGCCCAGAGGGTTAAAACTGCCGAGCGGACCAGTAGCTCCGTCGGCCACCCACTCCTCGATAGCATCACTCGTCGGGGCAGCGGTTCCTACCGGTGCGATCAGCACTGCGCCACGCCCCGGGATGAGGACGGCATCGTCCTGATAATTAGCCATTAGGCTCTCCCTTTCCTCCGCAGAATCGCAGAGTATGTCGAAGTCAGGGCCTCAGCTCCTGACGGGTCATGTGGTGACAGGCGGACCGGCTCGCCGTCACACATGACACTAGAAACCAGCACGTCACCAACGTCAGTTATCGCCAGCATTGCGTCAGCCACCCGATCAGCCTCATCAGCAGCCGCGTCATAATCCGGCCCAGTAGTAATGACATTCACCCGCACCTGGAAGGCCCAGCGCTGCCCCGGAAGACTCCCAATAGGCGTGGATGACACGATCTGCACCACCGTCAGTAGTTCGTCCGGGTTGTAATCCGCGTCCCACGCGAACTCCACACGCCCCACACCATCACCGGTGCGGATACCGTCCCGAATCACCACCGCCGGGTCAATCCTTTTATGAGTCGGTTGGATAGTCATCACAGCGCCCTCGTCAGATTGAACTGACCCGGCACGAACCGGCCAGGCTCACCATCACGCCCCACAGCACGGTGCCCGAACTCAATTGCATTCGCAGCGGGGTGCGTATTCTCCACAATCCGGTCAACCACGCCCTTCTTCCCTGGCACGGCCCGCACACGGAACGCGCCAGAGTATCTACCGGTCTTCCGGTGGGCAGCAGCATTAGCCTCAGCCTTCGCCTTAATCTTCTGCGCACCCTCCTCCAACAGTGGTTGCACACCCGGTAGCTTCGCCATCTTCGTACCCACACCGCTATACACCGTGGCCATCACGTACTCCTCTCTTCACACTCGCCTGCTTTAACATCACGACATCCCTCGCGGTCCGCCTCGACCCCCGGTGCCTCTTCGGCTCACCGACCACGTTGTACAAAATGCCGTCCCCATCGATGACCTGTGACAGATCATCACCAGGGAACTCACGGCAATACAGCCGCTTCATATTCAGCACGCCCTCCGCACCAGCCGTCGCATATGCCTGAATATCCGAGGTGGTGGACTGCTGAATCCGGCAGAACAGCCGAACCCTGCCGGTCTCCACCGGAACCAACCGGCCCCGCTCCCCCTCGCGGTTCTCCCGCAGCACTACCACCACCTGATCGGTGGCACCAGTCATACTCCGCAGGCTCATTTACGCCTCCTCCGCATACCAGGGGAAGCCATAGGCCGTCCCATCCGGCACATACCGAGTACCCGACGCATAGGTGTCACCCCGATACGTGCCCAGAGTTCCGATACCCCTCATGCGACGCGCACCCCGATACTCCAACAGCGTCGCCCGTTCAGATGGGGTGAAAATGTCCGCCTTCGTCACCGTCGCGTCCAACCCGTAGGAGTAATCACCCTCACTCTCACGAGTGAAGCGATCAGGGTTGGTGTACAAGCGCCGGGCCGCCAGCGCCAGCACAGCCATCGCACCGGGCGGCACGTCCAGCGGGCTGTTCCAATCCCGGCGCGTTAAATCCAGAGCAGCTGCGGACACCATGTCAATGACCCAGCCCGCGAGGGATTGGTCCATCGGTCCGGAATCGCTGGACAGTGAGCGCTCCAGGTCTGCCGGGTCAATCAGTCTGACTCGCATATCGTCGTCCTTTCTCAATGCGAAGAGCGCCCCACCCAGCCCCCGCAGTAGGGGCCCGAGGGGGCGCTCACTGAACGCGAGTTACGCGCCAGTCCCGGAAGATCCCGGGTTAGTGGTCGTGGTGGAGGCGGGCTCCACCATCGCGTCGGCACCGGTCAGCTTCACGATCCGCTGACCATCGAGGACACTCGCACCTGCGAAAGTGTCCACAACGGCGCGGTCCTGCAGGTGGTCAGGGTCGTAGTCCTGCAGGTAGCGCAGGGTGAAGCCCTGTGCTGCCACCGTCTTCGCGAACGCGGCACCACGTGGGATAGCGGTCGTGCGGGTGACCAGGGTGATCGCGTCACGCTGATATGCCCACGCCTCGTTCGGATCAATGGAGTAGTCGGCCACGATGGTGAAGCCGAACAGCCGACCGATTGTGGCCTGGCGCAGCAGTCCACCCTGGTCGCCAGCCTCGTTGACCTTCTGCAGCTGCGGGGTGTCCAGCAGTGCGGCCTCCCAGTTGGCACCAACCACGAGGGTTCGTCCCACCATCGGCACGCCACGCTGAGACAGCAGCTGATGTGCAGAGCGGATAGCGGGCAGAACCTGCTCGCGGGTGTTCGCCTGCAGCTGGGTGGGCTTCACGGAGACCGTGGCCTCACCCTTCACGCTGCCGCCGAAGCCAGCGAAGTCAGTGCCAGCGGCACGCAACGCCTGAATCGTGTCATAGCCATTGCCATCAGTACCAACGTAGGGCTTGGTGGCCTTATCCACCGCAGACAGCCCCGCAGGAACGCTACGGAACGCACCGATCACGGCCTTGTTCACAGCGTCCGCCACAGACTCAGCCATCGGGCTGATGACCTGCTGCTCAAGATCAGTGATCGTGAACGTCATGAAATCGTCAGGCAGCTTCACGGCGTTGTACACCTGGTCAGTGATCTTCACAGAGGTGTATGGCTCGTACAGGTCGCTGTAGGTGATCGCGTCCTCATTCTTGCGATTCTCAGCGGTGTACGTCCGCGCCTTATCGATCATGATCGGGCGCTTCACCGTCACGGTCGCACCACGGCCAGCAATGAACTCATTGCTGAAATCAGTGTTCACCGTGCGGGCGAGAGTGGACTGGTAACGCAGAGCTGCCAGAGAGGAACGTGCAGCCTGCTCAGGGGTGTACAGAAGATGATTTGGTGCAGCCATTGTTGGCACTACCTTTCATACATGCGCGCCCCAATCTCATCGAGATTGGTGACGTCTTCAGGGCGATCAGCCCGGACATCACCACGCAGCACACCATCCACCGGCACCTGACCAGGCGCACCGAAGCCACGCGACACGAGCGGAAGAAGCTTCTCAGCGTCCTTCTTCAGCTCCTCCACCGTCGAGCCCTGCAGCCGACTAGCCATCTCATGTGGCAGGCCGGTCTCCAAAGCCACATGCAGCTGGTTCAGCTTCCGCTCCGCAGCGGTCACCCGCTCGCGGAGTTTCTTGTTCTCGCGGTTCGTCCGTCGTGACTTCCGAAGCAGGCGATCAACATCAGGCGACTCCTGGCCACCCTCGTCATCATCCTGGTCATCCTGATCGTCATCGTCGGAGTCGTCCACGTCATCGCCCGTAGTCTTATTGGCTACGTCATTGGGCGTGGGCTTACTCTCTGACGATTCAGAATCAGTATTAGTGTCAGTCTGGTTGTCAGAATCCTGGCGAGTGTCCTCCTGGGACTGCTCCTCGGACTCATGCTGGGGGTTCATATCCTCAGGCAAAGTTCAAAATTCCTTCCGCACCTGGCGTAAAAGTGTTTTTCGCCCAGCACCAGGCCAGGCCTCACATCACATAGTGGCGGCCTTCTTCCGGTACTTTTCAATACGCGACAACGACAACCGCTTCTCATGCGCCAAAGCCAGCACCGGCACGTCCCTATCCGTCTGCCCCCGCGACTTCAGCGCCGCTATCTCCGCGTCAATCGCATGCACCCGCATATCCAGCGTGTCCGCATGCTCCAAAAAATCAGCCTTCGACCACTCCGGAACCGCCGAATCAGCACTGGCGGCTTTCCGCTCCGACGGCTTCGCAGGAACCGGCTTCTTACGCCGCCCCGACTTCTGCCCATGCACCGGCGGTTTCCGACTACGCGACTCCAACGGACCGTCGTAATCCTCCGGCAACGTCCCAGACTCTCGCCAACGCTGCCACGCCAGCCACGGATCCGGCCTCCCCGACGCGATCTGCGCCCACTCCTCCGCCAACTGGTTCCCATTGCCAGGCAGAGTGATCTTCCCGTCTTTCATGTACACCGGCTCAAGCGTGCAGCAGCACCCATCATGAACCTTGAACCGCCCATCACCCTTGAACCTGGCGTTCGACGCGTTGAACGCGTCCGACCGGTACAGCTGCGCCCCCGGGGCCTCTTTCCCCTCGTAATACACACCACGAGAAGCCAACATCGCACAGAAAGGGCACGGGTCCGCGTCCACCACACGGGCATACCCGACCGCAGCATGCCCCCGCCGAACCTCCGACTCAATCAGATTCCTGCCCCCATCCCCTACGATCTTCCCCGACTTCGACGCGACAGCCTGCTCAGCCCGATCCATCGCCTCATCCACCGGATAACCCTTCCGAGACAACGCCTTCAACACACCCCGCACACTCTTCAACAGTGTGGTCGCAGCCTCCGCCTCGTCGTAGTCATCCGGCTCCTCCATCATCGGCGGCAACTCCGGAGCCTCCACCGCCTGAAAAGCGTGCATGTAGTTGATCGACCGCAGGCGGGACTCTTCCCGATACATCATGATCTGCGGCACCGCATGACGAACAAACTCCGTCGTCGACCCGTCAATATCAGCCCAGTCCACATGCTTACGGAAAAGCTTCCGCACCACATCAGCGATCTGCTCAGTGAGCTTCACCTGCTGACGACGGTGCTCCTCCGTCATCATGATCCCCTCATACGTCCTAGCCACCGGACGTATCACCACCAGTCACATCACCAATCGTCGACTCTGACTGCCGAGTAAACGCCGCATGCAGCGGGTCCCTATCGAACTGCTCGTCCGCCAGACGCTCCCACTCCTGCACGTCCGACGCCTCCACACCTGGGATCATGCCCCACAATGCGCGGGCAGGAACCTCCAACATCTGCTTAGCCTTACCCAGCGCGTCAACGGCCTGCGCCATCGAACGAATTTCCATATCCTGCCATGTCACACGCACCAGATCGTCCGACGCAATATCCTCCATCCCCGCGACCAAAGCAGCCACCCGCAGAGTGCGGGCGTACGCGTCACCGGCGTTCATCTGCCGCTCATACACTTTCTGCGTCAACGGGGCACGAGCCGCCGCCAATGCTTCCGCCGAGAGGTTCACCAACTGGCCGGTAAGGGCATGTGCCGGAGTCTGCGATACAGCAGCCAGGGCTTCAATATCCGCCCTCCACGAATTCACAAACGGATCCAACGCAGTCGCGTCCAAAGTCCCGAAGCTCACTCCGTCACCACCAACAAGCACATCATCCTGCGCAAGCTTCAGCTTCAGCCGTTCCGACGCGTCCTGATCCACCTGGCCAGTGCCCTCACCGTCCTCATCAAGCTGTTCCGGCACATCCAGCCCCGTGGCTGTCTTCACCTTCCAGGAATTGAAGTGCTGGGACAGCAGGCGGTCATAGGCGGTCTTGTTGATACGTTGCGCCGCCGGAATGAACGGCTCAACCTCACCAATCACCCGCCCATCCAGGTCCAGCTGATTCGCAAAGCGGATCACCGGCACAAAATCCAAGCCCGTGAACTGCGCGTCACCCACCTGTAGGCCCTGCATATCCGTCGTATCCCGGCTCTTCGTATCCAAACGAAGCGGATACACCTCACCAGGCAGCCACAGCCGAAACCGCTTCACACCATCCGACGAATCCAGCGCCTCCAACGCCGCCGACGGGTACAAATCAGCACCCGCGTCGCCATACTCCACCGCCACCCGACGCGGAGACAAAAACCGAATACGAGCCGACGGCTCACCAGCCCTAAAACCCTGCGTCACCAGCGAATACGAATGCCCATAAGCAACCATCGCACGGTGATTACTGATCTGCGCACCCCGCAGACTATTCGCATTCCACAGCCCCCACAGCTCCGGAATCTTCCCCTCATCACCAACCACCGAATCGACGTACATGGCCTGCACGACATTGTCCACGACCAGCTTCAGCCACGGGGTGCGGGACAAAGCACGCAGTGCGCGGTGCTCCCGAGTCGCCTTCCTAGGCAACTCGAAACCAGAGTCCAGCTCAGGTCGAAGCCAGGAGTCCACCGCGTCACACTCACGCTGCTGACGCGCCAACACCCCACCCAGACGGTCAAAGACCCGCTTCACCTCAACCGGAGACAAACTCATGCGACCAATCCGCCCTTCTTCCGTTTCACCACAGGCTCCATATCCAGCCCTCGCACCGCGAGAGTCACCGCCCGCAAAGGCTCCACCCTCACATCACCAAACGCCGCCCACGTCCACGCAGTCTTAGACGTACCAACAAGCCTCCTCCTCGCCGTATGAGCAGCATCATCCAACAAAGGATGAGCACCATGAAGCACCGTCGGATCCGGCTCACCATCCCCATCCACCCGCGACACACGATCAAACAGCTCCGCCGTGCCCTGCGTAATATCCCGCGTCGACGCTAACGACACCGGCACACCAGCCTCAGCCAAACGCGGGGCCAACGCCGCCCCACCACTAAAACTATCGATCACAACCCCGGCATACGGCTTATGCTTCTTCACCACCCGTGCACACTCATCCTGCACCCAAGACACCCCACCCTTCGCCGCGACGATATCCACCACCACACGGCCATCCTTCAGCTTCGCAGCACCAGCCAACACCGCCAGATCACGATCAGCCGTCACCTCCAACGCCAACGACCGGCGGACCACCTTCGCCCCGATCATCGCCTCCGGCGACGCGAACGAGCGGGCCCACAAATCCACACCAATCGCCGCGTCCGTCGAATTATCAACCCACACCCCAAGCCGCTCACGCTTATACTCCTCCTCCCCCATCACATCCAGTTCCGCCTCCTGGATCCAATCCCAAGACTGCAAATAACCCAAAGACGGATTAGAAACCTGCGCAGCCTCCTCCGACTGCCAATCCAGACGGTTAACATCAGTCGACCACTCGAAATAAGCAAGATGCTTATTCCTCTCAGGATTATCAACAGCCTTTTTACGCACCTTGATCAAAGTTTCGGAATAGTCAAAACCAGTAGTAGACGTGTACCAAACTTGTGGAGACCTACGAGACGAAAGCGTGGGCAACAAGTCAGAAACCAGCCTCGATGACAGCGCAAAGGCCTCATCCAAAATCACCGTATCGCCCTGCAAACCACGACCCGATGATCTAGAGGAACGCGCCAAAAAATCCAACCGCCGACCATCTTTCATAATGATCGCGGTTTCCTTGGAATCCGGCATCTTCGCCACTTTCCGCAAAAGTGACGGATTCTTCTCAATGATCTCCACGAGAGCCATGTACTCATTGTGAGCAGTTTTAAAAACGTGGGCTGTGTGCACCAGTCGTTCTTCCCCAAACAAAAACAACCCCGCAAGCAGACGAGCCCGAACCACAAAATTCTTGCCATTCTGGCGAGGCACTACCAACCCAACCTGAAACGCATCCCACTTCCCCGTCCGAGGCTGCTCCGCCAAAGCATTCCGCAACACCAACTGTTGCCACGGCAACATATCCATACCTAACGCCGCAGCGAAATCCACCACATCATCACCAGCAGAAGACTTCCACTCTGGCGCATGGAAAACCGGTGGAACCTGCTCACCCACATTCTCTGACACCGGCTCAACAACCGATGGCGGAACCCACAAACGATGATCCGCCACCAACTACGCCTCACGTCCAGCAGCCTCGAGACGAGCAGCACGCTTCCTCGCGATCTCATCCATCACATCAACATCGCCACCCTTTTCTTCAGCAGGCTTCAGCACCCCAATCTTGTTCAAAGCAGTAGCCACCGCCGCCTGCATCTGCCGAGCCTCGCCAACCATGTTGTTCACCACGACATTCACCTCTACCTGACCGTTCAAACGCTCCTCCGACTCGCCCAACTCAAACCACAACGTCGAATTCTTCGACAAAGCCGCTTCAAAACGCTCCAGCCTGTCCTTCATCCGGCAAGCTTCTGTCAAAACCGTGATCGCAGCGGGCCCCAAGTCATACTCAGACCTAATCGCGTCCCACAACTGACGGCCAGGGGCCTGCAAAAACACCGGATAATCCCCCTTAGACGTTGCCCCAATCCGGTCAACAATCTCAGCGCCCTCCATCTCCTGACGATGACGCTTCTTCTCACGCGACTCGCCCCGCTTAGGGACCTTCCCAGCCCGACGCTCCCTCTGCTTCGCAGCTTGCGCAGCCCGGCACTCCGAGCACGTCTTTTCCCCACGCTTAATATGCTGCCGGTAACCCGCCACCGAACCGCATTGCTTCCTAGAAACCGCAGGAACTTTTTCAGTCATGCATTCCCCTTCTGCGAATTACATGACCGACAACACGGACGCATATTCGACAACAAATGAAGCCCACCACGACTCAACGGAATGACATGATCCATCGTCCACGTCCCCACCGTTAGCCCAACTCCACACAAGTAGCACCGATCCCCGTAATACGCAGACCGGAGTTTCTTCCCCTCGCCGGAGACCACGCAACCAGAAACAGACTGACGAAGAATCATCTGCCGACGTTCCTTCTCCCTCAGACGCTGACGCGCCTTCCCCTCCGGAGTAGACACCTTCCTGTGATAATCGCGCCGACCTTCATACGCATGATCGCGCCCATTCACCGAACGGTAATTACTCTGCTTACGACGCAAAGCGTCCTTACATGACACACATGCATGCTCGCCCCGATCACGATGAGCAAAATACCCAGCGGTCGAGCCACAACGACCATTGCCATCAACCGTAGGAGCGGAACGCATCTTCAAAGGGACTGCCATGCCGCAAAATGTAGCCCCGTCACGTAGAACCGTTTTACACATCGACAGCCGGGATTTTTACGGGTCTGCCAGCCTAAAGTGAGCGAATCTTACCGGCTCAAAATCTGCCTATTCGACTGTGGATCCGTAGCCCACCGCTAAGTAGAACCATTATCAGTAGCCCGGTCGTGCACGCGCCTACCACTACCCGGAGGTGGGAGGGACCTGTTGGGCGGGGAGGCCTCCCCCGGGGTGTCTGTGGCTGTGTGTCTGGTTGGTTTTCGGTTTTTTGTTTTTGTTTCTTTTATTTGTTTTTATTTTTTATTTTCTTTTTTGTTTTGTGTTTGTGCTTGTTGGTTCACCATTCGAGGAGTGTTGAGGTGTTGGTCGCGTCGTGTCCTTTGCCTCTGCTTGAGTTGCATGTTCTGTGTGCTGGTTTGGCTTCGCCGTGCATTGAGCCTTGGCGTGCGATGGGTACGACGTGGTCGAGGGTGAAGGCGTGTTGGTGGTGTGGTGGTAGGTCCATGTCGATGGGGTCTCCGCAGAGCCAGCAGACTGCGAGTTCTGGGTGTTGTTCGAGTTTGCGGCGTGTGCGTTTGACTGTTTGTTTCCATCGCCAGTCTGCGGGTTGTCTGGGCATCTGTTCCTCCTGTTTGTGCTGGTAGTGCCCCGATTTGTGAATACAGCGTTAGGTCTGTACTATGTATTTCAGAGAGGAGGTGATAAGCCTTGCATCTCGATCACATAGCCCAGACCATCGCCGCAATAACCGGCCTGGCCTGGACATCACACAAGATAGCCCTTGAGTGGTACAGGGAACTGCACAACTCAGAAAGGAGCGAACAAGAAGAATGACCCCAGGGTCCTGGCAGAAACTACCTGCCAGGGCCTCCCGGGGCCACTCAAACCACCACCCTACCCGCACTACAGAAAGGTTCTCCAATGCGGTTCACCACCTTCTACTTACCCATCATCGCTGTCACCGCCCTCATATTCCTCACTGGTATGTCTTCCTACTGGCTTATCCCAATTGCTCTCATTCTCACCGCTGACATTGCCCTGCGGGTGAAGAGGTCACTGCGATGGGCCTGACAATCACCGATGACAATGGTGATGAGTACTGGACTGCGCACCAATGCGCGTCTCACTGTGGAGTGTCCTTCTCGACGTGGACTGCGTATGTGGCACGCGGTCAAGCTCCACGAAAGGCTGCAACCCTAGATCGCCTCAATTTATGGCAGGCTGCGGAGGTTGAGGCGTGGCATGCTGCCCGCCCTTCGCAGAACAAGTCTTAGCCCGGTCCGACGGGGTTGGCCCCTTTGCGCTCGCCTGGCCAGATTCCGAACACGTCGTGGAACCATTTCGCGGCGGTACGCTTGGCCTCCTCGGGTGGCATGTGCCTCATCAGGTGGTGGTACAGGCTGGTCCAGGGGTGGGCGTTGTTCGCCCATCGGGCGAGGCCTGCACCACGGGTCCAGTAGTGGTGCAGCTGCCTAGCGCCTTTGTCCCCTGGGTGAATATCCATGCTTGTGAGGTTAGGCGCGCCGAGCGTCTTGGTGGAGTAGGTCGACGGTTAGCTGGGGCGTGGATCGCGGATTATCACTTTTAGAGTCTGCGCTGGGGAGTACTCGCTTTCAGCGCTGATAATCACCTGGTACCCGGCATTTTCAATGCGGGTTAGATCCTCGATGTCTAAACCACTCAAGTCGTATGGGTGGGTCACATAGAACTTGTCACCTTCGTGGTCTACTTCGGTGTACTGGTGGTCTACCCAGTGACGGCTATGCAGATTCTCTGCTCCGATGATGGTGGCAATGGTGGTTTCGATTTTCTTAGGCCAGAACTTTTTACTCAGGACTGCCACGGTTAGAACCTCCATGTCATGTGTGGCTGGTTTGTGCGGTGTTGTCCGCGCTGTAAGTAGCTGCGGATATTTCTAATGAGCTTCATGCTTGTTCCTTATGTGCTGATGTAGGGGCTGAACATGGCCGCGATTGTGATTGCGACGGCCAGGATGTGCCACCAGTGAATGCGGTTTTTCATACCTCGAACAACACCCCCTGCTGCCCTACTCCCCGGTACTCGTGGTCGGCGACGGCTTCTTGCAGTTTTTCCCACGCGTCGGACCGGATGTGGCGGTATCTCACATTCTGGATGTTCCGGATGACGTCTTTGGGTAGTCCGACTCGTCTTCCGAGGGTGCGGAGGCTGTCGCCGGGTCTAGTGATCCTGGCGAGTAGCTGTTGCGCTTCGGTGGTCGGGTGTTCGCGTAGGCGGGGGTTGTGGTGTTTTCCGATGGTCCCGGCGCGGAATTGGTTGGTGTGGTTGGCGCATAATCCGAGTCCGAGTGGGTCGGGGTGTTGTTGTGGGTGTGGGCATCCACAGCGGAGGCAGCGTGGCACGAATCATCCTTATTTGTGTGGGTAAGGTTTGTGCTGGCGGCCACGTGCTGCCGGGGTATTTTCTTTCCTGTTTGGTGGTTCCCAAGTTGCGCCCCTGTGTCTGTGTCGCGCTAGGCAGTGGGGGCGCTTCTTCTATTCCTCTAGCGGTTCGGCGACAATGTCCGCGCCATGCCGGTATGCCCAATCAGGTTGCGTGATTTCGTAGCGAACGAGATCGAGTGCTTCGCCCTCACTGTCGGCTTCCACCTCAATCCAGGCCTGCACCTCAACGTTGTACAAGACGGGCCCGTCTGGCCGTTCCGGTGGCTCGTTGTACCGGCGCGAGAGGCTGTCGAAGCTTCCGATGTGCCTCATGACTCATCCCCGTTCCCCTTGGAAGGTGTGGCTTTTACGTGCAGATCATCCCCCCATACAGCGAGTAGTCTCTCAGCTAAATTAACGGCATGATCCTCCGACCGAGAAAGGATTTTAAGTTTAGGAATAGTCGATACTTTCCTATTGCCTGAATAACCAGGCTTTCTCGCAGTTACTCTCCATGTCTGAAAATCACTCATGGTCGCCCTCCATTGCGCAAGTTCTTTTCAGGGTTCATAGCGTCCGTCCTGTTCTTCGCCTGTGAGTAGGAAGGCGAGGTCTTCTAGGGTCATGGTGACCCATTGTTTGGCTGGGTTGGCGGTGCCGTGGCGCTTGTGGATGATGATTCCGCAGGCTGCGTCATCATTTCCGGCCTGTAGGTGCGCTTGTTTTATCCATCCGGCGAGGTCGGTTCGGCTGGTGTTTTTGATCTCTGCCACGACGCGTTTGCCGTGTGCGCGGAGGCCCGTCAGGTCGCCCCGGTCGCGGCTGCCACCTGCCCGCCTTCGCTCGATCCGGTCATCAACTACATGGCCCAGGTAGTCAGCTACGAGCTTTTCGAACTTTGCCCCTACTTGCCTGGCTGATTTTCTATTTCTGGCCACGACTTGCCCTCCTTTCCCAAAATTCCCTATTCCGCTTCTTCCGGCATGTCTTGCAGTACCTTTTCCCATCGTGCAAATAGGTGTTCTCCTCGGTGAAAAAGTGACCGTTCTTGCACGAGAGTTTCATTGCTCTGCGTCCGTTCTCTCTAGGGGTCACAGGCTCTAGGTGTTCCGGGTTGCAACATGCTCGATTTCTGCAGAGATGATCTATTTGCAGTCCATCTGGAATACTCCCGACCATCAATTGATATGCCAATCGATGTGTTCGTACCGTCTTTCCTTCATAGAAAATGGCCCCATAGCCGTTTTTTTGCCTTTGCCCCATCCATTCCCAGCAGCCAGACTCTGTCTTTTTAACCTTCTCAAGCAATCTATCTTTTGCGCCCCTTTTTGTTTGAGCTGCTGCAGCGCTCCCAAGTTTTGCTGCGCACCTCACGCACATATCGCCAGCAAGATCTGGATGAAGGAGATTTCGGACTTGTCCACACTTCTCGCAAAGAACAGGAGTGCGCGTTCCGGCGGCTTTCGCTGATCGGCGCGTGCGGGTGCGGGTCATTCGCGTTCACCTCGCTGGTGTTGCTCGCGCAAGCTCTGGGTAACGCAGAGGTCGCTACCTGGTGCCACGAGGTGGTTCAGGTCATGCAGGAACCGGTTTTCCGAGACCTCCCCGCATTTGTCGCAGTAGAACGCGGGAAATTCGAGCATGGGTTGGAGGGTGCTCATGGCCTGTCACCCCTCTGGACGATCTGGTACATCTCGTCGTTATCGGTGATGGGGACATCGTTGGGGTGAATTCCTGCGCACATCCACGTTCCGTCCATGCGCTGCCAGGCCCAGTTACACGCGTCAATGATGATTGATCGATTTGGCAGGTCCAGCTCGAGTATCTCCTCAAGGCTGAGCCACTCGTCCATGACTTGGTCTTCTAGCTGCCTGAGCTTCAGCAATTTCGCGGCAGCTTCCATTGCCTCGCCTTGGGTATCGAATACGCCTAGTACGTCGAACCAGTCTTCTCCTCGCCCAGGCCCGGTGAGCCACCATTGGCCATTGAGTTTGTGCACCCGCTGGCGTGTATTTGGTCTCACTGCCCACCTCCCCTGCGGATGATCTGGAACGGGCCATAGGACTCCTCGATAGGGCCGTGCATGTTGTCTGCGCAGTTCCAGTCTCTGTTGATTATCTGCCAGGCGCGCCCCTGGTTATCGACAATGATCGAATGTTCCCACAGGTTAAGGGCAAGGAGTTCGTCAAGGGTGAGGTCTCTCGACTCCTCCCCTCCCTCGTAGGCGAGAATGTAAGGCTCGAACATATGACTCAGCGTGCCTAAGTCGTCCCACTTGTCACGCCACGTGTTCTCACTGATGTGCGGGGAACCGTCCTTGTCAACAACGATAGAGCTGGGCGGCAAGTCCATGAAGTGGATTTCCTCGGCGGTGTAGCGCTTTTTCATCGGTTCCTCCAGTCGTTTTCGAAAATTATCCACAGCACAAGCACTGCGATGATGGCGATGATTTGTGCAAGCCAGAGCATTAGCGTTCCTTTCGGGTGAGCGGGCCGCCGATAGTGATGGCGAGGAATGCCATCAGGGCGATGGTGGTGAGCATGTTTTTCCTTTCGGTCGTGTGTTCGATTAGGCGGTTTTGCCTGTGTCGCGTTCGCGTTGGTGGGCTTGGCGTTGCGCGGTGTCTTCGGCGCGGGCGACGAGTGCGTCGAGGTTGGCGAGGGCTTGCTCTGGTGAGATGTCGTGTTTTTTCGTCGCTGGTGCTTCGGCGATGATTTTCCGGAGTTGCTTCTTCATCTCCGCAAGGCCCGAATTCGGCGCTGTGCGCTCGTCTCGCGGACTTTCTAGCCCCGACCCGGGTGGAAGTTCACCACGGGCTATTCGGGCGCTTAAACGGGCTGTGCGCGCTTCTTCAAGGATTTCCCGCTTCTCCGGCTGCGCCTCCCACTGGTCCCGCACATGCAGAGCACACTTGCTGAGAACACCAACGGACAACGCCCCGATCTGCGGATTCATCGCCCAGTAGTCGACCGCCTCCTTCCACAACTGCGGCGGGAATCGCTCAGTGTGCAGCATTTCTGCCCACACACCCGGCAATGACGGGTCAGGTTTCGGGGCGCGTGCTGCGTCGAGTTGCTTGGCGCGGATCAGCAGGTGCTTCGTGAGGTGCACGGGGTCTACGCGTGTAGCTGCCATTGGGGGATCACTTCTCCTTCGATGACATCGAATGTGGGGTGTGGTGGCTCCCAGTCCTCCATGCGGGTACCTGGGGTGCGTTGGGGCTGGGTGTCGTGGCGTGGAGGGAGCGGTTCGTCTTCCCAGCCATCCCTTTCGAGCCACGTGGTGGGGTGCGGGATGAACCGCTTTTCCGGGAGGTTCGAATCCGCTGCGAATCGCTTCATCCCGTCAATGACGGGGCGTGGGTTCCCGGCCCGCTTCACCGCTGCTGCGAATTTCGTGCGAGCTTTCTGCTTGCCAACCTTGCGAGGGCACGCGGCCCAGAATTCGTCAAAGTCGGATTCTTGATGGCTGGGTTCACTCACCTGCTCGACGCTTCGCGTTGAGCAAGAGTTTCCATTTCCATTTCCATTTCCATTTCCATTTCCATTTCCATTTCCGTCGATACAATTTCCTTGCAATTGCTCGGAAGTTCCGCGCAATTGCTCTGAAGTTCCTTGCTCAGGATGAAAACGGGTATCTACCTGCGCGTTCTCGTCATCGGCGTGCGGATTCTTATCTTTTGCCCGTCGTTGGGTCTTCTGATGATCATCCCAAGTAGAGATTTGATAGAACTTCCGCCTTCCGACGCTGTAAAACCTCACCCCGTAGCACCGAGCGACCTCTCGACAGAGGTCTTTAATATCGCTCGTGAGGTACTCGTCATCCTCTGGGAAGGCGAAGGCTCGAAGGCCTAGCAGGTTGGTCTCGCCAATGCCGTAGTCGTCTGCCCAGCACCACATCGCGATGAACAGCAGGCGCGCCTCCATCGACGCTTCGGCGGTGGATGGTGACGTGAAGAACTCCGGTTTAATCGTCCTAATCTTCCCCATGCCCATGCTCATCCTCCTGCTTCATTTCTTGCCTAATGAAGTACGCCTGTTCTTGAATCTGCCGAACGCGGTTATGACATGCGCCACAGAAATAGCGCCAAGGATCCCGAATCCCTCGGTGATCTACCGTTACGACCAGCTCTGCCAGGTCAGACTTTTCGAGACCAAGACTGAGAAATCGGGTTATCGTCTGCGGAAAGTCATATGGAAGATCCACCCCGGGGCCGTATTCGATCCACAAGGAATAGAATTCATGGGCATTGCGAAGTTCAATTTCACGTACTTTTCGACGCTCTTCAGCTGCCCGGCGAATGGCTTCGGCCCAGCCCTCAGCGTCCTCGTTGACCTTCTCGGCGAAAGGGTCGCCCATCGAACGAGACGCTTTTCCCTGGTTGCAATCTCTACATGCGGTGACAAGGTTTGATGGCTTGTCGGATCCACCTAGTGATATGGGGACTACATAGTCAATATCGATCACAACTTCTGGTGCTGATTGTCCGCAGTATTTGCAGGTGAAGTTGTCTCGGCGGAACACTTCGAATCGTGCTGTTTTCCCTACACTCATTACCTACCCTCCTTTCATCTGTGCTGGTCGCGCCTAGAACGGGGGTTCGTCGGGCTGGTCGCCCCAGTTGTCTTGTGGGGGTTGTTGAGACTGTTTTGGCTTGTTGGGTTGCTGGTTCTTGGTGCCTTGGTTCGTGAAGCGCATGGATGGGCCGATATCGTCCACTTCGATTTCGAAGACAGTGCGCTTTTCCCCTTCGCTGGTCTCGTAGGTGCGTTGTCGCAGGTTGCCCGTGACGATCACGCGCTGGCCTTTGCGTAGCTCGTTAGCTGCGTTTTCTGCCTGGTCTCGCCATACATGCCCGGTGAGGAAGAGCGGCTCAGCGTCTACCCATTCGCCTTGTGACTTGTCGTAGGTGCGTGGGGTGGACGCGACGCGGAAGTTCGCCACGGCCACGCCGGATTGTGTGTAGCGCAGTTCTGGGTCGGCGACGAGGTTGCCGGTGATGGTGATGGGTGTTTGTCCTTGGGCCATTTTTAGGACTCCTGTTCGATATCGAGTTCGGTTCGGCGGTTGTCGACAAGTTCGGCGAGTTCGTCGAGTTGGTTTTGTGGCATTCCGGTGGTTCCGGCGTAGGACATGATCCGGTCCAGCTGGTCGTGTGAGGCTGCTTCGAGGGCGGCGGTTTTCGCCTTGTCGAGCTGGCCATCTGGGTTGGGCTTGGATTCCAGCGCTTGGCGGATTCCCTGCGCTCCTCGCTCCGGGCGGACGCGCTCAGCGGTGGCGCGGATGGGCGCTGGTTCGAGTTCCAAGTCTTCGGCGGTGTAGCGGATACCGAGAAGAACGTCCGGGGCGATTCGTCGTGCGACTTCGGAGGCAGCCTTGGCGTAAAGCATGGCCTGCGGGTCAGTGGCGTATTTCTTGTTGGACGTGTATCCGGCCTTCTTGGCGCGGTCGATGGTCCACGTAGAAGTCTCTTCTTCACCTCGGGGGCTGATGGCTGTGACTGTCACTGATTCGTCGGTGGATTCATCAGTGGTGAAGTTGTAGCCCTTTGCTTTGAGTAGAGCGACCATCGTGCGGGCGTAGATTGCTGGCTGCCCGTGGACAACGAATACCTGCTGAAGGGCTTGCTGTGGCTTGAGACCGAGTTCTGCCCCGTAGAGGATGGCTGCTGCCCCATCGTCCGGCTTCCCTCGGAATGTCTGCGGGACCATTTGGGTGTTGCAGAGCACGGTGGCGAGTTTGTGTGCGGCTCCCATTGCTTCGGCTTGGCGTTGCAGGAGGTCGAGTCCGTCGCTGCTGGGGGTGGTCATTGGCATGGTTTCTGCCTGGGTGGTGTCGAGTTCGTTGGTCATGTGAGTGTCCTTTCTTTAGAGGGTTGCTTTGGTGTTGATTCGGAGGGTGACGGTGTCGCCGCGACCGGGGCTTCGGGTGGCGATAGTGGTGTCACCAACGGTTGCTTTGCGGGCATTACCCATCTGGTGGAGTAGACGGGTTTTCAGGCCGCGAAGCTCGGTTTTGATTTGGTCTTCCCGCATTTTCGCGTCCAATAGGGCGATGGCTTCGCCTTCCGACACCGTGATCTGCTCGTCCTGATCGATCAGCGGGTGGAGGCCACGTACCGCGTTGTAGGTCGCGGTCGTGTCATCCAGATCGGGTGGGGTCTGTGCCCGTCCGGATTCCCACCACATCTCGCACCTGGTCTTGATCGCCTCGAAGAGAGCGGGGTCCCACTGAATGGTGTGGATTTCCGGGGTGCCGTAGGCCAGCACCACGACGGAGGCTTCGTGGATCCCAGAGATTCCCATCTGCCACATCACCTGTGCGGTGTAGTGGGCTGGCACAGAGTCCGGCTCGTCGGGCTTGCCCCATGTCTCCAAGCTGCGGGTGGTTTTGCACTCAATGATGTGCCGCTTGTTCGGCCCTCGGTAGGCGATCCGGTCGAGTGTGGCGAGGTTGGGGAATGGCAAATCAGGGTCGGTGAAGCTGACCTCTGTGACTCCCCGTCGAGGCGAGTTGAGCCGCCACTTTGGGTTGTTCTTCCGGCACCACCATTGGGTGAGTGAGTGTTCTGCGTCGTGTCCCCAGTCGAGGTGGTCGCCCTCGGCTTGTTGTGGGGTGAGGTTTCCGAACATTTCCTGCCAGCACGCGAACGGCGACTGGAATGGCGACAGTCCCAAAATTGCCGGGACTTTAGAGGAGCTGATGGTGTGCCTCCACTGGGGTGTGCCCGGGCGTGGAGGGCTTGCGATTTTTGTGGGTGTCATTCGTACACTTTCGTCAGCCGGAGGCGTTGGACACGCGCCTCAGCGGTAAGGATGTTCTTGTCGTTGATGTAGGCCTTGGAGCGGAGTTCACGGCGCGCTTCGGTCGGCAGCGCGTCGCCATTCTCATGTTTAAGTAGGGCGTACAGGGCTCCGTCGCTAAGTGGGTCGAGTCCGGTGTAGATACGCCGATCAGTCATGAGGCGTTCACCTCCTCGCGTAGTTCCCACTTGAGGACGGCGTACGCCTGGCGGGCGTGCTCGGCGCATTGGCGCAGCTCGTTATCCTCAGCGGGCTGGGTGCAACCTGCGTAAGTGCACTCACCATGGAATGGCTCGTCTTTCGGTGGGACAAGCTGGGTGAGGGTGTCGAATACGTGGCGAGGGACGGTGCGTGTGGCTGGCTTGAACACGCCATTGAACTCGAACCGCGTCAACCCGATAGTGGACGCTAAGAGGTCTCTCGACCATCCGTCATCAAGCAGCTTCTGAATGAGTGGAAGCGCTAGATCGACTTGCACGCGATACCCAGGGGCGTACTCATCAAACGCTGCAGTCAAGACGGCAGCTTCATCTAGGAAGTGAATCTTCTGATTTCGCGTGTGGATGTGCCTCACAATCCCGGCGCTAACCCCGGTGGCTCTGGCGATATCTGCGATCTTGTATCCACGGTCCAGGAGATCATGCACACGGTGTGCCGCCCGCTCACCGGAAATGTATCCGTGTTTATCAGATGCTCTCATCAGTTAATCCACCCCAGAATCCAGAAGATGATCGCCAGGAACGGAGACGCTGCGAGTACCATCATCACCACTAGGGTGATCACATCCCAGGTCTGTTCCTTGCGCTCCGAGGAGTAGGACTGCGTGAGCCACTCGTCGTGCACGTCGAACGGGGCGGGGTCGAACTGCCGCTCCATCCGATCAATACTGCGGTCGATGTAAGCGCGGGCAGCCGGGTGAGCTGGCGGGATAATCCGGCGCATAGGTGGGGTGTGATCGTGGCGGGTCATACTGGCTCCTGAAGTGGGAAAAGGCGGTTAATCTCGGTTTCTGGAATCAGCCACCTGCCGTGGGGGACTCGCTGGCGGGCATTGATTACGCCCTCGCGGCACCACTGGCGAATATGCGCTGTGTTGTGGTGAGTGGCTTCAGCGAATTGCTCCGGAGTGAGCAGCTTCGTAGTCATATGTAGGGGTTCCTTTCGTCACTGTGACGGGTTGTGAGGTTGGTTCGCCCGCTCTTCCCCAGCAGGCGAGCTGGTCTCAGTTCCCTGCGCCTCGCCAGACGCGGTTCAGTCCGCCTCGGCGCTTTACGCCAGTGGAGTTGCTGTAGCCAACGGTGCGAATGAGTTGCTGGCGCGCCCATGAGTGGAACAGCCCGCCATAGGCGTTGGGCGTTGGTGGTTCTCCGCAGTCGGCGAGGAGTTCCCGGAGGTCGTCGGACGTGAAGCCCTTGCCCTCGCTGGCGAGGTACGCCATCGCCTTCTCGGCTGCTGCGTGCCACGTGGATCCGGCGCGAATGGACGCGTAGTACGCGGCCTCTGATGGATGTAGGTCTGTGGTGGTCATGCGTTTACCTCCTGCCGATCAACGGTGAAGCGACCATCAAGGAACCGCTCGACGAAGTACTGCTGGCCCTTGCCTGTGATCTTTGGGGTCTTGGATAGTGAGGTGTGCCCGTCGGAGTGCAGGACGGTGGTCTCCTTGACTCGGAATAGACCCAAGTCCATTGCCTTCTGAGTGGGCATGTTCCAGTCGGTGCCCTTGCGGTTGATCAGGAACCCGTTAGCCCGTAGCCATCCGAACAGTCGGTTCGCGCCGATGTCGATTCCGTTGCCGCGGAGTATCTTGGCGAGGTCACCGACGAGAATGTCCGTCTTTGCGGTGGATACCGCGTCAGCGAACAGCACCTTGGGGCGGTCTGCTTCTGCCTGCGCTTCGAGTTCGCGGCGCTTGTGTTGCTCTTCTTTGAGGTCAGTGGCCAAGCGGATGATGAAGTCTGGGTCCGTCAGAGCTGCTTTAGCTGCCTCTGGCGTGAGGTAGCCACCGCGCTTACGAATCGAGGGAAGCACCTCATGTGTGACCCAGCGCTTGAATTGTCGAGCCTCAGGTTTCCGACTTCGCATGATCGAGGAGTACAGACCTGATTCGGTAATGGTGGTGACTTCCTGCTCTCCACCAAGGGTGCGGATAGTATCCGTACCCTTCTCGTCTTCATCGAGAGTGCGCACCATGTCATGAGTGCGTCCAAGTCCGAGGATTTGAGCAACGTCACTAGCGACCCATTTTGGGTTGCTGGGGTCAGTGTTGATCACCCGCACTGACTGATCCTGGAATACGAAGCTTTGAAGCTCCATGTGTTAGACTCCTAAGTGTGTTATTGATTGGCCCGCCCTTGTGGCGGGCTTTTGTTATGCGCGGATTACGCGACTTTTTGAATCCCGGCATTGATCGACTCGATTCCGGCTGCCTCCATGAGGGCGAGGCAAGTTCGGAGTCCGACAGTTCCGTGTCGGGCGCGGCTGATTTGGCTAGGAATCACACCAGTGAGGTCAGACAGTTGTTGGTCTGTGGTGCACCCAAGTCGGTCTTTTGCGCGGTCGATCACCTCCCGCCGAAGTCGGTATGTGGGTGTCATGGTGACCTCCGTTGATAAGTCTTTGTCTGTGTCGACAATGTTTTATCGACTGACAACACCTTGCCAAATTACAAGATTCGAGTCAAGGCAAATTCAACAAAAACTTGTAATTCTCGATAATAAATTGTTGTAATTACAAGAAAGTTCGCAGGTCAGAGGGGTTAAAAAATTTTTCAGCTAGCAGGTTGCAAGCGCGGCACGTTTCGACAAAGATTGTTCGCATGACCACGCAGACCGAATGGCTCACGGCTCTCATAGGCTCAGACAGTCGCCAGACAGCCGCCGCTAAAGCTGGAATCCCCCTATCCACCCTCAACTACCAAATCCGCCATAACTCGCTTACGGCTGCCAACGTGATAGCCATCGCTACTGCGTATGACATGAGCGTCCTGCAGGCGCTTGTTAGCACTGGGTTTATTGACATCGATGACGCGGCTTCCATGTCCATTACCCAGGCTCTTGAGCTCGCTACCGACAAAGCTTTGCTTGATGAATTTGGAAGGCGATTGCGTCTGTTGCGTGGCGAAGACGCAGACGCGCCACTGGACGAGTTGGCTGCGCGCCGCCACCCCAGTGACCTACCCAAGAACTACGGAGATCAACTACTCGACGAGCCCCACGCTGCCGATAGCTCACCTAAATTCGGTGGCACCTTGGACGATTGGGAGCCATAAATGCCACGACAGATGTACCCCATTTGCACCACACAGAGGTAAGGTATGAACCATGAACACGATCCGAACAGTCCTCGACGAGCTGAGCAGGATCAACCTGAATCAGAGCGATCGAGTCATCCGCGCAGCCCAGGAAGCTCACCGGCGCAGCCACACCCGTACGACCCGAGCATTCAACAACGTGGGTGGGAACATCCAGAATCAGATCAAGCTCCACTCACGGGCTTAGAGCCTGTCCCACAGGCGATGGTCGTCGGGTTCCAAGGGCCGGTACCCCCTCCTGACATCATTGAGCACTACAATCGCATATCCCCTGGCGCAGGCGATCGAATCCTAGAAGACGCACACCAGAACACAGTCGAAGATCGCAAGATCACCCGCGACGCTTTTGATCACACCAGGCGCGAAGCATGGGTGCGCATTAGCATCGCCGGGATATTCATGATGGCGTGCGTGATCGGAATCTTCGCATGCTTGGGGCTGTTCGAGCCGCCCGAATCTATCGCTGGTGCGGGGTTTTTTAGCCTTAGCGCTATCGCGTCAGTGGTAAGGGAAGTTATGAACGGGTCGCGGGGATCCAAGGGTCACCCACCGACTTCTCCCCCGCAAGACTCTAAAACATAAAGCCCGGCTATCCTTCCTCGCCTGGAAGGAAGTCCTCCCCTGGAGGACTTATCGCCGGTACTCACCACATTACCTTTCACGCTTAGATCAGCAAGAGGGATTATGCCCACACTGATACACGACCTGCACGACCTGGCCTACCGGCTGGGCGTGGCACTGACTCATCACACTCGCGGGCCTAAAGGGCTTTATGTCCATCGAAGCAGGATTATCTCCACGCTTCGCGGCCTGACCGTCGCCGACTACAAATCAGCCTTAGCCCACGAGCTGGGGCACGCCTACTACCGGGATGAACCGACCGGTGTGGACTGGATGGACGAGCTGCAAGAGCGGCGTGCAGAACGATTCGCTGCCCGTCTGCTCATCCACGCCGACGAACTCTACGACCTCCAAGCTTGGCACGGCGAAGACCACGCTTCGCTGGCCTTTGATTTAGAGGTCACACCTGACCTATTACACGCCTACTTCATTCGCTAAGGAAACCGATGGACCCCAAGCAACCAGAAGCAGCCCGAACCCAATACTACGAACGAGCAAAGAAGATCCTCGACTTCACCGATGAATGGAACTTCCACTACACGCTCGAACAAACACGTACCACGCAGTCTCAGCTGACTAGCAGTATGGTCGACTATTCCCGCCCAAGGAATCATGAAAACAGACTGCCGATAGTCCAGGTTCGTCCAGACGTGATCGTCAAGCTCGAAGGTGACCGCCTACCTGTGTTCTATAAGGCTTGGATGATGGGCTACCTTTCCGATGATGTAGCCACACACTGGAGAGGCATTATTGAAAAGGGACAAGAACTAGCTCAGGCATTGTCGTTCCCCGGGCTGGGGGAAATCCATACACGTATGGCTATAACGAAGCAGAACAACAAGTGGATGGCTGCCATCGCACTTGGTGATCCAGGCCGGGTCGGATCGAAGCTTCAAAGCGTTATTCGAAGGCGTTCCTCCGAAATAGATTTTCGGGAGAGTGTTTCCGATAGTGAGTGGCGCTCTTATCTGGAGAGTCGCTATGGCCGTCGGTATTAAGGCCGATTAAACCATTGCTAAGACCCCTGCCTCCAGTCGCAGAAGCAGGGGTCTATGTCATATCTGACACACCATTTTCTGCACCGTCCTTTGGTGCAGCTACCAGATTACTGTCCGAGGAGGGCAATCTGTGGCTTCCATCCGCAAATACAAAACCGCGAAGGGCTCTCGTTGGCGCGTCCAGTACCGCTCCCCCGACGGTAAATCGCGAACGAAGCAGCCATTCCCCACCAAAGCTGCCGCCGAACGATGGGCAGCAAAAAACACGATTGACATCGCCGATGGCGGCTGGATTAACCCGAACCATGGACGCACTACTGTCAATACAGTGGGGGCCAGGTGGCTTTCCATGCAGACGCACCTAAAGCCATCCACTTACCGGGTTGTAGACCAAAGTTGGCGAGTTCATGTGCAGCCAGCATGGGGCTCAATGCAGATCGGGGCGATACGTCCGAGTGCGATTCAGTCTTGGGTATCCGGTATCGATAAGTCAGCGTCGACGATTCGCAAGGCACACAACTGTCTTTATCAGGTACTGCAGACAGCGGTGGACGATGGGCTAATTAAGACCAATCCAGCTGCTCGGACTCGATTGCCACGCAAGGCTAAGGCTGCACATGTTTATCTGACGATGTCGCAGCTGCAGGCACTTGCGGACGAGTGCTCATGCAATCGTGAGATTGTCTGGACGTTGGGCACGGTTGGTCTGCGATGGGGTGAGCTGGCTGCGCTGCGCGTCCAGGATGTCGACTTCCTACGTAAGCGATTCATGGTCGAGCGTAATGCGGTCACGGTTGGAAGCGAGGTGCATGTGGGCACTCCGAAGACGCATGAGCGTCGAAGCGTGGCGGTGCCTGAGTTCATCCTGCAGATGATCGCCCCGCTGTGCGAGGGCAAGGCGCGTGGGGACTTGATTTGGCCCCGCCCTTCAGATGGGGACTTTCGACGAGTGCCAGGGCACAACACGTGGTACTACGGCGCGTTAAACCGGGTGCGTGATGCAGACCCCAACTTTCCGCGTGTAACGATTCACGGGCTTCGTCACGTCGCTGCCGGTCTGATGGTCTCCCAGGGTGCGAACGTCCTGGCGGTCGCAAGACAGCTAGGGCACGCAGATCCATCGATGACGCTACGAACCTACGCCGATCTGTTCGATTCTGACCTGGATGCCGTTGCGGGGAGAATGGAAGAGTCTTTCTCAGATGTCGTGCGATTGTCGTGTGGTTCGGATAAATAACACTGTTTGCGCTGTTCAGGCTGTTACCTACAGCGGGTTCGATTCCTGCCGGGGGCACCAAGCACTAATTGATGCAGATCTATGGGGAAAGGTGCGGTTCTAGCCCAGCAGCGCCGATAGCGCCACGAGGGTCACCAGCGAATTGTTCGCAACGTGGATGATCGTGGTGGCCCACAGGCTGCGGAACCACAAGCGCGCCAAGAGCAGCGAGAAGCTGACCCACACGATGTACAGCCACAACGCGGGCGACAGGTGCGCCAAAGTAAAAGCGAGAATGGTAATCCCCGCGGCGATGACTACTGGCAGTCGGGTCAATAGCCAATCCAGAAGCAACCGGCGGAAGATGATTTCCTCCAACACCGGAATCACCAGTGCGATAGCTACGAAAACCAGTGCCGCTGCAGCCCAGTGCATCCCGAGCGCTGACTTTACTGGGTCCTGGTTGTCAGCAGGTTCCACTCCGGTGAGTGAACCTAAGATGGTCGCTCCGAGCCCGCCGAACACGATCGTGACTGGGATCCACCACACCAGGTGCAATAGCGAATGCGCTGGCCGCACAAACCCCAGTTCTTTCCATCCCCAGCGCCGCCTTCGTACCACACCCAGGTACAGCACTCCTATGCCAAATAGCGGTGCCAGCACCATGGATCCAAAAGTGAACCATGACAACGAATGCCCCAATACACCTCCGATGAGCCCGCCGATGAGCGCCCCAACGTACAGGAGGAGCAACGCGCCAAACCCCCATGCAGCGTCCCCTCCAGAGGGAGCCGGTGGGAGCCACGGCACCCGAGAAAACTGCTGAGGGGCAGGTGCCGGCCCAGGGAAAACCCCGGGATGCTGCCCGGGATATGGCTCAGGAAACTGGCTGGGATGGAGGTTGTTCATTCCAGTCAAACTATCCGTTCTTGCCTCTGAACTCTATGTCGCACAACAAATATTCCCACCCTCGTCGGTATCCCACTGAGGTCATCGATCCTCGTGCTGAAGCGCGTATTCGACACTGTGTCCCTCTCCACGTCCTTCCCCAACCGGCGAGGTTCCCTTCCGACTGTGGCAACAAATCCCACGCGGTAGCCTTATCAGCATGACTGAGACTGATCATCATCTCCCCGCCCCGCGCCCCGGTTCCTTCGCTGTTGTGACCGGCGCCTCCTCAGGAATTGGAGAAGCCATCGCCCTGGAATTGGGCCGTCGCGGATACGACCTCATCCTCGTCGCCCGCACCGTGGCTCCCATGCAAGCCATCGCTGACCAGCTCCCCGGCCGTGATGTTCAGATCCGCAGCGTGGACCTTTCCGATGTCATGGCACGCCAGGACCTGTTGGAAGAGCTGCGGGCCACGGATGTTTCGATCATCGTCAATTCCGCAGGCATCGCCACCTTCGGTAACTTCCACGATCTGGACTACGGATTCGAGCGGAAGCAGTTCGAATTGAACGCAACCGCACTCTTTGAGCTCACCGCCGCTGTCATCCCCGGGATGATTTCGCGTCGCGAGGGGGGCATCATCAACGTCGGATCCGCCGCCGGAAATATGGCCATCCCCGGCAACGCCACCTACGTGGGCACCAAGGCCATGGTGAACACGTACACGGAAGCTCTGCACCACGAGCTCAAGCCAACCGGCGTGAAGTGCACACTGCTGGCCCCCGGTCCAGTCCGCGAAGCCCGCAAGGAAGACGAAAAGCGCACCGGCGTGGACCGGGCCACCCCAGACTTCGTCTGGACCACCTACGAGGATTGCGCCACGGAAACTCTGGACGCGCTCGCCGCGAACAAGATGCGCGTAGTCCCCGGCCCCCTGTCCAAGGCCATGAACTTCTTCTCCACCTACGTCCCGCGTAAGGTCTCTGCTCCAGTAATGGGGAAGCTGTACAAGAAAATGGCCGACGAGGTCGCCGAGGAACAGGCCAAGAAAGCGGCAGCGGAAAGCTAGCTCTGCTGTCGTCGATCAGTCTCCAACGCCCCCACAGTGGCGTCCCCAACTACCTCCCCCAACCCCCTAGAAAGAGTCCCGATGACCCCAAACCAAATCGCCAAGAATGACCGCATCGTCTGGGTAGATTGCGAAATGACCGGGCTCGATCCCGAGCGACACGTCCTGGTTGAAATTGCTGTCATCGTCACCGACGCGCAGCTTGTGCCGCTCGATGAGGGCATCGATCTGGTGATCCACGCAAGTGAAGAGGAACTGGGCGAGATGGATTCGGTGGTGCAGAAAATGCACCGCGACTCGGGCTTGACCGAGCAGATTCGAGAGGCCACTCTCACGGTCGCCGAGGCGGAACAGAAGGTGGTGGAATACCTCAAGTCGCTAGTCCCCGTCGCAGGTGTGGCGCCGCTTGCCGGGAATTCCATCGCCACCGACCGCGCGTTCATTTCCCGGTACATGCCAGAACTGAACAACTTCTTGCACTACCGGATGATCGACGTGTCCAGCATCAAGGAGCTTGCTCGCCGTTGGTACCCGCGCGTGTACAACGGTCAGCCCAAAAAGGGATTGTCCCACCGCGCGCTGTCCGATATTCGCGAATCCATCCAGGAGCTGGAGTTCTACCGCCGCGCCATGTTCGTTCCGGCCCCTGGGCCCGATGAGGAAGCCGTGGCCGAAGCCTCCCGCGCCGCTGAAGGCCACTGCTAGGGACTCCGGGGGCACTGTGTCCCTTGAGGACGCCACCGCCCGTCCCCTTCCCACCCCCGTCAACCTGCGTTAATCGGGGTGGTTTTGGCGGCGGGGTCGGTGTGGTCTAACATAAGTTCCGCTGTCCACACGGGGTTGTGACTGTTTTACTCAGTCGAACTCGCTTTGTGAAGGCTGCGATGGTGACTGTAGTTCAGTTGGTAGAGCACCAGGTTGTGATCCTGGGTGTCGCGGGTTCGAGTCCCGTCAGTCACCCCAAGTAATTGCCGCCGCTGGTCCGTCGATGAGTCGACGTGCCGGTGGCGGTTTTTTATTTAGCATTGAGCGAGGGACGAGCTAAGTCATCCCCAGTGGGCTCCGCCCCCTGGAATTTTTCTCAGAGAAAGGCAATCATGTCGAATTCTGAATACACCATTGGCGACTACCTCCTCGACCGCCTGGCGGAGATTGGAATCACCGATCTTTTCGGCGTCCCGGGAGACTACAACCTGCATTTCCTCGACCATGTGGAGGATCACGACAAGATTCGCTGGGTGGGATCGTCCAACGAGCTCAACGCTGGATATTCTGCCGACGGCTACGCACGGTTGCGGGGTGCCGGCGCCCTGGTGACGACGTATGGCGTGGGCGAGCTGTCTGCCATTAACGCCATTGCCGGGTCTTATGCGGAGTCCGTGCCGGTGATTCACATTGCGGGCGCACCCAGCAAGGAAATCCAGTCCTCGGGCAGGAAGACTCACCACTCCCTGGGCGATGGCGACTACCGTCACTTCTTCCGCATGGCCAACGAGACCTGCGCCGCAACCGCGGATCTGGAAACCCCGACGGCCACCTGGGAGATCGACCGTGTGATCCGCACGGCGATGTATGCCAAGAAGCCGGGGTATCTGGTCCTGGCCGCTGACGTAGCCGCCAGCCCGGCTACTCCCCCTCAGCAGCCGCTTGAGCTGATCCACGCCGGTTCCACGCCAGCAGCGGAGAAGGCCTTTGAGGAGGCACTGCGCTCCTTCCTCCCTGGCAAGAAGATCACCGTGATGGCCGACCTGCTGGTACACCGCATCGGCGCCTCCGAGAACCTGCACAAGTTCCTGGAAGACACGGGACTTCCCGTGGCCACCCTGTCTTGGGGCAAGACCCTGGTGGATGAGTCCTCGGCAGAATTCATCGGTATTTACGCCGGCGCCGCCTCCACAGAGCCGGTCCGCAAGGCCGTGGAAGAGGCAGACGCGCTGATCACTGTGGGCGTGGAGTTCACGGACAACATCACGGCGGGCTTCAGCAACAATATCGATCCGTCCACGTGGATTGATATTGCCCGCCACGAGGCACACGTGGGCCCCGAGGCCTACACGCCTCTGTCCATGGAGCGCGCCCTGGAGATCTTGGCCGAGGTGGTCAAGGATCTGGGCAACACCGGCACCCAGATCGAGGACCAAGAGGATTCCGCCGAGCAGCCCTCCTACAACAAGGAGGACGCACTCACCCAGGACATGCTGTGGAACGAAGTGGCAGAGCACCTCGATTCCGATGACATCGTCCTCGCAGAGCAAGGCACCAGCTTCTTTGGCATGTCCGGTATGCGCTTCCCACAGGGGGCAACCTTCATCGGCCAGCCCATGTGGGGGTCCATCGGCTACACCCTGCCTGCTGCCGTCGGTGCTGGCGTGGCTGAGCCCGACCGCCGCCCGGTCCTCTTGATCGGCGATGGTTCCGCACAACTGACGATCCAGGAAATCGGGCAGATGGTTCGCGAAAAGATCCCGGCGATCATCCTGCTGGTTAACAACTCCGGTTACACCGTTGAGCGCGCCATCCACGGCATGAATGCCCGCTACAACGACATCCCGGAGTGGAACTGGAAGCACGCGCTTCCCTTCTTCGGCGGCGCGGAAGATTCCACAATCTACGCCTCCGTCAACACCTACGGGGAGCTGCAGGATTCCCTGTCAATGGCCGAGTCCAATCAGGACAAGCTGGTCTTCATCGAGGTCAAGACGGCTAAGGATGATGCCCCGGAGCTGCTGCGCGAAGTTGCTCGTCAGCTCTAGGATCAGCGCTAAGGCGCTGCCCCGGACAGTCCGCTCGGACTAGGGCCGCGCCGGGGCGGGCGGGTACTGTTCACAGTCATGCGCGTTGTTTTCATCCCCGGCATGGACCGCACCGGCGCGGATGCCCAGAAGCTATCTGAACTGCTGCCGGAGGGGCTGGATCTGGTGGCGTGCGATCGCCCCACTCCCACTGGGCATCGGGACGGGTCCACGCGCCCCTTCTCCGCAGACCAGGCCGTTCAGGACATTGTCTCGACTGCCCTGAAACCGGGTACGGACAGCGTGGTCCTCGTTGCCCACTCATTTGGTGGGTACCTGGCCGAAATGGCTGCCCGCACGATCGTGCGGGAGCGCCCCGGGTTCCTCCGCGGACTCGTCTTACTGGATTCCTCCACTCTCGAAGTGCCCTCCCCCATCCTGCATCCTCATCGTCTTTGGGAATTGTGGAAGCCGGCAATTTGGGGCCTCCAGCAGCTGTCCGAGCTCACCACGGGGCGGGTCGATTCCGCTTTCACCACGGCTGCTACCGCGGTTCACGAGAACTCCGCCTTCCGCTCCACCGCGCGCCTTACCAGGATCGCGCGCCACCAGGACCCCAGGGGACTGGACGCCACCCCCATCACCGTTGTCACAGCGCTCCGCCCGCTGGCGTGGCACATTCGCCGTCTGCCAAATAGCTGGTACCGCCGCCAAGCGCGGATGGCGGAACAGCTCGCCGCGGAACACAAGGTCATCATGCCGAGCGGTCACCACGTTATGATCGAGCATCCGAAGCAGGTCGCGGATACCATCACCAGCCTCGTGGCGTCCGGCCAGAGCACATCCCGGGATGCTGGTTCAGCTCAGGCTGCCGGCCAATTTCAACAGGCTTCCGAACAGGCGGCCGTGCAAGTCATTTCCACGTATTCCTCCAGCTTCAGCTTGGCCGCGAGGCTGCTGCACGAGCCGGTGCGCACCCACGTACGCAATCTGTATGCAATGGTGCGAGTCGGTGACGAGATTGTGGATGGAGCCGCCGCGGGATCTGGACTTAGTGCAGCCCAAACAGGCGAAGTGCTGGACGACTACGAGCAGCGAGTATTCTCCGCGGTGGACACGGGCTTTTCCTCCGACCCGATCCTCCATGCCTTCGCATGGACGGCACGAGAAAATGATTTCGCCACGCAGGACATCCGCGACTTCTTCTCCTCTATGCGCGCGGATATTCACACCGACTGCCATTCAGACACGTCGATTCAGAGTTACATCCACGGTTCAGCCGAAGTCATCGGCCTGATGTGCACAGCCATTTTCGACCGCGACGCAACCCGAACCGGTCGCCCGTGGACGGAAGACGAGCGGGTCCAGGCTCGGGAGGCGGCGATGCTCTTGGGACGCGCTTTCCAGCGGGTCAACTTCCTTCGGGATCTTTCCGAGGACGCATCCCACTTGGGCAGGATCTACCTGCCTGAAGCGCAAACGGACGGAAATGGCGTCCCTAAGAACAGCGACCCCCGCCCCCGGCCCGCGGTGACGCTTTCGGAGGCGCAGAAAACTGAGCTGACCGGGGAGATTGCGCGGGAACTAGCGGCGGCGCGCGAAGGAATTCCCCTTCTTCCCCCGAGTGCGAGAGCTGGTGTGCTTGCAGCGCATGACATCTTCGCTGAGCTCAACCAAAAGATCGCTCGGGTCCCTGCGGAGAGATTGATTCGCGAACGCGTGCGAATTCCCGCAGCGCACAAGGCCGTGCTCGTGGCAAGGGCAATCTGGAGGACACGGCACATGGCTTAGTGGGCCCGTGGGTGGGAGGCACCCGCGGGCGGGGCGCGCCACGACCCTACTGCTGGGCGTTGCCCTGTTTCCAGGTCTCCCAGTCGATGTTCCAATCGCCCAGGCCATCGGTGCCGGGAAGCGTGGAACCGGAAGAGTTCACGACCTTCACGATGTCCCCGCGCTTCAGATTGTTCATCACCCACTGGGCGTTGTCGGGTGAGACATTGATGCACCCGTGGGAGGTGTTCTGGGAGCCTTGGGCCCACACGGACCACGGGGCGGAGTGGATGTAAATGCCGCTGTAGCTGAGCTGGGTCGCATTCTTCACATCAGCGACGTAGCCGCCCTGACTTTCGGGGAGGCCGAAGGTGTTGGAGTCCATGACAATCGACGGGTGCTGGTCACCGACCATATAGGTACCGTTCGGGGTTGCCCAGCGGCCGCCATCCCGGCCGTTCGAAACGGGCATGGTCTTGATCGGCTGGCCATTCTTGGTCACCGTCATGGTTTTCTTCGCGTCATCGACCACAGCGCGGACATCGTCGCCAATGGTGAAGGTGGCGGAGGAGTCCTGCGAGCCGTACACGCCCTCGCCGATCTTTGTGCCATAGAGGTTCGCATTCACGGTCACGGTGGTCCCGGGCGCCCAGTATTCCTTGGGACGCCAGCGAACCTCCTGGTTAGAGATCCAATAAAATGCGCCTTCAACCGCGGGCTCCGTCTTGATCTTCACAGCCTTTTCCACGGCTTCGCGATCTTCCACGGCGCTGTCGAACCGTAGTGCAATCGTCTGCCCCACACCGACTGTGGCGCCGTCGAGAGGGGCGAGTGCAGCCCCCGATTGAGCGTCGGGGGTCATCGTGGTGAAGGTGCGACGAAGAGTGTCTTCACCAGCCTTGGCTCGGATCGTGTAATCCCTGCTGTAGCCGAGCTTTTGCCCCAGAGTCCATTCGGTCTTGTCCGCGTTGAAATGGCCTTCCATTTCTTTACCGTCGGAATTGACGATGGCCGCGGAATCCATGGGCAGTTTGGAAGAAATGGAGATCGTGTCATCCACCTTGACCTTGGTGGCGTTGTCCTTAACCGAGGCCGTCAGCTCTGCTTTGGGCTTATCTTGATTGTCGCCAGCCTGGGAATCGGCGGTCTGACTATTGCCGCGATCAATCGTGCAGGCTGCGGTGAGCGACAAGCTGAGGGCAGCGAGTACAGCAAAGAAGCTGCGGGTGGAAGTGAAGCGCAACATTACCTCTACAAATTGAGCCAAGGTGAACCGACGACGTAACGGGAAAATGTGGGCCCAGCTCCCCGGAGTGCAGCTCTGCCCCAGCGCAGAGCGACCTTCTCCAGGGTGCGTCTCGGTGTCTGATGAAGCTAACCTTAGCCCGCCCTCCACGAATCGATAAATTATACATGGCGGGTCGTCGCGGTTGTGATCGAATTGTTACGTCGCTAAAACTCCACCAATGTTGTGTCGTCGCCTGCACCGCCAAGGCGCCCCGGAGTTACTATCGGTGCACAACACAAAACCCCACCCGGTAAACCGGATGGGGTTAATTGTGGGCTAACAGGGACTCGAACCCCGAACCCGCTGATTAAGAGTCAGCTGCTCTGCCAGTTGAGCTATTAGCCCGATCGACCGTATTGGTCTTTCGCGGTGCCGTATTCCTCGGCAACGAGAAAGAACTATACGGGGCATTCCCGAAAGCACCAAATCCCCAGGCCACGGCCCATTCAACCGTCTTGCCGAATGTTTCGTTGTGGCCGGCATGGAATATCGAGAGGCAATGGCGTCGTTCCCCTCAGTGCGAGCAATTCACAGCAGCCGTAACAGAAAGGATCCACCGTGCCCGAAGCTTCCACTCCCCTGTCTCTGATCGACTTCGCCACCGTTCACCATGGCGAGCGCCCCGGGGACGCGTTCCAGCGCTCCGTCGAGTGGGCGCGCAACGCGGAGAAGCTGGGGTACAAGCGCATTTGGTACAGCGAACACCACAACATGAAACAGATCGCCTCCGCAGCGCCAGCTGTGCTCATTGCGCACGTGGCGGCGAACACCTCCACCATCAACCTGGGCGCGGGCGGGGTGATGCTTCCGAATCACGCACCCCTGGTGGTGGCCGAACAATTCGGCACACTGGCTGAGATCCACCCAGGGCGGATCGATCTGGGGCTGGGAAGGGCGCCCGGTACCGACCAAACCACGGTGCGCGCCCTACGCCGCGACCCGCGCTCCGCGGAGAATTTCCCGCAGGATGTGGCGGAGCTGGCTGCATTTTTAAGCGATGAATCCGCGATCCCAGGTGTGACCGCCGTCCCTGGCGCAGGGACGAACGTACCGCTGTACATTCTGGGCTCCAGCCTGTTTGGAGCTCAGCTCGCAGCTAAGTTGGGTCTGCCCTATTCCTTCGCTTCGCACTTCGCTCCCGCCGCGCTGGAACAGGCGGTGAAGGTATACCGGGACACGTACCAGCCCAGCGAGTTGCACCCGGAGCCGTACGTGATCGCCGCGGTGAATGTCACCGCCGCCGACACCACGGAGGATGCTGAGGAGCAGGATCGGCAGGTGCGCCGCAAGCGCGTGGCCGCCATGGCTGGTCGTCGGCTGGCCCCAGGGCGGACGCTGAGCGAAGAGGAGATTGACATGCTGATCGACTCACCGGCGGGCCAGCAGATCTTGGACATGTTGCGATACACCGCTGTGGGCACGAGGGACCAGGTGCGCGAGTACCTTGAAGCATTCCGGGATCACGCCCAAGCCGACGAGTTGATGATCGCGCTGCAGGCTCCCAGCGGCGAGCAGGCCACTCACTCCATGGGGATCCTGGCCGACGCGTGGGGGCTGGACGGATCGGTGTAAGCACCTGATTGTGGACGCCATTCTCTGGCTCCATCCACGCCAAAAAGGGCCAGCACCCCGGTGAGGGGAGCTGGCCCTATTGCCATTCTTCGGCGGTGTGCCGAGAATCTACCTTTTCGCCTAGAGCGTGTCGCTTTAGCGGGTGGCCGCGAGGAGGCGCTGGATTTCCTTAATCTGCTTCTTCTCCTTGCGCTTGGAGGAGATGGCGATGGCGGCGAGGGCCGCGATGCCCACGGCGACTCCGCCCAGAATCATTTGGACCTTAGGGTCCTTAACGGTGTCCATGGCCTGGCCGCGAGCGTCATCCGCCAGGTTCTTCGGGTCTGCGCGGACGGACAGCTCGTCCAGGGTCCTAGCCAGCTGGTTGCGGGTGCGCTCAATATCGCGCTGGATGGCATCGATGCTACGGGCCACGGAACTACTCCCTATAGATAAACGAGTGGACGTTCAGATGTATTTACTCGGTCGAGTGTACTGGATCCTCAGCTAACGCACATCGACGGGCGATAAAGAGGGCTGCGGCTAAGGAGTGAGTTGGGGGCTCCCGAGCTTCCACTAGGGTGGCCAGTATGAGCAAACTCAACGTTGGAGATACCGCACCGGCATTCGATCTGACCTCGGACGAAGGCAAGCAGGTCAGCTTGGCCGATTATGCGGGACAGAAAGTCATTGTTTACTTCTACCCCAAGGCCGACACCCCAGGGTGCACCACGGAGGCCTGCGACTTTCGGGATTCGCTGACCCAGCTCAATGACCAGAACCTCCAGGTGCTGGGGATTTCTCCCGACAAGCCCGAGGCTCTGAGCAAGTTCCGCGACAAGTACGAACTGACCTTCCCCCTACTGTCAGATCCGGAGAAGACCACGCTGGAGGAATGGGGCGCCTTTGGCGAGAAGAAGAACTACGGCAAGGTTGTTCAGGGCGTGATCCGCTCGACCTTCCTCGTTGACGAGGAGGGCAAGATCGCCCTGGCCAAGTACAACGTGAAGGCCACCGGGCACGTTGCGCGAATCATCAAGGAGATTGAGGCTTAAGAATTTTTCTCCGGGTGAAACTCTTTCGGCAATTCTGTCGATACTAGCTAATGGATCGATTCTTTTCGGTCTAGGGCAAGCCCCGTCGTGAGCATCGATATGTATCTCACAGACCTGGCCTGCCGCCCTCCCCCAGTCCCCCGCCACCCTTTTGGGTAACCCCCAAGGAGCTGTCTCCACACCAGCGACGTACCACAGTTAATCACGCCAACTCGTGAATATCGGCCGCAACTCCGCCCAAACACACGAGCTGAGCACACATCTTGACGGGCTGTACCGATCGGTGGGGATTGGAACAACGAGCTTCACATGCGGCACACAGACGAATTCGCAGCCCGCCTGCTCATACGGCCAGACGAGCTAACCGACCTCCAGGCCTGACACGGCAACGACTTCCAGTCATTGGCGTTTGACCTGGAGGTCACACCTCAGCAACTTCACACCTATCTAGATCGGCGCACATGCGCCCCGAAAGGAGCCACAGCATGACCACCCCATCGCCAGACCAATACCCGCACACCATGCCATCAGCGCAGCCAGGGCAACCATACGGACAACTGACCCCAGAACAAGCCCATGAGCGCGAACTCGCCCTCAAGCGAGCTGAGCTTCAATACGAGGACAAGAAGAAGGAGGCTACTCCTATGTGGCTCCTCTGGCTGTTCCTGGGAGCACTTGGCGGGCATCGGTACTACCTCGGCCACACTGTATACGCCCTGTGTATGACCTTCACGCTTGGCGGTCTTGGCTTCTGGGCTCTTATTGACGCCTTCTTCATTAACGGTGCTCTGCGCCGGAAGAATCGGAAGATTCGCGAGCGCGTCTTCACCGATAATGGCTTCCCCAATATGCGCTAGATCGTTCACTTCTATCAGCACAAGGAAAGCCCCCACCTCATGAAGGCTTAGAGGTGGGGGCTGTCCGAACCGTTACACTTCGGTACCTCTTGCGAACTCCTACGCACTCTTCAATACCATTTTCGATCTTACCTCGGGAGATCACCATGGCTTCCACCAAAAAATACAAGACCGCCAAGGGGCAGCGTGGATGGTTCAAAACCGTTCACCAGACGGCCATAACCAGAAAAGCGCGGGTCCCCTACAAGGTCCGCCGCCGAGCGTTGGGCGGTAAAAACACCATTGACATTGCTACGGATACCTGGGTTGCGCCAAAGATGGAGCGGCGCACGGTCAACGACTATAAGCCGCTTTTCTTTCAGACAAAGGCTCACCTTGCCGAGGGTTCTCTCAACCCTATGCGTCGCTCCTAGAAGAATTGGGCGAAGCCACGGTGGGGTCATCAGAAATTATCCACTATCCGCATATCCCAAGTGCAGGCGTGGCTCTCTGAGGACGCAGATCAGGCATCCACAATCCGACGGGCACATGGCATTCTGGCTGGGATTATCGACCTAGCTAAAGAAGACGGGTGCGTTCAGGCTAATTGCGCCCGGGGAGTGACCTTGCCATCCAAGCCCGCCCCGAAGCACGTCAATCTCACGGCAAATCAGCTCAGGCAGCTATCTGAGGAATGCAAGGCTAACGGCCAAATTGTCATGTTGTTGGCGACAACGGGCATACGGTGGAGCGAGATGACTGGCTTGCAAGCTGGTGACATTCCGGACATCGGCAATCGAATCAAGCTGGTGCGCGCTGCTAAGTGGGAAGCTGGGAAGGTCACCATCGGTGAGCTGAAGACTCACTACGGACGTACGATCAGCGTTCCTAATCAATCAATGGATTACCTGCGCGAGCGGAAGACCGCCTATCTCATGAGTGGCTTTTCACTAGCGCCGATGGGGCCCAATGCGACAACTGGGGCACCATTCCTGGTTTTCGGGGCGCAGTAGGCCGGCTAGTGGCTGCAGGTGATCTTCCGCAGCGGCTCACCGTCCACGGGCTCAGACATGTGGCTGCCGGGCTGATGATCTCGTCAGGCATGAACGTGAAAGTTGTTCAGCGTCAGCTGGGGCATAAGTCGGCGGCGATCACGTTGGATACGTATGCGGATTTGTTCGATGAGGACTTGGATCAGGTGGCGCAGGTGATGGGGAAGATTTTTCAGATGTCATCAAATTGTCGTCAAAACAGTGAAAAACGCCCGTGATTTATCGCTTTCCCGCTGTTCAGCGAGCTATTTTCATTGTGCGCCTGGGGAGACTTGAACTCCCACGTCATAAGACACTGGAACCTAAATCCAGCGCGTCTGCCAATTCCGCCACAGGCGCCCGCGATGCTCGTCGCATCAGCTCCGGCTAGCTTAGCAATCTCGCATTTGGTTTCACTAACCCCCTGGGTAGAGTGGGCATTCGTGAGTACTTCAGATGGCAAACCCCAGCAGCCAACTGCGGGCAACCCATTCCCGCCGCGTGTGCGGGTTATGCAAGTCATCTTCTTGATACTGGGGGTGCTTGCCACGCTGGGGTTGGCCTGGTGGCAATGGGAACGTTGGAAGTCCAGCTCGGGAACTCTCCAAAACCTGGGTTACGCAGTTCAATGGCCAATCTTCGGTGCCTTCCTCGTCTACGGCTATCGGAAGTACATCGACTACGAGAAAGAACGCCTCCTTGGCGACGAGGAAGCAGCCATCTCCCCCGCCAGCAAAGATGCCATGCGGGAAGTTCCAGAAGACTTCATCGCTAGCACTCCCACCGTGCAAAGCACCGATGAATTCAAGGACACCCGTCGCCGGGACCGTCATCGCGTGCGCGAACACGATCGCCACCAACCAGACACAGGAAGCGAGAACCAGCTATGACGAATCACACCACTCCCCAGGTCAATCCAGAACGTCGTGAGCGCGTTGCGCGGTCGCTGAAGTTCTACTCCATCGCTGCCGTCGCAACCGGTATCTGGCTACTCGTCCTCGTGCTCGAGATGGTTCTAAAGTATTTCGTCTACGGCGCTGGAAACGAGCCCAGCTGGTTCCTCTACCTCACTCAGGCCCACGGCCTCTTCTTCATGATCTACGTGCTGACCTGCCTGGACCTGGGCACCAAGGCGCGGTGGGAACCGTCGAAGTGGATCACCACAATCCTCGCGGGCGTGGTCCCCTTCCTCAGCTTCTACGTGGAAAACCGCCGGCGGCACGAGGTCAAGCGCGCCTTCGATCTGAACTAAACCGCGCTCACCCACAGCAGCGCTAGCACACCGCTAGCCCCACTAGTCTCCGGAGGCCGTCTCCACCCGCACAGCATCGATCTCCGCCTCAGTCGGAATCGGCGGCACCATCCCCGGCTCTGGTGTCCGCGGCCAGGATCGCTGCAGACATGCCAGAACTCCGACCGCGGCCGCTCGGGTCGCCACCGGAATGGTGGACAGGTCCGGCAGGAATGCTGGATTGTGGTTCGTCGGGATATCAATATCCAGCCGCCCCGCCTGCCGGGCCCGCTCCCACTGGCGCCGCGGAGTAATACCCACTGTCCACAGCATGTACGGCGCCCCGAAGTGCTTCGGGATCACCGGGAAATCCTCAGAGGCCGTCCACGGCTCCATATCCACGGATTCATCACCGAAAGCGTCATCAAAGCTCGGCCGCACCGCCTGGAACACGTCCTCAGCGTTATCCGTGGCCCCCAGCATGCCCACAAACTTGAAATCCGGCTCGCGGTCAGCCCCGGCCCCCATCGCCTCCGCGCGCACCATGCGCTTAATGGCGTCCACGCACTTCTTCCGCAGTGCCTCGTCATAAAATCGGCAGCTCAAAGCGATGCGCGCGCTATCGGGAATCACATTGTTCGCCTTTCCGGCCTCAATGCTCGCAACCGTCACGACCGCGAACTTGTCCGGTGGAACCTCGCGGCTCACCACAGTCTGCAACTTCATCACCGTCGATGCCGCCAGCACCACCGGGTCCACCGATCGGTGCGGCATGGACGCGTGCGCGCCGCGACCGTACAGCGTGATTTCGATCGTCGTCGAACTTGTCATTACCGGCCCAGCAGCAGTGAAAACCTGCCCTGCAGGCCCCGCCACCACATGCTGCGCCAAACAGACATCCGGGCGGGGAATCCGCTGATCAAGACCGTCAGAGACCATGCGGTGAGCACCGATGGATGCCTCTTCCGCCGGCTGAAACAAGCCCACGACAGTGCCACTCCACTGCGAGCGGGTGGCGTCCAAAATCCCCAACGCCCCCAGCAACGACGTGGTGTGGTGATCGTGCCCGCAGGCGTGCATCGTGGGCACCCGCTGGCCCTGCGAATCCAATTGCGAATGCTGCGAGGCGTAATCCACCTCGGTGTTCTCAGCAACCGGGAGCCCATCGAAGTCCGCACGCATCAACACCGTGGGGCCCTCCCCATTGCGCAGCACCGCGGTGATCCCATGCCCACCGATCTCCGTATGCACTTCCCAATCTGGGTATCGCTGTAGCTCTTGCGCGATGCGTGCCGCGGTCTGCTCCTCCGCGCCCGACAATTCCGGGTGCATGTGGAAGTGCTTGTACAGGTCCTCCTGCCACGAAAGGTCAGCCTCTGCATTGTCCACGATGCTGGCAGGGGTCCCGGCGGAGGCCACGGTCACAATCCTTTCGGTGGGTGGGTTTTCAAGTTTTTTGGGGACGCCATCGCCTACCCTCGGGGCTTCCCACACCCCAGTGAGAGGCTGAACGGCGCTGTGGCGAACCAACTCGTCGCTGAGACGTGCTTGTTCGCGTGCGCCTCTAGGCTACACAACCCACGGTGGTTATCCCCTCGGCGAGGACGCGCCGCCTCGACCGGCAGCCCTACTGTGCGTGCGCTTCAGACAGCGCCCGGAGCGCAGGAATGAGCTTTTCCATGGCCTTGCCGCGGTGAGACAGCTCGTCCTTGCGCTCGGCCGACAGTTCGGCCGCGGACATGTCCGGTTCATCCACCGGCGCAAACAGGGGGTCATAGCCGAACCCGCCCGATCCCTTGGGCTCGCGTAGCACGCGGCCGTGCCAGCGCCCCTCGGTGGTGATGTCTTGGTCGAGACCAGCCTTGTCAGCCATGTCCGCCGGAATGGACAGGGCACACACGGACACGTAGTGCGCCCCGCGTCGCTCATCGGGAACGTCCGCTAGCTGCCCAAGCAGAAGTTCGTTGTTCTTGTCATCCTCGGCGTGGAACCCCGACCAGCGGGCAGACAGTACCCCGGGCATGCCGTTGAGCGCGTCCACGGCGATTCCCGAGTCATCTGCCACGGTGGGCAGATGTGCGTTGTTGACCCCATCGCGAGATTTGATCAGGGCGTTGTCTTCGAACGTCGCTCCTGTCTCCGGGGTCTCGGGATACTCAGCGACGTCTTTTAAGCTCACCAACTCAATGCCGGTGATGTTGGCCGCGGCAAGAACGCGGTCCAGTTCTGCCAGCTTCTTAGGGTTTCGGGAGGCCACCAGCAGTTTCATCAGTTTGTCAGCTCCTCTGCCAGCGCTTCCTTCTGCTTGCTAATGAGTTCGCGCAGTCCGCCTTCGGCCAGGTCTAACAACTGGTTCAGCTCTTCACGGGAGAACTCGGAGTGCTCGCCCGTCCCCTGGATCTCTACGAAGCGTCCCTCGTCGGTCATCACGACGTTCATATCCACGTCCGCCCGCGAATCTTCCTCATAGGGGAGATCAAGGCACGGCACTCCGTCAATGATGCCCACGCTGACAGCCGCTACCGGAGCTCGCAGCGGGGACCCTGGCACCACTCCACGCTCCTGCAGCACCGCCAGCGCATCGGCCAGAGCCACATACGCACCCGTGATCGCCGCCGTGCGCGTGCCACCATCTGCCTGCAGCACATCGCAGTCGATCGCAATGGTGTTCTCCCCCAGCTCGCGCAGATCAACAGCCGCACGCAGGGACCGGCCCACGAGGCGAGAGATCTCGTGCGTCCGCCCCTTCACCTTTCCCTTCATCGACTCGCGCGGCATGCGCTCGTGGGTCGCAGACGGCAGCATTGCGTACTCTGCTGTCAGCCACCCCTCCCCGGAATCGCGCTTAAACCTCGGCACGCCCTCCTCGACGCTGGCCGTGCACATAACGCGGGTGTTGCCGAACTCCACCAGCACACTCCCCGCCGGGTTCGTGGTGAATCCGCGGGTAATCCGCACGGGACGGAGCTCATTGGTTGCGCGGCCATCGGCTCGCGAGAATGAATCAGCGAAAGTCATGGGGCCAGCATAACGGTTGGGCTCGACACTCCCGCCGCGCGTGGGAGCGGACGACCCACAGAGGTGGGAGACGCCACGACTAGGCGGAAAACTGAACCACCATCCCGGAGTGCGCGACCTCAATCGGACCGTCGAAGTATTCCCTCGCCGCAGCAACGCTTTCCTCCACCTGGCCCCACGGCGGGATGTGGGTCAGGATGAGCTTTCCCACCCCGGCTTCCGCCGCGGCCTGACCAGCCTGTCCACCGCTGAGGTGCATCCCCTCCGGCTTATCAGTGGCGTCCTTACCCCACGTGGCCTCACACAAAAACACATCTGCACCCTCAGCAAGGCGCGCAAGGTTCGGCGTGGGGGCTGTGTCTCCCGAATAGACCAGAGAATTGCCCTGGTCATCGTGGATCCGCATGATGTAAGCCTCTGTGCCGTGCACAGCTGGGAGGGCGAATAACTTCATCGGACCGATCTGCACATGCGGCCAGGCACCAGCATCGAAGGAACCATCGGGGCCGAGTTTGAATTCGCAGACATCAAAAGAATCGCGGAAATCATCCGGACGATCAGGGTGCTCGCCGCCGGCAGCGCCGAGGTGCTGCGGCGCGATCGACGGGCCTACCAAGATGTTTTTCTGCTGGGCACTGGCCGTCGGATGGAATCGCCTCCACACCAACAGCGAGGGGAAATCCAGGCAATGATCGGCGTGCATGTGCGAAAAGGCCACGTGGCACTGGGCTGGATCGACTGTGCCAGCCCGTTGCATGCTGCTCAAAACCCCCGGGCCCATATCCAGCAGTAAGGCCGCCCCATCACTGTGGGAGGCTCGGACCACATATCCTGATGCCGGTGAGTCCGGCCCCTCCACGCTGCCCGAGCAGCCAAACACATGCATCTCCATAGGGAGCATTTTTACATGTTTTCTGATAAGAATTGGTGAACTTTCAGCCCGTCACGAAAGAAATCACATCTTCCGTGTCCGAGCCCTGTGACTCACACTCGCGGTTCCTTCCTCCGGGTGGAATCACAGCGAGCAGGTGGATGACGGCGAGCTCAGCGTCTGAGGCACACGGTCCCTACTGGATGAGTTCGGGAATCTTGGAGACAGAGGTAATCCCCGGCCCGAGGAACCTTCCAGCCAATTGCGCGAAAAGCTTTGGATCACCCGTGGATTCGAAGGACAGGTTCACCTTGCGCTCCGGATCATTGTCCGCCAGCTGGTCTGTCTCCGACAGTGCTCGATAGACCATCTTCGCCGTCTCCTCGGCGCTGCTGACAAGGGTGACATCGTCGCCCATCACCAGCTGCACCACACCGCTGAGCAGCGGGTAGTGCGTGCACCCCAGCACCACCGTGTCCACCCCCGCCTCCTTCAACGGCTCCAGATACGTCTCCGCCAATCCGAGGATCTGGCGACCGGAGGTGATCCCGCGCTCCACAAACGGGACGAACTGTGGGCAAGCCTGAGCGGTGACTTCGATATTCGGGCTCGCCGCAAAAAGGTCCTGATAGGCCTGCGAAGTCACCGTCGCAGTCGTACCAATGATGCCGACCTTGCCGTTGTGGGTCGTCGCCACCGCGCGCCGTACCGCCGGCAGGATCACCTCGATCACCGGAATGGGGTACCGCTCCCGGGCGTCCCGAATGAACGCCGCTGAGGCCGAGTTGCAGGCGATGACGATCATCTTGCACCCGCGCTCCACCAGGTCATCCGCGACTTGGGTCGCATACTGGCGCACCTGCGCCAGCGGCTTATCCCCGTAGGGCGAATTCGCGGTATCCCCGATGTACACGATCGATTCCTGAGGCAGAACATCCACGATCGTGCGAGCCACGGTCAGCCCGCCCACACCTGAATCGAAAACCCCGATGGGCGCGTTATTACTCATGATTGACGAGTTTACTGTTCTCCCATTCAGCTTCCCATGCCGGCCACATCACGCCACGATGGCACCTCACCAACCGATTCCGCACCCAAGATGGAGTGCACGATTGCCCGTTCAACACATTGGGCCGCCACCGCGCTCAGCATCGTGAGGGCGACATCGTTTACCCCGGCTGTTTCCCCTGTCGCTGTCGAGAGCGCGAAGATCGTATCGCCGTCGAAGGGCATGTGAGCTGGTCGGATTGCCCTCGCCAGACCGTCATGCGCGCACATCGCCAGTCGCTGGCACTGTGCTTTGCTCAGCGGGGCATCCGTCGCCACCACCCCGATCGTTGTGTTCAGCCCAGTCGTAGACTCTTCCGGACGAGGGAACTTCGTACCCGACAGGTTTAGGGACGCCATCTGCTCGGCCACTTTCCGCTCCAACGGGCGCACGCGGCCATTTTCGTCCCGGTCGTTGAGTCCATAGTGGGAAAATTCTCCGTGGAGTTCGGCGGGCAAACCCCACGGCAGTCCCGCTGAGGGATCGAAAACCGCTCCCTGGGGATTGGAAATCATCGCCGCAGCAACGGTATATCCCGCAACGGGTGACTCCTCCAGCTGTGGAAAGCGGGCGCTAGCCTGACCGAATCCGCCCTTGAGGGCCCCGGCGCTGGCTGCGGTTCCGGCACCAATATTCCCAGCGAGAGGTGCTGCCACAGACTGGGGATGCGCAGTGGCGTCCCCACCTGAACACCCCCCATCCAGCGCATCCACCACCGCGGCGGCGCCCTCCGCGAGGCCCGGTCGCGCGCCCCACCCCGCGAGCGGCAGGTCGAAAATCACTGCCGCGGGGACGATCGGAACGATTTTCCCCGGATCCTGTGGACCCAACACCTGAAACCCGATGCCGCGGGATTCCAATTCATTCATGGCACCGCTGGCAGCCGCAAGACCATACGCGGACCCGCCGGACAGCGTCACTGCATGGATCCTTTGCACGGTGTTGTGCGGGTGCAGGAGATCGGTTTCGCGGGTTCCAGGGCCACCGCCGCGAACGTCAACGGAGGCCACTGCCCCAGTGGGAGCGACCACCGTCGTTACCCCTGAACCGGCGCCCGGCGCGGAAGACATCGGGGTCTGTGCATGCCCAAGCCGGAGACCAGACACGTCAGTGAGCGCATTAGCGGGCCCGGGATGGCAACCGAAAAGGTTAGTACTCATGGGAAGTTAGAAACTCATTACTCGCTAGAAGTCGAACTTCCCCATGATCGCCTCCAGCAGCGTGTCCTGGTGGTAGCCAAGCCAATCGACGTAATTCTTGGCTGCCTGGATCTGCTCGTCGGTCATGTCACCAGTGAGCTGGTGATATTCGACCTCGGCGTAGTGGAAGTTACGAATATCTGTGATGGCATTGAGCCAACGACGGACCTCAGACTCGGAGACAGTGACATTCACAGACCCGTCCGGGCCAATCGTGTCACAGATGAAGCGCAGGGCGATCAGCTTTTCTTTGATGATGTCCGTCTCGTTGAGCTGACGCATCAATCCGGCTTCCCCCTCAACTTCCTCGTCCCCATCGCGGAAGAAGTTGGGGAGGATTCGGCGGAGCCCAGGGTCCTGGGGTGCCTCCTCGTGACCGCTGCTCATGCCGGTGAGCTCCGCGAGCTCATCTTTTGGAGCTGTTCGGACCCGCTCCATCAAGCGGTCCGACACGGTCGCCGCGGAGTTGCCCAGCATCTCCCTTTCGATCGGTTCTAACTGAGTGACGTAGCGCGTGCCGAAGACCAGGCTGGATTTCTTATGCCACGGTTTCATTGACCATCTCCTCGCTGCATGGTGGCCCACAGGCCAGCGGTGTGAAGTTTCTTCACGTCCCCTTCCACCTTGTCGCGCTCCCCCGAGCTGACTACGGCTTTGCCTTCGGTGTGCACCTGCATCATCAATTCGGTCGCGCGCTTGCGGGAATACCCCAGCACCGTCTCGAAGACGTAGGTCACGTAACTCATCAGGTTGACTGGGTCATCCCAACAGATACACATCCACGGCAGGTTGGGCTCGGTGAGGGTCTCGGGGGATTTTTCCTCGACGGGAGTTGCAGTGGGTGCGGCTGGTGAGGTCATGTGCACCACGATACCGACTGCTGGCACGAGGGGCCGGGAATAAGCGACGCCCGCGGCCTCGTTGCAAGTAAGTGCGCAATCGCACCCTAAGTGAAAAAATCACAGCCTAAGACAGATTTGAAGGAGCTGATGATCTTGTCCGCATCGTCCACCGCGACCAGCACGCAAATTCACCTCAAGGAGCGCCCCACAGGGTGGCCGACGGAAGAGAACTTTTCCATTGAGAAGGTGGAGCTGCCGCCGCTTCAGGACGGAGAGGTTCGCGTCCACAATTCCTATATTTCGGTCGATCCATACATGCGTGGCCGGATGATCGATGCACCCAGCTACATCCCGCCCTTCAAGCTGGGCGAGGTCATGGACGGAGGTGCGGTAGGCACCGTCGTTGAATCCAGTTCCGAGGATCTTCCGGTGGGCACGCTGGTCAGCCACTTCCAGGGCTGGCGAGATATCGCCCAGGGTCCAGCTGCCGAGTTCCGACAGGTCCAGAGCATCCCCGGTATCCCAGATTCCGCTCACTTGGGCGTCCTGGGTATCACCGGCCTGACGGCATATGTCGGCCTCAAGGAAATCGGTCAACTCCAGGAGGGCGAGACTGTATTCATTTCAGGTGCTGCCGGCGCTGTGGGGTCAATCGCCGGCCAGATCGCCCACCAGCTGGGGGCTGCACGCGTTGTAGGTTCCGCCGGCAGCGATAAGAAAGTGGCCGCACTGAAAGACCGGTATGGATTCGACGACGCCCTGAATTACAAGGACGCTCCGATTCGCGAGCAGCTGCCCTCCCATGTTCCCGACGGCATCGACGTGTACTTCGATAACGTCGGCGGCGACCATCTGGAAGCGGCCCTGGACAACATGAACCGCTTCGGGCGTGTGACCATGTGCGGCGCGATCTCGCAGTACAACGATGAGAAACCAGCCCCCGGCCCCGATAACCTTTCTCAAGTAATCAAGCAATCCCTTCGCCTGCGAGGATTCACCGTGGGCGAGCACAAAGAGATGGCGGCTGAATTCGGCTCGCACATGGCCACCTGGTTGCAGGAGGGCAAAGTTCGATTCGATGAGACCGTGGAACACGGTATCGAGAATGCCGTGGGGGCCTTTATCTCCATGATGCAGGGCGCCAACACGGGGAAAATGCTGGTCCGCATCGACGAATAGGCGAAGAGTAACTGTGGCTCACGCGAACGGCCCGGGCGGGACCTTCGCCCACCAACGGGCCGCGAACCACTAATGTTGGCCGGGTGACTGATAACAACGCGACACACTCATCACCCTCCGGCATCGCCACTGCCCATCACGGATCCGGTCAGCGCTCCTCCGCGTTGCTGACAGACATGTATGAGCTCACCATGCTGGAAGCTTCGCTCCGCGATGGCACGGCGCACAAGCAGTGTGCCTTCGAGGTGTTTACGCGTCGCCTCCCCAACGAGCGGCGGTATGGAGTGGTCGCAGGAACAGCACGGGTTCTGCGGGCCGTGCGGGATTTCGTCTTCACGGAAGAGCAGCTCGCCCATCTGGACTTCCTGGATGAACAGACGCTGGACTTCCTGCGGAATTACCGATTCACCGGGGACATCGACGGCTACCAGGAAGGCGAGTTGTACTTTCCGAACTCGCCGATTCTCTCCGTCCGCGGCACGTTCGCGGAATGTGTCATCCTCGAAACGGTCATTCTGTCGATATTGAATTCTGATTCGGCAGTGGCTTCCGCCGCGGCCCGCATGGTCACGGCTGCCAAAGACCGACCGATTATCGAGATGGGCAGCCGTCGTACCCACGAGTATTCAGCCGTCTCTGCCGCCCGCGCCGCCTACCTGGCAGGGTTCAATGCCACCTCCAATCTGGAGGCCGCCCAGCGCTACGGCATCCCCGCCTCCGGAACAGCTGCCCACTCCTGGACACTGCTACACACTCATCAGGATGGCACGACCGATGAAGCAGCGGCCTTCCGCGCTCAAATCGAGGCCCACGGGGTGGGCACAACCCTGCTGATTGATACTTACGACATCACGAATGGGGTCAAGACCGCCATCGACGTGGCTGGCCCTGAGCTCGGCGCCGTCCGCATCGATTCCGGTGACCTCGGGGTTCTCGTGCGTCAGGTCCGCAATCAGTTGGATGAACTCGGCGCGCACAATACCCGCATCATTGTCTCCAGCGATCTGGACGAGTTCGCCATAGCGGCGCTGCGCAGTGAGCCAGTCGACGGTTTCGGTGTAGGCACCTCCGTTGTCACTGGATCGGGAGCTCCGACCGCTGGGCTGGTGTACAAGCTCGTCGAGGTGGAGGGCACCCACGTAGCCAAGCGATCCCGCGGAAAAGCCAGCATCGGCGGGGCAAAATCCGCGATTCGCGCCACTCGCAACTCCGGCACGGCGGTCGAGGAGATTAGTTATCCCTTCGGCGGGACGATTCCAGACACTGGCGTCCTGAATGCGGTGCCTCTGACCATCCCCCTGATGCGCTCGGGTAAGGCTGTCGACAACCTCCCCACCCTGGATGAATCCCGCGAGCACCTGGCGCAGGCACTCATCTCCTTGCCGTGGGAGGGCCTGGCCCTGTCCCGGGACGAGCCTGCACTATCTGTTCGTCACATCAAGTAGGTGAAGCGCGCACCGTGACGAAGGAATCCACAGAATCACGCACACTCGAACTGCTGGATGTGGCCGTGCGCGACCTCGGCGGCTCGCCGCGCACCGGGCAGCAGCGCATGGCCTCCGCAGTATCCGCAGCGATCGACGAGGAGAAACACCTCGCGGTGCAAGCGGGTACCGGCACGGGAAAGTCGCTGGCCTATCTGGTACCGGCGATAGAACACGCCGTCACTCACGGCACCTCGGTAGTGGTGTCCACTGCGACTATCGCCCTGCAAAGGCAGTTGATCGACCGCGATCTGCCCCGCCTGTCCAAAGCTCTCGAAGGCGAGCTCGACCATCCAGTGAACAGTGCGATCCTGAAGGGGCGCAACAACTATTTGTGCCTGAACAAGGTCCACGGTGTGCCGGAATCAATGCCCGATCCCGACGAGTCAGCCCTATTGGGAACGGAGGATGTCTCCGTCACCGGCGCCCAGGTCGCACGGCTCCGACAGTGGGCAGCAACCACGGAGGACGGGGATCGGGACAACCTCGACCGCGGCGTGTCCGACATGGCCTGGCACCAGGTCTCCGTGAACTCTCGGGAGTGCATCGGTGCCGCCCGCTGTCCCTACGGTGAACAGTGCTTCGCGGAGCTCGCTCGGGCGCGCGCGGCGGAGGCGGAGATCGTGGTCACCAATCACGCGCTGCTGGCCATCGATGCCCTCGCCGACCGCCCTGTTCTCCCCGAGCACGACCTTGTGATCGTCGACGAGGCGCATGAGCTGGAAACCCGGATCACCTCCGCCGCGACTCAAGAGGTCTCCCCCACGGCGGTAGCGATCCTGGCCAAGCGGGTGAGCAAGCTAGAACCCGGCGACGATGATTCCGCCGGTGACGACCTCGCCACCGCGGGTGACAACTGGCTCACCGCTCTGAACGAAGCGCTCGCCACGGCAGACATTTCCGGCCGGTGGACCGCGGTGCCCGCTGGACTTGAGTCGTCCTTGACGGCGCTCAAGGATGCTGCATGGGCGGCGCACCAAAGCATCAACAGCATTCCCCCGGGAGAGTTCGCGAACGATTCGGCCAAGGCAGCGGAGCGGCAGGCACTGATGGTGGCCACGGAGGAGCTGCACGATACGGTCGTCCGTGTTCTCCACGCCTCGTCCGCCGACCCAGCCGCTGATCAGGAGGCACTTCTGGGTGAGGACGTGGTGTGGCTGTCCACGGACAACAACCGTCGAGTTGTCCACGTCGCCCCGCTATCGGTGGCAGATCTCCTCCGGGTGCGCCTCTTCGGTGGGGCCACGGTGATCCTGACTTCTGCCACTCTCGCTCTCGGCGGGCGCTTCACGGCGATGCTCGCGCAGTGGGGCATGTCCCCGAAGTCCACCACCACCCTGGACGCGGGAACTCCCTTCGACGCCGCCACCCACGGAATCCTCTACTGCGCCACGCACTTAGATCCCCCGGGACGGCAGGGAATTTCGGACGCCGCTGCGGACGAAGTTGCCCAGCTCATCAATGCAGCCGGTGGTCGAACGCTGGGGCTGTTTTCTTCCCGCCGCGCCGCCGAGGAGATGGCGGACAAGCTGCGCTCCCTGGTTCCCTACGACATCCTGTTGCAGGGCGAGGACTCGATGTCCAGCCTGGTCGAACGTTTCCGTGCGGATGAATCGGCATGCCTGTTCGGGACACTTGGCTTGTGGCAGGGCGTGGATGTGCCCGGCCCGAGTCTCAGCCTGGTCATCATTGACCGTATCCCCTTCCCACGGCCAGACGACCCGCTGAAAAATGCGCGGAAAGAGGCCGCGGACAAGGCGGGCAGGCGCGGGTTTATGGAGGTCAGCGCCACCCATGCCGCGCTGTTGATGGCACAGGGAGCCGGACGACTGTTGCGGTCGGTGGATGACCGCGGAGTGGTGGCAGTCCTGGACCCGCGCCTGGTCACAGCCCGCTACGGCGGCTTCATCCGGGAATCCATGCCGAAATTCTGGACCACGACGGACGGGGGCACAGTGCGTTCGGCGCTGAGGCGCCTGAAGGCGAAGGGATCCTAGGGTACTGCATGGAGTTTTTGGGGCTTCTATCCCCACTGCGGGGTTCAACTTTTAGGATGTCAGGAAAGTACGAACGTTTTGCCTAAGAAACTAGGAGTGTTCCCGTGCCCATCTCCAGCCCCTGCCCGCCCATCGAGATCCCCGATATCGGCCTCTACGAAGGGGTCATTGGCAACCTTTCCCCCGAAGACGAGTCGCGGGTCGCCATCGTGGACACCGCGACCGGGGTGGAAACGACGTATGCGGAACTGCGAGATCACATCCATGCGGCGGCGGGGGCTCTGCACGCCCGCGGGGTTGGCGTGGGCGATGTCGTCGCTCTCCACTGCGTCAATTCCCTCGCGTTCGTCGTGGCCGCCCACGCGACGTGGAAGATCGGTGGGGTGCTGTCCCCGATCTCCTCACTCGCGACGCCATCGGCCATCGCCGAGCAGCTCAAGGATTCTCATGCGACGCTGCTGTTGACCCTTCAAGCATTGGGTGAAGGGGCAGCTCACGCAGCCGCGGAAACTGGATTGGGCGAGAAGCAGGTGGTTCATCTCGACGGTCCAAACGGCCTACGCTCTTTGCTCTCGGAGGGGCACGCTGCCCCTGAAGTGGAGTTCGATGCCGCAACCCATGTGGCCGCCCTCCCTTACTCCTCTGGAACCACCGGCCTCCCCAAGGGAGTGCAGCTGACACATCGGAATCTCGTGGCCAACGTGAGGCAAGCTCAAGCGCGGGACTTGGTTCTGAAAGAGGACACGGTCTACGGTGTGCTGCCGTTCTTCCATATTTATGGCTTGACCGCCCTGGCAAATGTCACGCTTGCTCAACGAGGCTGCCTAGTGACTGCGCCGAAGTTCGATATAGCGGAATTCCTCCGTGCTCATCAGGACCACAATGTGAGCTTCAGCTTCATCGCGCCGCCCATTGCCGTGTTGCTCGCGAAGCACCCGGCGGTGGCAGAAGCAGACCTTTCTTCCCTCCGCGCCTTCTTTTCAGGCGCTGCCACGCTGGACACGGAGCTGGCCCACGCCGTGGAGGAGCGCTTGCGAGTTCCGGTTCAGCAGGGCTATGGCATGACTGAGACCAGCCCGATGACGCATGCCAATCAGGATCCGCACGTGGATCGGGGTTCGATCGGCGAGGTGGTGGCGAACACCGAGTTCAAACTCGTCGACACGGAGACCGGTGAAGAGATCCCTCTCCCCCGGCAGGGGCGCAGTGATCTGGGCGAACTGTGGGTGCGCGGGCCACAGATCATGAAGGGCTACCTCAACCGTCCCGAAGAGACCGCCCTCGCCCTTCCTGGAGATGGGTGGCTCCGCACCGGCGACATTGCGGAGATGGACCCCGAAGGGCACGTGTTCATCGTCGACCGATTGAAAGAATTGATCAAATACAAGGGCTACCAGGTCCCGCCGGCCGAGCTGGAATCCCTACTACTCACTCACCCCAACGTTGATGATGTGGGCGTAGTGGGAGTCATTCGTGACGGCGAGGAAATCCCCAAGGCTTTTGTCGTCCCTACTTCGGGAGCTGCACTCTCGGAAAAGGACATCATGGATTTCATCGCCGAGCGCATCGCCCCGTACAAGAAAGTGCGTGAAGTGGAATTCATCTCCGCAATTCCGAAATCCGCTACAGGCAAGATCCTTCGTCGGGAGCTGAAACAGCGATAACCGTCGCGCTATCTGCGGGGATCTCGCTGAACCCCGCGTCGCGCACGATGAGCGACAGCGGCCGGCCCTGCAGCTCCGGAGTGTAGGTCACGGATCCCTCCAGCACCGCGTCTGGCTGAGCCTCCACGCGTGCACGGAGCTCAGCAAAGTGTTGTCGGTCCACCTCCCGCACCTGCAACGGGCAGCCGGCGGCCTGCCAACGCTGCGCCCATTCCGGGCTCTGCAGGGCAGCCAGCAGCATCGAACCATGCCCCACCTGCGCGGCAGCTTTACCGACGGTCATGCCCAGTCCAGCATCGACGTAGATGACCGGCACACCGGGACGCACGGCCTCTGGGGTCGACAGTGGGACATCCGTGCCTTGAATTTGCAACCGGTTGATCACCGGCGGGGTGTCGATCGTGGGGCACGGAGTGTAGGCGATGGCGTCCCCAATTTTGACCCCATGGAGTGTCTGCGGCCCATCGAGGTCCTGGGCGGCCTCCCACTTCGCTCCCCGCGCGCGGCGCGCGACCTTTCGGATTCGTGCCCCATACCAGCCTCTAAGGGATTGCGCCCACGTGCCATTTTCGCCTGCCCGCGGGTCCAGGCATACCAGTGCGCACGCTCGGGCAGCATCCTCAAGGAGGTTCTGGCGAGGCGCGACTCCGGTCTTGGGAATATGCAGCACGATGGGCATGGCCCACACGGTGCTGGGGTCATCGGGATCTTCGCTGCCGCGGTGACCAATCACGCGTCGGAGGTGTTCATGAGCGCGAGCAACGCGGTTGTCGACCGACTCCGCTCCCTCCAGTTTCACTCCGTTAGACCCCGCGTCGCCCGGGTCCGGTTCTGTGGATTCGGCGCGCATCATTCCTGATCCCCCAATGGCACCCTCCGGTACGTCCCGTCCCGAACATCCGCGCTCTCGATCTCATGACGGGCGATCCCCAGCAAGAACAGCACCTGATCCAAAAACGGCTCCTGCACGGCAGCGTCCGCGACCTCCCGCAGAGCGGGCTTCGCGCAGAACGCGATCCCCAGCCCAGCAGTGGAGAGCATGTCGATGTCGTTAGCCCCATCACCGACGGCGACCGTGTGGTGGAGCTGAATTCCATTCGACCACGCGAATTCCTTCAGACTTTCCGCCTTCGCGCGCCGGTCGATTACTGGGCCGATCACCCGACCGGTGAGCTTGCCGTCGCGGATCTCCAGGGTGTTTGCCCGCGCAAAATCCAGCCCCAACTCGCGAGCAATGGGCTCAATGACCTGAATGAACCCGCCAGAGACCACCCCAGTCTTATATCCCAGGCGCTTCAGAGTGCGAATGGTCGTTCGCGCCCCCGCCGTCAGCTGCACGTTGTCGGCGACACGGTCCACCACGCTGGCGTCCAACCCCTCAAGGGCCTTGACCCTTTCGTGCAGCGATTCGGAAAAGTCCAGCTCCCCACGCATCGCGCGCTCAGTGACGGCGGCGACCTCGTCCTCTCGCCCTGCATACGCGGCAAGCATTTCTATGACCTCGTTCTGGATCAGGGTGGAATCCACGTCGAAGCAGATCAGCCGCTTCGATCGGCGAGACAACCCCGCGCGGTCGATGGCAATATCCACCCCGATGCGCCCGGTCAGTTCCGCGAGGGCCGCTCGCAGCTGGGTTCCCCCACCCGGGTGGGGATCGGCGACCGTGATGTTCAATTCCATCCCGGTCACCGGGTAGTCGGCGATCCCGCGGATCGTGTCGATGTTTGCGCCGTGGTCCGCGAGGGTGCGCCCGATGTGGGAGATGTGTTCCGCGGTGACGGGGCGCCCAAGAACCACCAGGACGTGGGTTGAACTGGGACGCGAAGGTTCCAGGTGGTCATCGATCGAGACGCTCACGGTCATATCGTGTTCGGAGAGGGCCTCGGTCAGCTCGCTCTTCAGGGGGTCCACCCGCTGTTTGGGGACGCCAACCAGTGCCGCGAGAGCGAGGTTGGAGCGAAAAACAGACTGCTCGATATCCAGCAGGTGAACTTGGGAATCCGCGAGCACGCGAAAGAACGCGGCAGACACTCCCCGGCGGTCTTTGCCAGTCACCGTCACAATGGCGGGAACGAATCCAGCGGGGAGCGATTGGGCAAGGTCTGTTGTCGCCTCAGGTGTGGATGCGGGCGCGGTGGAAGCTGGGATGGTCGAGGCCGGGGTGGTGTGGGTGTTGTTGGTCACAGGGACATTGTTCCACGGCACGTGGTTGGTCTCCGACGGGGGTGCGATGTGAGCTCGCTGGCCTCCCGCTCCGTGTCCGCGCTTCATCATGCCCGGGGGTGCATTGCCATTGTGGGACAGAAAAAAGCCCCACCCTGCGTAGTTAGGGTGGGGCGAAAATGTCGGCTCTGACTATTTAGAAGTGAGGGCCAACGTGCGCATCGTCGCGCATCTTCTTAACCATGTGCGGGTAGTGCAGCTCGAACGCTGGGCGCTCGGAGCGGATACGTGGCATGGAGTCGAAGTTGTGGCGTGGCGGCGGGCAGGACGTTGCCCACTCCAGGGAGTTGCCGTAGCCCCATGGATCATCCACGGTGACAACCTCGCCGTAGCGGGAAGACTTAAAGACGTTCCACAGGAATGGGATCGTGGAGATCGCCAGGATGCAAGCACCGATCGTGGAGACCTGGTTGTAGATGGTGAAACCATCGGTTGGCAGGTAGTCCGCGTAGCGGCGTGGCATGCCCTTGTTACCAACCCAGTGCTGGATCAGGAACGTGGTGTGGAAGCCCACGAAGGTGAGCCAGAAGTGGATCTTGCCCAGACGCTCGTCCATCATGCGGCCGGTCATCTTCGGGAACCAGAAGTAGATACCAGCGAAGGATGCGAAGGCCACGGTACCGAACAGGGTGTAGTGGAAGTGAGCCACCACGAAGTAGGTATCGGAGACGTGGAAGTCCAGGGCTGGGGATGCCAGCATGACGCCGGTCAGGCCACCGAACAAGAAGGTAGCGAAGAAGCCGATAGCGAAGAGCATCGGAGTCTCGAAGGTGATTCGACCGCCCCACATGGTGCCGAGCCAGTTGAAGAACTTCATTCCGGTTGGCACGGCAATGAGGAACGTCATGAAGGCGAAGAACGGGAGCAGCACCGCGCCGGTCACGAACATGTGGTGGGCCCACACAGCCATGGACAGTGCAGCGATGGACAGGGTCGCGAAGACCAGGCCGACGTAGCCGAACATTGGCTTGCGGGAGAACACTGGGTAGATCTCGGACACGATGCCGAAGAATGGCAGTGCCAGGACGTACACCTCAGGGTGACCGAAGAACCAGAAGAGGTGCTGCCACAGGATGGCGCCGCCGTTAGCGGTGTCGTAGATGTGGCCACCCAGCTTGCGGTCGTAGAGCACGCCCAGGGCGGCAGCGGTCAGCAACGGGAAGATCAGGAGGACCAGCAGGGAGGTCACCAGGATGTTCCAGGTGAAGATCGGCATGCGGAACATCGTCATACCTGGTGCGCGGAGGCACAGGATGGTCGTGATCATGTTGACCGCCGAGGCGATGGTGCCCACACCGCCGACGCCCACGCCGAGGATCCAGAGATCAGAACCGACACCTGGGGAGTGCACGGCGTCTGCCAGTGGCTGGTACATGGTCCAGCCGAAGTCAGCTGCACCACCTGGGGTGATGAAGCCGGTCAGCATGATGACGCCACCGGCGGTGGTCAGCCAGAAACCGAAGGCGTTCAGACGGGGGAACGCCACGTCTGGAGCACCGATCTGGAGCGGCATCACGTAGTTAGCGAAGCCGAACACCATCGGGGAGCCATACAGCAGCAACATGATGGTGCCGTGCATTGTGAACAGCTGGTTGAACTGCTCTGGGGACAGGAACTGCATACCCGGGTGGAAGAGCTCCAAGCGGATCAGCAGTGCCATCAGGCCACCGATCAAGAAGAAGGTGAACGACATCATCAGGTACATGATGCCGAGCAGCTTGTGGTCGGTCGTCGTCAGCATCTTCCAGGCCAAGCTGCCGGTGGCAGGCTTGCCGAAAGGAGCAGGCCGTGTGGGAACGACCGTGTGGTCTTCCCTGGGCGCTACTGCGGTCATTATTTTCCTCCTGACTACGCGGTGATCATTGGGCGCTTCCTTGGAGGAATCCTTGGAATTCGCCTGATGTCACCCAAAAGTTTCATCAGACCGTTGGGCCCACATCTAGGTCGTCTCGATCTCTTCAACAGAGTTCGTTGATCTGGGCACAAGTCGGGTCATGGCTATCTTAGCCCTTGATGGCAGATTTAAATAGCCGGCAGATTTCGGCGAGGCTCCCACACCACGTTTTTGGGGGTGCCAGCTTCCGTACAGGATTCCCCACAAATTTCTGCGGGGAATTGACTGCCGAAAGCTGCCTGGGTGTTAGAAGTCCCAGTCCTCGTCTTCGGTGCTTTCCGCCTTGCCAATGACATAGGAGGAACCGGAACCGGAGAAGAAATCGTGATTTTCGTCTCCCCCGGGGTTGAGCGCCGAAAGGATTGCCGGAGACACGCGCGTCTCATCGACCGGGAACAGCCCTTCGTATCCGAGGTTGTTCAGTGCCTTGTTCGCGTTATAGCGCAAGAACCGCTTGACGTCCTCAGTCCACCCCAGATCATCGTAGAGATCCTCGGTGTACTGCGCCTCGTTGTCATAGAGCTCAAGCAAGAGGTCGAAGGTGTGCTCCTTCAGCTCAGCTTGGCGCTCTGGAGTCTCGTTCTCCAGCGCTCGTTGGTACTTATAGCCGATGTAGTAACCGTGCACGGACTCATCACGAATGATCAGGCGGATGATGTCTGCAGTATTGGTCAGCTTCCCGTGAGAAGACCAGTACATCGGCAGGTAGAAGCCCGAGTAGAACAAGAAGCTCTCCAGCAAAACAGAGGCGATCTTGCGCTTCATCGGGTCATTGCCGTTGTAGAAGTCCAGGACGATGTCAGCCTTGGACTGCAGTCGCTCATTTTCTTCAGACCAGCGGAACGCGTCGTTGATTTCCGGCGTCGAAGCGAGGGTCATGAAGATTGAAGAATAGGACTTCGCGTGCACGCTCTCCATGAAGGAGATGTTCGTGTACACAGCCTCCTCGTGCATCGTCAGCGAGTCTTCGATGAGTTTGACCGCTCCAACGGTGCCCTGGATCGTGTCTAGCATCGTCAGGCCCGTGAACACACGCATCGTCGCCTGACGCTCGGTCTCATTCAGCGTTCCCCAGGAGGGAACATCGTTGGACAGGGGCACCTTCTCAGGCAGCCAGAAATTGGCGGTGAGACGGTCCCACACCTCGAGGTCCTTGTCATCCGCAATACTGTTCCAGTTGATCGCGGCAACGGGAGATCCCGTTTCATGATGCGCTGGCGAATTAGCCGAATTGGCGCTCATTGGATTCCACACTCCTCATTTCACCGTGGCCCGCAGGGTCCTGCGGGCCATCACGTCCCCCACCCTACCCAGCTCCCTCCGGCCCTTGGTTCCCACCCCAGCCACTGATCCAAACCAATTCTGAGCTGCACAAATAAACTAAGGAAAGCCTTGCAATGCTAGCGAGCCGACTCAGCTTTCTCTAGGCTTCGGAAGCATGAGCATTAACGAGAAGTACCAAAAAGCACTCAATGAACAAGTGACCGCCGAACACCACGCAGCATTGCTGTACACCCAGCTGGCCTACGAGCTGGATCGACTGTCCTTCCCTGGCATGCGGGACTGGATGCTCAAGCAGGCAGGCGAAGAGCGCGTCCACGCTCAGAAGTTCGCCCAGCATCTCCTCGATCGCGAGGCTCGGGTGGACATCGAAAACATCGACATGGAGAGCGTGAAGATTGCCACCCCGCAGGACGCATTCGAGCTGTCCCTGTCTCACGAGAAGAAGATCTCTGACATGATCCGCAACCTGGACAAGATCGCTTCCGAGGTTGAGGACATCGATTCCCGCCCCCTGCTGAACTGGTTCCTCTCCGAGCAGATCGAGGAGGAGTCCACCGTCTCCGAGATCCTCGACCGCATCAAGTTGGCTGGAGACAGCGGTTCCGGCCTGCTGCGCATCGATGCCGAGCTGGCTCAGCGCTAGCCTCTGCGCGCTATACAGCGCCGAAGCCGCACCGAGCCGCTCTAAGCCTTAGAGCATGCAGCTCACGCAGCCCTCAACCTCGGTTCCTGTGAGGGCTGTCTGGCGCAGGCGAATGTAGTAGATCGTCTTGATCCCCTTGCGCCAGGCATAAATTTGCGCGCGGTTAATGTCGCGTGTGGTCGCCGTATCCTTGAAGAACAGGGTCAGCGACAGCCCTTGATCCACGTACTTCGTCGCCACCGCGTAGGTGTCGATGATCTTTTCGTACCCGACCTCGTAGGCATCCCGGTAGTAGTCCAGGTTCTCGTTGGTCATGTACGGCGCTGGGTAGTACACGCGCCCAATCTTCCCCTCCTTGCGGATCTCAATCTTCGACGCGATCGGATGGATCGAGGAGGTGGAGTTGTTGATGTAGCTGATGGATCCTGTGGGAGGAATCGCCTGCAGGTTCCGGTTGTAGAGACCGTCCTTTTGGACGCCACTCTTCAGCTCAGCCCAATCATCAGCAGTTGGCGTGTGAATCGAAGAGTTCTCGAACAGTTCCTTTACACGCTCAGTCTTCGGAGCAAACTCTTGCGGGTCATAGCGGTCGAAGAACTCCCCGGAGGCGTACTCCGAGTTCTCGAAGTCGTAGAATTTCTCCCCTCGCTCCCGCGCGATGGTGTTCGAAGCCTTCAGGCACTCATACATCACCGCAGCGAAGTAGGCATTGGTGAAGTCCAGTGCCTCCTCGGATCCGTAGTGGATGTGCTCGCGGCCCAGGAATCCGTGAAGGTTCATCTGCCCCAGGCCAATCGCATGCGAGTGCGCGTTGCCCTGGCGCACCGACGGCACAGAATCAATGCTGGTCTGATCAGATACCGCGGTGAGCCCGCGAATGGCTGTTTCGATGGTCTGGGAGAAGTCCTGCGAGTCCATAGCCTTCGCAATGTTCAGGGAACCCAGGTTGCATGAGATGTCGTCGCCGACCTTCTCATAGGTCAAGTCCGCATTGAACACAGATGGGGTGGAGACCTGCAGAATCTCGGAGCACAGATTCGAGTGCGTGATCCGACCGGCGATCGGGTTAGCCCGGTTCACCGTGTCCTCGAACATGATGTACGGATAGCCGGACTCGAACTGGATCTCCGCCAAGGTCTGGAAGAACTGGCGGGCACCGATCTTCTGCTTGCGGATCCTTGGATCCTCGACCATTTCGTCGTAGTGCTCGGTGACTGAAACATCAGCGAACGGCTTGCCGTAGATGCGCTCCACATCGTAAGGGGAGAACAGATACATGTCGTCGTTTCGCTTGGCCAACTCAAAGGTCACGTCGGGGATGACCACGCCCAGCGACAGCGTCTTGATACGGATCTTTTCGTCGGCGTTCTCACGCTTCGTATCGAGGAATCGCAGGATATCTGGGTGGTGCGCACTGAGATAAACCGCGCCGGCGCCCTGTCGTGCACCCAGCTGGTTCGCGTAACTGAAAGAATCCTCCAGCAGCTTCATCACGGGGATCACACCGGAAGACTGATTCTCGATGCGCTTAATCGGCGCCCCCGCCTCGCGGATATTGGACAGCAGCAAGGCCACCCCTCCCCCGCGCTTAGACAATTGCAGGGCGGAATTAATGGAACGGCCGATGGATTCCATGTTGTCTTCCACGCGCAGCAGGAAGCAGGACACGGGCTCGCCGCGCTGAGCCTTGCCGATGTTCAAGAAGGTCGGCGTGGCTGGCTGGAAGCGCCCGTCGATGATCTCGTCAACGAGCTGTTCCGCCAGGGTGTGGTCGCCATCGGCGAGCCCCAATGCCACCATGCACACGCGATCCTCGAAACGCTCCAAGTATCGGCGTCCGTCGAAGGTCTTCAACGTGTACGAGGTGTAGTATTTGTACGCACCTAGGAAGGACTGGAACCGGAACTTCTTCTCATATGCTCGCTTGAACAGGCTCTTTACGAACGGAAAATCATACTTCCCGAGGATCTCCGGATCGTAGTAGTTGTTATCGACCAGGTAATTGATCTTTTCTTCCAGGTCGTGGAAGAAGACCGTGTTCTGGTTAACGTGTTGCAGGAAGAACTGATTGGCTGCCTCGCGATCCTTGTCGAACTGGATGTTGCCATCCTTGTCATAGAGGTTGAGCATCGCGTTGAGCGCGTGGAAGTCCAGCTGTTCGCTGCTTTTTACCGGTTCTGCGACGTTTTTTCCCAGCTCAGCGCCAGTCACGAGGTCTCCTGTAAGTCGTTGTGTTCGTTTATTGTTGTCCTGCTTGTCATCCCTCACCCTAGGCGGGGAGGTCAACAGGGTCCCACCGTTGCTCTGAACGGAGGTCTTGTTCGAACGAAATCAGCCCTTCCCGGACGCGTCTCACGTCCTCCTCGGTGCCCATCAGTTCGAAGCGATAAAGAAATGGGACGCCGCATTTCGCGGCGATGATCGGACCAGCAGTGGCAAAATCCGACCCGAAGTTGATGTTGCCCGAAGCAATCACACCGCGAAGAAGTCCGCGGTTGTGTGGATCATTGAGGAATTGGATGACTTGCTTCGGCACGGGGCGGGAGAAATCCCCCGTCATCCCCGCTCCCCCACCGTAAGTGGGAACAATCAGCACGTGGGGCTGATTAACTCTTAAAAACTCATCCCTCCGCCGAAGGGGGATCCGCTGAGCTGGGAATTCCAGCTTCCGAACGAATCGGTGGGTGTTTTCCGTCGTCGAGGAAAAATACGTAATAAGCATCGGCGCTTTCCTTAGGCGTTTACGTTGCCGTGCGCTGCTTATGTCACACACGCCTTTAGGCGGACGGATGACACCGCGGCGACGCGGAGGCGAGGCTTGAGGGGGTTATGCAGCGGCTGCGGCGAGACCGCGAATGCGATCCGGGCGGAAGCCTGACCAGTGGTCCTCCCCAGCGACGACCACAGGGGCCTGAAGGTGACCGAGGGCCATGACGTAGTCCCGTGCGTCGTCATCGAGGCTGATGTCCACCAGCTCGTAGTCCAAACCAGCCTTATCGAGGGCCTTCTTGGTGGCATTGCACTGTACGCAGGCTGGCTTGGTGTACACGGTGATCATGGCAGTCGTCCTCCGGCGAGTTGTAGCGATGAATTAGACCCAGCAGTAGTGCCGAGAATGTGGCGAATGGTGTGTCTCCCGCACGATCTTGCGGGGTGATTGACTTCCTCGAGACTACACATGACATCCATGTAAGACAACACGAAGAGACACAATATTTGGGGGTGCATATTGCTGTAAATCACAACATGTAGTAGTTACATGGACGGTATTCGCAGGTGGAAAATCTCAGCACCACTACATCTACTCCCCCTAACCACAGGCATGTAATTTCACGACGTGCATTAAGAGCCAGGTGCGGGGATGCTGAGGTCACCAGCTACAAAGTCGGAGCCGCGTGACCCTCGGTCTAGCTGGGCCTTAAGCGGCCAAGGCATGTCATAAGAGAAGGCATGCAAAAAGAAAAGCCACAGCCCCAAAACGGGACCGTGGCTTCTGACGTGCGAGCCCCAAGCGGGCTCGCGACAAGATTCTTAGCCCTGACGAGCCTTGAAACGTGGATCCTTCTTGTTGATCACGTAGACCTTGCCGTGACGACGCACAACCTGAGCGCCCGGCTTGTTCTTCAGCGACCGAAGGGACTTACGGACCTTCATTCGGGCGCTCCTTTCTTAGTCGACACTTGAACTCAGCGAAATCATTCGCAGCACCTCCCGCGTCTCCCGCCGAAATTCGGCGAAGAGAATAGCCGCGGATGCGACAAACCTGCGTAAATGCGCTGAGCATAAACACAAGGAAGAACCTTACCCGCTGGCCTGCGAGAAACCAAAACGTCGAACATTGCCGCGCGAACCCCACGGCGCCCATGCCGGACTGCCCTATTCAACGGTGAACGTAGAAGCTCCAGGGCAAACGTAGACTCTTCCCCATGAGCACTCGCAGAATCCAGCAGCACATCATCACCGAGCTCGGAGTTCAGCCAACCATCGACACCGCCGAAGAGATTGCACGCCGGGTTCGATTCCTCGCTGATTATCTGGAATCCACCGGAACCAAGGGCTTTGTGCTCGGCATCTCCGGCGGGCAGGATTCCACGTTGGGCGGCCGATTGTGCCAACTCGCTGTGGAAGAGGTGCGCAGGCGACGCGCTGACGGAGCGAAAGCACAAGAGCCAAAGGCACCGGGTGCAACTAAGGTGAGCTCCCCATCCGAGAACGCCGGACCAGAGTTCATCGCCGTCCGCTTGCCCTACGCAGTTCAAGCCGACGAGGACGATGCGCAGCTCGCCCTGCAGTTCATCCAGCCAGACCGCACGGTGACCGTGAATATTAAGGACGCCACCGATGCGATGGATTCGGCCGTCGCCTCGGAGCTGGGGGTCCCCGAACTCACCGATTTCAACAAAGGCAATGTCAAGGCTCGCCAGCGGATGATCGCCCAATATGCGATCGCTGGTCACTACGGCATGCTGGTGGCTGGAACGGATCATGCCGCGGAGGCAGTAACCGGGTTCTACACCAAGTTCGGCGACGGCGCGGCGGATATCACTCCCCTGTCGGGCCTCACCAAGAGCCAGGGCGCAGCACTGCTAGAGCACATGGGCGCCCCAGAAAGCACCTGGAAGAAGGTCCCCACCGCCGACCTGGAAGAAGACCGGCCCGCCTTGCCTGATGAAGAGGCACTAGGTGTTACGTACGCCCACATCGACGCTTATCTTCAGGGCACCAACGTCACGGAAACCGGCGATGATGGCACAGTGCCACGTGCCGCAGCGGAGCGCATCGAGCACCTCTGGCGAGTTAGTCGCCATAAGCGGCACCTGCCGGTGGCGCCTGTGGATAGATGGTGGCGTCCAGAAACTTCCTAAAGGAACATCTGCACCGCAATGATTGCGGCGAACCCTGCGTACCACGCGAGCAACACAAGCAGCGGGAGGCTGAAGGAGTGGGCAACCTCATCGCTGTGGGCGCGACGCGGCTCGCGAACCACGTGCACCAGAACCATCATGAACAGGGCCATCGTAACCACCCAGACCACCATGCAGTAGGGGCACAGCGCGCCGATGGTGAAGACAGCTTCGAAAGCCAGCCAGTGCACGAAAGCCACAGCGAGGGTCAGGCCAGTCAGCAGCCCGTACCAGAACCACGGGCGGAAACGCGTACCACCAAGGGCAGCCATGCCGATGGTGATGATGATCGGAAACGCGGCAATGCCGATGATCGGGTTGGGGAAACCGAAGGCGGCGGCTTGGGGGGAACGCATGACGTCAGTGCAGGAGACAAGCGAATTGATGGTGCATGCTGGCACGAAGTTCGAGTCCTGCATCAGGGCAATTTTGTCCACCATGATCAGCGCAGAGAAGAACAGCCCAATGGCACCGAGAAGGATCATGGTGAGGCCGAAAGCCTTTGTCGCTCCCCAGCTGGGGGAATCGGTGGAGAGGGCTGAGTCCTGGCCGGGATTGGGTCGAGGATTATCAGAAACGGTCACGAAGAATCCTTAAATAGAAGTCGAACCCCTGCTTCTCGGGGACAAAAGCCTAATGACGTGCACCTTTACAAAGAACACGTTAGTAGGAGCGAGAGCCGATTCAAAGTATTTGCCAGCTCACCCAGACACACTGGCTCCCCGTGTGGTTTTATCCGGGAGCAGATAGCAGCCACGAGGCTTTTTCTTCCCCAGCTGCACAGACGGGTGCCGCATAGGTGGAACCAGCTGACCGCCGGTCAAGCTCCAAAATCTAGCTCCACCAGGTGAATTTTCTCCATAAGAGTTCCAATGGGCCTTGCTTGCGGTGGAAAACATGTATCCATACAAAGCTGAACACCCATTGAAGGGCAAGCACTGCTGCAATCAGGGCGAATGCAGCATTCCAAGCTTTCACGGTCCCCAAGTCGCTTCCTGCAAACACTTCTACAATGTTTCCTCCGTTCGAGGAAAGCCCCACGTTCGCGTGAAGGAGCAGGAACAGCACTGTCGCCATAATGTAGTTTGTCAGTGACATCCGCCCCATTGGAGCGAAGATCCCAACCAAGATTTTCCGAAGTGGAGTGTGCATCAAGGCGGCCGTGACAAAAACAAAGCCGATGGCCATCACAATGCCGGCTCCAGCAGCCACCATTTGAAGTCTCGTCTCGGACGGGGCAGCGGCTCCTTTCCCAAGAGCTTCCAGACCAATAGCCGCAAGTGCTTCACGATATTTCTGCAATTGATCGACATGCCAGAGGCAGGCTAGAACGCCCATGGGAGCAGTTACAGCTAGTCCGATAAGCGATAGCTTGGAGCTCGCTTCCATTCGGCGCGGGAGGTCAACGAGCGCGAATGCGAAACCTAAGGCAAAGAGCCCTGGGATACTAGCAATACCACCTCCAATCAGGATGGAAACTGCTAGCAAAACGGTTCCAAGCCCGAAGCTGACCACGGTCAGCCATCGTGACGGTAGGAATGTCAATGGGATGAGGAGCAAAAGCCCCACCACTGAATACGGAGCCAAGGCTTCACCGGGCTGGAGAAACTGGTGGCCAATGCCCAGGATCAGCAAGAAGATCATCCGGCGAACCAACGCTACCCGTGGGTGGGGTGTCCGCTCCTGAGCAATCACCCACAACATGCCAAAACCAATCCCGAACAATAAAGAGAAGATCGGGAAGAATCGCTGGTGAAAAAATACTTCCAATAAATCGGCAAGCTGATTTTCCTTGTCGAATCTGGAACTCAAGCCCCACATCGCGGTGGCATTGGGAAAGGCAATGCCACACAGTGCGATTCCCCGCACAACGTCGAGCAGGTCAATGCGGGCGCGATAGGGTGATGGCGAGGCGGAAACGGACATACTCTTCCTTTTGAAATCCTGTAACTGTCATCCACATACTGGTGCGTTGGCATTTCCGCATACTTAACCACACTTGCAGCGTTGAGGCGCATGCCATTCGCCACCGAAAGTCTTGTCGCCCCATCCGGTTCATCCTCTGGAACCAGTGTCCATTTCCAAACTCAACGAGGCCCACAACATCAAAGAAGACCCCCGAGTCATAATGACTCGGGGGAATTGAAAGTGGAGCTAACGGGACTCGAACCCGTGACCCCCACACTGCCAGTGTGGTGCGCTACCAGCTGCGCCATAGCCCCAAATGGTTGGACTGTCCGAGTCGATCACTCGAACGGGCTTAAACGTACCGCAGGGGCTTCAGAATCAACAAATCACCTGGTCACCAGGGCGCGCCCGATGAAGAAAAGTGAGGTCCCCAGCGGGAACCTCACTCTCAGCACCAGGTAGTGGCCAACCAGATCCAATGATCTGGATCCAGAATGCCCTCCTTGGGTGGCTACTTCACCACTTCGGGAACCCAGGAAGCCGGCTTGCCATCTGGTCCAGACTTGATCTGGACCTGCTTGCCGTTGTTGAAGACAACCGGGCTAGAAACAGAACCGATGCGCTTTTCCAGATCGGCCTTGTTGTGCTCGGCCACATCCTTGCCATGGCCTTCCACATCGCCGTTCTTGATCTGGTCCACCACACCGCTATCCAGGTTGTAAGCCTGCACAGCCTCTCCGAAGTCCTTGTAATCCCAGCTTTGCGCCACGGTCTTCTGCTGGTCCATCATGAAGTTGTGCATGTTCCAGAATGCCTTGGCATCACCTGTCTTCGCGAGTGCCAGGGCAACCGATGCGCCACGGGTAGAGGAACCGCCGGGCTGTTGGTCCAAGAAGTTCAGGAACTTGTAGTGAACCTTGATCTTGCCTTCATCCAGCGCCTTGCGGATGTCCTCGTTATCTACCTTGGACAGGTCCGCGCAGTGTGGGCAGCTGAAGTCTTCGAAGATATCCACCGTCGGTGCGTCCTGCTTGACCTTGTCGCTGGCCAGCACTACGTCGTCACCTTGCTGGGAGACGTTAAAGCTCACGTCCTCCTGCGGCACATCATTCTTCGCGGAGTTCTTGTCCTTTCCAATGAAGAAGATCGCCGCAATCACCACCGCCACAATGGCGATGATGGCGAGGACGGCCCAGACGAACCCACCGCCGCCCTTGGAATTCGGTGCCTTAATCTTTTGACTCACGTCATGTCCCTTCGTATTGCAATTGGTGCAATTCGGCTATCCAGGACAGCCTAACGAACGTACCCACCTTTTAGGGCACTGCAGCCCAGCTAATGCGCGCTTTGCCAGCAACTTCGTAGTCGTGATTTTGCGCTCACAGCTTCAACACAGGCTCGATAGCCTTTTCAGCATCCCTCAGGACCTCCTGAAGGTGCTCTTCGCCGTGAAAGCTCTACCCGCTTAGACATGCACTGCACAATCCTCAGCGTAACGCTATGATCATCTCCGGCGCGACTTCAGTGTCACATAGAAGATCACCGATGCATTCCAATTGAGCCTAATCCGGCTCATCCACGTTTCTTCAGAACGGAGACGCCTGTGAAAAAATTCGCTCCAGCAGCAATCATGTCCGCCTGTTGCCTCATCTTCCCTTCTATCGCCAACGCGGCCCCCACGCCAGCTTCTACTACTGACAACAAACCGGTAACCCAGGGTCCCAATTCAGCTGTCTCGCCCGAAAAATTGGAAATCCTCCACCAGAAACTCTCCAAGAGCAACACCCCCCGGACCAAGGAGGATCAAGGCGGTACCACCTACGAAGTATTCCATTTTGACAAAGATGGCAAGAAGTTCTCCATGGCATTCCCCGTCGCGTCAGATCGCGTTTCAGGCGGGTTCGATCACTATCGACCCTACATCGACTTGGATGGCGCGGAACAAGGCGCAGGAGCCGCAGGAGTAACAGGCACAATTGGAACTGTCATCTGCGCAGTGCTCGGTCCAGAAACCGGTGGCGCCGGCTGCGCTGCAGCAGCGGGCATTGCAGCCACAGTCGTTGGTATTGCCAGCGCACACGGTGTATGCCCACACGAACAGAAGATGCGGGTCTACTTCGCATCAAACAATGCAATTTGCCTACCATAGGTGCCATGAAGAAGAACACGAAGATCGCACTCCTCTTCCTGTGCATTTGGATTTTTGTCCTTCAGATTGTAATCGCTTGGGTAAACCATCATGAATTGACGCCCGGGTATCTCGGCTTGACCGTCTTCTGGTCCTTGGCCCCGGCGGTTGCTTTTAACATCGTCCTTCAAATCAAACATCGCTTTCCGAAAGACTAGCAACTACTCTGCTATACAGAGGGGGGTGCAGGATCATTTTCGGTATTTTACCTCCATATGTGGCTTTTAATTCCAGGAGTCGGGAGATGGTCGCCTTTTTAAAGGGCGACAAGTTATTATCCCCGGCCTCAGTGAAGCTCTAGACTGAGCAGCTGCGTACTCTCAATTAAGTTGCATTGAAGGTAGGATTATTCTCAGCTCGACTACGGATGCGCTATGCCGATCCGATACTTGCAGGAGGGATGAGTTAGTGCTCCCATTTACTCCTGAGGTAGTTATCTTAGGACAGTAAATAGCTAGCCCGGGGTTTCGCCTCGCCTTACGTCTCTGTGTGGAGGCCGGATTATGCGACGATGCGAGCGAGGTCCTGGCCTAGTCCCCTAAGACGCTGCTCACCACCTGTTGAGCTTCCTGTTGCACCTGCTTGAGGTGTTCTTCGCTCTGGAAACTCTCCGCATAGATCTTGTACTTGTCTTCCGTCCCACTGGGTCGAGCCGCAAACCAGGCGTTCTGGGTAGTGACCTTCAACCCGCCGATGGGCGCCCCATTGCCCGGCGCCTCCGTCAGCTTCGCCGTGATTGCCTCCCCAGCGATCTTCTCCGCGGCAATGTCGCTGGGACTGATCTTCTTCAGCCGATCCCTCTGTTCGCGCGTGGCGGGGGCATCCGTCCGCGCGTAGAAAGGCGCGCCGTACTCCTCTGCCAGCTGTTGGTAGCGCTGAGAGGGAGAAGTCCCGGTCACTGCCTGGATTTCGGACGCCAACAAATTGGCAATAATGCCGTCCTTGTCAGTCGACCACGTGGTGCCGTCGAAGCGCAGGAAGCTCGCTCCCGCGGATTCCTCACCCCCGAAACCGAGTGTGCCATCGAGCAGTCCGGGAACGAACCATTTGAAGCCGACCGGAACCTCGTTGACCTGGCGTCCAATCCCTTGGGCGACCCGATCGATCATGGAGGAACTGACCAACGTCTTCCCCACGGCCATGTCCTGGCCCCATTGGGGGCGATGGGTGAACAGGTAGTCGATGCACACGGCGAGGTAGTGGTTAGGGTTCATCAGCCCGCCATCGGGGGTGACGATGCCGTGGCGGTCTGAATCAGCGTCATTGCCAGTGGCTATGTCAAAGTCCGTACCCCCTGCCGAGGTCACCTTGTTGACGAGGCTGGCCATCGCGGAGGGCGAGGAGCAATCCATTCGGATTTTCCCATCAGCATCGAGGGTCATGAATCCGAACGCTGGATCCACTGTGTCATTCACCACCGTCAGGTCCAGGCCGTGGGCCTCGGCGATGCGGCTCCAGTAATGTACAGACGCCCCGCCCATCGGGTCAGCGCCAATCTTCACACCCGCTGCGCGGATCGCCTCCAGGTCGATCACTTCGGAGAGCTGGCTGACGTACTCACCCAAATAATCGAAGGAATGAAGATTTTCGGAGCTAGTATCCACCGTCCGCTTGACCCCGCGGAGCGAGGTGCGCAGGTAGTCGTTGGCGCGTTCGGCGATCCAGGTGGTGGCGTCTGTGCCCGCTGGACCTCCACTGGGCGGGTTGTACTTGAAGCCACCGTCACGCGGCGGATTGTGGGACGGGGTAATCACGATCCCGTCTGCGCGCTGAGGGCTGGTGCCCGCGGGGCCGCCCGGAAGGCTCGAGTTGTGCTGCAGAATGGCGAAACTGATCGCCGGGGTGGGCACGTAAGAGCGCTGGGAATCCACGCACACCTGGACGCCGTTGGCCACGAGCACTTCTAGGGCAGTCTGCTCGGCTGGCTCGGAGAGGCCGTGGGTGTCCCGACCGATGAACAGCGGCCCCTTGATTCCCTGGGACTCCCGATAATCCACGATGGCCTGCGTGATGGAGGCGATGTGGGCGTCATTGAAGGAACCGTCCAAGGCACTCCCCCGGTGCCCGGAGGTGCCGAAGCTGACGCGCTGACCGGGGTCCTCAACATCGGGAGTGATGTCTGAGTAGGCCTGCCGCAATGCGGAGATATCGATGAGGTCCTCGGGGGTGGCTTGCTGACCTGCTCGGGGGTGCATGAGGGCTCCTTGGGGGTTGGGAACTGTTCGGGTGCAACACCAGGGTGCATGACTTTTTCCAGTTCGGCACGGCGAGCGCGGTTTCCGGTGTATTCTCCGTCCATGAATCAAGAATCCTTCGCGAGTCAATTGAATGAGCAGCTCGGAGCCATCAGCAAAGTGGTGTGGGGACCGTGGGTGTTGATTCCCCTCTTGCTGGGAACGGGCCTGCTGTTGACCATTCGGCTCCGCGGAGTGCAATTCCGAAAGCTCTTCACGGCTCTGCGCCACGGTCTGATCGACCGCGAAGATGAGGGCGGCGAAGGTGATATTTCCCAGTACGAGGCGCTGACCACGGCTCTGGCCGCCACCGTGGGAGTGGGCAACATCGTCGGTGTGGCCACAGCCATCTCTATCGGCGGCCCCGGCGCGCTGCTGTGGATGTGGGTGACCGGGCTACTGGGAATGGCCTCGAAGTACTCGGAGGCGTTCTTGGGGGTGCGTTTTAGGACGTCGGACGCCAAAGGCAACGTCTCCGGCGGCCCGCAGCGCTACCTGTCCCGCGGTATCAACGGTGGCTTGGGGAAGTTCCTGGCCTGGTTCTTCGCTATCGCCGCGATGATCGCCAGCTTCGGCATCGGCAATCTGACACAGGCCAATGCCGTGGCCACCGGCCTGCAGGACACCTTCGGCGTGGATCCGTGGATCACCGCTGTCCTCCTGTTCATCTTCGTCGGCGCCGTACTGGTCGGCGGTGTTCAGGCCATTGGCAAAGTCACTGCGGCATTCGTGCCGCTGATGATCGGCATTTACATCGTGGGCGGATTGATTGTGCTCGCCGTACACGCCGATCAGATTCCCCACGCGTTCGCGCTGATTTTCCACGATGCGTTTACCGGGTCCGCTGCCACCGGCGGCTTCCTGGGCGGCGGCATTCTGATCGCCATCCAGATGGGCGTGGCTCGCGGCATCTTCTCGAATGAATCCGGCATGGGTTCCGCCGCCGTGGCTGCGGCGGCCGCGAAGACCTCCCACCCGGTACGCCAGGGCTTGGTCTCGATGACCCAGACCTTCATCGACACCATCATTGTGGTGACCATGACCGGCCTCGTGATCGTCACCACCGGCACCTGGACCCTGGGCGAGGACCAAGCGGGCGTGATGACAGCGCGTGCGTTCGCCACCGGGCTCGGCGGGGAATGGGGCGGCGCCATCGTCTCCATCTCGGTAGTCTTCTTCGCCGTCTCCACCATCCTCGGCTGGTCGTACTACGGCGAGCGCAATGCAGAGCGCGTCTTCGGCTCCTGGGCTTCGTGGCCGTACCGCGCAATTTTCACCTGCGTGGTGGTCGTTGGCGCCACGACCGAGCTTCAGTTGGCCTGGACCTTCGCCGACCTGGCCAACGGCCTCATGGCGCTACCGAACCTCATCGGCCTGATTATCCTGTCTGGCCTGGTCGCCCGCGAAACCAAGCAGTACCTGAACTTCGACCCGAAGCTCAAGGCGCGCCCGGAGGCCGTGGAGAGCTTCCTCGTCGATACCAACAGCCCCTGGCGCACCAAGGTCTAGCTCAGGTAGGCAATCAGCGCCATTGCGCCTGCTCGGGGTCCACCTCACCCGCGCGGGCGTTCTCTTCGATCACCCTGCGCAGCCAGGCAGCCAGGCCAGACCGCTGGGAATCGTAATACTCCCGGAATCGGTCATCGTCGGTGTAGCTGCGAGCCACGAGAACCTGCTGCTCCAGGCTCATTGGGAACCACTCGGACAGGTTCTTGCGGTGCGCTTCCGCCAGCTGGTTGGCCCGGGCATCCCCAGGTTGGACGCCACCGTCCATCGCTTCAACCAGTTCGCCGTTCAACAAGTCCAGCGCCTGCTTTTGGTTCTTCCAGTCGGATTCGGTCATGGCTTCAGCTCTCCGCTGCGACTCCTTGAACTCCGGGGTATCACCCCAGTTGTCCTGCGCCTCTTGTTCATATTCCGGCTTCCACGCATCTCCCAGGATGCGCGCCTTTTGTTCCACTGACAGCGCCGCGGTGGACTCGCGGCGCGCTGCGTTGTCATGGGTCATTGTTTCTTCGTCCTTTCGGGCTCGAAGTGACTGCCCAGCTGCGCTATTGGCACGCTCGACGTGGTCACCAGATTTGTCACCAGGACGGTTTTCCGCCTCGGTGAGGAGAACGTCCAATGCGGCCAACATCTCCTCGATGTTGTGGCGCCGCTTCTTTAAGAGCTTTCGCTGCCGCCGGAGATGCACCAGCGGTGAATCGTTGGCGTCCAAAAGCTCTTTGACCTCCGAGAGTGGCAACCCCACGGCCTTGTACGCCATGACCTGCTGAATCTTCTGCAGATCCGCCACGGTGTACAGGCGATGGTCGCTCCAGGATCGCCATTCCGGGGACACGAGTCCTATGGAATCCCAGTAGCGCAGCGCACGAACGGTCACGCCGTGCATTTCAGCCACGTCGCCGATCGCGTACAGGCAATCGGACTCTTCGGTGTTGTGTTCGTTCTCCATGGCCCTGATTGTGTTGGTTGACGTCGCGTCAGGTGCAAGTCCTAGGCGCGCTCTCGCAGCCAGTCCGCTACCGCCGGCCACAGGTCGCGGTTCGCGCTGCGGAAGAACCCCATGTGCCCAATGGCATCGGCTCCGATGGACTCGGGCTGAATGTCTCTGCGCTCCACGGGAGCGTTGACCAGCTTGTCTACCAGCACATTCGCCGCCCGGCGCGTGGCCCACAGGTCGTCGGTGAAGATCTGCGATAACACGGGCGCATTGAAGAGGGCGAACCGTGTGGTCAGTTGCGTGCCCCGCGTGGGGAAGTTTTCGTCATCGAAGAAATATTCGCGAAGGGAGGTCCACCGCCCCCACTGTCGCGTCACTCCGGCGGGAATATTCCGCCCCATCCCAATCTTTTCGATGGGCACCCGCCTGAGGACACGGATGCTCACCGGAGTGACCACATTGAAGATTGCCCACACCTTGGCCCTCTCGATGGCACTCGGGATCAGCCGAGTCACACCGGCATGACTGGCTATGGCGACAAGGGCATCCACGGGTTCGTCACACTGGATGGCGAATTGACCATGGGCGCCCACGGAATGCCCCACCGCCAGCAGAGGCCGCCCCGGAAAAGTCGTCCGCATGAACCGATTCGCGGCCGGGACATCCTTCATCATCCAGTCGCTCATGAGGATGTCCAGATCTTCGTCGTCGCCCTCACGCCGCGATTCCCCCGTGCCGCGGTAGTCGTAGATCAGGGTTGTCCATCCCTGGTCAGCAAGGTATTCCGCGAATTTCGCGTAGTAGTGCATGTGCACCCCGGTGGCCGGGTGAATGACAACGACGGGGGCGCTCTCCCCCACCCGGTCCGGGGGCGCGGCCTGAGTGGGGACGCCACTGTCGTCCGTGCAGCTCCCGGCCCTCTGCCTCGAAAGTAATATTCTTATGCACAACCCTCGAGGTTAAGCGGGCGACAGCAGTTCTGGGGCGAATCTATGGAATCGTCCCGCTTAGAATTCTTCGTACTCCGCCGGGTTCTGGCCCTTCATTCGGCCATCAGGGCGGCCAAGGTTCGTGATCGAGGACAGTTCCTCCGCTGTCAGAACTATGTTCTGAGAGGCGAAGTTTTCCTTCTGCCGGTCTTCGCTCTGCGCCTTGGGGATGGCCAACGATCCCCGCTGGCGGTGCCATGCAAGGACGACCTGGCCCGGCGTGCATCCATGTGACTCGGAGATCGCGGTGACCTCTGGAGCATCCAGGACACCGCCGCGCAGGAGCGGGCTCCACGCCTGGGTGATGATCCCCTTGCGATGATGGAATTCCAGTGCCTCTATCTGCGGGAATCGCGGGTGCAGCTCGATCTGATTCACCGCGGGCAGTTCGCCAGTCTGGCGCTCCAGTTCATTGAGGTGCTCAGGCAGGAAGTTACACACTCCGATGTGGCGGATGAGCCCTTCGTCCCGGGCCTGTCGCAGGGCATTCCACGCCTCCACGAATAGTCCTTGTTTCGGGTTCGGCCAATGGATGAGGTAGAGGTCCAGGTAGTCCAACCCGGTGCGGAAAAGGCTCTCCTCGATGGTCTGGCGTGCCAAATCTGCCTGCTGGTATCTCCCAGGAAGCTTGGATTGCACGATGAGGTCTTCGCGCGTCACATCAGTGGCGTCCAGAACCCGGCGGATCCCCTCGCCCACCGTGCCTTCATTTTCGTAGTTATAGGCGGAATCCAGTAGGCGGTAACCCACGGAGACCGCGCGGTGTATCGATCGCGCACCATCGGCGCCCTTGAGCTTGTAGGTTCCGAACCCCACGGGTGGAAGCGTGAGGCCCGTGTGGGCGTGAAAGTTTTGAGAATTGTTCATTTCGCTAACCTGCCACGAACTGGTGCTCCTTGGCTACTGTGGTGCCCATGGGTGACGCACTGAGCTCTTCTTCCTATACACCTAAGCAGCGCACACGCTACCGGCAGCGCCTGCTGAAGGATCTGGAGATGTTCGATAAACACCTCCAGAACGCGGACTTCGTCAACCACGGGACCATTGGCCTGGAACTGGAGTTGAATCTGGTGGATGGCGAAATGCAGCCGTCCACTACGGGCGCGGACGTGTTGGGGAAGCTGTCTGAGGATTATCAATCCGAAATCGGCTCCTTCAACGTGGAGCTGAACCTGCCTCCACAGGGGATTGCGGATGACGGATTGGACGTCATGCAGAAGGAGCTGGAACGCCGACTAGATGCGGTTCGGGATGCCGCGTCCCGCGCAGAGGCGGAGGTCGCCATGATCGGGACGCTGCCCACGCTGACCACAGAGTTCCTGACTGGCTCGGAGTGGATGACCAAGGAAAACCGCTACCAGGCGCTCAGTAATTCGGTGATGGAAGCCCGCGGCGAACTGGTGCGCATCGACCTCGCACGCGATGAGCATTACCTGCACGACTTCAAGGACATCGCACCGGAATCCGCCTGCACGTCGATGCAGCTGCATTTGCAGGTGGCCCCGAATCGGTTTGCCGATGCGTGGAATGCGTCCCAGGCGATTGCCGGGATTCAGGTCGCGCTCAGCGCCAACTCGCCGCTGTTCGCGGGGCACCGCGTGTGGCACGAGTCGCGGATCCCCCTGTTCTTCCAATCGATCGATACTCGCACCAATGAGCTGGTGAACCAGGGAGTGCGGCCCCGGGTGTGGTTCGGTGAACGCTGGATCACCAGCGTGTTTGACCTGTTCGAGGAGAACGTGCGGTACTTCTCCCCGCTGATTCCGGAGGACCGCTCTGATTCGGGCACGCCAATGATGGCGGGCGATAATCCCGCACTGCACTATTTGAACCTGCAGAATGGAACAATCTGGCGGTGGAACCGGCCCATCTACGACCCGAACACGGAGTTGGCGCACATTCGCCTGGAGAATCGCCTGCTCCCAGCTGGGCCGACGCCGGCGGACATCATCGCGGACGCGGCCTTCTATTACGGCCTGGTGAAGTTCCTGTCTGAACAGACCCGGCCGGTGTGGTCTCGCCTGTCCTTCAGTCAGGCGGAGGAGAATTTCAACGCCGGGGCTCGCGACGGGCTGAATGCGATGATGCATTGGCCAACTTTGGGGCGGATCAGCGTGAAGGAGCTCGTGAACGATCACCTGCTCGACCAAGCTCGCGCGGGTCTGCAGGCGCTGGGCGTGCGCGATGACCTCATCGACTCCTATCTGAGCATCATCGACGGTCGCATTAAGGCGCACCAGAATGGTGCGACGTGGCAGTTGGCTGCGCTTGCTCAGGCCGGCGGGCGCAACGTGAAGCCCGAGTCGAGGGAACGCCGGGAGGCTCTGCAGAAGATGTTGCGGCAGTACCTGAAGTTGCAGGCTACGAATCAGCCGGTCCACACGTGGCCGCGAGCGCTGGACTAGGCTGCTCCGTTTGGAGTGCGTGCAGAATGTTGGGCAGTACCGGCTTTGCGCTCCCAACACCCGAAAGACAAGCACCCTCTCACCAGCACAAATGGTGAAAGGGTGCCAAAGTGGAGCCGCCGGGAATTGAACCCGGGTCCTTCGCGACCTCGCCAGGGCTTCTCCGTGCGCAGTTCGCTTACAGCCTCTGCTCGGCCCTCCGGATCTCGCGAACCAGACCGGATGACGGGCCCAGTTGCTCTGAGGTGTCCCACACGGCCCGAGCAACGAGGCCGTGCAGCAAGTCCCTTAAGTCGATGCCGGGTACTAGGTCAGGGACGAACCTAGGCCGACAGACACGCGGTCGCTGGATTAAGCAGCGAGGGCGTAGTCGCGCTGAGTGTTCTCGGCGCTTATAAGTTTGCAGCGACGCTTACGGTGGTCTCCTGCCTTCACCGGCACGCTTCCCCTGGCTCAATGCACGAAGTCGAAACCATGTCGACCCCTCTGCACACCTGCTGCGGAAACGTCAGACAGCAGGACAACTCAGCCTACTACTCTTCAGGCGATTCTGAAAACCGCCGAAACTTTATCTTCCCATCGCTGCCAACCGTGCCGATGATCTGCTCCTCACTAATCCCGTTGTCCTTTCGATCCCTCTCCAACTTCGTGCGGAGCGCGGACGCAAACCGCGCGCGTTCGAGCGCCAAATCTCCACCAGTGCTGTTCCTGATTCCTCTCTTCTCCCAGCGCTCCTTGGTGATGGTGGACTTCCTGCGATTCCGGACAGCCATGATTCCCAGGACAATTCCCACGAACACCGGCATCCACATCTTCGGGTGTTCCAGCAAGAAGACCAGCCAATCCGGCAGGTCAATGTGCGGCAGGTGCCAATCGGGCCAGGGAATCCTGGGCACATGGATGGACGGCAAATTGATGGTGGGAAGGTCGATGTGCGGCCAATCAATGTGGGGCCACGGGATCGAGGGCAAGTCAAAGTCGGGTATCAGCTTGCCCAGCAGCCAAAATATGAAATCGATGATCCGGCTAATCACGGGCCCCAGCACGAAGACCGCAATGGCCCATCCGGCCTTCCCCATCCCGCCGAGCAGGGGATACAACCAGCGCTTGACCGGGGATGCCTCCATGGCCTGGTGGCGCTTTTCCGCCGGACTCCCCGCCGGAGGATCGAACAGCACCACCTCACCGTCGGCGCGGACGTGAACCTCATTCAGGTGCGTATCCAGAAAATTCGGGTGCAACTTTAGATACGGCGGACCGCCCGCGACCTTCGCCCCATGTTTCCCCTCGGGCACTTCCCCGCTGCGTTTGCCCAAGTCGATCTTGAGAGTCGCCAACATGCGCCGCCGCGCGATCACAACCCCATCACGCATCACCAAGAACTCCGGAAACTCGAGGTCCCGGACAGCACCCAGCCGGTCAAGGCGTGATTTCTTGATCAACCTCGCGCGAACTTCGCCGATCTCAGAGTCCCACGCACTGTGTTCCGAGTTCTTGTCCTCGGAACCCGCCTTCCCCGCTGCCCCCGCTTTCTTGTTCACCGGATACCCCGGGTCAATGTGCGCGAGTGCTTCCGCGGACCCCACGTACACATCCAAAGCTCCCCGCGTCGGGTGGTCCAGGTGCCAGTGTTCCTTCAGCCCTGACGGTGGTTCCTGAGACGCGGCCGGGTCGCTCATGGCTGGTGTGGGTGCTCCTAACTTTTCTTTGGGACGCACCTAACCTAGCGCAGAGCCACGTCTACCGCAGCACGCCGAACAACCATATGCATCCCCCACATGCATCGTTTAGGCGTGGATCCCCTTGATCTTCCGCCCCAGCTCACGCGTGATTTCACGCTCTTCGGTACGGCGTTTAATATCCTGGCGCTTGTCATAATCTTGCTTACCGCGAGCCAGCGCGAGCTCCACCTTGAGCTTGCCGCTGACGAAGTACAGCTGCAGCGGAATCAAGGTCGCATTGCCGTCTCGCACTTTACCCAGAAGGGAATCAATTTCCCGCCGATGCAGCAGCAGCTTCCGCGTTCGCCGCGGACTGTGGTTCGTCCAGTGCCCCATCGAATACTCCGGAATGTGCAGTCCGCGCAGCCACACCTCGTTTTCATCGATCGTGGCATAGGCGTCCACGAGGCTGGCCTTGCCCTCGCGCAGGGATTTCACCTCGGTACCCACCAGGGCCACGCCGGCTTCGATGGTCTCGATGATGGAGTAATCATGCCGAGCTTTGCGGTTGGTAGCCACGACAAATTGCCCGCCGGGCGTGCCCGCCTGCGCTGCCTTCTTCTTGTTGTTCTTGGCTTTTCCTTTGGCCGCACCAGAATCAACAGGACTACTCTTTTTCGCCATAGTGGATTCAGCTTATCAATCTGACTGTCGCTTAACGTAGCGGCGCAGGGCGATCTGCGCAGTCAGTGCCGCCACCACCGCGCCCAGCACCACCAACACGGGCGATGCAAGCCAGAGGTCCGCATTGGTGATTCGAGCGATGATGCGGGCGTCATAAAGGGACTTCAGTGCGCGGTCGACCACCAGGACCTTCGTGGCGAACATCCCCACCACAGCGACCACAGCGCCCACGATGGCGGCGAGCACGGCCTCCAGGACGAAGGGCGCCTGGGTGAACCAGTTCGTCGCGCCCACCATGCGCATGATGCTGATTTCGTGGCGTCGATTGAACGCGGCAATCTGGACCATGTTGCCGATCAGGAACACCGCCGCGAGCGCCTGAACTGCAGCGATCACGAAGGCAGCGTTGCGCACTGCGTCCATCTTGTCGGTTGCAGCCTTCACATCATCGCCCTGATCGACCACGTTGCCGACCCCCTTCATGGAGCGCACGTCGTCGATTGGCTTCGTGTCTGTGGGATCCTTCAGCTTCACGTGCAGCGCTGCGGGGAACGCGTCTGGGGAGGTTTCCTGAACCAAGCGCGGATCGGAATCCTTGAACAGCTGCACGAAGTGCTCATAGGACTGCTGGACGTTGCGGAACTGCACCTGTTCCACCCCGTCATTGGCCTCCAGATTCTTCTTGATCTCTGAGCATTCTTTGGAGGAGCAGTCCTTGTCCGCGGCAGAGGTCTTGTCGTCCAACTGCACCATGACTTCGACGTGGTCGACGTACATGTCCTTCGTGCGCTCGGTCATGGCGGTCATGAGGAAGCCGGAGGCCAGCAGGGCCAAGGAGATGGCTGTTGTAATGACCATGGCCACGGTCATTGTGAAGTTTCGGGTAAGGCCTCGGACGGCCTCCCTGCCAACGAAGCTGAATCGCATCTGCGCGGTGCCTTTCCTAATGCGTGGTGTGATGGGGGTTGGGTGCTCAGGTGGTGTGTTAGCGCCCCACGCCGTAGACGCCGCGGGCATCATCGCGGATGAGCTTGCCATTGGATAGTTCGATCACGCGCCGGCGCATGGAATCCACGGCCACGTCGTCGTGCGTGGACATCACCACGGTTGTTCCCCGCTGATTGATGCGGTTGAGAAGCAGCATGATCTCCGTGGATGTGTCCGGGTCCAGGTTGCCGGTGGGTTCGTCCGCCAGGAGGAGGACCGGCTGATTCACGCAGGCCCGGGCAATGGCCACGCGCTGTTGCTCACCGCCGGAGAGTTCGTGTGGGAGCCGATTTTCTTTTCCGTCCAGGCCGACCGTTTCCAACGCCTCAGGGACGAGGACGCCAATGTCAGACTTGGACTTACCTATCACCTCCAGCGCGAAGGCGACGTTTTCGAAGACCGTCTTATTGGGAAGCAAGCGGAAGTCCTGGAAGACGTAGCCGATGCGCTGCCGCAGTTTGGGAACCTGCTTGTCCTTCAACTGGTTGACGTGAAAACCGGCGACATGCAGTTCGCCGGCGTCCACCTCCCCCTCCCGGAGCATGAGCTGCAGGAAGGTCGACTTCCCCGACCCGGACGGGCCGATGACGAAGACGAATTCGCCATCCTCAATGTCGACCGTCACGTTTTTCAGTGCTGGCCTGGTGGAGGTCCGATAGGTCTTGGAGACATGGTCGAAGGTGATCACGGCTCATTACCTTAAACCACTGTGAAAAATGTGGCTAGTGTGAATTATGGGGCAATTGGCGAAGTGAGTTACTCGCTTCCACCTCACCGCGCGGGATTCTCCGTTATCTTCAATGCACAGAGACCACCGACTCCGACCTCTAGGCGAGCACATGAGCACACCAGTAGGCCACAGTCCACAGACCCAAGAGGAACCCGCGCCGGCACGTGGCTTCCTCGGAGCCGTTGAGAGAATCGGTAACCGCCTACCGGACCCGTTCTGGCTCTTCGTCATCATCGGCGGCCTTGTCCTCCTGAGCTCGTGGGCAGGCAGCGCGTTGGGAATGAGCGCGACCGACCCGCAGAGCGGGAAGAAGGTGGAGGTCACTAATCTGCTGACCTCTGAAGGGCTCTCCAAAATCGTCACCGAGGCGGTGAATAACTACACCTCATTCCCGCCGCTCGGATTGATCATCGTCGTGATGCTAGGCGTTGCCGTCGCCGAGCACTCCGGCCTGATCAGCGCAGCAATCCGGAGCCTGGTAACTAAGGTCAGCCCAGCGATGCTCACCTTCGTGGTGGCCCTGGCCGGCGTGACCGGCTCCATCGCATCGGATGCCGTGTACGTCATTTTGATCCCGCTGGGTGCTATGAGCTTCCACGCGGTGGGGCGCTCTCCCATCGTGGGCGCCATGGTGGCTTTCGCCGCATCGTCGGCGGGCTTTAACTCTTCATTGGTGCTGAACATCACCGATGTGCTGCTGGCTGGCATCTCCACGACTGGGGCACACATCGTGGATCCGAACTACGAGGTCTCCCCACTGGCCAACTACTTCTTCGTGACCGCCTCCGCGATCGTGCTCTCACTCATCGTGACGGGCGTGACCGAACTGTTCATCAAGAAGAAGGCCCACGACCTGGTCGATCACAGCCGCGTGAACTACGAGGAAGTCTCCTTCGACAAGGCTGCAGGCGCCGATAATGACTCCGAACAGTCCGAGCAAGAGGCACTCCGATTGGACCGCCGCGAATTTAAGGCCCTGGTGTGGACCGGCCTGGCTACCGTCATCATGACGGCCATATACTTCGCACTCCTCTTTGTCTCCGGTTCCCCACTGCAGGGGCCCGGCGGATCGGTCATGGACAGCCCGCTGATCAAGAACGTCGGGGTTCCGATTGCCGTGGCGTTCTTCGTGATGGGCGTGGTTTATGGTCTCGTGGCCGGAACCATCAAGCGCTGGGCCGATATCCCTGAATTCATGGCCAAGGGCCTCAAGACTCTGCTGCCCATGATGGTCCTCTTCTTCGCCGTCGCTCAGTTCCTCCAGTGGTTCAAATGGTCGAACCTGGGATCCTGGACGGCCATCACGGGGGCGAACCTGCTTCAGAAGGCTGACCTCCCGCCTCTGCTACTTTTCGCCCTGTTCGTTTTGCTCGTGGCCACCATCAACCTGTTCATTACATCTGGCTCGGCGCAGTGGGCCCTGATGGCCCCCGTCGTCGTCCCGATGTTCATGTACGTCGGCGTGTCCCCCGAGGTCACGCAGATGTTGTTCCGCATCGGCGATTCCCCATCGAACATCATCACCCCGATGAGCCCCTATTTCGCACTGGCCCTGACGTTCCTGCAGCGCTACTACTCCCGCGCGGGCATCGGCACCCTCATGTCGCTCTCCCTGCCCTACTCCATCGCAATGCTCGTGGGATGGTTCATCTTCTTCGCGCTGTGGTACCTCCTGGGCCTCCCGCTCGGCCCCGGCACACCCATGGAATTCCACGGTCAGTAGCCGCCCGCACCACCGGGCGATTCCGTAAAAATTCATAGAATTATCTGCATCTCCACCTCCTGTGCGCTGCGGTTCCGTTATGATGCCCACCTCAGTCTGTGAAACTTTATGGTTCGGGTTACACTGTCCCCTGGAATCCGTTTCCACCCACAGAGGGATAGCTATTTGATCGATTACGCGCGGCGTTTGCGCCACAGTCCGGGCCGGGAGCTCGCCATGTGCGAGTTCGCCGCTTGTCCGATGCGCCAAACTGGGGATCGCCCCCCGGTCTTTTAGCGACGCTAACCTCTCATCACTTCAACTCTTTCAATCTCTTTCACGCCACCTGGGCACAGGTTTCCAACGGCACTTCCGCATACCGGGAAGCTCCGCACACCCGGGGCTTGAGCCAACAGGGTGGCGTCCCTAACTCACAGAAAAGAGGGACCCTAGAAATGAGCAACGAAGCCCATACCCCCTTGCCCAACAGCGGCGATGTGGAAAGCGTAGTTGACAAGGCCATCAAGCGCGCAGAGAAGTGGCTGGAGGTCGAAGAGACCTCCAAGTCCACCAACCAGCTCGCAGACATGGTGCACGATCCGAATGGTGTGGAGTTCACTTTCGCATTCGTTGACCGTGTGGCTCGCCCTGAGGACAACAAGGTTGCCGCCCACGAGTTCGCGAAGATCGCGCACCCGCTGGAGAAGAAGGAAGCAGTTCCAGGGTTCATGAGCTTCATGGACACCGTGCTGGTGACGGCCGGTTCCATCATGGCGCCCCTGCTGCCGAACATTGTGATGCCCATCGCCCGCCAGTACCTGCGGAGCACCGTGGGCCACCTGGTGCTGGATGCCGAGTCCAAGGCGCTGGACGACCTGCTGGACAAGAACCGCGAGGCTGGTTTCCGCCTGAACCTGAACCTCCTCGGCGAGGCCGTTCTGGGTGAGAAGGAGGCCCAGAAGCGCCTGAACTCCACCATCGAGCTGCTGCGCAACCCGCGCGTGGACTACGTGTCCGTGAAAGCCTCCTCCGTCGTCTCCCAGCTGAACCACTGGGACCAAGACGGATCCGTGGAGCGCCTGAAGGACCGCCTGCGCCCCCTCTACCGTGAGGCAAAGAAGCGCAGCCCGCACCCCTTCATCAACCTTGACATGGAGGAGTACAAGGACCTGGAGCTCACCCTCCGCCTGTTCACCGAGCTCATGGCGGAAGAGGAGTTCCTGGACCTCGAGGTCGGCATCGTGCTGCAGGCATACCTGCCCGATACCTTCGATGCCCTGGAGCGCCTGACCAACTTCGCCAAGGAGCGTCGAGCCAAGGGTGGCGCCAAGATCAAGGTCCGCCTGGTGAAGGGCGCCAACCTGTCGATGGAGCGCGTGGATTCCGAGATCCACGACTGGCCGCAGGCCCCCTACCTGACCAAGGCTGAGGTGGACGCCAACTACGTCCGTCTCATCGACTGGATCATGCAGCCGGAGAACGCGGATGCAATTCGCGTGGGTGTGGCTTCCCACAACCTGTACCACCTGGCACTGGCTCACGAGCTGTCCGTCGCACGTGGCGTGGAAGACCAGCTGGACGTGGAGATGCTGCAGGGTATGGCCCCGGCTCAGTCCGCCGCCGTGCGTGAGGTCGTCGGCGACCTGATCCTGTACACCCCTGTGGTGAAGCGCGAGGACTTCGACGTGGCCGTGAGCTACCTGGTCCGCCGTCTGGAGGAAAACGGCGCTAAGCAGAACTTCCTGTACGCCCTGTTCACTCCCGAGGACGACGAGGGCCTGGGCATGACCCCGATGCAGGCGCAGGAGCTGCGTTTCCGCAACTCCGTGCGCGATCGCTGGGAGACCTTCGCAGGCCGCCGCCGCGATCAGAACCGCATTGTCGAAGAAAAGGAAAAGATGGGCACCCGCTCCGGCGGCGTTCCCGGCAACTTCGTCAACGAGCCGGATACCGACCCATCCCTGCCTGCTAACCGCGAGTGGGCACTGAACCTGGTGAAGCCAGAGGCCGACCCGGGCCCGGCTACCACCCCGGAAATCACCGATCCTTCCCAGATCGACGAGCACGTGGCCAACTGCAAGAAGGCCGCCGACGAGTGGAGCAAGAAGTCCGGTCGCGAGCGCGCTGCGCTGCTCGACAAGGCTGCCGACGCTTTGGCCAATAACCGCGGCCGCCTGATCTCTGCTGCTGTCTTCGAGGCTGGCAAGACCGTGGCCGAGACCGATCCTGAGGTCTCGGAGGCCATCGACTTCGCGCGCTACTACGCTGAGTCCGCCCGCGAGCTCGATCGCGTGCGCGGTTCCAAGTTCGACCCCTACAAGGTCGTCGTGGTCACCCCGCCGTGGAACTTCCCCATCGCCATCCCGCTGGGCGGCGTGTTCGCCACGCTGGCTGCCGGTGGTTGCGCCATCCTCAAGCCTGCACCGCAGGTGCTACGCATCGCTGAGGTCTTCATCGACGTGCTGCGCGAAGCTGGCATCGGCGAGGATCTGGTGCAGCTTGTCAACGCCGACGAGGGCGAGGCCGGCAAGCGCCTGATCTCCCACCCAGATGTGGAGTCCGTCATCCTGACCGGCGCATCCGAAACCGCCAAGCTCTTCCGCTCCTGGAAGCCACGCATGGTGATCAACGCCGAGACGTCCGGCAAGAACGCCATCATTGTCACCCCGGCTGCCGATCCGGACCTGGCCGTGGCTGACATCTACCGTTCTGCGTACGGGCACGCAGGCCAGAAGTGCTCCGCCGCCTCCCTGATCATCACCGTGGGATCCATCGGCGAGTCCGAGCGCTTCATTGGCCAGCTGGTGGACGCCGTGAAGTCCATCAAGGTGGGCCCGGGTTCGGACATCTCCACCTGGATGAACGGTGTCATCGAAGCCCCCGGCGACAAGCTGCTGCGCGGCCTGACCCAGCTGGAAAAGGGCGAGAAGTGGCTGGTCAAGCCAGAGAAGCTCAACGAGGAAGGCACCCTGTGGAGCCCCGGTCTGCGCGACGGCGTGAAGCCCGGCTCCTGGTTCCACACTCACGAGTGCTTCGGCCCGACGGCCGGTATCATGCACGCCGAAACCCTGGAGCAGGCTATCGAGTGGCAGAATTCCACGGGCTTTGGCCTGACCGGCGGCATCCACACCATCGACCGCGACGAGACCGCCTTCTGGCGCGAGCGCGTCGAGGTGGGTAACGCCTACGTTGAGCGTGGCATCACCGGTGCTATCGTCCGCCGTCAGTCCTTCGGTGGCTGGAAGAACTCCGCCATCGGCGGCGGCGCCAAGGCCGGCGGCCCGAACTACGTGGCTCAGCAGGGCGTGTGGACCGAGGGCGACCTCAGCGAGCTCGCCTCCGGCACCCTGCCCACGGAGATCACCCAGCTGCTGCGAGAGATCCGTGGCCTGGGCTCCCCAGTGCTGTCCAAGGAAGACCACGTGTGGCTGCGCCGCGCGGCTGAGTCCGACGCTCACGTCTGGGCCACCGAGTTCGGCATCGAGCACGACAAGACCGCCCTCGTGGTGGAGTCCAACGTGTTCCGCTACAAGCCACTGCTGGATCCGCTGCGCGTGCGCGTCAACCAAGGTGCCAACCCGCGCGATCTGCTGCGCCTGTACCTGGCATCCGCCATCACGGGTACCGAGCTGGACGTCAGCGCGACCCGCGAGGTTGCTCAGGCATGGGGCGAGCTGGGCGAGCGCATCCGCATCAGCAACGACCTGGAGTTCGCTGCTGAGCTGTCCACCGCGCAGTCCGCACGCATCCGTGCCCTGGGTGACGTCCCAGAGGAGTTCTACGAGGCCGCCGCTCAGTCCGGCTCCGTAATCCTCGACCAGGATGTGCTGCCAGATGGCCGCCGCGAGCTGCTGCCTCTGCTGCTCGAGCAGGCTATTTCCACCACCGAGCACCGCTTCGGCTACATCCACCACCTGACCCCATAGTCAGGCAACGAGGGGCGCTGCACAGCGTTCCTCGCTAGCGGGATTTCCGCCCGTTTCACAGGAAGGGGACCCCAGGCATTCCGCCTGGGGTCCCCTTCCTCGTCTAAGATCAAGCAGCCTCGCCGAGCCGCCCCGGCCAATCAAGCTAGGCCGATCAAGCCGCCACAGCTAGCTCTGCTGCGCCATGCGCCAGCGAATCCCCTCTTCCAGGAACTTATCCAGGTCCCCATCCAGGACCTTAGACGGGTCATTGACCTCATAATTCGTCCGCAGATCCTTCACCATTTGGTAAGGGTGCAGCACATAGGATCGCATCTGATTGCCCCACGAGGCATTGCCTCCCGCCCCCAAGGCGTCCATCTCCTGCCGCTCCTCTTCGCGCTTGCGCTCCAACAGCTTCGCCTGCAACACACGCATCGCGGAAGCGCGGTTTTGGATCTGCGACTTCTCGTTTTGGCATGTCACCACGATTCCCGTTGGCTCGTGGGTAATGCGCACGGCGCTGTCCGTGGTGTTCACAGACTGCCCGCCCGGGCCGGAGGAGCGATACACATCCACCCGGATTTCAGACTCCGGGATGTCGATGTGATCTGTTTGTTCCACCACCGGCAGCACCTCCACCTCTGCAAAGGACGTTTGCCGCTTGTCACCGCTGCCAAACGGGCTGATCCGCACCAGCCGATGCGCTCCCTGTTCTACAGACAAGGTCCCGTACATATACTCCCCATGTACCACGAAGGTCGCGGACTTAATCCCCGCTTCCTCCGCGTAGGAAATGTCGTAGACATCCACCTTGTGACCGGCCTTTTCTGCCCAGCGCGTGTACATACGCAGAAGCATTTCCGCCCAGTCGGCGGCGTCCACACCCCCGGCACCAGAGCGAATACTCACCACGGCCTCGCGCTGATCATAGTCTCCGGACAGCATGGTCGTCACCTCGAGGGCCTCAATCTCGGCGCGCAGCGAGGCGCGCTCCTCATCGGCCATGGCTGTCGCGTCCTTCGCGGCCGCGGGATCGTCGCCCGCTTCCTCCTCTGCCATCTCGTACATCACCGGAATGTCCTCCAGCCTCCCCCGCAGGCCGGAAATCTTGCGCAGCTTGGCCTGTGTGCGGGACAGCTCGCTGGTGACCTGCTGGGCGTGATCCGGATCGTCCCACAGAGATGGATCCGCAGACTGATCTTCCAGCTCGCGAGCCCGGGTGGACAGCTCCTCCAGGTCCATCACCCGCTCGATCGTGGTGAGCGTGCTCTTCAGGTCTTTCAGGTCTGCGGTGACTTCCGGTTGCATAGTGCGCAAGTCTACCTTTAGGGGTGCACAATGGAATCCATGGCTTCTGATCCTCAAAACACCTCCACAGGCACCTCTCCGGATAGCTCCTCCAAGCCCGAGTCTCCGGTCACCGACGAGATGGTCTCCACCCTCGCCAAGACTTTCATGGTCGCCCACGTCGATGATTCGGATGAACATCTCGCCCAGGCGCTCGTCTACAACGCAGCCCGCATGGCGTGGCGAATGCGCGAAATCGGCCTCACCACGGAGATGAAGACCTCTGTCTCCGATGTGGTCACCGCCGCCGACCGAGCGGCAGAGAAGTTTATTTCTGAAGTTCTCCGCGGGATTCGCCCCGAAGATGGGCTCCTCGGTGAGGAGGGCGCCTCCGCCGAGTCCGAATCCGGCCGCACGTGGGTGATCGACCCTGTGGATGGGACTTATAACTTCACTACGGGATCGGACTACTGGTGCTCCGCGCTCGCTCTGGTGGAGGGCGATCCCGATGACCCGGATACGGTCATTTTCGGCGCCGTTCACCGGCCCGCCATGGGCTACACCTGGTTCGGTGGCCCCGACATCCCCACGACCCGTGATGGCGACGCGGTCGGTGACCTCGAGGACGTCACCCCGGATTCCACGTGCCTGGGTGGCTACCTCCACCCCACGGACATCGCTAAGCCCGAGCGTCAGGCAGCGTGGGCATCGGTGGCAACGCAATTCGCCACCGTGCGAATGCTGGGGTCCGCATCGATCGATCTTGCTGGAGTTGCCACAGGAAACCTGGGATGCTGGATGCAGCGTTCGGTCGCCAGTTGGGACTGGTTGCCCGGTCGCGCTCTCGTGGAGGGCGCGGGCGGCACCACTGCGAGAGTCCAAGCCGCTGGGGTGGAATGGTTCATTGCCGGCGCGGATTCCTCGGTTCAGGAAGCAGCACGGGCACTCCGGGAGCAGGGAGAATAGGTCAGGACGCCACCCTTCTGGGGGCAATTCAGGTGATACATCAACTAGCGCTGAAAATGTAACTCATCTCACATTCTCTCCGTTTTCTCACGTCAGCTTAAATTTTCCTAAGTGTCGCGGAGTCAGATTCGGGCTTTATTGGATCTGATAAGCGGAGTTAATCGTTGTTCTGCGTAACATTGGCACCATGACGGGAGATTCACAGGGCCCCCAAGGGCAACATGGGCACCAGGATGCGACTGCGGCGCCCTCTGCAACCTATGCCGAAGATTTGGCTCTGGCTATGACGATGGCGGACACCGCTGATGCCCTCACGATGGAGAGATTCGAGGCGGGGGACCTGAAAATCGAGTCAAAACCAGACTTCACCCCGGTCACGGATGCCGATACGGCCGTGGAGAAGGAGATCAGAAGCATCCTTGCCACGCACCGCCCAGAGGACGCGGTTCTCGGCGAGGAATTCGGCGGCGATCTGCTCGTCACACCTGAAGACGCCGGAGCCAGTGCGTCAAAGAGCTCAGACAGCGACTCCCCGGTTCGCCAGTGGGTGATTGACCCGATCGACGGAACCAAAAACTTCGTTCGCGGAGTGCCCGTATGGGCGACTTTGATCAGTCTGCTCGTCGATGGCGTCCCCGTGCTGGGCGTGGTCAGCGCCCCAGCGCTGTGCAGGCGGTGGTGGGCCTCTGAGGGGGCAGGGGCGTGGCGCTCTTTCTCCCCCAACTGCTCCGACACGGCACCTAGCTCTCAAGCTCGGCAGCTTCATACCTCTGGCGTATCCAAGGTCTCCGACGCATCCATCGCGATCAGCTCCCTATCTGGTTGGGCAGATTGCGGGTTGCGCGATGAGCTCATCGACCTTACTGATCGCGCGTGGCGCCTGCGTGGCTACGGTGACTTCTGGTCTTACATGCTGGTCGCAGAGGGCGCCGTGGACATCGCCGCGGAGCCCGAAGTAAATCTGTGGGATCTCGCGGCCCTCGTCCCGATCGTCGAAGAGGCCGGCGGCACGTTCACCTCCGTGGAAGGCGAGCCCGGTCCGCATAACGGCTCGGCTGTGGCGACCAACGGTCATCTGCATGCCGAGACTCTGGATGCGCTGGAAAAACAGCAGAACGCATCAGAGCAGGACCGCTAAGCGGGAATCGAGCCTCCACGCCCCGTCACTTTTCGGCTATTCGTCCCGCATCGGTGCCATCGCGCGCGACAACCCCACCACGGCCTGCAGCATCCTATCGAGCGTCGTGACCTGCGTGTTCCGCGGGCTCAATCCCCCATCTGCCATGTCCTCGCTCATCGACAGCGCGACTTGGTCGCGGACCGACTGCGCGTAGAAATTCGCCATAATGACCCGCCAGTGCTCTACTGCGCGCGTGCCACCCATCGGCCCGTAGCTGACGTAGCCGATAGCCTTGTTCGACCATTCCTTGCCCAGATGGTCCACGGCGTTCTTCATGGTCCCCGGCACGCTGTGGTTGTACTCCGGCGAGACAAAGATGTATCCATCGCACTCGTCCACAGCTTGGGAGAACCGCGTGACCTTGGCGTTACTGTACTTCTTATTCAGCGAGAAAGGTGCCGCTTCGCCATCGAAGTGCGGAAGTTCGAAAGACCGTAGATCGATTCGAACAAACTCCACGGGTTCCCCACCATTGACCCCGGATAGGTCCAGCCGCGAGGTCTCCTCCATGATCCAATCTCCCACCTGGCACCCCAGGGCGCCTTGGCGGATCGATCCGACGAACACACCGATTTTCATGAGCTTGCACTTCCTTCAATAGCAGGCGGACTGGTGGCGCCCGCCCACTCGCGGGAGGCTCGATCGTTCGCCTTGGGTTTAGAGATCCAACGATAGATATAGCGTCTCAAGGTATTCGTCAATTCCCTCGAAGCCGCCCTCGCGCCCCAGACCCGATTGTTTGACGCCACCGAAGGGCGCCGCGGCATCCGACAGGACCCCCTTGTTCACCCCGATCATGCCTGCCTCCATCTTTTCAGCGAAGGCCAGCGTGGCCTCTAGCTTCTCGCCACAGACGTACCCGGCCAAGCCGAACTTCGTGTCGTTGGCGCGCTTCAGCGCCTCCTCGTCGCTGTCCACTACCTGGATAGCCACGACTGGCCCGAAGATCTCCTGGTGCGCGATATCAAAACTCTGGTCAACCCCAGTCAGGACGGTAGGGGCGTACCAAAATCCCTGCGGGTCCAAGTCTGCGCTGGTCTTCACCTTGCCGTCGCCTGCCGTAGCTGGGTTGAACCCTCCGAGTTCCACCGTGGCGCCCTGGTTCACGGCTCCGTCCACCATGTCTGCAACTTTGTCACGCTGCTCGGCACTGACCATCGGCCCCACCGTCGTATCGGGGTGGTTGCCTGGCCCGACCACGCACTCCTTGAGGCGGTCCACCAGACCGGAAATGAATTCCTCGGCGATGTCTTTGTGAATGATGAATCGGTTGGATGCAACACACACTTGCCCGCCACCGCGCATCTTAGAACCGAAAGCGGATTCCACCGCCCGGTCTACGTTGGCGTGGGACAGGGCCACAAACGGCGCGTTGCCGCCAAGTTCCAAGGAGGTCCGGATGGTCTTTTCCGCCGCCTTCGCTGCCAGCATCTGCCCGACTTCTGTGGACCCGGTGAAGGTCAGCTTTCGCAACCGATCATCGTCCAGCAGGCAGGACACATTGCTGGCCGACTTCGTGGGCAGCACTTGGAACACGCCGTCCGGCAGTCCAGCCTGTTTGGTCAACTGTGCGACGTACAACATCGTCAGGGGCGTCAACTGCGGCGGTTTCGCGATCATCGTGCATCCGGCAGCCAAAGCTGGCGCCAGCTTTCGGGCCACCATGGCGAGCGGGAAATTCCACGGCGTGATCGCCAGGCAGGGCCCGACCGGCCGTTGCATGGTGACGATACGCCCATTGCCAGCCGGCGCGATCCGGTAATCACCCCGGATATCGCAGGCTCGCTCCGAAAACCACCGGAAATACTCGGCCCCATACGTCACCTCGCCCTTACTATCCGGCAGGGCACGGCCGAGCTCCAGCGACTGCAGCGCAGCCAGGTCATCGCCATGATCGATAATGAGCTCGTGAATCCGCCGCAGGATCTCAGCGCGTTCGCGCGGGGACGTGGCTGCCCATTCCTCCTGCACGTCGCAGGCGATGTCCAGTGCCTTCCTCGCATCGTCTTCCGTCGCGCTGTGCACGTTGACGAACCCCTGGCCAGTGCTGGCGTCCAGAACTTCGAAGGTCTCCCCCTGGCCCCCGGAACAAAACTCGCCGCCGACGAACAGTCCCGTGGGGACGTCGATGGCGGCGGGCCGTGAGTCGGCAGATTCCCTAGTAGCGGCTGTAGTAGCTGTGGACTGCGGGTGGACCGTGGCAATGAATTCTTTAGTCATGAATCCCATCGTGCCACTCCATGCGTTTCCGCTACCGTAGAAGCAACATCATCTCGCGACAGTGGAGGCTCGAAACCTGTGAATATTCCCGCCCGACCAGAACCGCTCACCGACATTCGGGAATGGCAGGACCTGAAGGAGTACGCACAGGAACTGCGGGCAACCTCCCTGCGGACCCTCTTCTCCGAGCAGCCTGGCCGCGCGCAAGACCTGTCTTTCGAGGTCGGCCCCCTGTACGTGGACTTGTCCAAGCACCTCATCGACGAGCGCGCGATGCGCCTGCTGGTCGATGTCGCGCGCGGCATGAACCTGGAGGATTACCGGGCGGCCATGTTCAGTGGGCAACGGATCAACACCACTGAGCAGCGGTCGGTGTTGCACACTGCGCTGCGGCTGCCTGCGGACCAGGACTTTACCCTTGAGGGACAGGGCAACGACGGAGGCGATCAGGACGTGGCTGCTGACGTCCACGGTGTCCTCGGTCGGATGCGGGACCTCGCCCGCTCTCTGCGCAATGGCAACTGGCAGGGCATCAGCGGCCACACAATTAAGCACGTGGTCAACATCGGTATCGGAGGCTCGGATCTGGGCCCCGCGATGGCAGCCCAGGCGCTCCGCCCGTACCAGACCGCAGGCATCACCCCACACTTCATCTCCAACGTGGATCCCTCGGATTTGGACGGGACACTGGACGGCCTCGACCCCGAGTCCACCCTGTTCGTGGTGGCATCCAAGACCTTTACCACGTCCGAAACGCTCGCCAACGCCCACGCCGCGAAGCGGTGGCTCGTGAAGGAGCTCTCCGAAAAGGGGGTGGACGCCACCTCCGAGGCGAAGGTCCGAGAAATCACCGAACGGCACTTCGTCGCGGTGTCCACGAACAAGGAGAAGGTGCAGGAATTCGGCATCGATCCGAAGAACATGTTCGAGTTCTGGGACTGGGTCGGCGGGCGATACAGCGTGGATTCCGCCATTGGCCTGAGCCTGATGGCGGCCATTGGGCCAGAGGACTTCATGCGATTCCTGGAGGGGATGTACGAGGTCGATGACCACTTTCGTACCGAGCCGATGGAGTACAACGTTCCCGTGCTGATGGGCATGCTGGGCGTGTGGTACACGGATGTGATGGGGGCTGAATCCCACGCGGTACTGCCGTATTGCCAGGACATGGAGCAGTTCCCGGCGTATCTGCAGCAGCTGTCTATGGAATCCAATGGTAAGTCCGTGCGACTGGATGGCAGCCCGGTGGCGGTACCGACCGGTGAGATCTATTGGGGTGAGCCCGGGACGAATGGCCAGCACGCGTTTTTCCAGTTGCTGCATCAGGGTACGCATCTGGTCCCGGCGGACTTTATCGGTTTCGTAAACCCGCACACGGATCTCTTGGGCGCCGACGGAGAGACGAGCATGCACGACATGCTGATGAGCAATTTCTTCGCGCAGTCGCGGGTGCTGGCATTTGGCAAGACAGCCGAGGAATTGCGGGAAGAAGGAGTGGCCGAGGAACTCATTCCGCACAAAACCATGCCGGGCAACCGGCCCAGCACGACGATCCTCGCTGACAAGTTGACTCCCAAAACGCTGGGCGCCTTGATCGCGCTGTACGAGCACATCGTGTTTGTCCAGGGCGTGATGTGGGGAATCAACAGCTTTGATCAATGGGGCGTGGAATTGGGCAAGAAGCAGGCGAACGAGCTGCTGCCAGCGGTCCGCGGCCAGCAACGATCCGACGCGGGCGATGGCTCCACCGACTCGTTGATCAGCTTGTACCGCAAACTGCGCAATTAGCCGGAGCTTGAGGCGGTCCACGCGGCATGCGTGGACGGTCCAGCCAAACGCACAACGGGCCATCCCGCATTGACGGGATGGCCTCATGTGTAGCCCGCCCCATGTGTCAGACAAGACAACGGCGCCCTTCCCGAACCGTGACATCGGGAGGGGCGCCGTTGACCGCGAGTGCGGTGAGCTGCGCGAGAGTCTTGAGCTTCGTAGAGCTGCTGCTCTCAGCAGAGGCGTATGGAAACTAGAAGATGCCCTTGGCCTTCTTGCCGCCGTCGGTCAGGGTGTGCTCGCGAGAGTCGACGTTCTGATCGTTGGCCTCGGAGTTGTCCTCCTTGAGGCGGCCGGTCTGGGTGACCGTGATGTAGTTCTTCAGGCGGCCCTTCTTGGTGTTGCCGTCACCGAAGTTCAGGTTGGCGATGAGCTGCGTGTCGCCAGCGTTGACTGGGTTAGACAGGGTGACCTCGAAGGAGCGGGTGGAGGTGCTCTTGTCGAATCCCAGGTCGCGGGTGTAGGCACCGTTGAACCAGCCTGGGGTGATCAGGCGATCCACGCCCTTTGGACCCTCTTCGGTCTTGACGTCGATGCGGAAGGTGGTCAGAGGGAATTCCTGGAAGTAATCCTCGCTGCCGACGTTCTTCGCACGGACGGCGACCAGGCCAGCGTAGCCGGGGGCCTTTGCGGAGGACACGGTGATCGTGGGCTCCAGGTCGAACTTCGGGGCATCAGCCTTGGGCTCAGCCTTGGTGTCCTGAGGTGCCTCAGGAGCTGCGAACTCGGCTGGAGCGGTGGGCTTCGGGCCTTCGGTGGTCTCGGCCAGTGCGGCCTGTGCGCTGCCGGAAAGAACGGTTGCACCGATCAGCGTTGCAACTGCTGCGCGTGCTGCAATCTTCTTCATGAGTTTTCTCCCTTATGAGAGTAGTGAGTAAGGACGGTGAGGGGTGGTTCGGACCTGCTTCTCTGATCAAGAGAACAGTTCCGCGTGGTTTATGCCCGGGAGGATGAGGCCCCGGGGTTGTAAGCCATTGCGGAGATGAGCCAACGCGGCTTATGCCTTGGCGGTGTCCTTGTTGTCGGAGTTCTTGGAATCGTCCGCTGGCTTGGTGGAGTTGCCCTCGGAATCCTTCTGGTCCTGAGGCTTCTTGGCGGAGTCAGCCGGGTTGTCGTACAGCTTCACGGTGACCTGGTTCTTGACCGGGGTCAGTGCGGACCATGCGGTGGGGTTGGACCAGGTGCCGTTAGCCTTGCAGAACTGCTGGGTGCCGGTCATGTTTACCGTGCGGAAGCCGTAGGTTGCCTCACCGGTGTAGCCAGCTGGGACGTCGTAAGGTCCGATGTCCTGGCCAACTTCCCAAGACAGGGAGTAGGAAGCCTCGAAGCCGATCTGCTTGGCCAGCTCGTAAGCAATGCCCACGGATCCCTTGCCAGACTTGCCGGACGCGTCGCCGCCGAGGTTGACGGACGTGGTCTCGGTGCGGTCACCCTTGACCGTCAGGGAGATGGACTGAGACTTGGACAGCTTCTGGGTCAGCGGGATCTCGTGCTTGGTGTCGTTGGTAGCAGAGATGGTGCCCGCTGGGGTGAACTTGTCATCCACCTTGTAGATCACGGTGCGGTAGTCCTCACCGGAGTTGCACACCGGGTTCGGGTTGAGGACGTTGGCCTTGATGTGATCCGAGCCGTGGCTCGTGTTCACGATCGGCAGAGTGGGGTTGAACTTTGGGGTCTCTGGGTAGTGGTTCTCGATGGTCTCAGCGTTGGCGGTTGCCCCCATCCCTGCCATCAGCAGGCCAGCGGCGGCAGACGCAGCGAAGATTCGAGAGGTGGTTGCCTTAGACAAGACATTCTCCTAGCGGTTGGTGAGTGTGTGAACGTTGGGTGAATCGAATCGAACGGGACGGCGAAGAAAACTGTGCGGCCCGCTGGTTGTGGTGAGTCAGGCCCCTTGTTTCCAGCGGTTTCGCGTTTCTCCCGCTTGTCATCACGAACAATTTGAGCGTAGGGGAATTTCACATTTTTTCCACGTCCTTTTCATTGCGTAGCCAGCGCAAAATCACAATTCCTTGACGTTACCGTTATGAAATACCCCTGAGAATTCCCTTAAATTCGAACACCTCTTCAAATGTTCAACAACCACATACGCCCCAGAGCGACACCCCCACACTCGCATAACCCAGCTAAGGCAAACCTAATTTCACACCTATTCAGCAGGCGCTATGCATGCCACGTGAAAACGTGCAGCCTAAATGCATAGCCTCCCTAAGAAAAAATGGGTTTTGCAGCTAAAATCACTTTGCCGCTGAATTAGTTTCGCCATCATGACTTCACCAAGGTTAACTTTTGGTTAATTATTCCGACCTGGCGTTTTCCTCCCCGAGCGACCCACATTTCATCCCTTCGTCTACCCCCATAGCTACCCCCGTAACGTTTTTGAATTAACCATTTTCACGGGATTTCTTGGCACTCAGGGCACCACCAGATGATCCTTTCTAGCTCCCCGGAATCCAGCTCAGCATCCCCGCCAGCCCCCGGCCCGCCGAGCGAAGACTTCTCAATGGCCGCCCCGCACCGGCGGCATGCCTTTGCGGCCCGCCCAAAGACGAAGTTCCCCATTCCCGGTCGCCGATCGCCGGTAAACAGCCGCCGTGGTTCGGCTCGGTTCTCCCACATCACCCTGCGGGAAATGTCCAGGACATGTTCGACCTCGCTCTGCCCCGCTCTCCCCACAGGCACGGCCGGATGCAGTCCTACCATGAACATCACTTCGGCCCGGTATTCGTTGCCAATACCTGCCACGTTCCGTTGATCCAGCAGCGCCGCACCTAATGATCGCTCCGGCCGCCGGAGAATTCTCGCGATTGCCTCCTCGCGCCACGTACGCCCACTGTCGCGCCATTCCTTCACCGCCCAATCTTCGTTCAGGATGTCCGGCCCCAGATGAGCAATGGGATTGTCCGCGCCGGCGTCCTCAAACACCTCCGCGGGAACGATGCGCACGAAACCCAGGTCGTGCCCCACGATCTCAATGTCTGGACCGCCCTCGTATTGTGGGGAGAACCGGAACACCGCACGCGCTGTATACCCCGGCCTGCGCCATCGCGCCCCCGCTGCGTGGATGGACCACACGCCCTCCATTTTCAGGTGGGTGTGTACGACCCGGTCTGCCATCTGCATGAACAGGTGCTTGCCGTAGGGCCACACTCGCTGCACCTCGGTGCCCGTGAGATCGATGGTGGCGAAGCGCGGCACCCGGATGTCCGAGCGCGTGACCGTCCTGCCCGTCATCCACTGCAGGCGATTGGAAAGCTGCAGGACAGAATCACCTTCTGGCACGATTCCTCGCCATTCCTTTCTGGGTCTCGGTGACCATTTCCGGCTTGCACAGGGTTGGGCGATGGCCCTGCCAGGTCAGCGGATGCTCAGCCCTTTCGGCGTAAAACGCGCCCCGGCTGAGGTCCATTCCCGGGTCGGCGCATCCATGACGCTCGCCGCATTCACCCGCTCGATGACCAGGGGGGACAAGCGCCCCGCACGAATCGCCGCAGACAGGGTCTCCACCACGATGCGGATGTCGCCCGGGGAGGGGGTGGACGCCACCGTCGTGTCCGTGTCCTCGAAGGACAAGTCTGTCCCGCTTGGCGAGAAGAGGCTGATGGAGCGACCTCCCCTGGTCAGATGTGCGACCGGGCGGTCCCGCGCGATAATCAGCATGGCACCTGCGGCTCGAGTAGGCCGTACCGCCTCTCCTCCTGGCAACTCTGGCCACGGCAGCGAGGCGCCGAACGGATTCACCGGGTCTGCTGCCGCCAGAAGAATCGGAGCTGAGGCGGACCGCGACGTGTCTTCGTACTGCTCACCGTCCAGCCGGCGCAGCTGGTCAATGACCGGCCGCGGGGCGAACTGTGCACCGCCCAGCCCCTGGATGATGTAGCCACGGAGTACAAGTCCCACATCCTCCCAGGCCGATAGTGTGCGATAGGTTTCCGCAAATCCGCCAGCGGACTTCTCGCTGAGGATGGCCCCTCGGGTGACAACGGCATAGCGCTCCAACCAGCCCTCGCTGCGAGCCGCCACCACGTCTTCCTTCGCGGGCAGTGATGCCGAGTCCGGTACCGGCGCGGACCACCGACCCGGGACGTTGGAATGGGCATTCAGGGCCTGGCGGCGCGCGCGCATCTCTGGACTCCGAGCTGCCTGGGCAAAGCCGCCCCTGCCCATGCGCAGCCTCCGCGTGCTGCCGCGGCCACGATCCCGGCGCGGTGCGCGGTGCGCCGATGTACCGGGAGGCCCCGCGCTGGCCATGCGGGAGCGGAAGGGTGCGAAGGAGTCCGGGGTAAGCAAGCCCGCATCGAAAAGCTCCCATATCGCCTGATCGACCTCGGAGGGATCGGCCCCGGTAGCCGTGCACAGCTCCTGTGCCAAGAACGCGCCACCCTCTCGGACGTGATTCGCAATCTGTGTGGCGACCATGGACAAGGCGACCGCATCCACATTCGCAGTGGCTTGGGCCCCGTTGTCATCGCGTTGTGCTCGCCCGCCGAGGATGGCCGGAGCGAGGTCCGCGGGTAGCAACATGAGCACCGAGTCTTGCACCCCTGCAGCCCCGTCCCCCACTGCGATAACTTCCCCGGTATTGAGAAGTTCATCCAGATCGCCCGGTTGATAGTCGGGAATTCGTGCCGGGAGAATCAGGGTTTCCCACGCACTCGCGGCAAAGCTCAGCCCAGCCAGCTGTTCAAGAGCGCCGATGAGGTCTTCGCGCGGCGTGTCCCCAATCCCATGCCATTGCTGCAGGAAACGGACATACGTTGCTCGGCTCACCGGTTCCAAGGCCCCACTCGCAGCCGTGAGTGTCGCCGAGCGCAGTCGGCGCAGCATTCCCGGTTCCACATACTGTGTCTCCGCAGGCTGCGCCTGAGTGTCACCCCCTGCTGCCTCGGCCAGAAACGTCCCCGCCTCAACGCGACGCTCGCCAGCCCACCGCTGCAGCATCGAGGCCGCCGTGGCCACACCCAGGCCGAACTCCTCGGCCGCCTCCCGGGCCGTCGAGGGCCCGCGGTGTCGCAGCCACCGCATCATCAGTTGCTCTAACGCATCCTCCACCGTCGCCGTCGGCGCGGCCACGCCCGGCGGCACCGGCACACCCAACCCGTCCCGCAGCAGCGGTAGGTCGGAGATCACAGCCCATTTTCGATGCCCGCCAAAGCTGACCTCTGCCAGTTCAACGGGCACCCGGGCAGCCAGCGCTGCCTGGAGCTCATCTCCATCGACTTCCCCGCCGTCTGTTCCGACGATCTCGCTGCGCGCCGAGATCGCCTCCACGGTCATGGGTCCCAGCGCGCGCAGCATGTCCACCACGTGATCGATCGTGCGCGCCCGCCGCCCGTCGGCGAGCCACTGGGCGGCCTCGACCACAGAGCGCTCCACGGTGGCGTCCACAATGAACCCCTCCCCCGGCTTCCCCAGGACCTTGGCCAGCAACGCTGGATCCACCGTCAGCGCCGCGGCCCTCTCGGCGGAATCCCCCTCGTACATGAAGGCGCTGGTGTAACGGAACAGCAGCGCCTCGGCGAACGCGCTGGGCCCCTCGGTGGTGACGTAGGCCACCCGCACCCGCCGCTGCTCGATCCCCTCTAACACCGAGGTCAGCGCATCCAGGTCGTACACGTCGTGCAGGCACTCGCGCATCGCCTCCACCATGACCGGAAACTCCGGATGCTCGCGCGCGACATCCAGCAGCTGCGCAGCGCGCTGGCGCTGCTGCCACAGTGGCTGCCTCTTGCCCGGATTCCGGCGCGGGAGGAGCAGAGCGCGCGCCGCGCACTCCCGGAAGCGGCCGGCGAACAGCGCAGAGCTACCCACGTGAGCCATCACCGAATCCAGCACCACCTCTGCGCGCCCCAGCGACAGCTCCGGTGCGTCCTCGGTGTGCGGGAGTCTCAGGACCAGACCATCGTCTCCGGCCACGGGCATGACGTCCATCCCCGTCTCCTGCTGGACCTGCGCCCCGATAGCCATGGCCCACGGCGCATTCACGCCCCGACCGAACGGGCTGTGCACGATCACGCGCCAATCGCCGATCTCATCGCGGAAGTTTTCAACCACGATCGTCTTTTCATCGGGCATCAATCGCGTGGATGACTTCTGCTCCGTATAGAACGCGGTCAGGTTGGAGCGCGTGTTCTCGTCCACGAAAGCGCGGGTGCTCAGGTCCTCGGTGGTACCTGTACCCCAGTGCCGGCGGCACTCGCCGATGGAGGCCGCGAGTTCAGCTGGCCGCCCCGCCGCATCCCCTGTCCAGAATGGCAGCCTCCCGGTGTGTCCCGCCGCGGGGACGACCTGCACCTGGTCACGAGTGATGTCCACGATGCGCCAGCTGCTGGCCCCGAGTGTGAACACGTCCCCGACTCGAGATTCGTACACCATCTCCTCGTCCAGCTCCCCCACCCGACGCGCACCGACGGTCTCCCCATCCTCGGAGTCCGCGGAGAGGAACACGCCGAACATCCCTCGGTCTGGGATTGTGCCGCCGGAGGTCACTGCCAGGCGCTGCGCACCGCGGCGGGCGGTCAGCTCCCCGCTGATCGGGTCATAGGTCACCCGCGGGCGCAGGTCTGCGAAGTCCGCGGAAGGGTAGCGCCCGCTGACCAGTTCGATGACACCGTCAAAGGCCTCGCGGGGCAGGGTCGCGTACGAGTGCGCGCGCCGTACGCAGGACCACCAGTTCTCCACGTTCAGGTTCGCGGGATTCTCGCTGGGGTTGTCGGATCCCTCTTCACTTATGGACGCCACCGTTTCCGCTTGTGCCGCCACCGCAATCGTGTGCTGTGCCAACACATCGAGGGCATTCTTCACCGGTGTGAGCGGTTCCAAGTCCCCCGCCAGCATGCGATCGACGATGACCGTGCATGCTTCCGCGTCCTGCTTGTGCAGGGGGTAGATCGTGGCCCGCGAGGTCTCGCCCACCGAGTGCCCGGCGCGGCCGCAGCGCTGCACGGCCGCGGAAACTGATGGCGGGGCACCGATCTGGATAACGTGATCCACCAATCCCATGTCGATGCCCAGCTCCAGGGAGCTGGTTGCGACCACGCTGCGCAGCTGGCCCGATTTCAGCCCATCTTCGATCTCCGCGCGCTCCTCTTTGGATACGGAGCCGTGATGGGCTCGCGCGATGATGGCCGGCGCGCCGCGCAGGGTGGTTGATTGCGCCATCAGTTGGGCGGGGTCCCGGCGCAGGGGTGCTGCCAGAGAATCCGGGTCGTGCTCCTCGGCCCACAGCTCGTTGAGTGCGGAGGTGAGTCGCTCGGCCGCGCGCCGGGAGTTCACAAACACCAGTGTGGAGCGGTTGTCGAGGATCTGCTGGTAGACCGCGCGCTGCACGTGGGGCCACACGGACTTCTGTTGGGGCAGCGCGGACTCCCGGTCCACGCCGGAGGCCACCCGTTGGCCGGACCCGTTGGCGCTTGAGCCGCCAACTCCTTCACCGATGAGGGTGGGGCCGATCAGTGCTTCATCCACTGGTTGGCCGTCGGCGAGGCCAGGGTGATCCTCGGTGGCGTCCTCCCCCGCGCTCAGGTCCACAATCTCGGCGGCGGGAGGGTCCTGGAAGTCGCTGACCACGCTGCGCACCTGCACATCCCAGTCTTTGGCAATGCGCGGGTTGACCACGGTGACAGGACGGTCCCCGCCCAGGAAAGCAGCTACGGTGTCGATCGGATTCACCGTGGCAGACAGGCCGATGCGCTGGACGGGGTTGGTGGCGATCATCTCTAAGCGTTCGAGAGACAGCGCCAGATGGGTGCCGCGCTTCGTTCCGGCAACGGCGTGAACTTCATCGATAATGACCGTGTCGACCTCGCGGAGGGTGGCCGCCGCTTTAGAGGTCAGCATGAGGTAGAGGGATTCCGGCGTGGTGATCAAGATGTCCGGTGGGTTGCGCAGCAGCCGTGAGCGCTCGGATTGCGGGGTATCGCCGCTTCGGACGCCGACCTTGACCTCCTGAACGTCCTCCGCCATTGCGGCAGCCATGCGCGAGATGCCCGCAATTGGCGCTGCCAGGTTTCGGTCTACGTCCACGCCCAAGGCTTTCAGCGGTGAGATATACAGCACCTTTGTTCCGGCGCGCTTGGTGCGGCCTTGCGGCACTTCCTTCGACGAGGTCAGCTGCGACAGGGACCACAGGAAGGCTGCGAGGGTCTTGCCTGAGCCCGTGGGCGCCACTACCAGGGTGTTGTTCCCCTGCGAAATGGCCTGCCAAGCCTGAGATTGGACCACGGTGGGCTCGGCGAAGACGTCCCTGAACCACGCGGCAACCGGGGCATGGAAATGGTTCAAGGGATCTGTGGGCATGAGGTATATACCATCACAAACAACTGCTCACCCGCCATGAATGGGTTACAGTGTCCCCATGACAGCACAGTTGGACGATGCCACGTTGGCATACCGCCTAGCTCAGGGAACGGGCGAAATCCTCAAAGGGGTTCGCAACGTGGGCCTGCTGCGCGGTACAGACTTGGGCAAGGCGGGGGATGCCGCAGCTCAGGACTGGATTTCTCGAGCGCTCACCGTGCATCGTCCGGATGATGCCGTCCTGTCCGAGGAGGCTCCCGACGACCTGAAGCGACTGGATTACGACCGCGTCTGGATCATTGATCCTCTGGATGGAACCCGGGAGTATGCCGGCGGACGCCAGGACTGGGCTGTGCATATCGCATTGGTGGAACGTGGCCAGGTGTCTGTGGCAGCAGTGGGGATGCCAGATTTGGGGCAGGTTTTCGGCAGTAATTCCGTTCGGGCTGTGGATGGTCCGCGGACGAACCGACTGGTGATTAGCCAGAATTCCACTCCCGAAATTGCTCCATTCATCGCCGAAGACACGGGGATGGAGCTCGTCACTATGGGATCGTGCGGCGCCAAGGCGGTATCTGTGCTGCTGGGTGATAACGATGTCTATCTTCACGCTGGTGGCCAATACGAGTGGGATAACGCTGCACCGATTGGCGTGGCGCAAGCCTCGGGACTGCACGCTAGTCGCTTGAGCGGGGAGCCGATGTCCTACAACAACGAATCCACTTATTTGCCGGATTTGCTGATCTGTCGCCCAGATGCTCGGGACAAGATTCTCGCCTCGGCGCAGAAGTTCCACGATCAGCACGGCAGCTACGGCTCTTAGAGGGGGGGGCGTTCTCCAGGGGCAGCGCACTAATCGCGCCCACGCCCTCAACATTCTTGTTGTGATCTTTTTCACTTTTTATCGCAACAATCCTCCGCCTCAACTGGCAATACCTGGAGCTGCATCCAGAAACCTACACTGAGTACATTTTCTTTGCGCTGCAATTTCTTTTGCCGCGGGTTTGAATACCCCTATGAATTCTTTGCAGCGACTCCGCGGCGCCCGCTCTCGCCTTCAATTCCGCCCCCGTCATTCCGCACTCGCAGGCAGCCTGGTCGCTACCGCTGCCTTGCTGTGCTCACCGCTCTGTGAGGCGCCAGCCACTGCAGCGCCATCAACCGCCGCAGCTCCGGCCGTCGGATCGGCAACTGATGGTCTCGGCACCCCGTCAGATGCAGACCACGCGCCGAAAGCCCGCCCCCTGGACAAGCCCCCTATCGAAGACAGTCTGAAGGGCCTCTTCGTCCCGGGCAAGCCCGTGAATGACCCCACCTGCCGTCCCGATCAGGGCCACCCGTATCCCGTCATCTTCATTCATGGCACGGCCTCCAACGCCAACGATTGGAAGAAAGCTGCCGAGCGGCTTCATGAGGACGGCTTCTGCACATGGGCCTTTAACTACGGCAAGCAGGATACGTCAATCCCGACAGCTATCCCCGGTCTCTATGGCAACGCGGATATCAACCGCAACGCAGATGAACTCGCCCGAATGGTGGATTACGTCCGCCAACAGACCGGGGCAAAGAAAGTTAACCTTGTCGGCCACTCCCAAGGCGGGACTCTCACCAAGATGTATCTCCAGGACCGCGGTGGTGCCGACAAGGTGGACCGCGTGATCGCCCTGTCGGGCACGTTTCACGGCACCACCCTGGGTGGCATGGCCGAGGGACTGCGACCCATCATCGATGCGACCCCCGGCTTTGCGGCGTTCTTCGCCAGCACTGCGGCCACCCAGCAGGTCGTAGGCTCGAAGGAAATCACGCACCTAAACACGCTCCCAGACACTGACCCCCGGGTGATGTACACGAGTGTCTACACCCCGGCGGACAAGACAGCCACACCCAACAGCACCTCCATCCTCAAGCCCTCCCCCGGCACTGACGTGGCCAACGTGAACATCAGCGAGGCATGCCACCCGAAACCAGAGATCGCTCACCTCGACATGCCGAAGCACGCTAACTCCATCGGCTTGATCCGCTGGGGGCTCACCCGCACCAAGGGAGACACCACTCCGAGCTCCGCGGACTGCTAAGACCCGCCGTCCAGATGGTGAGCGTTCCCGCCGGCACACTAGTCTTGTGAACTATGAATGCAGGCAATGACGAGGCGGTGGCGTCCCCCCTTCCGGGAATCCCCACCCCCTACGAAGATCTGCTCCGCACCATCCTGGAGCACGGAACCCACAAGGACGACCGCACGGGTACGGGCACCCGCTCCCTCTTCGGTCAGCAGATCCGCTTCAACCTCGCGGACAGCTTCCCGCTGATCACCACCAAGAAAGTGCACGTGAAGTCCGTAGTCGGCGAGCTGCTCTGGTTCCTGCGCGGCGACTCGAACGTGCGGTGGCTGCAGGACCACGGCATCCGAATCTGGAACGAGTGGGCGGATGACAACGGCGATCTCGGCCCGGTCTACGGGGTGCAGTGGCGCAGCTGGCCCACCCCGGACGGCCACCACATCGACCAGATCTCCGCCGCGCTGGAGACCCTGCGCACCAACCCGGATTCGCGCCGCAACATCGTCTCCGCGTGGAACGTAAGTGAGCTGTCCTCCATGGCGCTCCCCCCGTGCCACCTACTGTTCCAGCTCTACGTGGCCGACGGGAAGCTCAGCTGCCAGCTCTACCAGCGCAGCGCGGACATGTTCCTCGGCGTGCCCTTCAACATCGCCTCCTACTCACTGCTCACCCACATGTTCGCCCAGCAGGCGGGCTTGGATGTCGGCGAGTTCATTTGGACCGGCGGCGACTGCCACATCTACGACAACCACGTGGACCAGGTCGAGCTCCAGCTCTCCCGGGACGCCCGCCCCTATCCCCAGCTGCGTTTGACCAAAGCTACGGACATGTTCAGCTACGGCTTCGACGATATTTCGTTCGACGGCTACGACCCCCAACCGACGATCAAGGCGCAGGTGGCAGTGTGACGGAAAATAAGTCCAAAGAAACGAGCTACCCCGAGCTCTCGCGCGCTGAGATCCCCGAGGACATCGAGATCGGCATGATCTGGGCACAAACCACCGACCGCGTTATTGGCGACGGCACGGATATGCCCTGGTACCTCCCGGAAGACCTGAAGCACTTTAAGGACTCAACGGTCGGACACGCCGTGGTCATGGGCCGCACGTCGTGGGAGGCGCTGGGGGATTTCCAGCCTCTCCCGGGCCGCGAGAATTTCGTGGTGACCCGCCGCGAGGAGTATGACGCCCCCGGCGGTCACGTACACAGTTCTCTTCCGGAGGCCATTCGCGCCGCCGCCGAGTGGGCGCGCGAGCACCCAACGGGTTCAGGGCGGCCAACGGTGTGGATCCTGGGTGGCGGGCAGGTCTATGCGCAGTGCATGCCCATCGCAGACCGCATTGTGGTCACCGAAATTAAAATGCACGCGCCCGACCGCTTCCAAGTGTTCGCGCCGGCCGCGCCCCCGGAGGAGTTTGACTTGGACGCCACTGCCTGGCGCACCTCCGCCAAAGGCCACACCGTGGATGGACGCGGGGACCTGGAGTTCCGAATCTGCAACTGGACACGACGCTGAGCTGGCAAGCCGGAGGGGTTTTCCGGCTGGCAGGACTGGCCTTGTAGTATCTAAGGGCACCTTGTTAAGGACCGCGGCAGATCGTGATGTCACGGCGAAGGTGGCACGCGACCCAAGCGTGCATTGCCCTAGTAGCTCAGTGGATAGAGCACGGCTCTCCTAAAGCCGGTGTCGGAGGTTCGATTCCTCTCTGGGGCACGTTCTAGTATTTACAGTCGGAAGTTGGAGATGGTCTCCCACTTCACAGACGGCTTCTTTTCCTCACGGCTTTTGCATCTGGCAGGGACCGAAGGCGTTTCGATGGGCCTAACAATCACTGATGACAATCGGTGCTGAATATTTGATTGCGCACTCATGTGCGCCTCATATCAAAAGGAAATAGTTATGCGATTTATACCGATGTACGCGGCTGCCATTGTCTGCACCATTGCCATCGCAACTACCGGTGCCAACCCATGGTTTGCAGCAGCCATGTTGTTCGTGACGGGATTGCTAGGCGGATACGACATCCGCGGTCGGGTAGCTCGGCGATGAATATCCAGATCATTGATCTCGATAGTGGTCGCGTGTTGTGGACATCTCGGCAGTCTGCAGGACACTGCGGGATTTCACGGACCACATTCACCACCTACGTGTCTCGGAATCAGGCCCCTCAGCCAGCAGCTCACCATGAGGGAATGACGCTGTGGGACGCTGCGGAGGTTGAGGCGTGGCATGCAGCCCGACCTTCACAGAACAAGTCCTAGTCAGCCAAACCTCACCGCACTTCGATGGGTAGGTCTTCTCATTGGCCTAGTCATCTTTCTATGCATGCACCCCCAGCATGGGGCATTGCGATCATGGGCCTGATTATTGCCCTCACGGTGTTCGCCGACATTATGGCATCCCGCTTGAACCGGTCTTGATCGCTGCGACAAGAGGACCTCGCTGTGAGACGCAGTCGAGATCGCGCATTCACCGCCCCCGGAAGCGTGGCTTCCGCTTTTCGGCGCGTGCAGCTCGTGCCTCTCTCACGTCCTCACTGGACCACACTTGTCGGAACAGCGCGTCCAACTCCGCCTTCTCACTGGCCAAGGCAAGCCCCAGCGGGTCAGGACTATTCAGCGCCCGCTTGGCATAAGCCAAGGAGAGCGGCGCGAACTCCGCCACCCGTTGGGCCAGCGCGATCGCTTCTTCGGGCCCACCAACAAGCGCCGCAAAACCAACCTGCTCGGCCTGAACAGCCCCCAGCTTCGCCCCACCGAGCAGCACGTTGCGCGCCACCGCGCCGCCCATCAGTTCCTTGGCACGGGCATGCGTCCACGCGTCCAGAGCAAACGCGCGCTCGGCCACGGGGATCCAGCACGTCGCATCTTTCCCGAACACCCGCAGGTCACAAGCTAAAATCAGCTGACTTCCTGCCCCGACTGCCGGGCCCTGCACATCCGCAATCACCGGTATAGGCACAGCCGTGATCGCCTGAAGCATGTCTTTGAGACTGCCCCAAAAATCATCGGCGTACACCCCGCCCGACAGGTCCGCGCCCGCACAGAAGGCGGGGCCGTTTCCACGCAGTACGATAGCCCGGGCTGGCGTCCCCTCCCCGGTCGCGTCCCCGCGCCCCGCGGCGCGCTTCACGGCGGCAGTAACCCCCTGGCAATCCTCGGAGCGCAAGGCATTGCGCTTTTCCGGGCGATTCAGGGTGATGATCGCGAGGTCCCCCTCACGCGCGTAATCGACGCTCACGGTGTGTTACTTCTCGTTCTCGCCCGAAATCCGGTCTTCCACCCCGACGTTAAACTCGCGCGGGTCCGGCCCGCCGCGACCATCAGCCGTGTCCAGGCCGGTGATGGTCTGCATCTCATCTTCGCCGAGAGTGAAGCCAAAGACGTCGAAGTTCTCTCGCACCCGATCCGCGTTGGAGGAACGCGGGAATACCACGTCACCGCGCTGGATGTGCCAACGAATGATCGCCTGAGCTGGGCTCACCCCGTGCTCCTCCGCGATCTTCCTAATCGTGGGATCTTCCAGGTTGGCCCCGCGCCCCAGAGGGGACCATGCCTCTGTCACAATCCCGCGTCGATTGTTATCTGCGCGCTGGTCCACTTGACTGAAGCCTGGGTGGATTTCAATTTGGTTGACCGCGGGCTTCTCGCCGGTGGTTTTCTCCAGCTGGTCAAGGGCTTCGGGGTAGAAATTACAGACGCCAACGCTTTTAGCACCCGCTCCGCGCAGCTTCAGCATGTCCGCGAACGCGGAGGCGTACTTGCCGTATTGCGGGCATGGCCAGTGGATGAGGTAGAGGTCCACGTAATCCAGCCCCAGCCGCTTGAGGGATTCAGCGTGCGCTTCGGCGACGCGCTCTTGGTCATCGTTCCACAGCTTCGTGGTGATGAACAGGTCCTCGCGGGAGACGTCGCCTGCCTTGATGGCATCGTTGACCGCGCGCCCCACGGCCTCTTCATTTTCATAGACCTTGGCGGTGTCGATATGGCGGTATCCGGCCTCGATCGCGGCTCGGACAGAGTTATAAGCCTGCTCGTCGCTGAGTTCCCAGACGCCCAGGCCTAGCTGAGGGATCTTGTTTCCATCGTTCAACGTGATGTGTTCCATGGGTCAAGTTTTACCCCGCGACAGCGATCTTTCGCCACCAATGGCGCCCTCCGATTTCAAGAGATTATTAGAAACTGTTGCGAAATTGTTGGGTTTATACAACACTTAGTTATGTGTCCCCGAGAAAAAAGAATCAAAGACCAATACACAACCGGGTTCGGGTACTCCGCGTGGATCGGGACATGTCACGCGCCGAGCTCGCGAAGAAGATCGATGTCAATCCTCAAACGGTCGGAGCTTTAGAACGTGGCGACCACTTCCCCAGCCTGGATCTCGCCTTCCGAATTTGTGAAGTATTTCAGCTCCCGGTGGAAGCCGTATTCTCCCGCACCGAATTTGCCCCCATGTCCGTCACCTTGCCGCAGCGGTTCATCACCCAACGAGACGAAGAGGCTTCACCATGACCCAGCATCCGACCTCCGATGCCACCTCCCATTCCGCCATTGAACGTGGAGTTGATCACTTCGGGCGATTTGTCAGTCGCTTGGGTCAATCATGGGAAGATCACCGTGAAAAGCGGTGGTACAAGTACCGCGATCGCATTGCGAAACGCGAGAACAAAGATCCCGAGAAGGCTCGGAGGAAGCGCAGCCCGCAGCGCCAAAAGTTTCTGGTAGCGCTGTACTTCGCCGCTCTCGTCGTGGCGGTGGTCGGTGCAATCACTCAGCTCTTCTACCAGCCCGGCATCTGGCTGTGGACGGGAGCTTCCCTGGTGATCATCGTCTCCTGGACGATGTTGCGCAGCGCGATCGATATCAAGGATGATGCCCCCGTTTCCGCCTTGGACGAATACGAAATCCAAGTTGTCGCGCGCTGGCGAAAGCTTGCCTATGAGTGGCTGACGTACGCTCTGGTCGTCTTCTTGACGATCATGCTGACTGCCGGGGCAATTTTCCGCTTCCAAGACGTCCCATTGCACTCCGGAGAAAAAGAACTGCTGGGATTCACCAGTGGAGAGTGGATGTACACCTGGAGCCTGTTCCTTTGCATCGCTATTTTGGCCATCTGCTCGCTCCCCGCGTTGGGATATACCCTCGAAATCGCTGCTCAACCAGAAGAGGAACAGCCCGACGAGCTTGTCGCGCCCGTTTAACTCCGACATTTTTCGCTACTCCCCCAACCTCACCGCGTCACACAAGGACAAACCTATGGATTCCCCCCAATCCCTCCACATCGACCAGCTCAATAAAACCTTTGGCACCAATCACGCACTGCGCGACATGACCTTCAGCGTTCATCCCGGCGAGATCTACGGGTTCGTCGGATCCAACGGCGCCGGTAAGTCCACGACCATGCGAATTGCCCTGGGTGTATTGGCTGCGGATTCTGGCTCGGTTCGCATCGGCGAGACCCCGATGAACGACAGCATCCGGCGCCGGATCGGGTACATGCCCGAAGAACGCGGTCTGTACGCCAAAGAGCGATTGCAAGACCAGCTCACCTTCTTCGGCCGCTTGCATGGGATGACTCAAGCAGCGGCATCCAGCAGCGCTGCGCAGCTCCTGGACCGCCTCGGTTTGGGTGAACGCCGCAACGACAAGCTCAGTGAGCTCTCCCTGGGCAATCAGCAGCGCGTTCAGCTGGCTGCCTCCCTCATTCACGATCCTGACCTGCTGATCCTGGATGAGCCCTTTTCTGGGCTCGATCCCGTGGCCGTCAACGTGATGAGCGAAATGCTCGTGGAACGGGCTCGCCGGGGCGTTCCTGTGCTGTTCAGTTCCCACCAGCTCGATCTCGTGCAGAGACTTTGCGATCGCGTGGGCATCGTGGCCCATGGGCACATGCAGGCCGAAGGCACCGTCGCCGAGCTTCGCTCCCGCGGCCCAATCGTCTACGAGGTCCACACCCCGGCCCGCAATTGGTACCCCAGCACAACCCAGTTGGTGGGGGAAACCCAAGATGGCGTCCTCCTCCAGGCGAACTCCACCGACCAGGACCAGGAAATCTTGAACGCTGCGCTGAGCGCGGGCCCGGTCCGGTCCTTCACTCGTCGGGTACCGGACCTAACCGAACTGTTCCGGGAGGTCGTCTCCGATACCCCTTCCCAACCAACGCCCACCCACCCACACATCACCCGCCTGGAGGCCTAGAACATGCCCACTACAAAACTTCCAGCCTCGCGACCCAACGAGTCCGGCCCCGGTAATGGCTCCAACGCAGGTGCCCAGCGGTATTCCAGCGCCAACACCATTAAGACAGTAGCCACGCGCGAAATGGCTGTGGCCATGAAAAACAAGGGAATCATATCCGCGCTCATCATCACGCTGGTCGTGGCTCTCGGTGCGGTGGGAGTGCTTACTTTTCTCAAAAACAAGTCCGAGAACGAAGGGGCTCCCTCCCTGGCCGTCGTCGGAATCTCCCCAGAGACTCTCAAGAAGAACATCCCACCCTTGAGCCCCGGGAGCCCTGTCCCCGGCATGGGTGGCCCCAGTGGACTCGTCGTGGACGCCAAGCCGGTCACCGACCGCGCCGCTGCCGAGGACGCGGTGAAGTCGGATGGGGACGCCACCAACCACGCAGATGCCGCCCTGGTCCCTGCGGGAAATGGATTTGAACTGCTGACCGATGGAAAGGCCGATGCCAAGTTGGTTTCCATCGCCACAAACCTGGCAACTGCAGAGGCGCAAAATAAGGCATTGGGAAGCATCGGGGCGAACCCAGAAGCCTTTCATAAGGCCATGCCGGAGGTACCCATGACCACCGTGGATATCGGCGCGGATGCCGACAAGGAGGCCAATCTGCCCGGCGTGATCACCGTGCTGGCCTGCACTGCGATGATGATGTTCTTCCTCATGCTCTTCGCGGGAAACATCGGCAGTCGCGTGACCGAAGAAAAATCCTCGCGCGTAGTGGAAATCATTCTATCCAGTGCTCGCCCACTGGACTTTCTGGCTGGGAAACTGGTGGGGAACGTGATTGTTGGCCTCGTCTCCACTGCCCTGGTGCTGGGAGTGAGCATTGCGGCGGTGAAAGCCGCGGGGCTGTTGGATGGTTTCCAGTTTGACCTTGGGATCTTCCCATTGATGCTGCTGTCCCTGGTCATTGGGTTGCTGTTCTTTGGAAGCCTCTACGCTGCGGCTGGTTCGATGGTCAGCCGCACAGAGGACCTGCAATCCACGCAGATGCCGATCATTTTCCTGATGATGGGAATGATCTATGTGCCCATGTTCGGCTGGCAGGCATTGGATTCCACGGTGATGCACGTTCTCGCCTGGGTGCCTCCGTTCAGCCTGTCGACAGCGCCTCTGCAATACGCTGCAGGACACATGCCGTTGTGGCAGGTCGCGCTGTCCTTCCTCGTCGCCACGGTTGCTACCGTCGCAGTGCTGGCCTTCGTGGCGCGAATTTACCGGAATGCCATTCTCAATAATGGCAAGAAAATGTCGTGGCTGAAGGCGTTCCAGGCTAGCTAGCGCGCCCAGCTATTTAGCAGATCTCGACACAAAAATGACCCGAGGGGCGATATGCTCCTCGGGTCTCACGCGTCCGTGAAACGTCACTCAACCGGTACTACACAAGCGCTACTTCACGTCCAGCAGGTCAATTATGAACACGAGCGTCCGCCCTGACAATGGGTGACCCATGCCCGCGGAACCATAAGCCATCTCCGGCGGGATGGTCAGCTTGCGGCGCCCACCGGCCTTCATGCCGGGGATACCTTCCTGCCAGCCCGCGATGAGGCCGTTGAGTGGGAATTCGATGGACTCCCCACGGTCCCAAGAGGAATCGAATTCCTCGCCGGTCTCGAAGTCAACGCCCACGTAGTGAACCTCAACCATGCCGCCTGGAACTGCTTCAGCGCCCTCCCCGACGGTGATGTCCTCGATCACCAAATCGGTGGGAGCCGGGCCATGCTGAAGGTCAATTTGCGGCTTACTCATGTGTTCCACTCTCCTTTGAAGCCCCTGTGGCTTCTTTCCAGTGTCAGTGCTTGAACGCGCATAATATTAACAAAGTGCGCCAGTCCCCCAAGGGGGTTGGCGCACCTCGTGTCTTGCTCAGCAGGCCGAAAGCTCAGCCATTGCTGGTGTTTTTAGAGCTTCCGCTCGTTCTCTCCCACGTAGATCTGACGTGGGCGGTTGATCTTCGCCTTCGGGTCATTGACCTGCTCCAAGTAGTGAGCAATCCAGCCCGGCAGGCGCCCCATAGCAAACAGAACGGTGAAGAAGTCCGTGGGGAAGCCCATGGCGCGGTAGATCAAACCGGTGTAGAAGTCCACATTCGGGTACAGCTTGCGCTCGATGAAGTAGTCATCGGCCAGCGCGATCTCCTCGAGCTCCATAGCCAGATCCAGCAAGTGATCGCCGCCGAGGTGATCCAGGATCTCGTGAGCGGACTCCTTCACGATGGCGGCGCGCGGATCGTAGTTCTTGTACACGCGGTGGCCGAAGCCCATGAGCTTCACGCCAGGTTCCTTGTTCTTCACGCGATTCATGAAGTCGGTGGCGTCCCCACCATTGCTGTGGATCTCCTCCAGCATTTCGAGCACTGCCTGGTTGGCGCCACCGTGCAGCGGGCCGGAGAGCGCATTAATACCCGCAGCGATGGATACGAACATGTTGGCCTGGGAGGAGCCCACCATGCGGACGGTGGAGGTGGAGCAGTTCTGCTCATGATCAGCGTGCAGAATGAGCAGCTTATCCAGGGCGCGAGTCACCACGGGATCGTTTTCGTAAGGCTCCGTGGGGTAGCCGAACATCTGGCGCAGGAAGTTCTCACGCGCGTTCAGGGAGTTGTCCGGGTACATGTACGGCTTGCCCTTGGACGCCCGGTAGGCATAGGCCGCCAGCATCGGGACCTTGGCCATCAGGCGGTAGGTGTTGAGCTTCTGCGCTTCCTTGTCCAGCGGATCCAGGTCCTTCTGGTAGTAGGTGGACAGGATGTTAACGGAGGACGCGAGCACCGACATGGGGTGAGCGTCGCGGGGGAAGACACGGAAGGCGGCCTTGAAGTCCTCATCCAAGAGCGTGTGATTGCGGATGCGGGAATTGAACTCCTCGCGCTGCTCATCATTTGGCAGCTCGCCGTTGATGAGGAGGTAGGAGACCTCATTGAACGTGGCATTCTGCGCCAGGTCCGCAATGTCATAGCCGCGGTAACGGAGGATGCCATTGGCCCCGTCGATGTAGGTGATCGCAGACTCGGTGGAACCAGTGTTGACGTAGCCGGGATCGAGAGTCGTAAGGCCGGTTTCTGCCAGCATCTTGCCCAGGGCAACGCCGTCGTTGCCCTCCTTGGCACGGACAATGTCCATCTCATATTCGCCACCTGGATAGTGGAGAACGGCCTTGTCCTGATTCTCAGTAGCCATCTGACATCCCTTTCTGAAATGGGTTCGTGCTTCGTTCAGCGTTTACCACTTTATAGCTATATACCCACCCAAGCCCATTGAACTGCTTTCCCGCGGATTTGGGGGGTCCTGGGTTGCCGCCGTGGCGAACATTCCCAGAGTGTTTTAGAGCACACTATAGTTCCTGAGTGATCTGCACTACATTTCGACCCCTGAAATTCCGTGCGCCATGACCAAAGCCACCCCTGGGAAACCTATAAAATTGCAATAATTTCCTAAGCGGCCCAGAGCCCTTGGCCTGCGGGATACACTGACTCTCAGACACTGATCGCCCCTGCGACTGTTCGCTCGCTACAGCAACAGCCACTGAGAAAGAAGGACGCGCATGCCCACCTCCTCAGAGTTCCCCACTCTCCCCGCTGAGCTCATCCCATCCGACGGGCGATTCGGCTGTGGCCCCTCCAAGGTTCGCCCCGAGCAGCTGCGAGCTGTGGCTGACCACGCCGCCATCATGGGCACGTCCCACCGCCAGGCTGGGGTTAAGGACATCGTGGGGTCCGTGCGCGAGGGCCTCTCCGAGCTCTTCCAGCTCCCCGAGGGCTACGAGATCATTCTTTCCCTCGGCGGCGCCACGGCGTTCTGGGATGCCGCGAGTTTCGGTCTTATCCGACAGAAGTCCGCACACCTGACCTATGGCGAGTTCTCCAACAAATTCGCCAGCGTTTCCAAAAAGGCGCCTTGGCTCGATGAGCCCGAGGTAGTTGCAGCCGATCCAGGATCCGCCCCCTCGCCGTCCACCCTCGACAACACCGATGCTGACGTCGTCGCGTGGGCCCACAATGAGACCTCCACGGGCGCAATGGTCCCCGTCACCCGTCCCTCGGGGGACGCCCTCGTAGTTGTGGACGCCACCTCCGGAGCCGGTGGCCTCCCCGTCGAAATCCAGAATGCTGATGCCTACTACTTCTCCCCACAGAAGTGCTTCGCATCCGACGGCGGCCTGTGGTTGGCTGCTTTCTCACCCGCAGCCCTGGACCGCGTGGAGGAGATCGCCGCCTCCGATCGATACGTGCCTGCCTTCTTGGACCTGAAAACCGCGGTGGATAATTCCCGAAAGAACCAGACGTATAACACTCCGGCTGTCGCCACTCTTCTAATGTTGGACGATCAAATCAGGTGGATGAACGCCAACGGCGGGTTGGACGGGATGGTGAAGCGCACCACCGAATCCTCCGCTGCGCTGTACTCCTGGGCTGAAGCTCGCCCAGAAGCGTCCCCATTCGTCCAGGACGAGTCCACCCGTTCTCTTGTTGTGGGCACGATCGACTTCGACGAGTCCACCGATGCTGCTCAGATCGCCAAGATCCTGCGCGCCAACGGCATCCAGGACACGGAGCCCTACCGCAAGCTGGGTCGCAACCAACTTCGGATCGGCATGTTCCCCGCCATCGATCCGGAAGATGTGAAGACCCTAACTAAGGCCATCGACCACATCCTCGATGGCGGCTACGCGTCGATATAATCTCCGTTCGTCTTAGCGCGAGCCAGCACCGCCGGCCAGGCTGTTGTTTTCACATGCGGTTCAACCTCCCGCCACCTGCGGGAGTTGTTCGTTAGAGTTGAACGGAACACGTAGACCCCCAGGAGGCTCTTATGCGAGAACTCACTCTGATCTCCGGCGACAGCGACCCGAGGTCGCTCGTATTCCGGCTCGCGGACACGGAACAGCCGCTTTCTGGCGCCGACGGTGAGTTCGATGGCGAATTCTTTGTGGAAGTAACTGAGGACCTGAAGCGAGTGCTCTGCGGAGACTCGCGTGCGGACCACTCGCCCGCTTCCACCGACCACCCCGATGCGGGTTCGATCTCCGCGGCCGCCCCACTCTCGGAGAACGACAACGAGGACGCTCTCTCCGCGCCGAGCGCCTCAGAGGTCAGCACATCCCCCGAAGGTCCCGCTAGCGAGCCTTCTGCCGAACAGCCTTCCTCGGGCGATACCAGCTTGGTTTCAGCCTTCTCCTCCCTTCGCCGCGCAGACCGTCCAGAGCTCCATGGCGAAACAGCCTCGGAAGGGTCTGAACCCGATGCACCGGCGGAGGAAGACGCTGAAATCCTCGATGCCGAGCTCGTCTCCGAGGAAGAGTCCCCTGCGGGAGCGCCGGAAAATCCTGCGCAGCGGGACGACGATGACGCGGTGGCGTCCCCAAAGACAGACGCACTTCCCGAGCGCAACAAGCAGGGCCTGAAGCTGCACACCCATGGCGGCCTCTCCCCTCGGACCGGGTCCCGCCCGCACCGGAGCAAGATTTCCCTGAGCCCCCGGGAGATTCAGAACCGGGTGCGGCACGGCGCTAGTATGCAAGAGCTCGCGGACGAAGCGGACACGGATGTGTCCCGAATCGAGCCCTATGCCTGGCCCATCCTGCAGGAGCGAAGCCGCATCGCAGAGATGGGGCGCACCGCTCATCCCGTCAATGCCAACGGGGTGTCGGAGGAAAAGTTGTGGGAAGTCCTGGCCACTGCCTTCGCCGCGCGTGGTGAAAAGTTGGCGGATGCCGAGTGGGACGCGTTCCAAGATCAGGCGCGCCAATGGATCATTACCGTGAGCTGGAATAAGGACTCGGCTGGACAGTCGGCCTCACACGTCGCGGAGTTCACTTACGTCCTGGAGGGCAATGGGCCAGCGATCGCGCAGCCACGCAATAGCGTGGCGGGCGACTTGGTCGATCCCCGTTACAGCCAGCCCGTGCGCAGCGTGGCGCCCGTGACCCCCCTGAATCCAGGTGCAGGGTACGAGAACATGAGTTACCCCGGTGAGTTCCCAGCACAGCACGCTGAACCGGCTCAGCGCGGCGAGGCCACCCTGCAAGGCAATCCCGGTATCCAGGACGATCCTGCCTCCCTGCGGCAACACCCTCAGTCTGGATACGGATCCGGCGGACAGAACGCAGTTCCCGCCGGCCAGCAGCAGCGGGACCAGACGGATCGCTCGGCTGATGACGAGGACTTCATGATGCACCCCCCGCAAGGTGAAGAGGAGAAGCCCAAACGACGTCGCAAGGCCGTGACGCCCCACTGGGAAGACGTGCTGCTGGGTGTGAGGACCAACCCGAGAAAGAAGAAGTAGCGCAGTGGACATCGTCGTCGGGAAGAATCCGTATTCGCTTCTCACGTTGTGGTTCGTCACCGCAGCTGAACCTCGAACGGTAATCAACAGTGAGCTGCAGGCAGATCGCGGTTTTGCCCGCAAGTATCTGAACCAGCTCAACAATCGGTGGCCCCTGACCCATATCGGCGATTTCGACATGACTCGGAGCGCTTCCCCCGGGCTTCACGAGTTCTACATTGGGGCTTACCCTGGGCTGACAGTTATCCAGACAGTCGTGCCAGGACTGGTAAAACCCTCCGAGATCCCGCAGCAGATGCGCGAGTACATCCCGGCGGCCGACGTGTATGCCACCGTGATTGTCCCGGAAGGTTCCTCAGCCGTGAGTACGGGCGATTCCGAGGGCGATCTGTGGGACGAGGACTACACGGGGCTGGCAGGGTTTGCACATTGGAGAGGTGACAAGCTGGTGCGCAGCTTCTGCGCCACGCGGGAGAAAATCTTCGAAGATACGGGGCTTCCCTCTCCCGGCGAGCTCCCATTCTGGGAAGGGAACACTGAGTCCTCAGGCATTCAGCTGCCCTTCATCCCCGCTGAGCTGGCAGTCGCCGCGACCGAGTCCCTACTTGGATTCAACTTCAGCGCAGGCGGCCCAGAAATCCCCGTCACAGCCTTTGCAATTGACGGCCGGCCAGAAGCGAAGAATAAGCCGATCCCCGGTGTGATCGAGAATCGGAAGATCAACCGCAGTTGGAAAACGGACGACGATGATCCAGACCAGCGAGCATACGATGATTACGCCAGGCCCAACACGCACGAAGGTGCGGCCTCGACCTCCGAGCTCGCCCGGGATATGGCGGTCTCCATCACCCACGATGCCAAACGCGGGCTGCGCAGCCTCCGAGGATTGGCGGGGAGAATCGGCGACGAGGTGCGCCGCCGCGCGCGCCACACCGACCGCGGCTAATTGCGCGGAAGGCTGCAGAAGGCTACTGAGCCGCGTAAAAGCCGATCGCAGCGGACGTGGCCACATTGAGCGAATCTGTCCCCTCGGACATCGGGATTTTCGCCCGACTATCCGCCGCGCGCATGGCATGCTCTGTCAGCCCTGGCCCTTCCGCGCCCACCATAATGGCGACCTTCCTGCCTGCCTGGGAAATGGCCTCCTGCAGCGTGGTTTCCGTGTTCGGCGTCATGGCGATGACAGAGTAACCGCGATCTTGCAACCACGCGAGGTCGCGCTGCCACGTTGTCGTGGTGCCCGGAAACTTGGCATGCGGAATGCGCAGCACATGACCCATGCTTACTCGAACCGAGCGACGATACAGCGGGTCAGCTGTGGCAGCCCCAAAGAGCACGGCGCGCACTCCAAGACCCGCAGCATTACGGAAAAGCGCCCCCAGGTTTTCGTGGTCACCAACGCCTTCCAACACGGCGATGATGTCTGGCTGGCTGTCATCTAATTCCGGGAGGCCATCGAGCACGCCTTCCACAGTGCGCTCCGCGATCCGGTCTGCCGCGGCCACCAACCCACGGTGCATGTCGAATCCCACGACCTGCTTCAACACGTCCCGCGTTACCTGGTACACCCGCGGCGGGTTGTCCCGGCACCATTGGTGTTGGGTAACCGGGTCGCTGGCAGTGGCGTCCAAAAATTCGGCGACCTTCCCTTCGAAGCCTACGACTGTGCGCACCGGGTAGGGGGACGCGAACAACCGTGGCACCACGAGATTGCCCTCCGCAATCACCAGTCCTTTCCCGTCCCGAGAATCAGGTCGGGAATCAGAGGAGTTTAGGTTTCGGACGTCGTCCAAGCGTGGGTCGTCCGGGTCGGTGATGCTGATGGGTTCGATGGTGCGGTGCGAGGTTGGCATGGCGAAAAGTTGTGAATCCTCCGGGGGCACGTCATGGTTGAGAATTAGTGGTTGATCGCATCCAGCACGGGGTCAACGGCGAAGTACATGACGAACAGCGCGGCGACAACATACATCAACGGGTGGACCTTCTTGGTGCGGCCGCTGACGATGGCCATGACCACGTAGGCGATGAATCCCACACCGATGCCGTTTGCGATCGAATACGTGAAGGGCATCACCACAATTGTCAGGAAGGCGGGGAATCCGATGTCGAAGCGGCTGAAATCGATCTCCGTGATTTGGGAGATCATCATGGCCCCCACGATCACCAGCACGGGGGCAGCCGCCTCGATCGGGACAACCTCGTACAGCGGGGTGAGGAACATCGCGAAAAGGAACAGCAAGCCGGTGACGATGTTCGCCAGCCCTGTGCGTGCCCCGTCGCCGATTCCCGCGGCGGAATCCACGTACACCGTGTTGGAGGACGCCGACGCCATGCCACCGACCACCGCGCCAGCCCCTTCAACCACCAAGGCCGTGCGCAGGTTCGGCAGCCGCTGCTCCCGATCCATCAAGTTGGCCTGCTTGCCGAGGGCGGTCATGGTCCCCATCGCATCGAAAAAGTTGGCCAGCACCAACGTGAAGACCATCAGAGAGGCGGCGAGGGCGCCCACTCGGCTAAATGCACCGAACACGTCCACCGAGCCCAGCAGGTGCAGGTCCGGAAGCCCGCCCAGGGAATCCGGCACCGTCGGCACAGCGAAGTTCCATCCCTTCGGATTTGGTTTGCCGTCCACCATGGAAGGGCCAGACTTGGTGAAGTGCTCCACCAGCATGGCGAACAAGGTCGTCGCGACAATGCCCATAAACAGTCCCCCACGGACTTTGCGAACCACGAGCGCACCGCAGATGAGCAGGCCGACGATGAAGACCAGGGTGGGCCACGAGGCAATGGAGCCGTTAATGCCCAATCCCACGGGCACTGACGTCCCGGCCGCATCTGGAATGCGGCGCACGAAGCCGGAATCCACCAGCCCGATCATGGTGATGAACAGGCCGATGCCCACGCCAATGGCCGCCTTGAGCGAATCGGGAATGGAATTGAATACCGCCTCGCGGAACCCCGTGATCGCCAATACCACGATGACGATGCCGTCCACGACGACCAACCCCATCGCCTCGGGCCACGTGAGCCCCTCGGTGGCGACAAAGGTAACGGCGACCAGGGTGTTAATCCCCAGCCCCGCAGCGATGCCGAAGGGATACCGGGCCACGAGCCCGAAGAGGATCGTCATGAATCCCGCAGCGAATGCCGTGACTGCCGCGACAGCCGGGATACCCAACACCGCGCCCGTCCGGTCCGCCCCAGAGCCCAGAATAAGTGGATTCAGGATGATGATGTAGGCCATGGCGAAGAAGGTGACCACCCCGCCGCGGATCTCCGTGCCCACGGTCGATCCGCGCTCGGAGATTCGGAAGAATCGGTCTACAGCCCCGTGGCCGTTAACCGCCTGCCCCGACTCCTCGGTTCCTCCCACCGCTGTCGCAGCGCGATCTGTTGCTTCTGTCGCCATGTGAATTCGGGTCCCCTCGTCGTGGTCTCAACGATGACCAGAATCCCACTTCCGCGGCATGAAGTGCAAACACTCACATTCCGTCGTCGAAAACCCCGTAGTCCTTATTCGAGGTGCTCAACGTCTCCTCCTGCGTATCCGAATGCGCCCCGCAGCCATAACTCTCCTGCACCACGTGGCCGTCGGCAGAGAACTCATTGGTGCACACGCCCATATGCGTCTCCACGTCATTGATCGGGAGATAAAACGCACACGTCTTGCACTTCGCGGTCGACTTTTCAGCGAACTCGCTGGTGGGGCCGTATTCTCCCTGCCGCCACCGCTGGAGGGACTCCTGCAGGCCCACGCGGCTCAGCGTCAGCTTCGACCGGGGGTTCCGCGGGAAGCCATCGTTCCCCCCAAGGTCCTTCCACTCCGCCAGGCGCTCATCATCCCGCCGGGGCGGGAGCCGATCTCCCGGACCCAGGTCTCCAGGTCGCACACGATTTTCATAAGGCACCCACTCCGGTGCCAGGGTCGCTTTCTTTCCGGCTTGGAGCGCCACCTCGTTGACGGTGATCTCCCCACTGCCGGGCACGGTGGCCAGGACCGCAATCCACTCCCAGCCTCGGTACCCAGGGGCAGAGCAGCGGAAACGATGGATCGCCATCGCCCCGGATGTCGCCACATCCTCCCCCGGTTGTGGCGAGGACACCCCGAGGTGATCGCCGACGTCCCCCTCGCCGAGATCCTCCAGCGCCTCGCGCGCGATGGCTCGTGCTTCTTTACTGAAGAGAATGCGTTCGCTCGTGTTGTTGCGCCTTCTGTTTCGGGTACTCACCCTCACCATTATGCCTACGGTAGGGCACACTATTTCATATGGATCATTCTGGACGCCACCGCTCTCGCCGTTGCCATCGCCAACGAGTCACGGCGGCTTCGGTCGCAGCCCTGTTGATCGGAGGGACGATAGCGGCGTGCGACGGCACGTGGAAACCCAGTTCAGACGGTCTCGATGCCGGGTCGGCGAAGCAGCTGCATGTCAAGGTCATCGCGGAACACCCGTGGGATGCGGCGTCCTTTACCCAAGGAGTCGAAGCCACCCGTAACGGTGACCTGGTGGTCGGGACCGGGCAATACGGGAGCTCCCGAATTTATAAGACCACCGTGGATGGCAAGCAGAGCCAGGAACAACGGCTGGCGCCCCAGCTGTTTGGAGAGGGAATCACCATCCACGGGGACACGGTGTGGCAGCTTACGTGGAAATCGGGGGTAGCCATCAGGCGGCATCTGAGTGACCTAAGCGTGGATACGAATGGTTCAGACCGCGGTGGAGACCATCGCGACGGCGAGTACCGGTACCAGGGCGAAGGCTGGGGGCTGTGTTCTAACGGGACGGAACTGGTGATGTCCGACGGCTCGGGGACGCTGACTATGAGGGACCCTCAGACTTTTGAAGAGCGGCGGCGCGTAGAGGTGAAAAGCGGCGGCGAATCACTGAATTACCTCAATGAGCTGGAGTGCACGCCGGACGGAAGCGTATGGGCCAATGTGTGGCAATCGGACAAGATCGTGCGGATCGATTCCAAGACCGGGGAGGTCCAAGCAGTTGTGGACACCGAGGGGCAGTTCCCGGCAGCTAAGCGAGGACACGCGGATGTACTGAATGGCATAGCGGCGGTGCCTGGAACCAATCGGTTCTATCTGACTGGCAAGTATTGGGACACGATGTACGAGGTGGAGTTTGAAGAATAGTTATGGCCGGTAAAATGCCGTCTGTGACTCAGGAGCAGAAGACCTCAGATGACACGAGCGAGGCGCAGCCGGCCCCGAAGAAGTTGAGCAAGAAGGCTCGGCGGAAGCGGCAGCAGCGCAGGCAGTTGATGATCTTCCTGGCGATCGTGGCCGTGGTGGCCGTGGTAGTCGCGGCTGTGCTGGGATTCAACAAGTGGCGGGATAAACGGGACACGAAATCCCCGGAAGACCAGCGCATCGTGGCGGTGATCAACGGGAAGGAAACGGAGATCCCGCCGTATTCGACATGTGAGATCGATGCAAAGGACTGTGGCCAGGGCAAGCCTTTTGAATTGGACTTCGGCGGGGCTGAGGAAGCGACGCTGAAAATCCCGAAGGATGTTTATGACCACGACTGGTCGATGCTGAAGATCTTCCAGAACGAGGGGGCGAACTCGGAGGACTACTTCCGCGCAAATGAGCAGAAGGAAGTGAAGATCTCCCTGAAATCTGAGAAGAAGGACGATTCTGGAAAGGCCTCTCCTTTAACAGTGGTGGAAATTCACTCGCTGCTAGTAGGAGAAGACGATCAGGGTGAGCAAGCGCCGGTGGCCACGGTGTGGTCCATCGCACCTAAGAAATAAGCAAAAACAAGCCCCGCATGTGCGGGGCTTGATCGATAGTACGGCGCAATCTGCAGCGCGGCTTCGCATCTAGGGCTAAGCATCCAGTTCGCGCGCAATGGTACGAAGAATGTCCGCGATGGGGCGGGCTTCCTTCCTGTCGGGACGACGCCCTGCTTCCAGTGCGGGCAACACCTTAGAATCCAGCACGGTGATTGTGTCCTGAACCATCTCCTGCAGCTGTGCAGGCTTAAATCGGTGCTGGGCACGGCGGGGGCCGTTGTCCAGCACATTGATGCGCAGAGCTTGTGGCCCGCGGCGGCCTGCTACGAAGTCGTATTCGAGGCGCTGCCCCGGGACCAATTCATTCACGCCCTCGGGAAGCACTTGGGAGCCGACATAGACGTCCTCATCTCCCGGGTTGGAGACAAAGCCGAATCCGCGATCTGCGTCGTACCACTTCACCTTGCCAATGGGCATGGGTTCACCTTCTTATGCTTCAAACCTAAATTTGGGAACGTATAGCTTAGCGCGAAATGAAGGCGATCCCAATTTTCCGCTCGGTCGGCACAGATCCACCTTCAGTTAGTCCCAATTTTCACACCCGTTTCACCCTACATGCCCCAATGATGTGATCTTCATCACATTAAGATTCGATAACAAGATGGATTCAATTCGATAACTTCCAGCGCACACCCCATTTTGGAACCCTCCGGCTTCTCGGGCGAACTGGATCGACGCTGTCCGCAGCGTGACTGTTTCGTTATCAACCGCTACTGTTCGAGACTGACCACAGGCAAGGGCTTCGCCTGCCGGGCACCGTCACCGGACAAATCGTTTGTCGCCGGGGATGGACGTCTATTGCCAAGAGATAACGAAACTACACGGGTGATCTTCACCCCGAAAGGGACACTCACGACTATGGGACGCCACACCAAGCGCACCGCTTTTTCCACCTCCTCCCGCCTGGCTGTCGCTGGCATCGCCCTGGCTGGCGCATCCGCAGCTCTCGCACCTGCTGCGTCTGCAGCGCCAGATTCCGACTGGGACGCGCTCGCACAGTGTGAGTCCGGCGGAAACTGGTCCATCAACACGGGCAACGGTTTCCAGGGTGGCTTGCAGTTCACCCAGTCCACCTGGGCAGGTTACGGCGGCACCGAGTTCGCCCCCTCTGCCGACCAGGCTTCTCGCGAGCAGCAGATCACCGTTGCAGAGCGCGTCTTGGAAGGACAGGGCTGGGGCGCTTGGCCTGCCTGTTCCTCCAAGCTGGGCCTGAACTCCGCCCCGGAGCAGCGCACCGCGCCCGCTAGCGCCCCCTCCGCTCCATCCGTGGACCAGGCAGTGAATGACCTGGCTCAGCAAAATGACGTCCTCGCGATCGACCAGGTATTCAACCAACTGAAGGGCCAGGCCGAGGCTGCGGGCTTCCCTCTGCCTCAGATTGTCCTGGACACCTACGCTCAGCACCGCCAGGAGCTGAACGGCGCCCTGGATCAGTACAACGAGCAGATTAATCAGTATGCCGCTCAGGCCAACGACGTGTCTGCACAGATTCAGGCGGCGCTGCCCCGCTAATCCCGCGCGGCGCTTCCGCTAACCCCGCAAAAAAGGCGGTGGACCAGGATTCCTGGTCCACCGCCTTTGCGTTGATTAACGCTGTAAGGCCTTTAGCCTTCTTAGGCTCTAGCGGGGCTGGTTGATCACCGTGTGCGGGTGCACATATGGCAGCGTCGCCGGATCCAACGGAAGATCGAGGTCACCATAAGGGCTCAGCGCGCCGGCGCTACCAGCCACGAGCTCCGTCACTGCGTGCTCACCGTGTGGGACATTGGTGGGCCAGCCCGGATCGACGTAGCCCTTCTTGTGCTTCTCAACGTTCGACATGGGGTTATTTTCTCACATCAGGCCAAAAAACACACCCTCAATCACTCGCCGTCCCACCAGAAGCACACCCGCTAGACTAGATAGATCATGAACCAGCGCCTCCACGTCCCTTCCCTGGAAAAGTGGCTGCTCAGCCATACCGATCAGGAGCTGGAAGACTACCTCCAGCGCCTTCGGCGCATTGCCCCCACTGAAAACCCTCTGGCGCTCATCACCGCAGGCTCCCAAGGCCGTTCACAGCAGGCCAAAACCCATGTCCTGCACCCAGCGACCAGCATTCAGCTGCTCATTCTCCATGCTGTGGCAGAGCTCGACGCACAGTACACCTCCACCACTGTGGGCGATGTCCTGGACACCGCCCACGATCTGCTCGACATCACCTCAACCCCCGCTGAGCTCACCCCCACCGATGCCGACCTTCGCGTCGGAATCGCTCAGTGCGCCGAGCACGGCTGGCTCTTTGGCCCCACCCTTTGCCTTAACCAGTGCCCGGTTCCCGCCGACGAAGCTGAACTTCGCATGGTTGGGTACCTGCTGACCTGGTTCACACCCACGTCCACACATCCCTGGATGCTCGCGGATTATCACCGTTCCGCCATCCCGACAGGCGAAATGGCCAGCGCCATTGACGCGCTCCCTCCGCGCCAGCAACGACTCATGCGCACTTTGTGGTCCAACGGGGGAATTGGGCATTCCTCTTCAATGGAGCAGTCATTGGCAGACCCGTCCCCTGACAAACGTCACCCTCTGGTCGCCATGGTGGAGGCCGATGTTCTGGACCTGCTCGACGATTGCACCGTGCGCCTCTCCGGACGCGTCCGCTCGCACCTCGCTGGCACGATCATCTCTCCCCCTGGGGGAGACTTCCTGCCTCCCACGACTCATACCTCGGTGGAACCCGACGCCCCCGCACAATCCCACCGCTCCGAGGAGCGCGTAGACGCCACCGCTGTCTCCGCTGCTATTCAGGCCCTCCAGAGTATGCAGGAGCTCCTGGAGGACATCGCGAGAAACCCCATTACTCCCCTCACTGCCGGCGGCGTGGGCACCCGGGAGCTCACCGAGATGGCTCGCCGCCGCGACCTGCCCGCCCATCAGCTCGAACAGACCCTTACCCTCGCCGCTGAGTGCGGATTCATCAATGTCGGATCCCCCGCTGCTACGGACCATGCCACGGTGTGGACCACAACGAATCTCGCCCGGGATTTTCTGAACTCCTCGACCGCTCGCCAGTGGGCCCTCGCGCTTCTGGGCTGGTCCCGTTCCCGCTACTCCCCCTGGCTCATCGAATCTACCGAGGCCAAACCCCTCCAAGGGTCCCTGATGAAGGATCATGCGGCCCAGTTGCGGTCCTCGTGTTCATTGTTCTTTGGGACGCCATCTCCCCTCGCCTCGCCAGAAGAACTCCTGTGGCGCACTCGCCCTTACTTGGCCTACACCACCACGGTTGCAGCGTGGAACACGATGATCGATGAGTGCCAGCTTCTGGGTCTGCTTTCCACCGCCACGAGCGCACATGCACCCCAGGGCCTGCCGAGCTCCGCAATGGCAGCCCTGCAGCGGGCCACTAGCGGTAAGTACGAGTTGGCGGATCATGAAACCCAACTCAGCGTGCTCACCGAAGCCCTGGAGGACGTCCTGCCGGCCCCCGTAAACATGTTGATCATCCAAGGCGACCACACAATCATGGCTCCCGGCCTGCTCAGCTCCTCAGATGCCTCCATGCTCCGCCAATTCGCCGATCAGGAATCCGCCGGCATGGCCAGTGTGTGGCGGGTGTCCAAGCCCTCGGTCCAACGCGCCTATGACCGCGGCGAAACACCGGAGTCACTGGAAAACTTCCTGAGTCACATGAGCCCCGGTGGCCTAGAGTCTGTACCGCAGTCGCTGCGTTATCTCATCACGGATACCTACCGAGCGTCCGAAACATCGACGAGCACGGTGGCGCGTAAGACCTCGACGATCCCCCTCGTTTCCGCGCCCATGCTAGCCGACGGCACAGCGTGGGAAGCGGCAGAAGGAGAGACCGTGGCAGATCTCCGCTCCCTCCTAGAGATGCGAATCAACAGCCGGTCCGAGGATGGAACCGATGACCTCGATACCGCGGTTATACGGGACATCCAGGACATCCGAGATTGCCTCAAAAAGGCCTACACCAACGAAGAAGCCGTCCGCATCCACTTCGTGGACGAAGACGGCGCGCTCCACCAAGAATGGATGGAAATCGTCTTGTACGACGCCACCGGCGTAGTGGGGATCGTGGCAGATAGCGGGCGAAAGTTAAGCATTCCCCTGTCCCGCATCGCAGGGGCGGAACATCGCTCCTCCCCTCGCTAAGGAACGTTACGAGGGGCGTCTAGGAGAGCCCGCCTTCTCAGGCGCTCGCGACAAGCGGGCGCACGCGGATTTAGTATTCGGACAGGACCTGCAGGTCCACGCCGCGAGTTTCCGCGAAGTTCTTGAGGATCATGATCGACATGTTGTCCGATTCCATGGTGGCATCCGGCGCGCGGAATGCTTGTGCGTGGGTGTCGTCGATCCACTGAACGTCACCCAGCAGCTCATGCTGGTGAACGTGCTCGGCATCTGCAATGGCGTACTGAACGGCATCGTGATTGTTCATTGCCGCCGTCAACTCGTGCAGGCTTGGCATCCCGGGCTTGGGCTGGACAGCAGAATCCTCACCGCTGAAAGCGGGGGCACCGTTGACTGGAGGAGTATCCGCTGCAGCGATCGACGCGCCGCCAAAAAAGGTGCCTGCTGCCAGAATCACAGCACCAGCGATTGGGCGAACAGACTTCTTTCCTCGGGTGAACATAACCATTCCTTTGGTCTCGGGTGCAGGAGGTCTTTGTTGCATTCCCATCCACCATAAAAGCCATCGACGTCATAAGCGATCACACTTTGATTAAGTCTTGGACACAATTTTGCACGGCACTGGTCAGAGCTCTTTGGGGTTCTACGAGCACAGACGTGAAAGCTATAATCAGAACTTTGGATCGCCCCGCGTTGGCGTCCTCAAACAACAGCGAACCTGCACCCAAGAGTGAACGGAGATGCCCACGTGCCCCTCGGCGACGGCCCACTGATTGTGCAATCCGATAAGACAGTGTTGTTGGAAATCGACCACCCCTCTGCGCAGGACGCGCGCAATGCGCTGGCCCCCTTCGCAGAGCTCGAGCGGGCCCCAGAACACGTGCACACCTACCGGATCACTCCCCTGGCGCTGTGGAATGCACGAGCAGCAGGGCACGATGCGGAACAGGTCATGCACGTGCTCGAAACCTACAGCCGGTTTCCGGTTCCGCAGCCGCTGCTCATCGACATCGCCGAGACCATGGAGCGGTACGGGCGGTTGACCCTGTCCAAGCACCCCGCCCATGGGCTGGTCCTGGAAACCACCGACCGAGCGGTGCTGACGGAGATCATGCGCCACAAGAAGATCAAACCCATGCTCGGCGAGGCGATCGACGAAGACACGGTGGTCGTTCACCCCTCGGAACGTGGGCGGCTGAAGCAGGAGCTACTCAAGGTCGGATGGCCGGCAGAGGACCTGGCCGGGTACGTGGACGGCGAGGCGCACCCCATCGAGCTGTCTCAGGAAATCGAACAGTGGCAGCTGCGCGACTACCAGGAGATGGCTGCCGATAGCTTCTGGGAAGGCGGCAGCGGCGTAGTGGTCCTGCCCTGTGGCGCGGGGAAAACGATGGTCGGTGCGGCGTCCATGGCGAAGGCCAAGGCAACGACCCTAATCCTGGTGACCAACACCGTCGCTGGGCGCCAGTGGAAGGACGAGCTGGTGCGACGGACATCTCTGACGGCCGAGGAAATCGGCGAATACTCCGGTGAGAAGAAGGAGATCCGTCCGGTCACAATTGCGACGTACCAGGTGGTGACCAGGAAGACGAAGGGTGAGTTCCGTGCACTCGAGCTTTTCGATTCACGGGACTGGGGGTTAATCATCTACGACGAGGTCCATCTGCTCCCCGCCCCCGTGTTCCGGATGACCAGCGACCTGCAATCTCGCCGTCGACTGGGGCTGACCGCCACCCTGGTCCGCGAGGACGGTCGCGAAGGCGACGTGTTCAGCCTCATTGGCCCAAAGCGCTATGACGCGCCGTGGAAGGACATCGAAGCCCAGGGGTGGATCGCCCCTGCAGATTGCACCGAGGTCCGAGTTCAGCTGACGGAGGCGGAACGGATGATGTACGCCACCGCCGAGCAGTCCGACAAGTATCGACTCGCCGCCACAACTCCCACGAAGACCCGGGTTGTCAAGAAGATCCTGGCAATGCATCCCGATGAGCCAACTTTGATCATCGGCGCCTACATCGACCAGCTCGAAGAGATCGCCGGGGAGCTCGGGGTGCCCGTGATCGACGGTAAAACCGGCACCGCGAAGCGGGAGAAGCTATACCAGCAGTTCCGCGACGGTGAGGTGCAAACCCTGGTCGTGTCCAAGGTGGCAAACTTTTCCATTGATCTGCCCGGCGCGTCCGTTGCTATTCAGATCTCCGGCACCTTCGGCTCCCGCCAGGAGGAGGCGCAGCGCCTCGGCCGGATCCTGCGCCCGAAACCGCAGGGCGGCGGCGCCTTCTTCTACTCGGTCGTCGCCCGCGATACTTTGGATGCGGATTACGCGGCGCACCGGCAGCGCTTCCTCGCGGAACAGGGCTACGGGTATCGGATTATCGATTCCTTCGACCTCCCGGACCTTCCCGAAGATACCGGTACGCCTCAAGAGACCAGCGAGCCACAGCAGAGCACAGACAAGATAGAGGAATCTCGTGACTGAATTTAATTTCCCCGTCGATGAGGACTACGCGCGAAAGCACAACGAGTTTTTCCGCGATTCCCGACAGACCCAAATCTCCGCGGGGGTTCTGGCTGCCCTGCTGATTCTGGCGATCGTGATCCTGAACCTGGTCGTAAAGCACTCCACCATCACCTTGCTGGCCTCGGTCGCTCTGGGCGGGTTCGCCGTGCTGTGTCTGCTTGTGATCCCTTTCCTGCCTAAGGCGATGGGTAGTCCGCAGCAGTACTACGACATGTATGCACTGACCCCCGCCGTGGTCGCGCAGGTCAACGCACGCGACGTGGTTCTACTGGCCCTTGTGGACGCCAATGTCAATGCTCCCTCTGTGCGCAACGGACGCTTCCTGTCCCCCGCGTTGGTGACCCGCGTGGTGACGTCCATCCCCGGCGTGCCCCGCGAGGTGGGAGCACGTGTGCCATCAATGGCCGTCACTGGTGTTCGCACCTTGAAGAGCCGTGACCAGTTCGAAGAGATCTCCCCGATGCCAGTGGCCTGGGGAACCCCGGACGAATCGGTATGGTCCTCGGCAGAGCGAGCTATCCCCACCTCTCAGTGGGAAGAGCTCGAGGCCAACCTCGGACGCTGCGATGAGGTCCTGGCCACCAAGCGCAACATCCTCCCGCTGGATTAGTGCACATCCCCCGCCGGCGTGCGGGGGTTATTTTGTACGCAATTTTTACATAGCGGAGCTATGCATTAGCGTGATGGTCATGGCTGACCATGACGAGGACTTCGAACACCTCCTGCCGCTCGCGGCCGATACTCGCACGGCGATACGCAGTGGCGTCCACATGATGCGCCTCCTCCACGGGCACACCGAAATCACCCCCTCCCAGCTAGCCACGCTGAACACCCTGGTCGAGGGGCCAAAGCCCGTCACGCTGCTGGCGAAGCTGAAGGACGTTTCCCAGCCCACCATGAGTCAGCACCTTAATCGGCTAGCCGATCTCAACTTGATCGAGCGAGCCCCAAGCACCACGGATCGACGCTCGTCGGTCGTGCACCTGACAGAAGAGGGCAAGGCCGCCGTCGAGAAGAACAACCGCCTCAAGAATTCCGAGGTCGCGAAGGTCCTGGCGACCCTGACCCCCCAGGACCGCGACCGCCTGGCGGAGGGCCTGCCGGTGCTGCGCGAGCTCGCAAACAACTTCCTGAACTTCAAGAATCCCAAATCTGAATCGAATGGATAGAGTATGAAAAAACAACCCATTGCGGTGTGGGTCACCGCGCTGGCCTGCGTCTTCGCTTTCATGGGGATCGGGCTGGTAGACCCGATCCTCCCGGCCATCGCCAAGAACCTGCACGCTTCCGCGGCTCAGGTGTCGCTTCTATTTACCAGCTACTTCGCCCTGACTGCCGTGATGATGCTTGTGACCGGTGCCCTTTCTTCACGCATTGGCGGGAAGAAAACCCTGCTGACCGGTCTGGCACTGATCGTCATCTTCGCTGGATTGGCAGGCACCTCGAACTCGGTCAGCCAACTGATCGGATTTCGCGCCGGCTGGGGCCTGGGTAACGCGCTGTTCGTCGCGACCGCCCTGGCTGTGATCGTTGCCGTAGCCACGGGAGGAAAGGCCGTGGCTGTGATCCTGTATGAGGCAGCCCTGGGGCTGGGAATGGCGACAGGCCCCCTCGTGGGCGCCATCTTGGGAGGCATCCACTGGCGAGCCCCCTTCTTCGGAACCGCTGTCCTGATGGGTTTCGCATTCCTCGTCCTGATTTTTAAGCTCCCCGCCACCCCTCCCCCGGCGAAGAAGAGTTCCGTACTCGACCCTCTTCGAGCTCTAAAGCACCGCGGTCTCCTGGGCGTATCCGTCTCCGCACTCTTCTATTACTGTGGCTTCTTCACAATCCTCGCCTTCACCCCGTTCATCCTGGGCTTCGGCCCCTACGGCATCGGCGCCGTGTTCTTCGGTTGGGGCGTGGCGCTCGCGATCTTCTCCGTATTCATCGCCCCGATCATCCAGAATCGGGTGGGCACCGCAAACACCACGCTCCTCACCCTCGCAGGACTGTTGCTGGTGTTCCTCTTGCTGGGGTTGTTCTGGAAGGTGACGCCAGTGGTGATCGTTCTGGTGATTATCTCCGGTGCGCTCTTGGGCATCAATAACACCATGTACACGGAAATGGCGATGTCCATCTCCACTGCACCCCAGCCGGTGGCCTCCGCGGGTTACAACTTCGTCCGTTGGATCGGCGGCGCAGCGGCTCCCATTACCGCCACATCCCTCGGCGAGAATGTCGGTGAAGGCGTGCCCTATTTCCTGTGTGTACTGCTAATCCTGATCTCCATCGGCCTGTTGTTGCAGACCCGTGAATACATCGAGGTCCACGAACCCGACCACGTGGACGAAGAGCCCGCTACTTCCCAGGGATAGGTGCATCGGCGTGTGGCGCGCGAGTATCTTAGAGGTTTGAGTAACCCACTGCACGGACTGCGATGAATGGTGACTGGTTTCACACGATCGCGGTCCGAGGACTACACTGAGCGAGAAATTGTTCAACAATCTGGCAAGGAGATGTCGTCGTGGCCGAGCAAGACACGCCAACCATTGACCTCAACGCCGATCTGGGTGAAACCACAGCGGGCAACCCCGTCGCAGACGACGGCGCCATGATGTCCCTCATTTCCAGCGCCAATGTGGCCTGTGGCTTTCACGCCGGTGACCCTAAAGATATTTCTGCCACCCTGGCAGCCGCAGCGAAGAACGGCGTGACGGTTGGGGCGCACCCCGCCTACCGCGATCCGGCGGGCTTCGGCCGACGCTTCATGGACTACTCCGCCGAAGAATTGAAGGCCGAGATCATGTACCAGATTGGTGCCATCGCCACACTCGCTCGGGTCAACGGCACCGAAATCAAGTACGTCAAGCCCCACGGTGCTCTGTACAACACCATCGTCCACCACGAGGCTCACGCCACGGCCGTGGTGGAGGCTGTCAAGGCCGTAGATCCACACCTGGCTCTCATGCTGCTCCCCGGTGGCGTGGCCGTTGACATTGCCAAGCAGGCTGGCCTCCGCGTCATTATCGAGGCTTTCGCCGACCGCAACTACAACTCGGATGGCACACTAGTCTCCCGGCGCGAACCCAATGCCGTTCTGCACGACCCGCAAGAGGTGGCTGAACGCGTTGCCCACCTCGCCCGCACCGGCACCCTCACCGCAGTAGACGGCAGTACATTGCAGGTCGATGCGGACTCGGTGTGCGTCCACGGTGACTCCCCAGGCGCAATCGATATGACCAAACGAATCGTGGCTACTTTGAAGGAGAAAAACATCGAGGTGCGTAGCGTTCTATGAGCTCATCCACTCCACAGATCTTCCGCGTTGGAACTCGATCGCTGCTGATTGAGCTTGACAACCTCGAACAGTCCATGACGTGGCACGCAGCCCTGACCGCAGAGCCCGCCAGCGGACAAATCGAAATCATCGCCGCCGCTAAGACCGTTCTCCTGAAATTCCGAAGCCAAAGCGCCGCCCACAACGCGGCGGAAGCCTTGCGTTCCTTCCAGCCAGGCAACGTTGACCTGGGTGAGAGCAAGAACATCACCATTGATGTGGTGTACGACGGCGAAGACCTCCACGACGCCGCTGCGCACCTGGGGCTCAGCGCCGATGCGCTCATTAAAGCCCATACCGGTCAACAGTGGACGGCCGCATTCGGCGGTTTCGCGCCCGGTTTTACATACTGCGTTCCAGCAGACCAACACTCCGACGTCGATTGGAACATGCCCCGGCGCAGCTCGCCACGCACCGAAGTACCAGCCGGCGCTGTGGCACTGGCCAGCAATTTCTCTGCCGTCTACCCGCGCAAGTCCCCTGGCGGATGGCAACTCATCGGCCACACGGACATCCCAATGTGGAACACCGATAATCAACCGCCGGCTTTGCTGAGCCCCGGCGATACAGTCACGTATCGGGCAGTGCGAGAAGCGGTCGACGTGGCGTCCACAAATAAGAACGAAGCAACGCAGGCAGCGACCCCTCGCGTCCCCGGGTTCCCCGTGGCGACCCTGGACGATGCGGGACTGCAAACCCTTTTCCAGGACTACGGGCGTGGTGGACACGGTGACATGGGTGTGACAGCCTCCGGCGCGGTGGATCGATCCTCGGCGTGGGCGGCCAACGCCGTCGTGGGCAACGAGTCCAGCGCTGCAGTGCTGGAAAACATTGGCGGCCTCACCCTGACCGCCGCTGTGGACGCAGTCTTCGCGGTCACCGGCGCTATCGCCCCGATCTCCCTCGACGGGCGCCCGGTTGACCTGGCGCGCCCCCTCGCTGTCAATGCGGGCCAGAAACTGAGCATCGGCGCGGCTACGTCCGGCATGCGCAACTATGTCGCCGTTCGAGGCGGTTTCGCGGCGGAGACCGTGCTGGATTCCTCCGCTACGGACATTCTCTCCGGACTCGGCCCAGCCCCGATCTCCAGCGGCAGCAAGTTGAAGAAGGCTGACCGGGTGAAGGGATCCGTTGATCCTCACGTGGTCAACCCGTACGAACCCACCTCCACCCTCCGCTGCGTGGCGGGACCACGTGACGATTGGTTCACCGCCGAGGAACTCCAGCGGTTCACGGAACTAGAGTGGAAAGTCAGCGGGCAATCGAACCGCGTGGGCCTCCGCCTGACCCTGAACGACGGCGACCAGCCGCTCGAGCGGAAGAATACCTCCGAGCTGGCTAGCGAAGGCGTGGTCGCCGGCTCGATCCAGGTACCACCGAACGGGCTCCCGGTCGTGTTCCTCGCCGACCACCCCGTCACAGGCGGATACCCAGTGATCGCGACAGTCATCTCCGAGGACATGGACAAGGCTGGACAACTGCCTCCGGGTAGTTCAGTCCACTTCAGTTTCATCGACCCGGACGACGCCCCGACCACATCCTTGCGCTCTCAGACGCCCCCATCGAACACCGCGCACCCCTCCACGACTGAAAAGGACTCTCAACATGACTAAGCACGCACGCACCACTTCTGTGGCAAACGATCTCAAGCTGAAGACCGTCCTCATCGCCAATCGTGGGGAAATCGCCGTTCGCATCGCCCGCGCAACCCGCGATCTGGGGATTCGGTCCATTGCCGTGTATTCGGAGGCAGACGCCGACGCCGTGCACCCCACCGTCGCAGACGAAGCCTACGGTTTGAAGGGATCCAGCGCGGCAGACACGTATATGAACGTGCCGGCCCTGCTGGAGATTGCCCGCCGCACCGGGGCTGACTGCGTGCACCCTGGCTACGGTTTCCTCTCCGAGAACGCAGACTTCGCCCGCGCGGTGATGGACGCCGGCCTGACGTGGATTGGTCCCTCGCCCGAGGCCATCGAGACCCTGGGTAACAAGGTCCAGGCCCGCCAGCTGGCCACCGAAGTCGGGGCGCCTCTGGCACCGGGCACGGACGACCCGATCGATAACTGGGAACAGGCACGCGACTTCGCTGAAGAGCACGGCCTCCCCATCGCTATCAAGGCTGCCTTCGGCGGCGGCGGGCGCGGCTTGAAGGTCGTCAACCGCATGGAGGACATCGAGGAGGGCTTCGCCTCGGCCGGGCGCGAGGCCGTGGCAGCCTTCGGCCGTGGCGAGTGCTACGTGGAGAAGTTCTTGACCAAGCCCCGCCACGTGGAGGCCCAGGTGCTGGCCGATACGCACGGCAACGTTGTGGTCGTTGGAACTCGCGACTGCTCTGTGCAGCGCCGCTTCCAGAAGTTGGTTGAGGAGGCTCCGGCCCCCTTCCTGACCGATGAACAAAATCGCGGGATCATCGAAGGAGCTCGCGAGATCTGCCGCGCAGCGAACTACACCGGTGCGGGCACGGTCGAGTACATCGTTGCCGAGGACGGCACTGTGTCCTTCCTGGAGGTCAACACCCGCGTGCAGGTGGAGCACCCCGTCACCGAAGAGGTGACCGGTACAGACATTGTCGCCGAGCAGTTCCGCATCGCGGCCGGCGAACAATTGTCCTTCACCGAGGACCCAACACCTCACGGTCACGCCTTCGAGTTCCGTCTCAATGCGGAAGACGCCGCCAATGGCTTCGTCCCATGCCCCGGGACCGTCACCACCTTCGAGGCCCCCACAGGACCAGGCATTCGCGTGGATTCCGGCGTGCGTTCCGGCTCTTCCATTTCCGGCAACTACGATTCGCTGATGGCCAAGATGGTGGTGCGCGGCCCGAACCGCGAGGTGGCATTGGCGCGTGCGAAGGACGCGCTGAACGAGATCACGATCCGCGGCGTGCGTACGGTTCTCCCCTTCCACCGGGACATCGTTGAGCATCCGGCATTCGCTGGTGATGAGCTGCACGTCTACACCGACTGGGTCGATAAGGAGTACGAGCCGGGCTTCGGCGGCGGTCACGAAGATGTCGAAGCGATGTACGTGGATCGCACGAACGTCTCCGTAGAGATCGACGGACGCCTGCACCAGATCGCCTTCCCCAGCCATCTGCTGGCGAGCGCAGCCAACTCGCAGTCCGCTGGCGCATCCGCCTCGAGCGCTGGTTCAGCTCAAGGCGGAGCACCGGAGGCCACCGGCGCAGCGGGAGAAATCACCTGCCCATACACCGGTGTGCTCTTGGCCTGGAAGGTCGAGGACGGCGCTGAGGTTAAGGAGGGCCAGACCGTGGCCATCGTGGAGGCCATGAAGATGGAATCCCCGATCACCGCGAAGAGCGCCGGTACCGTCAGCCTCAGCAACATCAACGAGGGGGATTCCGTCTCCCAGGGTGATGTCATCGCAACCCTGAAATAGGGGACCTTTATGCTGGGTGTATGCGAACAATATCGGCAGCCGAGCACATCCAGCAGGCCATAGCCGGGGGTGAGTACGCCCCGGGCTACAAGCTCAATGAGAGCGACATCGCCTCTGAACTCGGCATTTCCCGGAATACCCTCCGGGAAAGCTTCGCCGCGTTGGCTGAACGGGGGCTTGTCACTCGCGTGCCCAATCGCGGGGTATTCATTTCCTCACTGACCGCTGCCGACGGCCAAGAGGTATACACGGTGCGTTCTGTGGTGGAGCCAGCTGCCCTGATGTGGGGAGAAAAGTTGGATGTGGATGAGCTGGACCGGATTGTGTCTGAAGCAGAGCAGGCCCTCCACGCTGATCAGCCCAAAGTGATTGCTGACCGAAACCAGAAGTTCCACCAATCCATCATGAACTCCGCGGGGTCAGAGATGATGAACGAGAAGTTCGGGGACATCCTGGCGCTCATGCGATTGATGTTCCTCAAAGCTTCCTGCACCATCCCTGAATTCCACTCGGAGTATGTCCCGGTCAATCGCTCCATTGTCACCGCGCTGCAGGATGGTGATCGGTTCATTGCCACCGAGCTCCTACGCAATTCTCTGCTGGATACGCGCTCAAAGATCATCCAGCTGCTGCCGGAGGAGGCCGTGTACGGCGCACAATAGTGCTCGTGGGCAGGCGCAGTAGCGCACAGCAAAGCCCCGGTTCCGCAGAGTGTCTGCGGAGCCGGGGCTTTATCTGCCGGGCACGGAGGTGCCTCGGCACCTCGCTCACCTAGGAGCTAGTTCCACAGCTCCGTGATGCCGGAGAAGGACTGCCAGCCCAGCCACACAGTCACGATCCACGTGATGAAGCCGATTGCCAACAGGACCTTCGGGAATTTGTAGCCGTGCAACAGGTCAGAGCGCATCGTGGCTGCCCACAGGACCACGCCGAAGCCGATTGGCAGGATCAGGCCGTTGAAAGCACCGGCGAAGATCAGCAGCGTCTGGGGCGCCTTGTTCATGATAAGGAAGGCCGCGGCACACACAGCGATGAAGATCACGGTCATCCAGTTGCGGGTGCGGGGCTTGACATTCTGGCTCGTCACAAAGGTGATCGACGTGTAGGACGCTCCGATGACGGAGGTCAGGCCGGCTGCCCACAGGATCAGACCGAACACGCGAACACCGATTTCACCGGCAGCGTGGCGGAAGGCATCGGCCGCAATGTTGTCCTGGTTCAAAGCCACTCCGCTGGCCACCACGCCCAGCACGGCCAGGAAGAGCAGGGCGCGCATCACGCCAGTGACCACGATGCCCAGGACGGAGACCTTGCCGATCTCCTTCGCATTCTCCGGTCCGGTCATCTTGGAATCGATCAGGCGGTGGGCACCGGCAAAAGTAATGTAACCGCCGACCGAGCCGCCAATGATGGTGGTCACGACAACCGGATCGAACTTGTCGGGAGCAACGGTGCTGCGCAATGCGTCCCCCACCGGCGGTGCCGACTTAATGGCCACGAACAACATCATCAAGATCATGATCGCGCCGAGGCCGACCACGATGCGGTCCAGAGCCAGTCCCGCCCGCTTGGAAACAAAGACCAACACCGCGATGACCGCCGAAATGAAGCCGCCAAGCCGGGGATCAAGACCCAGCATCGAATTCATACCCAGGGCAGCGCCGCCGATGTTGCCGATGTTGAACACCAGCCCGCCGACGAACACCACCACGCCCATGAACCAGCCCAGGCCGGGCAAGACCGCGTTGCCCAGCTCGTTGGCACGCATGCCGGACACGCCCAGCACGCGCCACACATTGAGCTGAATAGCGATATCGACGAGGATGGAGATCAGGATTGCGCACGCGAAAGCAGCGCCGAGATCATAGGTGAACTTACTGGTTTGGGTGATGAAGCCCGGACCGATGGCGCTGGTGGCCATCAAGAACATGGCGCCGAGGATGGCGCTCTTGGTCACGGGCATCGAGGAGTTTTGGTTGGGCTTCTCAGCCTGTACCGCTCGTGTGTCTGACATCATGGAGCCTTTCAGGTGGTGATGCACATCACTAACGCAAGAGACTATATTTTATCGTTCAACGATTTGTAAATTTAGGCTAAGAAATCTGTTCAGCGATCCACCCGGCTACCCCTTGCACGCGCTCACGCCACACGGTGGGAGCCGCAATCATGTGCCCACTCTCCCATTCCTCGAACGCCACGGTGGCACCCGCGCCCTCGAAAAATTCGCGAGCTACGGTGGCTTCCGTTCCCCGCGTATCGTACTTTCCGACGCAGATGTGTACCGGAACCGAATCCAGCGACAGTGAGCTGTCGGGCGCGATGCGCGGAGTCATCGCCGCGATCCATGGCGCCTGCTCGGCGACATCGGCCGCCGCGAGCCAGCCACTTCCAAAGGAGACGATGCCGGGAGCTGAGCCGTGGATGCGTGTTACGGCCTCAGCCACGGCAGATACCGCCTGCCGGGTGTTTTCCCAGGACCCATACACCGGCAACGGGTACGTCACATCAATAATGGTGCACCCAGACTGTTGTGCAATGGCTGCGAACAGCGGCTGCCACAATTGCTCGTGGGATTCCGCATCCCCAAACCAGCCCGGTCCGCCGTGGAGCGCGATAGCCACCGTGCTTTGGCTATCCCCTGCAGTGGCCGACGTCGGTCGAAGCACTGTGGCACTAACTCCGGCGGGAAGTTGCTGGTCTGAATATTCCGCCCAGGCGGTGGCGTCCACCCCCTCGCGAGTGAAAGCGACCTGGGGCATCGAATGGTTCAGCCCAGCCCCCAGCACCAGCTGGCTCGAGTGGGTGAGCAGGTCGGGCACTCGGGCCCACATGCGCTCGGTATCGTCCTTCAGCTCGGCGGGTACCAACTCACCGCGGTCGGTGTAGGGCCGCCCCGCGTCCTCGCGAAGAGAGGCGATGATATCCGCGTAATTGTCTTCAAAGAACTCCACGAGCTGTGTGTACTGCTCACTGGGCGTGAGGATATCCACCCCCTCTTGGACATCCCCACCAGTTCCGGGAAGGCTCGCGATGTCGGAATTCTGCGGTGTCGTCATACCGACATTCTACGGAGCCCTCCGTGGTCGCCTGAGTTCAGCTATTCGGCAATCGCGTCTAGCGGCGGGGTCCGAGAAGCGCGCACCGCGGGCCACAGGGCAGCAATCACGCCGATGATCGCGGACCCGATCATCATGGCCGCGACTTCGCCCCACGGGTACACGACCGTGCCCAGGCCTTCGCCGGACAGCACCTTGATGAAGGCCCACCCCAGGAACAGCCCGATGCCCACTCCCAACAGGGCGCCATAGACCGCGATTTGCACCGCTTCCAAGGTGATCACCCAGCGGATCTGCTTTCGCTGCGTGCCAATCGCGCGCAGCATACCCACCTCTTGGCGGCGTTCGATCACGTTGAGGGCAAGCGTGTTGATGATGCCCAGGATGGCCACGACGATGGCCAGCCCCAGCAATCCGTAGAGGATGTTGAGCATCTGGTCAATCGTTTTTCCGCTCTGCCCTGAAAATTCCGTGGGATCCATGACCTGCACGACGATATAGGGCTTCATCGCCTTTTCCAGCTCCGAACGCAGCTCTGAGCTCTTGTCGCGTGAACTTCCGGGAGCTGCCTTCACCAAGGCGAACAGCGGCCGCACGGCTCCGTCAGTAGAAAGCGGTTGCCCGGGCGCGCGCAACGGCTCCAACGCAGCCTTGGAGATGATCACCGGGCCAGTGGAAGGAGTCTTCTCATAGGTTCCCAGGAGAGGAAGTTCCACCGTGGTCTGCCGGATCTTCATCGGCGCCTTCTGCCCGATCTTCCACCCGCTCTTCTCGGCGGTGGCGGTATCCGCGATGAATCCTGGCTTCGTCAGGTCCAGGCTTCCTCCGGTGACGGTGAGCCTTTCGAACTTACTCGGATCATTGTCACCGTAGAAGCTCGTCCCGGGCGGCATTCCGGTCACCGGTTTACCCAGCTGCACCTCGGCCAGCCCATACTCCTCCATCTCCCCAATGCCCTTGATGCCATGGAGATCGTCAATCGCCTGGTTCGGGATTGGAAACTGCCCGTTTTCCGGCGCCGTGACCCTGTAGTCCCACAGTGCAGACTCATTGGTCATGTCCCCCACGCTTGATTTCATCGTCGCACCGAGCATTCCAATGGTGGTCACCAGCATCACTCCCAGAGTGAGAGCGAACGCCGTCGTCGCCGTCCGCCGAGGAGAGCGCTGGGAGTTCGTGCGCGCCAACTTCCCCACAGCTCCGAAGGGTGCCCCGATCACCCAGCCGATGCCCGGAACAATCACTCTGGACAGCGCTGGGGATACTAGGAAGGTTCCCAGGATCATGAGCAGTGCCCCCACGCCCACGAGGATCGCGCGCGAGGAGGTCTCCCAATCCTTGAGTTGGACGCCACTGATCACAGCGACCGCGCCAATAGCGAGGAAAATTCCGCCGAAGATGGTCCTGCCGCGTAAGGAATCCTGTCGGCTGGCGTCGCCGCTCCGCATGGCTTCCACGGGGTGAATTGCTCCGGCCTTTCGGGCCGGTGCCCATGCCGAGGCGACGGTTACGATCACGCCGAGGATGAGCGGGATAATGACAGATGCTGGCGTCAAACCTATTCCCCCAGCGGGGAGTCCAGACCCCGTGGCCTCAAGCACGGTGCGAATAATTCGGACCAACCCGATGCCTGCGAGGACGCCCACCAGAGAGCCGACGATACCGATGACCACGGCCTCGAAGACCACAGATACGGTGAGCTGACGGCGGGACACTCCCAGTGCGCGGAGCAATGCGAACTCCTTCGTCCTTTGCGTGACGATCATGGAGAACGTATTGGCGATGATAAAGGTGCCGACGAGAAGCGCGATCAAGCCGAACGCGATGAGGAAGTAGTTGACGAAGCTCAAGGCTTTTCGAATATCCTTTGTGAGCTTGTCGGCAGCCGCCTTCCCCGTTTCCACCTTGGCATTCGGGTAGTCCGTAGAGAGGCTTTGCACCAGTTGATCAGACGAGGTGCCTTGCTTGGCACGCAGGTGATAGGAATCTGCCGGGATACCGTGCATCACGGTCTGTTGAAACGCCTGCGCTTCCATTCCGAGCCGCAGGAATCCTCCTCCTGCAAGGTCAACGTGATAGATGCCGCTGATTGTCACCTCATGGCGGCCCTGGGGATCCACCATCAGCATCTTGTCGCCGACATGCACATTGTGTTGCTGAGCGGCGGAATCGTTGATGACCACCTCGGACGGACCTTGAGGATTCTTCCCTTCGGCCATCGGTGTGGGTGAGCCCACCGAATCACCTGGTGGGTACCAGGGACTCAGCACTGAAGGGGCACCACCCGTCTGGATAGCGGTTCCGTCTTGCCGGGCGAGAACCACCATCTTTTGCTGAGCTGAATTCACTGCCGCGACATCCGGACGGTCACGGAGTTGCTTGTCCGTATCGGGTGGAAGTGCCCCACCCTTGTCTTTATCCGCAGAGACAATCGCATCGACTGACCCGACCGTATCGGTCGCAATGCTGTCGAAAGCAGAAGAAAGGGAAGCCGTAAACATGAAGGAACCCGCGATAAAGGCTGTTCCAAGGGTAACGGCAAGAACGGTCAGCACAAGGCGGACCTTGTGGGCCAGAATGTTGCGGATACTCACGCGACGCATGGCCTGAAAGCCACTGGCCATTTACAGCGCCTCCAAGCTAGACATCGTCCGCAGAATTTCATCAGTCGAGGGATCGTCTAGCTCGTGGACGATGCGGCCATCGGCCAAGAACACCACCCGGTCGGCATAAGAGGCGGCCCGCGGGTCATGGGTCACAATTACGACCGTCTGGCCATCCTTATCCACGGCAGTCCGCAGAATGTTCAAGACCTCAGCGGAGCTGTTTGAATCAAGGTTGCCCGTGGGCTCGTCTCCGAAAATGATGTGGGGACGGGAAACCAGAGCGCGAGCGCAGGCCACGCGTTGCTGCTGACCACCGGACAGTTCTGACGGGCGGTGGTTCAATCGACCGGTCAAACCGAGCCGACGAGTGACCTCATCGAACCACTCCCCATCCACCTTTCTCCCGGCTACCTCAGACGGCAGGGTGATGTTCTCCGCGGCGGTGAGCGTGGGCACGAGGTTGAACGATTGGAAAATGAAGCCCAGCCGGTCTCTGCGAAGGGTGGTCAGGCCCTTGTCGGATAATTGAGAAATGTCGGTATCACCGATAAAAGCCTGACCACTGGTCGGAGAGTCCAGTCCTGCCATGCAGTGCATGAGCGTGGACTTCCCCGAGCCCGAAGGCCCCATGATCGCGGTGAAACGATTCGCATCAAAATCAATATCGATGTTGTCCACGGCGGTGACAGCGCTATTCCCCTCGCCGTAAGATTTGCGCAGCTGGACAGCTCGCGCCGCCGGGATTAAGGAGGTGTTCATGCAGAAATCATCCTTGTATGCAAGGTGCCCACGTCAATGCATTGAATTTACTTAAAGAGGAGCACGGTGGAGGTTGAAGCTCCACTATCATATCCGCTGCGTCGACCGAATATACGAGGAAAAGGCCCAGTACTCCCGGGTGTTGCAGTATCAACGTCCCTCAGCCTGTGCGCCCCCGCATCCAGAGTGGGTACCCATCCCCCCATATATGCGGAAAGGCAGCATCAACCACACCACCCGACCAAACGGGGGCTGGTTGATGCTGCCAAA